>CANDAG010000014.1 GCA_947382625.1 uncultured Lachnospiraceae bacterium
TGACACCCCCTTATAGGGGGAGGACAAACCACCCGTTTTACGGGTGGTCCTGATTGTGTGCAGACCCGTGCAGATGCTGTACTAAAATCAGCCTTCCAGGTATGGAATTCGCAAAAATGCCGTGGTTCCTTCTCCGGGGCAGCTCTCATAAGTTAAACCGTACTCTGCTCCGTAGTAGAGCCGGATACGTTCCATGATATTCCAGATTCCATATCCGGTGGAAGCAGTCTTATCAGATGGATGAAGCAACGCTTCCAGCTGGGATTCATCCATTCCAATACCATCATCTGCGATTTCAAGATGCAGGATGTTTTCCGATACAAAGGCGCGGATAGTTACAGTGCCGGTCTGACTTTCTTTTTCCCGGATTCCGTGCAGGATCGCGTTTTCCACAATAGGTTGCAAAATAAGATTTAAAATACCACAATTGCGGATTTCTTCCGGAACCTGAATTTCCAAAGATACAGGCTGGTCAAAACGGAAGTTTTGTAGCCGGATATATACCTCGGTATGGGTGAGGGCGTCTCTTAAGGAAACAATGTCCAGCCCTCTGTTCAGGCTTAGCTTATAAAAACGCGACAGGAGAGAGACGATTTCGGAAATTTCGTCTGCACCGTAATCGACGGCAAGCCAGTGGAGCAGGTCCAGTGTATTGTAAAGAAAATGTGGATTGATCTGCGCCTGAAGGGTCTTTAACTCAGAGTTTTTCAAGGCGATTCCCTGCTGGTACTGGGATGCTGCGTAGGCGTTTATTTTGTCTAACATATGATTGTAGCTGTTGACCAGATCGCTGACCTCATCGGTTCCGGCAGGAACGGGGATGGGATCATAATTGTGAAATTGAACTTCCTTCATGCGTTTGGCGAGGAAGCGGATTGGTTTTGTGACCAGTCTGGATATGAACCATGCAGTGAAAAGGAACAGAATGCTGACCAGCAGCATGGTAAGGAGCATGCGGTTTCTGGTTTCGATGCTGGGTTCCAGAATTTTGTCATAAGGATTGGCAGAGACCAGGATCCATCCGGAATCGCCTACGGATGTGTGGTTTAGCAGAATGGTATTATTCTGGATCGTAAGGGTAGTGAGACCAGAGTCGATACCTTCAAGAATCCTGTCAGCTGTCAGTCCATAGCTTTGAAGCAGCGCTTCATCGGAAACGGACATGGAATTTCCTGTGTTATCAAAGAGCAGAGAAACGCTGCCGGACAGAGTGGAGGCGCGGCTGATGATTGCGTCCAGCTGATGTTGGGGGATATTTACGGTGATGATACCGATGTTGCGGTTAGTGGGTGTCACCTTCATATAACGTGCTCCGGTGATGACAACAGTTTCTTTTTGAAAAACTGCATCTTTGATGATGTGGGGTGGAAACCACAGAATTTTCCCATGAAAGTCCTTTAAACTTTCGTCCAGCATTTGTGCCTGGGCACTGTTTAAGTTGATAAAGGAAAGTCCTTCTATGCCTTTGCTGTTTGCAAAGGTGAATTTCCCGCTGACAAAAATTTCTGCAGAATGAATATCCTCCGAGGAAAAAATACCGCCAAGGACATCGGATGCAGTCCGGTAATCCTGATAACGCATGAGGAGTTGTCCGGCAGGCGCATTTTTTTGATAAATGTTTGCCAATGTCTTGTGGTAGGCAGCTTGCTGGGTTGCATCGATAACTTCCCGAAGAACCCGGTCCAGGTAGGCGCTGGTCTGCTGCAGAGAAATATCTGAGGAATCCTGAAACTGGCGGATCAGCATTTTTGATACATGGGCGTAGGATAAAAAGGTGAGAAAGAGCAGAGGAATGATGATCAGAACGGCATAGGAAAGCAAAAGCTTTGCCGAAAGCTGCGTCCGGTATACAAACAGGGTATAAAATTTTTTTATCAGTTTTTTCATAAGGCGTGCCTTTCCCGATATTCCGATGGCGTCATTCCAACCTGCTTTTTGAACTGTCTGGTAAAATAGTTCGGGTCGCTATAACCGACACAGAAGGAAATCTCATATAGTTTTATATCCTCTGTCAGCAATAATTCTTTGGCTTTCCCGATTCGAAAGCTGTTGATATAGGCGTTGATGGTGTCGCCGGTTTCGTTTTTAAAGCTTCGGCACAGATAAGCCGTTGAAAAATGCAGATCAGCCGCCAGTTGATTGACGGAAAGATTCGGTTCTTTAAAGTGTTCTTCTACATACTGCCGGATATGATAGATCAGCAAAGACGAGCCCTCTCTGCCTAAGAGGATGTCAAAGTAGAAGGTGAGACGGTCTGTCAGACAGGTATGCAGGGAAAAAACAGTATCACTTTGGGAGATATTCTCCCAGATGAAATCGCCGTCATGGGGGAGTACATCGGACAGCCCGCGTTTTTGACAGACGGAATCCAGTGCAAGCAGCAGCCGGTGATAAACGTTTTTGATACTGTTTATTTCAAAACATGTCATTTGGCGTATTTCCCTAAAAAGCTGTGTGACAATGGCATCAGCTTTTTGTCGGTCTCCCTCCTGAAGCGTCCGGATAAATTCCAGATAAAGGGTTTCATCGGGACAAAAGGGAGTCTCTGCGGAATTGTCCATACCCTTAAAATAGCTGATATGATCAAAGCCCGTGAAAAAAAGCTGTTTCAGGCAAACAACTGCATCGGCATAGGAATGATGGAGTTGTCCGGGACTGGGCACAGGGCGTCCCACCGCTAAAAAGAGCTCAGAAAGGGATGAAAGAGCAGTGCGCATTTTTTCAAAGAGCCGGTCCATCCGGATGTGGAAGGTATCAGTCTGATTTTGCTCGATGCCACACACATGCAAAATAAAAAGACCGGGCTTTTGGGCAGCCAGCAGATAGGGATTGCTGTATTTTCCAAGAACGGTTTCCAGAGCATCCTGGGCCCGGGGCATTTCTCCTTCTTTATCATTGAGACAACAGATCAGGGTACAGTAGCAGGGATGCTCCCAGAAATCCGGATGGAGTGAGGAGAGCATGGAAAGATCCTGCTGGTCAGTCCCAGGCCTGATGAACTCCAGTGCGGCCTTTGTGCGGAGCATGTCCTTCTGTTGCTTTTGCAGAAGTTCATTCTGTTTCAGTATATTCGATTTTTGTCTGTTTTCCTCTATATTATGGATGGCGTTCGTAAGAGCACCTATAATTTCCTGTTCCTCGATGGGTTTTTCCACATAACTGACTGCCTTTAAAGAGATGGCGGCCTTCAAATATTCCTTATCGGCGTATCCGCTGATGAAAATAATCTGGCAGTCGGGTGAGAATTTTTTGACCTCTGAGGAGAGTCGGATGCCATCCAGCCTTGGCATGCGGACATCCGTGAGAATAATGTCAGGAAGCAGGGATTTCGCCAAAGAAAGCCCTTCTTCGCCATTTGCGGCAATACCAACAATTTCTATGGGAAGGCGGCTTTTTGCAATAAGAGAAGAAAGCCCGGTCCTTGTTCTGGATTCATCATCAACAATCAACAGTTTGACCATAACACACTCTCCTTATAACTGATAATGTGAATTTTAATTATACATATTATATAAAAAGATAGCATCAAAAGAAACAAAATAAGGAAAAAAGGACAAAATAGTGCTGGAAATAATAATTTTATCGGGTTTTGGCGATTGGATGGCGCGTTTATAATAAAACAAGAATCTAATGAGGGGCCGGTTAGCGGCAGGAAAGGAGAGAACATGAAAAAAAAGAATCTGACGCAGGAAATCTGGAAAGCACGCTATTTGTATCTGTGTCTTCTGCCGTTATTTGTCTGGTTGATCATATTTCAGTACGGACCGATGTATGGGGTTATTCTTGCCTTTAAAAAGTACAATGCACGGCTGGGAATTCTGGGAAGTGAATGGGTAGGACTTTCTAATTTCAAGCGTATTTTTATTACGCCGATCGCAAAGCAGGCAATAATAAACACGTTGCAGATTAGTGTGAGTCGTCTGATCTGGGAGTTCCCTATGGGAATTGTTGTGGCTATCCTATTGACGGAGATGCCGGGAAAGAAAGGCAAAAAGGTGGTACAGACGGTTTTGACTTTTCCTCATTTCCTTTCATGGGTGGTGGTTGCCAGTATTCTGCGGAACTTTTTGGCCACTGATGGTGCTATAAATGTATTACTTGACAGTCTGAGAATCGGAAAAGTAAATTTCCTGGGCAATGAAGCCCTGTTTCGTCCGCTTCTGTACGCAACAGCGAACTGGAAGGAAATGGGCTGGTCTGCCATCATCTATATGGCCGCCATTGCAGGGATTGACCCGTCCCTCTATGAGGCGGCGGAATGCGATGGGGCGTCCCGGCTACAGAGAATTTGGCATATTACTCTGCCGGGAATTCGGACAACCATTGCAATCATGTTTATTCTGGCGGTGGGCGGCATTATGAGCGCAGGCTTTGATCAGATTTTTAATTTGAATAACGCCATGGTTGAGAATACCGCACGGATTCTGGATATTTATGTGTATGATCTGACCTTCCGGTCGGTTCCTGACTATGGATTTACTACTGCGGTGGGGATGTTTACGGCGGTGATCAACCTTGTCATGCTACTCGGAGCAAATCAGGTGGTATATAGGCTCACCGGAGAAAAGATGTTTCGTTAGAGGTGATTATTAACGCAGTATCGCAAGCGAGGCTTGCGATATGCAGGAGGTATAAGAATGAGAAAAATTAAAATACGCAGAAAAAGATGGGATGGCGTTCAAATTGTGTCAACGGTACTGTTGCTTTTCTTCACCGTGATTATCCTGATTCCTTTTTGGAATGCTGTGGTGATTTCGCTGGAGACCGCGAGGGCATACAGCCTGCATCCTTTTTCATTCCTTCCAATGGAATTTACCTTGGACAATTATAAGGAAATGTTCGAGAAGGGGGATGGGCTTTTGTTAGCCTATCAGGGAACCCTGATCACTACAATTTTTGGAACTGTAGCAGGAATGACAATTTCCGTTCTGGCAGCGTTTGCCTTTTCACGGCAGTTTCCCGGAAAAAAGCTTTTCTTCCGTGTGATGCTTTTTACCATGTTTTTTGGAGGCGGTTTGGTGCCTACTTATTTGCTATACCGAAATTTGGGTCTCCTTAATACTTATGCAGGAGTGATTATTGTCAGCCTGGTGTCGGTTTATAATATTATCATCATGAAAAACGGCTTTGAGGGCACACCCATGGAACTGCAGGAAGCGGCAATGATTGACGGGGCCAATGATCTGGTTATTTTTGGACGGGTGATGCTTCCGTTGCAAAAGCCAATCATTGCAACCTTTACCTTGTTCAGTATGGTAGGATATTGGAATAACTGGTATTGGCCGATGTTGATGTTGACGAAGGGAAATAAAAATGTTCTTCAGCTGTTTTTGAGAGGTGTTGTGAATGGAACGATTTTAAACAATACATCCGGAACGAGTATGGCTGCAGAACAGCAACAATTTCCGCAGGGGATAAAAATGGCATCGGTATTTATGGTCATGTTGCCAATCATGTTGGTGTATCCCTTTTTACAAAAATATTTCACCAAGGGAATCCTTTTAGGGGCGGTGAAGGCTTAAGGTTTCCATCCCCGAAAAACGGGGTTGCGATACAGGAAACAACATAAAAGGAACTGGAATAAGGAGGGTTAGAAATGAAAAACAAATTGATTGCACTGCTGTTAGGCGGTGCCATGGTAGTCTCCCTGCTTGCCGGATGCGGCAACACATTAACGGATGAGGGAACAAGTGCAGAGGCGGACAACTCAGTGCAGGAAAAAGAAGAAGCTACGGATGATCAGGCTGTGGGGGAGGAAGTACAGGAGACAGACAAGTATGCAGAAAAGATAACCTTTACCATGACAGGCGTCAATACGGAGGCAGGAGTAGATTATGATACATCGGCGGTTGGTCCGTATATCCGGGACAAATTCAACGTTGATTTTGAAATACTACCCAATGGCGCTGATGGGGCGGCAGAACGTTTCGCGATTGAGGCAACCAGCGGAGAACTGGCAGATTTGAACATGTGGGGAGGCTTTGACTGGCCGTCCTACTATGAATATGTGAATCAGGGGCTTTTTGCACCATTGCCGGATGGCTGGGAGCAGCGGTGGCCGAATCTTTACAATATGGTAGGAAAAAGCGGATATTTGGAATCTCTGGAAGTGGATGGAAAGACTTATGGATATTTGCATTCCATTTATGGAATGATGACGGATGTGGAGGTAGCGACAGCCCACAACTCGCTTTATCTGCGCCGTGATCTGGCAGAGCAGGTGGGCATGAATGATCTTTGCGCGGACGACACCATAACGATCAGCGAGTTAAAGGAGTATCTACAGAAGGTGAAGGACGCAGGGTTAGTAGACCGTCCGGTGCTTGGCGGTATCAATGCGGATATCCTGCTCATGTTCCGTCGGGTATTCGGGATTCCGGATGACGATTTCTATGTGGATGGGGGAAGCTATGAATGGCAGCCGAACCATGCAAACTATGCGGAAATGATATCCACAGTGCAGGAATGGTATCAGGAAGGATTACTGGATCCGGATTATTATAATGATACAACTGTTGATTATGAGAGAGAAACCTTTTACAGTGGGCAGACGCCTTGCATGTACAGCCCCGCAGATCCGGGCAGTATACAGGCAGTGACGCAGTTAGAGGGCTATGAAGAGGGATCCGGTTTCGGCGATGTGGCGGTTATGTGTGTGACAGATGACAACGGAAATATTTTTGCGAGCCAGATTGGTAATTACTGGCTGTGCACGGTATTTTCACCGAACACCGATGAAGCCACCATGGAGCGGATGCTGGATATCATAGACTGGGCCTGCACGGAGGAAGGGTCCGTGATTACCCATGTCGGTGTTGAGGGCAGCGAATGGCAGTACGCAGAGGACGGAACGGTAGAGTCGCTTACAGGGGAAGAGTATTATCCGGGATTCCTTGCATATTTTATGCTGGGTTGGTGTGCGGATGATCTGGTTGCAAGCGGAATGATGACGCCTCCGGATAAAAAGCCGTTAGTAGAGCATTGCAGGGAGTTGTATGCGGTACGTTCCAGCGGAACGGTATTTCCACTTCCGCAGGAGTATATGGTTTACAGTGGAGAATTGAAGACAGCATATTATGGAGCGGTCAATCTGAAAAACATGGCGGTACAGATTATATGTAACGGGGAAGACGTGGAGAGCGCCATTGCGGAGTATAAAGAGGCGAATAGAGATATCTGGGAGCCGTTGCTGAATGACTTAAATGCACAGGTTGGTAACTGAATAAAATAGTATAGATAAAAATACTGTTGAGGAAATTTTTCCCTCAACAGTATTTTTTCTTGACATTTCCTTAGTATATGTGTACAATCTAAACAAGCTAAAACGAAATAGCAAATCAGGGGGAGTATATTGGCAGGCAAAGGGAACATTCAAATTAAAGAGATTGCAGAAAAGCTGGGACTTTCTGCGGGCACGGTTTCCATCGTTTTGAACGGACGCGGTGATAAGATGCGTATCTCAAAGGAAACCCAGAAGAAGATCAAGGATATTGCCAGAGAAATGGGTTATCAGCCAAATATATATGCACGCAGATTGAGAAATGCGGGCGTAGAAGGTACTGGAAGAGTGATTGCCGTCTTTTGGAATTCCGGTTATGCCGATGAAATTATGGGCAGCTTTTTCCGCGGATTGCAACGGACTGTAGAAGAAACGGAGGAGCATGTAGAGTTTTATATCCATATGTTCGCCTATGGACAACTGGTTGATTGTGAACAGATGATGACTCCCTCCAGATACAGCGGTATTATCGTCTGTGGAATATCAGATGCCGATGCCGAATTTTTAAATACCCATACATTTGAAATACCTATTGTGTGTGTTTTTCGAAATGAAAAAAATTATCCCTGTGTTTATGTGGATGATTATGCGGTTGGTTCTGATTGTGCCGCATTGTTTGCAAAAAGAGGCCATAAGAGGGCAGGATTTATCGGAAGCAGCCAGAACGGACCGAACTCTATACTGCGTCAGATGGGCTTTATCAATAAATGCAGGGAACTGGGGATTGAGGTTAAAAGAGACTGGATCAGGGAGGAAGATGAGAGAGATTTTCATTCCGGTCACAGAGCAATGGACAGCATTCTTAAGTGTGAAGAAAATCCTACGGCAGTTCTGGTCAATGTGCCGGATCAGGCAATCGGTGCGGTAGTGGCCTGCCGGAACAATGGTATGCAGTTTCAAAAGGATATAGAGGTTCTTGCCGCCGGAAGCAGCAAGGTTTTTGAATATTTTTCTCCTTCTATCAGTACCGTTTGCACGCCGGTGGAGCTGGTGGCTGAAAATACATTGAATCTTCTGCTTCTGATCATAGAAAAGGATATCAGGATGCCTATGAGCCGGGTGCTGGATGCTGAATATGTCTTTGGCGATACCTGTCAGAGTCCGGAGGAAACAAGATGATAAAGTTATATGGCCGGTCCTGATGCTATAATATATTTTAAATTCTCTTTGTAATCAGGGAGAATTTAAAATTTACCAAGTTGCTAAAACGAAAATGCAGAAAGGCAGGGAAGATGAAAAAGGAAAAGCTGTTTAACCATAATTATATTTTTTTGACACTTGCAGGCCTGATCATTTCCTTTGGTTACAGCATGATAGCGGCCTTGATCAGTCCCTACGGCGTTACCCTGGGTGCGAAGCTGACAGTGGCCGGTTCTCTGGCCGGGATTTATTCTATTGCAGCTCTGATGATACGGCCTTTTGGGGGATTTATAACAGACAGCTTTAATAAACGGAGTATCTGTATTTTATCGACTATGTTGATCTGTATTGCAATTTTGGGCTATTCCTTTGCTCCGGGTATCAAGACAATGTTTATTGTCCGGATCCTGCATGGGTTAGCATTTGGTATTAACGGAACAGCCAATATAGCGATCCTGTATGATTATATACCGAAAGAGAGGCTTGCAGAGGGGATTGGCTTTTATAGCTTAGGACAGGTGGTATCGCAGGTTTGCGGTCCCGGTCTTGGTATAGAGATCAAAGACAGGTTTGGCTATCGGTTTTTGTTTCTTCTGATAGCGGTTCTTACGGTTCTGGCAGTTGTATTTCTTTTTTTGACAGACAGAAAAGAAGCAGCTGAAGGTTCAGAGAAGAAAAAAATTCGTTTTACCTTTGACAGGCTGATCTGTACTCCATGCATAGTATATGCACTGGTGGGCGGACTGTTTTCTCTTCAAAATGGGATCATTAATTCCTTTTTGCTGCTTTTGTCCGAGGAGAGAAGTATTGCCGGGATATCCCTGTTTTTTTCTGTAAACGCCGCCATATTATTTTTTATACGAATGTTTGTTGGAAAAATTGTAGACAGGCATAATATTACTGTGATAGTAAATGTTTCTTTGATCACCAGTATAGTGGCTATGGCAGCTGTGGGCGGTGGAAAATATTTGTGGGTATTTCTTGCCGCAGCTGTTCTGAAGGCAGTAGGGCAGGGAAGCGGGCAGATTTCTCTGCAGACAGCCTGTATGAAAAAGGTAGATGCTGCAAGTGTAGGGATAGCTACCAGTACATTTTATATAGGAGCAGATTTAGGGCAGGGACTTGGTCCGATCATTTGCGGAAGGATTTCCGATCAATTTGGCTATGAGGTTATGTTCTATTGGGTGGCTGTTTTGATTTTTCTTTCTATGATCGGGTTCAATCTATATCAAAGAAGAAAGGAGACCATAAGCGAAAAAAAATAAAAAGTTACTTTGGAGGAAGGAAGTTTCAGATTCAAAAAGCTGGATCGCGAAGCGTGACAGTACATGATTTTGTCAGGAGGTATGTATGAAAACTATATTAAAAAAATTAACCGGTATTCTTTTGGCGGCGTCTTTGGTTTTTTCAGTAACTGCATGCGGCAGTGAAGCGCCGGAAAACACAGAGGATAATGAAAATGCCAATACGGCAGTCAGTGAGCAGGACGGAGAAGCTGCAGAAGAGGCGCAAAACGAACAGACTTCTCAGGAGACGAAAGGAGAGTCAGAAAAGATCGTGGTTCCCTATATGCTGACTATGAATGCAGCAGAGGAAAGGGAAATGGTTCAGGATGCGATCAATGAGCTTACCATCCCGGATATCGGAGTGGAGGTAGAGCTTTTATGCATTGACTTTGCAAGCTGGTCCGATCAGCTCAATCTTCTTTTGACAGATGGGGGAGTAGATCTGTTTAATTGCTGCTTTATGTCTCCGGTATCTACCTATGTGGACAGCGGCGCGATAACAGAGCTGGATGATCTTCTGGAGGAATATGGCGCAGGGATCAGGGATTGTCTTGGTAAATATATCGAAAGCGGAAGATTTGACGGCAGTATTTACGGCGTACCTAAGGTTGACGCCTACAGTAATCGCCCCTGTGTGGTAATGGATGCGGAAATCTGCGATGAGTTAGGGATATCGCCGGATGATATCCACAATTTTGAAGATCTGACGCAGGTTGCTCTTAAGGTAAAGGAAGCCCATCCTGATCTGGCGATTTTCCCTACCGGGACAAATGGAGATTTTATGGGACCTATCGGGTTCGATCCCTTAGGAACCACCGGAAATAATGTCTTCGGCGGACTGGTTCTTGCGGACAACAATCTGGAGGTAGTGAATATTTTTGAAACGGAAGCATTTGAGACAATGATCGGTTATACGAATCAGTGGATGGAAAAGGGGCTCTTTGTCAATGATCCCATGAACTCCCAGGACGGCGCTGTTTCTTATCTTTCCAACCGACAGGCTTTCTGTTATATGGGAGGCGGATTTGACCCTGCAGTAACGGCTGAGGTACAGCAGAACAATTGCGGTATGAGGCTTTATGGTGCGGAGCTTGCCGATACAAATTATGCCACCACGGACTCTGTGTCAGGCATGATGTGGTGTATTCCTGCTCTGAGCGAGCATAAGGAAGCTGCTATGAAATTTTTGAATGCATTGTATACAGACAGCGAACTGGCGAATCTTGTCTGCAGCGGGATCGAGGATGTCCATTATGTAAAGCAGGAGGATGGAACCATTGATTTCGCGGAAGGTCTGGATGCTTTTACAACAGGATGGCCCTCCGGTATGGGAACATTCTGGCCGAATATAACTATCACGGATCCATGGAAGCCTAACAGTCCCGATTACTATCAGACCTGGATCGATTCCAACGATCATGCGGTATTGTCTCCGGCAATGGGATTTACTTTTAACCCGGCAAATGTAACGGATGAGATTGCCGCATGCACAAACGTAGTTTCCCAGTACTATAATGCCATTGTATTGGGACTGGATGATACAGAAAGCCTGCTTGAAACATTCCGTTCAGAGCTAAAGGATGCCGGCATAGACCGGATCATTGAAGAAAAACAGGCGCAGCTGGATGCATGGGCTGCTGAAAAATAAAAGCAGGATTCTATGAAGCAGGGCCCCGCCGTAACCGGCGGGGCATATAAAAATAGATACGCCGCTTTTGGCGGCAGAAATAAGAGGAATCATGAATACAAGGAAACTGAAAAGAGCTCTCCCCCTTTACCTGATGATGCTTCCGGGGCTGGTGTATCTGGTGATCAACAACTATATTCCCCTTGCAGGCCTTCAGCTGGCGTTTAAAAAGTTTAAGTATGTGGAAGGAATCTGGGGAAGTCCCTGGGTAGGGCTGAAAAATTTTGCTTTTTTGTTTAAAACCAGAGACGCCTTTAATCTGTTTCGGAACACAGTAGGATATAATCTGGTATTTCTGATCATCAATACTATTTTGGCTATTGTGGTAGCCATAATGCTCAATGAAGTCCGCTCCGGAATGGTCCGTAAGGTATCTCAGACCCTGATATTGATCCCCTATCTCCTGTCCTATGTGGTCATCAGCTATATTGTCTATGCGCTTTTGGGCCAGTCCAGCGGAATGATCAATAACAGTATTTTAGTCCCTTTGGGGATTGAAAAAATTTCATGGTACACCAGGCCTGAGTACTGGCCTTTTATCCTGACGTTCGTTCAGGCATGGAAGAGCTTTGGATATCATTCTATTATTTACTATGCTACCATTATAGGATTTGATAAATCTCTATATGAGGCAGCGGCTGTGGACGGTGCGGGAACATGGAAATGTATCAGAAGTATTACACTTCCTTTGCTGAAGCCCACGATCATAACCCTTACCCTGATGAGCATAGGAAGAATGTTTTACTCAGATTTCGGTCTGTTCTTCCAGGTGCCTATGAATTCGGGAATGCTGCAAAAGGCAACTACCACCATCGATACCTACGTTTACCGGGGACTGATGGAAAGCAGCGATATCGGCAGAGCGGCGGCAGCAGGATTTTTGCAGTCAATTTTGGGATTTGTGACGGTACTTGCTGCAAATATGATCGTGAGACGTGTAGAATCCGAAAACGCTTTATTCTAAGGAAAATCAAGAAAGCGAGGAATTATGAATTCAAGATCCGACAAAATATTCAGCAGGGTTTCCACAGCCCTTATGATCCTTCTGGCTCTGATATGTGTTTTTCCTATCGTGCTACTATTTATGTCATCTATTACCTCAGAAGGTGCACTTCTGAAAAACGGATATTCGATCTTTCCTGAGGAATTTGGATTCGACGCCTATCAGTATCTGTGGTTCAGCAGGGAAAAGATCCTTCGTTCCTATGTAATGACTATAGCTTCTACTACGGTTGGAACCAGCTTAAGCGTGATCATAACCACACTTTTTGCATATCCGCTTTCCAGGAAAAACCTGCCCGGAAGGAATTTTTTTGCCTTTTTTGTATTTTTTACCATGCTTTTCAATGGAGGTATGATCCCTTCCTATATGATGTGGGTGCAGACCTTTCATATTAAAGATACATTTTGGGCGCTTATCTTTCCCTCTCTGCTTCTCAGTGGTTTTGCCGTTATCATGATGCGGACCTATTTCAGCACAAATATACCGGATAATATCCTGGAGGCGGCTATGATCGACGGCGCTTCGGAATTCCGTATCCTCATTTCTGTTGTAGTGCCAATGTCCAAACCGATCCTTTCAACGGTAGGTCTGATGACGGCGTTAGCTTACTGGAATGACTGGATGAACGGACTCTACTACCTGACGAAGAGGACAGATCTTTATACGATCCAGAATCTGCTGAACAGGCTGATCACCAGCGCGGACTTTTTGAGCAATAATCAGGCAAACAGTATGATCGCCGCAAATATACAGGTGCCCAGTGTAGGCGTGAGAATGGCTATCGCAGTGATAGCGATCATACCTATTTTAGTCATTTATCCTTTTTTTCAAAAAGGATTTATTAAGGGTATTGTTATTGGAGGAGTTAAGGGGTAAAAGAAAAGGAGTTTATAATGGAAAAATCTGCTTTAATGGATGGGATCATTACAGAAGCTATGCCGGAAGCTGTGGGGATTGCTTCGGAGCATATTGCAAATTATCTGAATTGTTTAAGAGAAATGGATTATGATATTCACAGCTTTCAGATCGTAAGAAATGACAGGCTTGTTTTTTCTGCGGCGGCAGAGCCTTATACGTTACAAAGCCCTCATCGCCTTCTTTCTGCGGCAAAGGCGATCATTGGGGCAGCAGTGCTTTTTGCCATTGATGAGGGAAAGCTTTGCTTTGAGGACAGGATCACGGATTATTTTGAGGATAAGCTTCCTCCTGATCTTGACGAACGTTTCAGACGGATCACAGTTTACGATCTTCTGACAATGCAGACAGGGCAGGAAACAGATGAAGCGTTCCTGCACTTTCTGGAAAATCCCGATGAGGATTTATGCGAAAGCTTTTTCCGCACGCCAATGACATGCGAACCGGGCACTCATTTTTTTTATAATAATTCGGTTCCTCATCTGTTGTTTTTCCTTGCTGAAAGAGCGGTAGGCAGGGATATTGCATCCTGGCTTAAGGAGAAGCTCTGTAAGCCTTTAGGGATAGATATCATTGCCCAATATAATGACGATCATATTTATGACCCGGTTACAACTGTCGTTACGGCAGACGGCTTTTTGAAGCTTGCATTGTGGTTTCTGAAAGAGGGTGAATGGAAAGGAAGGCAGCTGATCGATTCGGCGCTGATCCGGCAGGCCTGTACCCGGCAGGTATGGACAAACAATGAGGAGCCGGGCTATCACAATGGAAAAGGGTACTGTATGCAGCTTTGGAAAAATGCATTTGGAGGATGCCGCATGGACGGAGGCGGCGGACAGATAGCGCTTATCCTTCCGGAAGAGAATATGGCAGTTACGATCATGGGAAATGAATCCAGAGGCGATCAGGCTGTCAGATTATTTTATGAGGAAATTTATTCTAAAATGTGTGGCAGGCCTCTTCCGGAAAACACGGAAGGAAAACAAATTTTAGAGCGGGCAGCCCAAAGGATGAGCAGAGCGCCCAAACATGTAAAGCCGCACAGTCCGGCAGAAACGCTTCTAAAAAACAGGATTTGGAGATTTGATCCCAATGAGTGGGGAATAGAGGAGATTGCCTTTGATTTTGAAGAAAAAGAAGGAAAGCTTCATGTAAAGCAAAAAAACGAAACCTGCATCTACCATGTTGGCCTTAAGGCCGAGTGGGGCAGTAATCTGTCTCCATTTTTATTGGAGCCTGATTTAAGTATCCAAAACCGTATTTATGGTCCGGATCCGGAGCATTGCTTTTTGTCCGGTGGCTGGCAGGATGATGAGACCTTTGTTATCCTGTGCAAAAGTCTGGCAGCAATGGGAGAGTATCCGTTTTGCTGTACTTTTAAAGACAATAAATTGACTTTACAGATTCCAAAGGGGATCAGTGCGGGGATGAAACCGGAAGCCGGATGGTCCTGTCTGAAATCCATATAGATTTCCATAGTGGTGATTGTTTTGGTCCGCCTGCCGGCGGAGGAAGGTGAGGGATTATGTACAAAAAAGAACTGAAAAGGGTAAGGCCGGAGGAAGTGGGATTATCCAGCAGAAATCTGCTTGCTATGCTCAGGGAGCTTGAGGCCTGTGGCACGGAAATGCACGGACTTATGGTGGTAAGGCATGGAAAGGTGGCTGTTGAGGGATGGTGGGAGCCTTATACCTCCTCTACGGCACATATCTGTCACTCTATGGGAAAGTCTTATGTGGCCACTGCAGTAGGACTGGCATGTACACAGGGACTTCTAAATGTAGAGGATAAGATCGTGGATCTGCTTGCGGAGGAGATCAGGCAGTATCATGTTAATGTCAATGAAAATCTGGAACAGCTTACAGTGGAGCATGTACTGATGATGGCAAACGGAATGTCCATTCATCCGGCTTCCGGAGAGTATCTCCTTAAAAATTATCTGACCAGTATCTTTGATCATGCGCCCGGGACAAGGTTTTTTTATAATACTACCGGATCCTGTCTGCTGGGCGCCATTGTAATGAAGATGACTGAAAAAACAGTACGTGAATATTTAACAGAAGAAATATTTGATAAGATCGGATTGGAATCCGACCAGCTGGAGTGGCTGACTTTTCGCGGAAATCATGTCCATGCGGCACCCGGCGTGGCTTCAAGCACAGAAAACAATCTGCGTCTGGGTATGCTGTATCTGCAGAACGGCTCCTGGGAGGGAGAACAGCTTATTTCGGAGGAATGGATCAGAAAGGCCACTACCCGCCGCATCAGGACCGATGTTATCAATAAGGAATCCCATTTAGATGACGGTGCAGGATATGGATATCAGTTGTGGATATGTCCGGAGGAGGAAACCTTTAAATTTGCAGGCGGACATGGGCAGGATGTTGTAATGAGCCGAAAAAATGATCTTGTGATATCCCTTAACCAGGCTGCAAACGATGGGGCCTCCCGTGCAGAAAATGAGATTATAAGCCGTTATCTGTTGGCACCGGAGCTTCCGGATTCTCCGCTTCCTTCTGATGAGGAAGGCTTCAGGGAGCTTGATGAGTATATTCATTCCCTGAAGATCAAGGACAGAAGGAAGGAATCTGTACCAGACAACATAGACCTGTGGAATGGTATCTACCGTGTGGCAGAAGGAAGCTTTCATATTAACACGGAGCTCCGTCCCATGGATGACAGCAATGTATATACAGATTTTTATGATCATGAGGATGTGGATGTAAAAGAGATTTCCATTTACCATAAGGGAGAATTTTTGGAGCTTGTTTTTGATGACGGTACTTACAGAGCACGGATAGAGGCTTATTTAGATGGCAGTCTGCGTCCGGTTTATACAAAAGGGGCTATTCCAATCTATACACAAACTGTGTCTGCTGCATGGGCTGAAGAAAATGTGCTGACGGTGGAAACCAAATTTCTGCAGACCTGCTTCTGGACCAGACTGACATTTCACAGGGAAAAAGACAGTGTAGCGGTTCAGATTCAAAAGGAGCGGCTTCATGAGGATGATCCGTGGATTTCCGGTCAAGTCCGTCTGAAAAAACTATTGCCTGAAAGCGTTGAATATTAAGAGAGACAAATATAAATTTCCCGTTCGACATTTAAAGTGATACAAAAAGCCGATAGCCACATAAATGCTGTGGTGTCGGCTTTTTTGAAAGTTAAAAATGTTGTAAGTGATTTAATGATAAAAATTAGTCATTTTCTGATAATATTCAAATCTGCTTCATCCATTTTCTGCTTTTTAATCTTCCAAGACACCAGAATGATTTAATAATAACATCAATACGAAGAGACAGATAGATATAAAAAGGAGATAATTTAAGGATCCATGCTGAGAGGATACCCAGTGGAACAGATGCAACCCAGAGGAAGAGAATATCTGCTATCATGAGAAAATGAGTGTCTCCGCCGGCACGTAGTACCCCTTTTGTCAGAACAGACTGAAGGCAAGTGAAGATTGTACAGAAGGCTACGGCTGCCAAAAGCTGATTGGCAATCTCTTTTGTCTGTATTGTGACATTATAAAAGGAGAGAATAAAGGGGTTGATCGTATAGACAATTAAGGAGGCAACAATTCCAACAATACCGCTGAGAGCCACTAAGGTTACTCCCTGTTCATATGCTTTATCAAGATCTCCCTCTCCGATAGTGTTTCCGGTGATTGTTGCACTTGCGCTTGAAATGCCCTGTGCAAATACGGTAGTTAACTGGACGGTAATACCGCAGATAGAGTTTGCGGTTACAAAAAGCTTTCCGAGACGTCCTATAATGATTGCTACCATATTATTTCCTATGGCTAGAAGAGAATCGCTTGTAACAACTGGCATACTATAATGTAGATAATCTTTGTAAAAGGCTTTACAGTTAAGGAAAAGATCCGACAAACGATATCTTATTTTTTGGTCTATGCAGAGAAAATATCCTACAATAATGATAAATTCTACAATTCTTGAAATAAGAGTTCCAAGAGCTGCTCCTGTAATTTCCATACATGGAAATCCGAACTTTCCGAAAATAAAAATCCAATTGCTGAAAATATTTACAAAAAAGCTTATGATAGAGCTGATCAGTGGGATTTTGACGCAGCCATAGCTTCTTAATATTAATGTTGTGACCTGTGAAAGCCCCATAAAAAGATAAGTATAAGATAAAAAAGAAAAATATTTGACTCCGCTTTCTATAATGTCCGGTTCGGAGGCATAAATTCCCATGATCTGACGTCCGAAAATCATACTTACCCCCATAAAAAGAAGAGATGCTATGATCGTAATACGATATATAATTGTAACTACTCTTTTAAATGAAAATAGATCTTTTTTTCCCCAAAACTGAGCAGTCATAACAGTTCCCCCGCCTCCTATACCCATGCAGAGAATAGTGAACAGGCTGTAGAAATTAGTGGCGAGGGATGAAGCTGAAAGCTGGGCTTCCCCGAAGGCACCCAACATGATAGTATCCACAAGATTAACCCCTATGGATATGGTATTCTGTAATGCTACAGGCAGAGCAAGTAATAGGACAGTTTTGTAAAAATTTTTGTCTTTTATGAAAAGGGACATAGTATAGCTCCTTTCTATTTTTTGAATAAACGTTTGGCAAATTCGCAGGCGCTGAATCGCCATACAGTCCACTCGTGATATCCTGGTGTTACATATTGGGCACAATGATAACCTCTGGCACTTAATGATGAAATCTTATCATGATTAATCTCTGTAAGGTCTTTTTCTTTATCTCCGGAACAAAAAAGAGCAAGCTGAAAATAGTGATTAAAAGTTTCTGGTGATGAAAAAAGAAAAGAGAAATCATGTTCTCCGATATGAGTGCGCAAAAATACACTAAACATTCCTAAATAGGAAAAATAGTCCGGATGACTAAATGCTGTTAGCATTGTCTGGATTCCTCCCATAGACAAACCACTGAGAGCCCGGTTTTTAGAGTCGGGAATAGTCCGGAATTCCCGGTCAATAAAGGGTATACAGTCATAAATAAGGACATCAGGAAAGGCGCTACATCCCTGATCATAGGAAATATTATCAGGGAAAGCATAACCTTCGTTCATGACCACGATCATTTTGGGACATTGGCCTGTGGCTATGAGGTTATCCAACATAAAGGAAAGCTTTCCTTGCCAGATCCATCCGGTTTCGTTTTCTCCTCCTCCATGCTGGAGATACCAGACAGGGTAGCGTTCGTCCGGGGATTCCTCATATCCGGGAGGTGTATAGACCAGACAATTGCGCAGATAGCCTGATACAGGGGAAGGATAATATTCCATACGCACTGTGCCATGGCCAACATTATGAATATGATAAAAAAGCGAATAAGCATCAGGCTTTTCAAAAAAATTTATGGCTTTAAAAGCGCCGTATCCTATGGGCATAGCGGGGTTGAGAACGAGATTTCCATCTACGTAAAATGTGCAGTAATGAAATCCGGGAGTAATATCAGGAACAGAAACACTCCATATCCCATTGTGGTTTTGTGTTAATTCATAGCGCATTGTGCCCATAGCGCCTCCGATTCCCGAAATCTGAACGCGGGAGGCATTGGGCGCGTAAATATGGAAGGTTACATCTCGAGAGGAGACTTCAACTGCTTTTATAGATTGATGTCCGGAATGTAAAAAATCAGGATGAAAAGAAAGAGCGCACATTTCGTTAACCTGATTTTTATAAATGTCATCAACCATCAAAGAAAACCTTGAATCCTTATTTTGAATTCCGTAGTATAGGCAAACAGGATATAGATCGTCCGGATTAATAAGATCATCTGGAGATTTGAGGATTTTGGATATAAGTGAACATATCTGATTCCGTCTTAAAATCCAGTCTTTTGGATATTGATAATTTTCAGGGTATATAAAAATATTGTTGATTTTGTATTTTGATTGTATGAAAGAAACGCAATCCTGAAGAAGGTCTGAAAAAAGATTCACCCCCATAACAATTAGAATACCCGGGCACTGATTGTCAAAAATAGGTCCGTCGACAGCAAAATTTAGTTTTCCTTGCTGAAACCATGCGGTTTCGGATTCTCCATTCTGTGAGGACAGAATCAGGACAGGAAGAGACTGGCTGTTGTGTGTATCATAAGCGTATGGCGTATAGATCCAACAGGAGTGGAGATGGTTTGTTTTGGAGGATGGAAAAAATTCAAGCCGGATGCTCCCATGAGGAACAGCCTTCTGAAACAGATTGATGCCGGGATACTCAAAATAATTTTTCAGGCGAAAAGAATCATAGCCTATCGGCGCTTCGGGATTAACACAGATCTGCCCGTCGGCTTCAAATTCATAATAGTAAAAACCTGGTGTTATATGAGGTAATTTTACAATCCAGTTTCCATCGGGGTGCTTTTCCATAGGAATGGGATCTGCGGACAAACCTTCGGAAATAAGGCGGACATAATTAGCGGCAGGAAGATAAAAACGCAGAGTAATAGTAGCATCCTGAATCTCCGCAGCTGGTGTTGCTTTTTTATAGTAAATAGGAGGCTTAGTATTATCGGAAGAAAAATGGATACTACGATTGAGAGGATGGAAGTATAGCATATGGGATTGAAAATAAAAATTAAGCCGATCAAAATTGTTCATACATCCTTTTCCTTTCTATAATGAATGTTATTGTGAAACAGTTGCTAAATATTTAGGTTTAACGAAAAACAACACACTAAAATCATATAATATTTAGCTAATTTAGTCAATAAAATTATAATAAATGTTTAAATATTTTTGGTTAGAAATAAAAAAATGGGTAAATATATTAAAAATGGATAGACAAAACAATATAAATATGATAACTTAAAGGCATATAAATCAAATGAATAGCTAAAATAATAGCTAAATTAAATTAGGAGGAATGCTTATGAGGATAAGTAAAAAATGGAAAAAAGTGATGACGTGTATTTTGTCAGCCGGAATGACTGTTTCTTTAGCCGCTTGCGGGGGAGCTGGGATAGATTCTCCGCCTGTGTCACAGGATGAACCTGTAGAAGAAGCGGCTGAAGAAGCAAAGGAGGATTCCAGAGAGCCGGAAAAGGCTGAGAAAGAACCTGTTACTATCCGTTTCTGGAATGGATGGACGGGAGTGGATGGAGAAGTGCTTAAAGAGATGGTTGCCCTCTATAATGAGCAGAATCAGGATAATGTAACCGTAGATATGGATATTATGGAGTTTTCTTCATTGGAAGAAAAAATGAATATGTCTATTGCAAGCAATACAAATCCGGAGCTTCACCTAGGAGTGGCGGTCGGGGATTATTCCAGGGACGGAATATATATACCTATTGACGATATCTGGGAGAAGACAGATCTGGAAAAATCAGATTTTAATGAGGATATTTTAGATGCCTGTACTTTAGACGGCAAGCTTTATGGTATGCCTTTCCAATTATCCGGAACATTTCTGTATTGGAATAAAGACTTGTTTGAGGAGGCCGGGCTTGATCCGGAGACTCCTCCCAGGACATGGGAAGAGCTGGCAGAATTTGCAGAAAAGCTTGAGGATCCTTCCAGGAATATTGTGGGTGGCGGGTTTTTTATGATAATCAGTTTTGTGTCGCGGAAATGCTTTTGAGCTATGGTGGAGGTATCGTTTCGGAGGACGGCGAAAATATTTTAACAGATCCGGAATATATTGATGGAAATCTCAGAGCATTGGAGGTCTACAAAAAATATATTGATTATAGCGAAACAAGAAAGTATACTACAGCGGATTATGAATCTATGTTTCTGGCAAATACCTGTGGTATGATCTGCACCGGAGGATGGTTTGCAACTGCATGTAAGACAAATGGAGCAAACTTTGGAGTTTCTGTTTTGCCGGCAGGTGATGAGAGAATATCGACTGTAGCATGGCCTATGTCTATATGTGTTATGAAGAATACGGAAGGACGTGAGCTGGAGGCATGTTATTCTTTTATGGAATTTTGGAATGATAATATCCATAATAAGGTTACAGGAGATGGAAAGTCACCTGTTTACCGCTGGACGGAGATTGGATATCAGCCCTACTTGAAATCTGTTGCGGAAGATGAAGAGCTAAATGCGGATCCTGTTTATGCGATAACAAGTACTTTTCTTGATTATTATGATCCCTATTTTCCTACCGGTTATGTATATTCAACACCATTGCAATATGATGTACTCAGTCCTATGCTGGAACAAATTACGTATGAAAACGCGGAACCTATGGAAGCTCTTCAGTGGGCGTCTGACGAGTTGGATACCATTGCGGGAAAATGATATGACAAGATAACAGAGAGGTATAAATTATGCTGAAGAGAGTGTTGAAATACTGGAACAAACCGAATCACGCGGCCTATTTGTTTGTAGCACCGGCTTTTACTGTGCTTTTGTTATTCAGTCTGCTGCCGCTGATAATTTCCTTCTTTATCAGTACGCTGGATGTAACCACATATTTCAGTAATATAAAGTTTATCGGCATAGACAATTTTATCGAGGCCTTTCATGATAAGCGATTTATCAGATCCTTCAAAACCACAGGGTTATTTATTCTTTTTGATGTGCCGGTAGGAATGCTATTTGCCATGCTGGTAGCAGCGTTGGTCAGTGGGACAGGTCTTCGGGATAAATTTTTCCGTACGGTTTATATATTACCCATTATCTGTTCATCAACGGTAGTAGCTATCATGTGGAAGCTTTTTCTAAATCCTAATGTAGGGTGGGGAGTTTACTTTTTGGAGAGACTCGGATTTCCTAAATTAGCTATTTTTTCAAACAGGGATCTGGCAATTTATGGAATTATCTTTATATCGATCTGGAGAGGGTTTGGAATTACGTGTATTATACTGGTAGCGGCTATGCAGGGGGTTGCAGAGGATCTGTATGATGCGGCTGTTTTGGATGGCGCGGGGAAATGGGCTCAATTCTGGAGTATTACAGTTCCTGGTATTAGCAGCACTCTCTGGTTTTTATTTATTACCAGAGTAGTAGGCTCTTTTCAGGTGTTTGACCTGATATATACGATCACAAACGGAGGACCAAATCATTCCACGGAGACAGTGGTAAGCTATATTTACAGTGTGGCCTTTAATACAGATAACAGGCTCGGATATGCAACAGCAATGTCGCAAATCCTGTTTGTCATTATTCTGGCAGTATCCATCATTATGTATGCAAAAATGATCAGTCAGGAGAAGGAAGGAGGAAATGGAAAATGAAAAAAAGGAAGAAGAGGATTTCTCCTGTAGCGCAGGCTTTATCGGTATCCTGCAGAGCCTTTACTATATTGTTTTTGATCTTGCTTGTCCTTCTGATCCTGGCACCGGTGGTCTGGATGTTTTTTTCGGCTTTTCGGCCGCCGGATCAGATTGTAGAGTATCCGCCGCGTTTTTTTCCGAAGAATTATGTCATTCAGAATTTTAGAGATGTATATAAAATGATTCCGGTCAACAAATACATCCTGAATTCATTTATTTTTTCGGGATCGGTAACGTTGGGCTCCACTTTACTTAATTCAATGGCGGGATATGCCTTTGCAAGAATGGAGTTTAAGGGGAAAAATGTATTATTCATGATGTTCATGGCATCCATGATGATACCTTTTCAGGTGATTATGATACCTCTGTTTATGATAGTGTTTTACATGGGAATGCTGGATACTTACAGGGGACTGATCATTCCCCAGCTTGCCGGAGTGGGCGGGATTTTCTTTCTTCGTTCTTTCTTTATCACTCTTCCCGCACAGCTTGAAGAAGCCGGACGTTTGGATGGATTGACAGAATTCGGGATATTTTTCCGAATCATGCTTCCTTTGTGTAAGACTGCATTGATGACGCAGGCCGTATTATCATTTTCGGGATGTTGGAATAACCTTCTCTGGCCGCTTCTTATTACGAGCAGTAATGATAAGAGGATGCTGGCGAATGGAATTATGTATTTTGTAGGACAGAATACGGTAAATTATGGTCCTGCCTTTGCTGCAGGCGTGATATCAGTCCTGCCTTTGCTTATACTATTTGTATTTGGTCAGAAATATTTTGTAAATAGTATCGTTTCATCGGGTATTAAAGGATAGAGAGGAAATAACATGAAAAATACACAGAAAAATAATAAAAATCAGGCCTATGCTTCACATATGCTCTATTTTGATCCGTTTTACTGGAAAAAAACAGAAAAAGGGCTGTCGGGAGAGCTGAGAAATTATCCGGGTATCATGGTGAAGGAGGATGGCTCTGTACATGTAATGTTTTATGCACCGAATGCAGAGAAGGTTGAGATCACGGGGATCGGCGGACATATGCAGGGAAAGCTGAAAGGAACGTTTCCTTTGGTCAGATGTGTTGAAAAAGAAAAGGAAGGATATTGGGAAACGATACTATCGGGAATAAAACCTGGATTCCATTATCACAGATATCTGGTAGATGGGCAGGAAATGTTGAATACTATCGCCCCTGTTGGATTTGGCTGTGGCGAGGCTATTAATTTTTTTGAAGTTCCTGATCCGGATTTTGACGACTATCTTCTGACGGATGTCCCCCATGGAACTGTGCGCATGGAATTGTTTTCGTCATCTGTTACGGGAAAGGTTCGTTGCTGCTGGGTATATACACCTCCGGGTTATGATGAGGAAAAGAAGGAATATCCGCTATTGTTTCTGCAGCATGGAGGAGGAGAAAATGAATGTGGATGGATCTGGCAGGGCAAGATAAACTATATTATGGATAATCTGTTGGCAGCTGGGGCGTGCCGGAAAATGATCGTGGTAATGAATTGCGGAGATTATTTTACGGAGCAGGAGGATGGGACTTATACAGCTGTTGATATGGATGAAATTGTGATTCGGGATTGCCTGCCATTTATTGAAAGGCGATACAGAACACTAAAATGCCGGTTGGCAAGAGCCTGTGCAGGGCTTTCTCTGGGAGGGACTTATGCCCGCCGGGTGGTGTTCCGTCATCCGGAAACATTCTGCTCGTTAGGGATGTTCAGTTCAGGGGCAGGATTTCAGGTAAAGGGAACCGAGCTTGATATGCCTTATGATTATACAAGCTTATTTGAGGATCTTGAAAAATATAATCAGGATATGAAGCTTACCTTTATAAGCTGCGGGGAACAGGATTTCAGGATAGAATATACGGGTCCTCAGGTAAAAGAGCTTACAGATAAGGGATTTCGCATAGAGCTTCATACGTATCCCGGTTATCATGAATGGGATGTTTGGAGAAAATCGGCAGCGGATATGATCCGCAGGCTGTTCACCTGGTTATAAACTATAAGACAAATTATATAAAAGCAGAAAACACGGAGGAAAGCAGGATATGAAAAAGGGATGGATTTTATTTCTGATCATAATGATTCTGGTTGGGACAGCTGCGTGCGGGGAACAGAAAGAAAAAAATGATGAAGCTCTTGGAAAGAGTAACATGGATGTAGCAAAGGAACCAGTTACAATTCGTTTCTGGAATGGGTGGACAGGAAAAGATGGAGAGCTTCTGAAAGAGATGGTAGCTCTCTATAACGAAAAAAATGAAGATAATGTGACTGTTGAAATGGATATCATGGAATTTTCGATATTGGAGGAAAAAATGAACATGGCAATAGCCAGTAGTACAAATCCTGAAATGCATATTGGGTCTGCTGTTGGTGATTATGCAAAAGACGGGGTCTATATCCCCATAGATAGCATATGGGATGCAACTGATCTGGAAAAAGAGGATTTTGATGAAGAAATCCTTAAAAACAATTACTATCAGGGAAAGCTTTATGGGATGCCGTTTCAAATTTCTCCTACTTATTTGTTCTGGAATAAGGATGTTTTCAGGAAGGCTGGACTTGACCCGGAAAAACCGCCTGAAACATGGGAGGAGCTGGTAGAGTTCTCTGATAAGATTGAAGATCCGGCTCAAAATATTGTAGGAGGAGGGTTTTATTACGGAAATCATAATACAATTGGAAGCATGATGGTCAGTATGGGAGGCGGTGTGATTTCTTCTGATAAT
Source organism: uncultured Lachnospiraceae bacterium (assembly GCA_947382625.1). Classification (GTDB taxonomy): domain Bacteria; phylum Bacillota; class Clostridia; order Lachnospirales; family Lachnospiraceae; genus Suilimivivens. Next base: position 25,278 of record CANDAG010000014.1, read on the forward strand.
AAAAATTTGTTGACGGATCCGGAATGTATAGAAGGAAATTTAAAAGCGCTGGAATTGTATAAAAAGTATGTGGATGGTGGTGAAACAAGAAGGTATTCTGATGCGGATTATCAAAATATGTTTTTGGCAAATACCTGTGGGATGCTGACGTCAGGATCCTGGTTTGCGTCCAGCTGTGAGGAAAATGGAGTAGATTATGGGTTAAGCCTACTTCCGGCCGGAGATAAGGGAATATCCATGTGCGGGTGGCCTCTTTCAATTTGTATCATGAAAAATACGGAAGGACGCAAATTGGAAGCCTGCTATTCCTTTCTTGAGTTTTGGAATGATAATTTGCATAATAAGATTATGGGTGACGGAATGTCTCCGGCTTATAAATGGACAGAGCTGGGGTATCAGCCATATCTGAAATCCGTAGCCAGAGATGAAAAATTAAATGAAAATCCAATGTTTTCGATTACCAGCAGTTATACAGAGTATTATGATCCCTATTATCCGGGAACATTTTTGGAATCTACTGCACTATGCTATGATGCCCTTTTGCCAATGTTCGAGAATATCACTTTTGATGAGATGAGTGTAGAAGAAGCTTTAAGAGAATGCTCTGATCATATGGACAAGGTTTTGGAAAATATGAAATAATTTCAGTAACAGATTCATTGCAAAAGGACTTTAGAGTTGAGATTTCTGACAGTACCCTGTATAATAAAAAAGGTATTTTATGGAATAAAGGGTGAACTGAGTGAAAAGAGGAAGAAAAAGTACCGGAGTCAAAGAAATAGCAGAAAGACTGAATATATCACCTTCTACAGTATCTATTGTTTTAAATGGACAGGGAAGAGAACTTCGGATATCCAAAGATACACAGAATAAAGTCTGGAGTGTGGCTGAAGAGTACGGATTTTGTAAACGGGAAGGATTATTGTCAGAAAAATCAGGCCAGGCTCGTATGCCAAGAGTGGTGGTGACGGTATTCATGCCTTTTATGACAGATATCAAAGTAGTCAGCCGTATTCTGTATGGTTTTCAGAAGGCAATCGTAGAGGGCGGATTGGAAGTCAAAATAGTTATGCAGACCTTCCTGGTCGGGGAGTTATATAAGTATGCGGATGAAATAAGCGGACGTGTATGTGACGGAGCGATTATTCTGGGTATGGAAGAAGGGGATGTCTCCTTTTTGCGGGAGAATAATTTTGATGTTCCGGTTCTTCTGTTTAACAGGGTGACAGAGAAGTATAGCACGGTATATGTGGATGATTATGAAGTAGGCAATAAGGTTGCCCGCCTTTTTAAAGCCAGAGGGCACAAAAACGTAGGATTGGTGTTGCCCGCACAGAGAGGAAAGGCTGGCAATATGAGAAAACTGGGGTTTCTGGATGGATGCCAGGAGTGTGGTCTGGATATCAATCCTCTTTATATCTGTGAGGATATTCTGCATGTAAACGGCGGTAAGAATGCAGTGGATGAATTGATCGCACGATGCGAAAAGGCAGGTGTGGTTCTTCCAACGGCAATGTTCGTATTCATAACTGAAATGACAGTAGGGGTAATGCATGAACTGGCGCTAAATGGAATCAGGGTTCCGGAGAATATGGAAATTGTGTCATATGGCGATAATTTTATGGAAGAGCAGATGTTCCCGTCTGTCACAGCAGTAAAAATGGAAGTAGAGGAAATGGGGAAAAGGTGTTTGGAAATTATTGTGCAGTTGATTCGACTTGGCACAAAGGAGCCTTCTGTCAGCCTGTTTCCTACACCACTTGTTGTGCGTATGAGTTGTGGAGGGTTTCCGGAATAAAGGGGTGAAGCAGGAGTCTTCGTTAAAAAAGCAGCAGGTAATTTTACCTGCTGCCTTTTTTAATGAGGGCGTTTTTGGCTTCTGCTACTTGCTGTCGGATCATAAATTTCATAAATGGGGATTGCCCTGTGTCCTCCATTTGCGGTACATCTCCGAAGTGCATACAATTTTCGGAATCTGCAGTATAAGGTTTCCACAGGGGAAGAGGATCTTTATTATTGTCCTCGCCGTTGGGATTTCCTGTCTTTGCAAAATTAGTCCAATAATTGCACATCTGTCGTGCCAGATCGTAATGTTTTCCCTGAAAAGGTCTCCAGCATTTAGCAAGTGTCTCGAAAATAAACCATAACTCTGATGAATGGAATGCTCCGGCGTTATCCCCGGGAAGATCGGCGTCAAAGCGATAAATGTAGAGAGGATGATTTTGCTCCGCTGCAAGTGTTGCCCAGGTCTTGGCACCAAGTTCGCTTAGATTGTAGGAGAAATGGAAGCCTTTTTCTCCTTGGCTCATCCTGGATTTCGCCAGGGAAAGGAAGGTATCGGCATTTTCTCCGAAGGATTCTTTTGCGTAAGCGTCAAGTTCGGTGCGGGAGTTGAAGTGGAGAAATCGGTTCATCTCTGCAGTAGTGCTTCCTGTCATGCACTGAAACGTGTTCAGACGGCCTGCGGCAATGGATAAAATGGGATCCTCCTTAAGATACCATCCGTCAATGACAGGACCCCAGCGGACATCGTGGAGAATAAATTCCATAGATTTATCCCGAAGGGTGCAGGCGTCAATCTGACGTGCCTGCGCTATACTGTCAACCTTAAGAAAAGAAAGAAAACGTTTCCCGGTCTCCTCGGCTTCTCTGAGAGAAGGATACAAGGGACGGCAGCACAGACCGGCACCTCCTGCGCTTTGTGATATCGCACGGACAAAGGTATCCTTTGCAAGAGGAGAGGAGAGATGACACAAAACGCTGCGTCCTCCTGCGGATTGTCCGAAGACAGTCATATTTTTCGGGTCACCGCCAAATGCGGAGATATTTTCTTTGACCCATTTGATTGCGGCAAGTTGATCGAGAAAGCCATAATTTCCACTGGAATGGAATTCACTCTCCTGTGTAAGCTCCGGATGGGCAAGGAAACCAAATCCATTGACTCTGTAATTGACACTTACAAGTATTACTCCTCTTCTTGCAATACGCTCTCCGTCGAATTCCATCTCGGAAGGATAACCGCAACACATACCGCCTCCAAAGATCCAAATCATTACCGGAAGCTTTTCGGAAGTGTTCCTGGCCGGACTCCAGATGTTTAAATACAGGCAATCCTCGCTCATGGGAATATCGGGATCCACGTGCCATTCTTTCGTGTAAATATCATCCGGTGCATTTAGTCCGGGAATTTCCTGCATGGAAATGGGGGCAAACATCTCTGCTTCCAAAACACCTTTCCAGGGGGCGAGGGGCTGTGGGGCTCTCCAGCGGAGCGCGCCTACAGGCGGTGCAGCAAAGGGAATACCTTTAAAAGCAGTGATCCTGGGATCGGCGGCTGGAATTCCCCGGATGACTCCATAGTGTGTAGTGACCTGTCTTAGCAAATGAATCTCTCCTTTCTACAATTAATTTAGCAAATAAATACTACCATGGTTTAATTATACACTAAAATATTGTGAAAGTAAACAAATATTAAAGTTAATGTTGACTGTATAACTAAAATATTGTATAAATAAAGAGAGAAACATTAGCTAAATAATTAGCAAAAACATCAGGGGTATATAGAAAGGAGAAGGAAGATGAATACGGAAAGTCAGTTTACAGAAGTGTATCCGATTATGTATCGGGATTTTGAACAATTTAACAGACTGCCAAAATGTGGTTGTGTTAAGGAACAAAGGGAAGAAATTGTACAAGGTTATCAGAATATCTGGTATGAATATATTCCCTCCAATTATTCAGAAGAAAAGAAATATCCATTGATCGTCCAGCTGCACGGGGGAGGTAATGATGGAAGGAGATGGGTGGATTTTACAATCTGGAATCAGATTGCAGAAAAAAACGGATGTATTGTGATATATCCAAATTCAATCAGTTTTGAAAGATGGGGATGTACGGATGAGGAAATACAGTATCTGTATGATCTGATTATGCTGATGCAGAAAAGATATGCGATTGACAGTACAAGGATTTATATGCAGGGAATGTCGAATGGTGAAGTGATGACTCTTGCGTTTACAATGAAACATTCCGATCTGCTGGCAGCGGCAGGTAATATTACAGGTCCTTCCCCGGCGGAGATGATAGAAGAGGACGATATTGCGCCGGCGCCATTACCGGTTTTACAGATGCGGGGGGAGAAAGATGTATTTTACTGGCTTCCGGATCCTCTTCCAAAGGATATTTCTGATATACGCTATGCTATGAATGATATAAACCGTGAGATTTGGGAGCGTGTGAACGGCAAGGATAATACGCCATGGCTCATGATACGGGGAAAAGATAATTTCATGCAGTTTAATGGTACCAATGCACCTATTATTCATTGGGAGATTAAAGATATGGGACACAGGGAGCCTCCGGAAGGAGCCCAGGTGCTCTGGGACATGCTCTACTCCGGGTGCAGAAGAGTGGATGGAAAATCTCTCTGGGAAAACCCCATAACCGCGATTAAGCCGGATAAGGATTTGTTTGTAATGGCTCTTGGAAGTAATAAAGTATATGTTGGGGGAGAGATTAAAAAAATAGGATCTTCGGATTCACATCAGGTCAGACTTATCCGTACCCTGGCACAGCTGGATTCTTTTCATTCCGTGCATATAGGAGAAATGTTTGATACGGATAGCCTTTATGCGCCCATTGAATTTCTTGAAAGTGTCATGGGGGCAAAAGTAGATTATATAAATCCGGGGGATGAAATTGACATTACTATGAAGGATGGGCAAAAAATTCATATGTGGGCATCTTCTCTTCTGGTGGAGACAGCCGGGCAATATAAGGGATTGAAAAAACCCTGTATTTTGATCTGTGGACAGTTTTTTGTCCCATTGGTGTCTTTCTGTGAAGATGTTCTGAATCTCCATGTTTCTGAAAATGCAAATGTGGTGGCTGTGGCAAGACATTCCATACAGTTGGGCGCTTATACAGCCCGTATTATGAGGACATTGCTGGATGGATATAAATATGACGGAGATTAATATCTGTAATTGTACAATAGAAAAAGGAGTGATATGGCATGGAAGATTTTACTAAACTGGACAGGCTTCTTGAAAGATTCGCACAAGAGACAGTTCCCTGCTGTGGTTGCGCAATTATGCGTGGAAATGAGATCCTTTATGAAGGGTATAAGGGATATGCAAACTTAGAACAAAAAATACCATTAAATAAAAATCATATGTTTAGGCAGGCATCTACGACTAAGCTTTTTACCTATACAATTATGGGAATGCTGTTTGAAGAGGGAAAATTACTGTTTTCAGATCCTATCGGGGAATATCTTCCGGAATGGAAAAATACGATGAAATATGTACGCAAAGCAAATGGAGATTTTGAAGTTGTTCCTGCGAAGAATCCGATTACAATCAAAGATGCAGCTTCAATGTCCTGTGGTCTGCCTTACTGTATGTTTCCGGATGAGAACGCAAAAATTCCGACTTTGGCAGACATGAGCAGGAGAATCAAAAAGCTTTTAGAGGAAAAGGGAACCCCTGCGCTTCGCGATGAAGTGAGGGTGATGGCAGATGTGCCTGTTATGTTTGAGCCGGGTACACATTGGCTGTATGGTTTCGGAAGTGAGATAATCGGAGCGTTGGTAGAAGTGATTGAAGGTAAACCTCTGCGCAGGGTATTCGAGGATAGGTTGATAGTCCCATTGGGACTGAAAAATACGGCTACCTATTGTACAGATGAAAATCGGGACAGGGTTTTGGGAAATTACCAAAAGCTGCCAGATGGTACGTTGCGTCCTTTTCCGGCAGGGAATAACAGTGATGTGAATCCGGAGATCAGTCCGGAGGGGGCAAGACCCAATCTGTTGAGTTCTCCTGCGGACTTTGCCGTTTTTATGCAAATGTTGGCAAATGGCGGAACCTGGAAAGGAGAGAGATTTTTGGGGAAAGGGACAGTGGAGATGATGACAGCAAACTGTCTGAATGTGGAACAACTCAGGGATTTTTCAGATACGTATTTAAATGGTTATGGCTATGGATTGGGTTTTCGTACATTGATCGATAAGGCAAAAGGCAGCCATAATGGAAATCTGGGAGCCTTTGGATGGACGGGAGGAGGAGGAACATGGGCTGAAGCCGATCCGATAAGAAAAGTTTCTCTTGTATATATGCATAATATGTTTCCGAATGAAGAGCTTTATCATCACCATAGATTCAGGAATGTGGCATACGGATGCTTATAAAAATTTCATAATAGTTGTCAGCCAATAGAAATCCGTGATAAAATAATATGGCTTCATAAGTTATTTGATCAAAAAATGTGGAGGAAATATTCATGGCAAAGCAAGTATTTGAGGCACGTGCAAATGAGACTGTGTTTGCGGAAAAGGTATCGGCAGATACATGGAAGTGGCCAGGGCAGACAATAAGTAGTCAGATATCCGGTAAAATATACTTTACGGATCAAAGAATCGTATTTCTGGCCTCCGGACTGATCGGAACGGCAAGTGCGAGCTGGGAAATTGAGATGAAGGATATTCAATCGGTTAAGAGCTGCCTGACGCCCCCTTTCTTTCCTTTTGGTATCTTTATTACGATGAAAGATGGAGGTAAGTACAAAATTGCAATGATAAAGCGCGGCAAATATCTTGATTGGATTTCGCAGCATATTTCCTGAAATCATGGAACCATAAATCATACATTTTGGCTGACAAAACAATGGTGGCAAAAAAGAAAGAAATTGAGGAAATCCTTATGCAAAGCCGATCGATCGATCCCTATTTAAACAGCAGCTTTGAATGCAGCTGCGGGCGGACACATAAATCCCTGTTCGCACATTATATTTTTGAACCGGAGGCTATCAGGAAGCTGCCGGATCTTCTGAAAAGGTTAGGGTATACAAGACCCTATCTGATCTCGGACACCCATACTCATGAGATTGCAGGAATCAAAGCGGAGGAGGTACTGCAAAGGGCAGAGATCCGCTTCACCTCCCATGTGCTGCAAAGTCCGGAAAACGGAGATATAGCGGCAGATGAGTACGCACTTGGCAGCATTGCCATGGCAAATGATAAAGAAGCGGATATTATCATCTCTATAGGTACCGGTACGATCAATGACCTTGGCCGTTATTTCAGTTATATTACAGGCAGGCCTTTTTTGCTGATCGCCACGGCGCCTTCTATGGACGGGCTTGTAAGCGGCGTAGCGCCGCTGATCTTTCATAATATGAAGATCACCTTCCCTGCACAGGAGCCTTTGGCTCTTATCTGTGATCCGGAGATCATGGCGGCGGCTCCTCTTAAAATGCTGGCGGCAGGGGCAGCGGATATCCTTGGAAAATATAACTGCCTTCTTGACTGGAAGCTTTCCCATATCGTGAACAACGAGTACTACTGTGATACCATTGCCGGTATTATGCGCAGGGCGGTAGACCAGACAATGGAAAGTACAAAGGGACTTGCATCCCATGACAAAGAAGCTGTTTCCGTGCTTACGGAGGCGCTGGTGCTTTCCGGTATTGCCATGGATTTTTCCGAAAATTCACGTCCGGCCTCCGGAGCGGAGCACCATCAGTCCCATTACTGGGAAATGCAGTTTCTATTTGACGGTATCCCGGCGGTACTCCACGGGACTAAGGTTGGTATCGGCACAGTGCTGATGTTAGAACTCTATAACGCATTAGCAGAGATGGAAAAGCCGGACTTTGACAGGATACGCGGGGAAATTTCGTGTCGTCCTTCTTTGGAAGAATGGGAAAAAGAAATGCGCCGTTGTTATCGGGATGGCGCGGAAGGGATTATTGAGCTGGAGAAAAAATCCGGAAAGAATGAACCGGAGGGGCTGTTAAAACGGCTCTCTGTCATCGAAGAAAAGTGGGATGAAATTCGTTCTCTGGCCCAAACGGCTCCGAAAGCGTCCGAAATTTATCAAGTACTGGAGAAAATGGGCGCGGCAAAAATTCCTGCAGATGTCGGCATTCCGAGACAATATGTTTATGACAGTATCCGTTACGGAAAAGAGCTACGCGACCGCTATACCATTCTGCAGCTTATGTGGGATATCGGAGAACTGGACAAAGCCGCAGAAAAGCTTGTAGAAAAGTATTGTGATGAAAATGAATGATAAATATGTAATCGGGCTGGATTACGGCACTCTCTCGGCAAGAGCGGTTTTGGTTTCTGTATGCGGCGAAGTGATTGCGGAAAGTGTCTATCCATATCCTCATGAAATACGCAGAGTGATGCCGGGGACAGAAAAGAAGCTCCCTACAGATTTTGCACTTCAGGAAATAGATGATTATGTGGAGGCGATGTTTTTTACGATCCGTGAAGCGGTAGAAAGATCCGGGTGCCGGGCGGAGGATATCATTGGCATCGGGATCGACGCCACATCCTCCACCTTTTTGCCCCTTTTGGATCAGGGCAGGCCGCTTTGCAAGACAGAGCAGTTCCAGGCAGAGCCCCATGCACAGCTAAAGCTCTGGAAGCATCATGGCGCCCAGGAGGAGGCAGACTGTATCACAGAGCTTGCCGCCATGCGGAACGAAAAATTTCTTACGCGCTGCGGCGGAAGGGTAAATGCAGAGTGGATGCTGCCGAAGCTTTTGGAGATCATCCGAAAAGCGCCGGATGTATATGAAGCAACAGACAATTTCATGGAGGTAAGCGATTATCTGGTCTATCTGCTGACAGGAGAGACCACGCGTTGTATGTGTCACGCAGGCTACAAGCTTCTGTGGAATGAGGAGGATGGTTATCCTTCAGAGGAGTTCTTAAAGGAGCTTCATCCCGGTCTTTCTTCCCTGAAAACGAAGCTGAAGGGAAGAGAAGTACAGGTTGGGGAATGCGCCGGAGGACTGACGGAGGATGCGGCTGCAAGATTGGGGCTGAAAGCGGGAACAGCAGTGGCGGCGTCCATGATCGACGCCCATGTGGCGGTGCCCTCGGCAGGGATCGACGGCCCAGACAAAGCGTTGATGATCCTCGGAACCTCCTGCTGCATGCTGCTCTGCTCTGAAAAGCTTTCCTATATAAAAGGGATTTCCGGCTGCGTCAAAAATGCGGTGCTTCCGGGGCTCTATGCCTATGAGGCAGGACAAAGCGCTGTGGGCGATATGTTTGACTGGTTTGTAAAAAATTGTGTGCCGGGCAGCTATGAAAGAGAGGCTTCAGAAAAGGGCATCTCAGTCCATACTCTGCTCAGTGAAAAGGCGGCAGAGCTCGCTCCCGGAGAGAGCGGTCTGATCGCGCTGGACTGGTGGAATGGTAACCGTTCCTGCCTTGCAGACGCCAATCTTTCGGGAATGATATTGGGACTGTCGCTTCGGACGAAACCGGAGGAAATTTACCGGACGCTTCTGGAGGCAGCAGCCTTTGGGATGCGTGCCATTTTTGAGGAATTTGAAAAGGGTGGTATCACAGCAAAGGAGCTGTATGCCTGCGGAGGCATTGTGTCTAAGAATCCATTTATGATGCAGATTTATGCGGATGTGCTGGGAAAGACAATTTACACCTCTTCCACGCAGCAGGGCTCGGCGTTTGGCGCTTCTGTCTATGCAGCGGTGGCAGCAGGTACGGCCGCAGGCGGATATGGGTCTGTAAACGAGGCGGCAAGAGCAATGGGAAAGGTGGGAGATCAGAGATATGAGCCGATTTCCCGGAATGTGGAAGCTTACCGTAGGCTTTATGGGGAATATAAAAGGCTTCATGACTATTTCGGTGCGGGAGGTAATGAAGTGATGCATCGGATGAAAGAAAAATGCTGATTTCCTTAATAACAGAATAAAGTAAATGTGAAAGACAGATACAAGTTTGATAACAGCGGTTTTGAGGTAATGATCAAAGCCGCTGTTATCAAACAGTTCCTGTCAGGCAAATTTTTTAGTCTGTATTCTGGCTTTCTGCCATAGACAGATATCCAGACGGTTTTATTCTCATTGGTGCGTTCTTCTTTCGCCTCGTACCATATAGGGTGAAATGTTTTTATAATGTAATCAGATAAGATATATAATTTGTCCAATGACATTTTATCGTTCTCAACATTAATATCAAGATCGTTCCACGCCATCATATCCATGCGATAACTTCCGATGATGTGTGGACGGCCGTATTCCTTCAGTTTTTCCAATAAGCCACATTGATGCAAAGTCAGCCTGCTCTTTTCGCGTCATACCATTACTCCTCCACAAAATTTCAATTTGTTAGTACAATTATAACCTGTCTTTCACGAACACACAATTTCGAAAAGGAAGAAAAACTATTATTAAGATGGATAGAATCCCATGAGAAGTTACTTGACTTATAATACTACAAATGTAATAATATTTGATATTACACTTGTAGTATTATAAGCCAAATATTTTACGATTTAAAATATTATCTGGAGGGATTATGAAAAATAAAGCAAAAAAATATCTGTTAATGATGATAAGCATTCTGATTTTCACATCGACAGGATGCAATAATGAGTCTCAGAAAACACCGGATTTACCAAAAACAGAAAATACCATAGAACAATACCCTGAATACCCTGGAGATGAGGGCGTGTTTTCCGAAGCAGACCACATAGCGGCTCTTTATCAGGACATTCTTGATCAGGCAGCAGAGGCAGGTGCAATGGGCAATTTGGAAACAATGCATAGGATCATTAAAAGGCTTGGAGAAAACGGATACATTGCAGTGGATGAGAAAAACCAGGTCAATATGGAGGGATTAGAGCAGGTGATGCAGTTTTGCAGATCAGTAGAAGAAAAAGAGCAGGCGGAGCTGACGGTCATAGCTGTTGCCTGGTCAGGTGGATTTACAAAATACGACTTGAAAACCACAGACGGAAGGGTAGATGTTATCAGAGGATATTATCAGAATATAAATGGAGAACTGAAAAATATGAGTACGGTCAGTTACCCTGCGGAAGAATGGCAATATACAAAGGAGGGCTATCTGTTGTTTGAGGGCAGCTACTATTCCGAAAGCTATTATACCCTTTCTCTAAGCGACATGACAGAGCATGTTGCTCTGAGAGTGGAGCCATTAGACGAAAAATGCAGGGAATTGAACCGGCAATATATAATGCCCATTGGTTACAGCAACAATAATATGTTCCTTACAAAATGGAGTGAGGAGGAATTTGGAGAGCTGGATTTTTATGATCTGTTTGACAAATTTTATCCGATTGTATACGAAGAGGCGATTCCTTATACAGCGGCTGAAAATGCAGGGATTGGGACAATTTATCGGGTGCCTGCCGATATATTTGAGGGCGCTGTCAGGGAGTTTATAGCAATAGACGCTCAGAAATTGCAGCAAAGGACAGTCTATTATCCGGAGGATCTATCCTATGAGTATAAGCCCAGAGGATTTTATGAGAATGGATATTCAGATACTCCTTATCCGGAGGTGACAGACTATACAGAGAATGGTGACGGAACATTGACACTTACTGTGAATGCCGTATTTCCGGAAGAAAACACATCCAGGGCATTTACACATGAAGTGGTGGTTCGTCCTCTCTATAACGGGCGTTTTCAGTATGTATCGAATCAGCCGGTTTTATTGGAGGATGTGGGGGAGTATGATGCATGGTGGTATTCGGAAAGACTGACGCAGGAGCAATGGAAAGAGATATATGGAGGACAGGAAAAGGGATTGTCCCTGTATTTTTCTCAGGAGGCAGAAAGCCTGATCAGTGAAAATGAGAAAGCAGAGCTTAAAAATATGGCATTAAAGGCGGCGGAAGAAGTAAAAGAAGTATATAAGGACGCAGAGACGTCAGAAGGACCTGATGCCGGTAAGGTCAGGGATTTTTCGAGAGAGCAGCAGATGAAAGCAGTCGCATTGCTGGGTGAAGCCGGATATACAAGCGTTGCTGATCATATCAATATGGAAAACTATGATGCGGTAGAGGAGTTCTATTCCGCTTATCTGGAAGAGAGAAATGCTATGGTCACCATATTTCATATCACTTCAGATGGACTTATAAGAGTATATACCTTTATATACAGAGAAGACAGACTACAGGCCTATTATGTTGAGGTCGGATGGAGGGAAGGAGGAACACCGGAGATTACGTCTACTCTGGTCAGCGACATTGCGGAAATAAAGCTGACGGAAAAAGGATATTTTATTTACGCTTACAAAGCATTAGTCCATCACTCAAGCCTGCGTCAATATTGGAGGATAAAGCCGCTTTCGGAGGAATGCAGGAAATTGACCAGGAAATATATTTCCGGTCTGAGTTACATGAACTACAATATGCTTGTGACTAACTGGAGCAGCGGCAATGCAGAAGATATTTTGATGCCGTGTATGTTTGAGGATATTTACCGTATTGATACGGGAGAAGGCTTACATGTGGAAAATGATGAGATACCTGCTGAAGTTTATGAGAGGATAATGACCACATATTTCCCGGTGACGAGAGAGCAGGTAAGAGCAAAGTGCGGATATGATGCAGAGAAAGACAGCTACCCCTACGAAATGATTGTTTCCAGTCCCTGTCCGCCTTTTGGGGAAGTGGTCGATTATACGGAGAATCCGGACGGCACTCTGACGCTCTTTGTAGATGGGGTATGGCCGGATTATAATACTGACTGTGCGTTTAAAAATGAGATTGTTGTGGAATGCTTTGAGGATGGAAGCTTTCGGTATCTGGCTAATTTCATACACGCCATATAAAAAGGCATTGATCCCAGGCTGTATGTGAATTTGAAATATACGATTGTTAAATATTCAAAAATACAGAATTCCACCATCAAGGAATCAGATGCTGGAGTTTATGATTGGGAAAGCAATCCGTGGGTATGGGTGATATAGATAGGGATAAGAAAGAAATTGGTGAATATTTGAACATATACAGAATATGCATTAATATATTCTGTAATATGCAATATAATAAAGACAATTAAGGGAGATACATAAAACCCATAACAAATAACTGGGCGGCAGGGAAAGGAGAAAGTATGGACGAGGAAATGAATGTAGGCGAGCTGCTTAAAGAGACAGCTGAAGAAAACCAGACAAGGAAAATACTCGAAATACTCAATGAGTGTAAAGATCTTGAAGAGGCTAAAGAAAAAGTAAGAGCCTTACTTAAAAAGTAAAGCGGAGAGATAGAAAGGGCGGTGGACTTGCCAAAGCCGCCCCAACTATTTAAAAGAATTATATATCATAAGGTAAGAGAAAGAAAGAGGCAAAATGCAGAAAGAAGTTGTCAAGCAAAGGGCAAAGGCAGCAGGACAGAGTATAAGCGAGTATATTAATTCTGCGATTACAGAGAAGATGCCCAGAGAATAAGACATCAGATTGTTTCATATCCTGAGGCTTTCTGATCACTCATTACCTGCTTCTGCCTGATTTGCAACAAGCATTTCACGGTTTCTTCCTGTTCAATTCCAGTTCTTCCTTATCAATCCTCATAAGCGGATTAGGCACAATAAGCTTCATGGGTCTGTCTTCATAATATAAATCATTCAAATATCCTTCTTCCCTTCACTATAGTTGCCTCCATATCATTCATAAAATAATCCTGCATCACTACATTTTTTCAAAAAGTCCACGGCCAGCTCATTTTTCTTGTATAGCCTCCCTTTATACTAATATCGTGTACTTACAAGCTGGATTTGGCAAGAAACTGTTTATAAGTTCAATTTAAATTTTTATGAATATATATTGCATAAAAAATAAAATATAATATAGTAAAGAGAAAAGGAATGTACGGATATTGGAAGACTAACAGATAATTAAAGAAAGAGGTAAGGAAAAATGTACATAGGAGATCTTCATATCCATTCCAGATATTCCCGGGCAACCAGCAGGGACTGCACGCCGGAATATCTGGATCTGTGGGCAAGAAAAAAGGGAATCGATATTGTAGGGACAGGAGATTTCACCCACCCGGCATGGCGAAGTGAGCTGATGGAAAAGCTAGAGCCGGCAGAGGATGGCCTGTATGTCCTGAAAAAGGAATATCGGCTGGAGAAGGAGGGAGTGCCGGATACCCATCCCCGCTTTGTGGTGACCGGAGAGATCAGCTCCATCTACAAAAAAGGGGAGCGGGTGAGAAAGGTACACAGCCTTCTGATCCTGCCGGGGCTGGAAGAGGCAGACGCATTGGCAAGGCGGCTGGAGCTGATCGGCAACATTCACTCTGACGGACGCCCTATTTTGGGCCTGCCATGCAGGGATCTGCTGGAGATCATGCTGGAGACAAGCCAGAAGGGGATTTATGTACCTGCCCATATATGGACGCCTCATTTTTCCCTGTTCGGCGCCTTTTCAGGGTTTGATACAATGGAAGACTGCTTCGAGGATTTAACGCCCCACATTCATGCACTGGAAACAGGGCTCTCTTCTGATCCGCCCATGAACTGGCGGGTCAGCGCACTGGATCGTTTCAATCTGATCTCCAATTCAGATGCCCATTCACCGGCAAAGCTGGGAAGGGAGGCAAATCTGTTTGACATAGAGCTTTCTTATGAAGGACTTGCCAGAGCAATTCAGGAGGGAGAAGGCCTGGCAGGAACCATAGAATTTTTTCCGGAGGAGGGAAAATATCATTTTGACGGACATCGGAAATGCGGATTATGTATCAGTCCGTCGGAAACAGCAGAGTATGGTAATAAATGTCCCGTATGCGGAAAGAAGATAACAATAGGAGTGCTTAACCGGGTGGAACAGCTTGCAGACCGGGAGGAAGGATATGTTCTGAAGGAAGGGCGTCCTTTTGAAAGCCTTGTGCCGCTTCTGGAGGTGATCGGTGCTTCCATGGGAATTTCTCCGGCAGGAAAAAAGGCCGGGGAGCAGTATGAATCTATGACAGGAGTTCTCGGCTCAGAATTTTCCATTCTGCGGAAAATTCCAATTGAGGATATCAGAAAGGCAGCAGGCCCCCTCATCGCAGAGGGAATCAGCAGGCTCCGCAAAGGAGAGGTAGAACGAACGCCGGGATTTGACGGGGAATATGGAAAGATTGGCCTGCTGACACCGGAGGATATCAGTAACCTGGAAGGGCAGATGTCATTTTTTTCAGCAGATGAGCTTCGTGAGATGGAAAAGAGCCAGAAAACGGAAGTGCAGAAAGAGGAAACAGATAAGCCGGTGGATGGCTCTAATGCTTCAGATGGGGAGACAAAGAACCGGCAGGCAGAAAAATCCCCTTCATTTCCCGAAGGTTTAAATATTCGCCAACGGGAAGCTGTTGAAAAAACCGGCCGCGGAATTGCTGTGATCGCAGGGCCTGGTTCAGGAAAAACCAGAACACTGATCGCCAGGCTGCGTTATCTTATAGAGGAGAGAAAGATTTCTCCCGGGGAAATTACGGCAGTCACCTTTACCAATAAAGCTGCCGAGGAAATGCGTACCCGAATGATGGAAGAAAATGCGGAAAAGAGAGGAACGAAGAAAACAGATCTCTGGATAGGAACCTTTCATGCGATCTGCAGCCGTTTTCTGCAGGAAGCGGGCCGCAGCTTTATTGTGGCGGATGAGGGGCTTCAGGTTGAACTGGCAGAAAAAGCACTTCATGAGTTTGAGAAGAAAGGTTCCTCTGCTCAGCTGGTGAAGAAATACTCTCAGGTGAAGAATGGACTTGCAGAAGCGGACGAAAAGGACAGGCGTGTATATGCTTATTATCAAAAGCTGTTGCAGGAGGCAGGAGCCCTGGACTACGATGACCTTCTTATAGAAACATTGAAAGTATTGGAGAATATGCCGGAGGATGCGCCGGAGCGGAAGCGCTTTTCCTATCTTCTCATTGATGAGTTTCAGGATATCAATCCTCTTCAGTATCGTCTGGTGAGAGAATGGGGGCGTGGCAGCAGGGAGCTGTTTGTGATAGGAGATCCGGATCAGTCGATCTATGGGTTTCGGGGATGTGATCCCGAAATATTTTCCCGTTTGGCGGAGGAATATCCGGAGCTTGTCACTGTCCGCCTGGAAGAAAACTACCGTTCCTCGCAGAATATCCTTCAGGCTTCCCTTGGCCTGATCTCCCATAATAAAGGGGAGGAGCGCAGGATGGAAGCCAGGCAAAAGGATGGAATACCAATCCGGATCATATCTACAGAGGATGAGAGAAGGGAAGCCATCTTTGTAGCAAAGGAGATTAACCGTCAGATCGGTGGGATTGATATGCTGGATACAGATGAAAATGGATCAGGTGATGGGCATATAATACGGGGATTTTCTGATATTGCAGTGCTTTACCGGACTCACAGACAGGCGGCATTATTGGAAAAGTGTCTTCGGCAGGAGGGAATTCCTTATCTGGTAGCGGGTCGGGAAGACTTTTTGGCAGAGCGGGAAGTGAGGGCAACCCTGTATTTCTTCCAGCATATTTTATATGCCAGTGAGGAAGCGGCAGGAGTACTGTGCCAGAAGCTTTTATCTCCCTGGCTGGGTGAAGCGAAGGAAGAAAAGCTTTCTTATCTGACCCAAAAGTATTGCAAGAAAAGTAAGAAAACCCGTCCGGTGAAGCTTTTGGAGGAATGGTGCAGGGAGATTTCCTTCGATAATGAGGATGCCATGAAGAAGCTGGCAGATATGTCAGTGCTTTACCCCACCATGGAGGCCTTTCTTCATACCCTTTCCTTTGGAGAGGAGGGGGATGTGAGAAGAAACGGGAGCAGGAAGTTTTCAGCGGATGCAGTAACTCTGATGACTCTTCATGGATCCAAGGGACTGGAGTTCCCTCTGGTATTTCTTTATGGAATGGATAAGGGGAGTATTCCTCTGGAATTTGGCAGCAGGGAACAATCTGCTGTTAAGACAGATATGGAAGAGGAGCGCCGCCTGTGCTATGTGGGCATGACCAGGGCAAAGGAAGAGTTGATCTTAGTCTGCGGCCAGCAACCATCCCGGTTTCTGGATGAAATCCCGGAGGAAAACTATAAATGGGAGCAGGCAGAAAGGATAAAGGAAACAGAAGGAGAACAGGCAGTCCAATTGAGTATGTTTGACTTTATGTGAGGTGCAGAATGATAACCAAAGATATGAACAGTATACTGAAAACAATTCGTTTGGAAAGCCAGAAGAAAAATAACAAAGGTAAACCCAAATTGATATCAAAGGATGTACTGGAAACAGAAGATTTTAATTTTTCCCCGATTAATCCATTGAACCGTATAGGAGACAGTGGAGAACTTCTGCTTGCGTCATCCAGAAAAGATGATACAGAAAAGTATTTGATCAAGCATGAATATTGTGACTGTGCCGCCAATGAGTTTGTATACTCGAAGCTGGCTCGGGCAATGGGGTTGCATATTCCTGAATCCCGCTTATTCAAGATTTCAGAAAATGAGAGCAGGGATTGCTTTAAAAGCGGTTATACGATAGGTGCGGTTTATCTTGATGTTAAGGATCCGGATCCGTCTTATGAAAAGATTCGGAATTGTTCGTCAAATTGGGAAGAGTACTATTCTTTTATGGCTCTTTATTATTTCTTTTTGGAGTCTGACAGCTTTGAAATCCTGTTGACAGATGAAGATTTGATTTACCGTGTTGACACTGCAGATGCATTTTTATTGAGCGAGTTTTTCTTGAGTCAGGCAGGTCTGGATGTAGATACCCCAAGTGGCAATTTGCAGGAAATCATGAAAAAGACATTAATGGAAAATCACCAGAAGGAAGATTTCTGGCAATATGTGGATTTTTACAAAAAGATGGAAGAAAATATAGAAAAATATGGAAAAGAGAGTAGAAAAGGGTTTCTTTGTCCTTTTTATGAGATTCAGGGAATCAGTCAGATATATATTGATGATTTTTTGAATACGCTTTGTTATTTTTATCCGGATTTCATTGGGGACTGCTATAAACTGTTTATCGGTGCCGCTCAAAAGAAAGCCAAAAGTTTTCTGGATTCACTGGTATGATACTTCTGTGGGAAGAGGAAGAAATATTTTTTCTTTCAAAGAATAAAAGTATCGGGAAGTTAAAGTAAATTGTGAGAAAAAAGGTATTTTTTGGATATGGCTGACAGTTGGCGTAAGTACTAAAAAAATATTTTCTCTTTCCATCCATCTAAGCATGGAATGAAAACCAGGGCGTTCCGGGCAGGAAATAGAATATCCGATGTCCTGGAATTGGCCTGTAATTTCGCACTGATATTTTTTGGCGCAGAAAAAAAGCTGATCAATCTGGTGTGATAAAATCTGTTCTGGAGCAGATCTGGGGGTATCAAGACGAATATAAATAGCTGCTGGAATCATACGGTGGCGTTCCTTAAAAAATGCGGAATAATTTATTTTTAATATATTCAGTTAAAAGGAAAAAAGAACAGGAAACTGAGTCGGGATTTTTCCATGCTCCGGTGCATGGCTGAACTGTTATATTTTACCGGATTTCCGCAATAAGGAACAAATAATGATGCTCACTGCCGCCAGAACGATCTGGGAAAGCGCCAGTTCATGTGCTGCCCGCAAATAGGAATCCGGCGTATCCATATGATACAGCCAGTCATTTGCATACGCAAGCTGACTCAGGGCAGCAATATTTAATATGGAAGCACATGCGTTTTTGTGCCTGCCGAAAGTATTCTGCATGAGTGCGATCACTACGATTAAAGCGATGATTTTGAGAATAGTACTATAAAACGGTCCTACCTGATGCAGTTCTATTCCAAGGAAAGGAAAGGGGGCTTTTAAGTTTATGAGATTCTGTGCTACATATTCGTTTATCAGCAAACAAAAAATAAATACTGCACCGGAAATGCCTGTTCCTGCTATGGTGGCTTTTCTGTTATCTGAAAACTGCCAGTTTCCCGCAAGTCCCGCAGCGCAAAGGAGCAGAATACAGAAAACCACAGAGGGAATCTGTTCATAATTGATCAGGCCGCCATATCCCACAAAAAATCCTATATATGTGATGCCCACCAGAAGTACCAGTATAAGCTTTCCAAGCCGCTCTTTGTGCAGGATCATACTGCGAACTTTTTTCAGGTAGTCAATCTGTTTATCAGCCGCCTTTCCTGTTGTGATTACTGTGTTTTTCATCTGCTCCAGCTTTTCTCTGCATTCACTGCATTCTGCAATATGTTCATCTACCAGCTCTCGTGTATCCTCTGAGCAGATCTCGTCCGCATAGGACGGCAGAAGATCCTGTATGATATTACACTTCATTTTCAAATTTTTCTCCTCTCTTTCTTCCCTTCAGCAGGCGTTCCTTACCCCGGTAAAAGGTCACTCTTGACCAGTTTTCGCTTTTTCCCAGGATTTCTCCGATCTCCTTAAAAGAAAGCTCCGCCATAGTTCTCAAATAGATTACCTCCCG
This sequence comes from uncultured Lachnospiraceae bacterium, assembly GCA_947382625.1. Lineage (GTDB taxonomy): Bacteria > Bacillota > Clostridia > Lachnospirales > Lachnospiraceae > Suilimivivens. The sequence goes on from CANDAG010000014.1 coordinate 44,488, forward strand.
CATCTGTTCCGGAAGGCTTTGCATATCCTTCAATACATCAAGAAGGTCATAACGCCTGATCAGTTTCTCCTCAATTCCTTCTTCATGAGGACTGTTTGTGGTTATTTCATCTAAATGAATCTCCTCGGAGGGAATCTCCTTTCCATGTTTCCTCAGATATTGCAGATAAATATGTTTGGCAATCTGACAGAGCCATACGCTGATTTTACAGCTATGATCATAACGGTTTATGGAATTCATTGCCCGCAAAAAGGTCTCCTGCGTCAATTCCTCAGCAAGCTGTGGATCATGGCAGTATTTTAAGAGAAAGCGATATACCAATTTCGCGTTTTCCTGGTATATTTCCTCCATAGCCCTCCTCCTTTCTGCTTATATATCCGTTTGGGAGCCCGTTCGTTACACTTACATATAAAATTAATCGCCGTCACGCTTCGCGGGGCGGCTGATTGGATTAAAATAGGATATTGTAATGTTATGATTTCGCGGGCAGATTAACCGTAAACAGGGCGCCCCCTTCTTCTGAATCAGCAACCGTGATGCTTCCGTGATGGGCATGAACAATTTCAAAGGCAATAGACAATCCCAGTCCGAAATGCCCTTTGGCGCTTCGGGATTTCTCTGCCCGGTAAAATCGGTCAAATATTTTTTTCTTATCATCATCGGAGATACCGATGCCGCTGTCTGAAACAGAGAAGCAGAAATTCGCTTTCCCGGAGGCTTTTCCGGTATACAAAAGAGATACATGGATTTTTCCATGCTCCGGTGTATAGCTGATGGCATTGTGCAGCAATATGGAGATCACCTGTCTGATCCGGTCGGGGTCACAGTCGCAGGAGGGCAGAGCGTCATCCGGCAGGCTCAGAGAAAGAGAAAGGGATTTCTCTTTTGCCAGGGTTTCAAATGCTTCACAGGTATTTAATAAAAGGGTATCCAACTCTACCGGTTTTTTGTGGATAGAAAAACGATGATTGTCGGATTCCGTCAGGGTGAGCATATCCTCAATCAGCCGTGACATACGCTTTCCCTCCTGGCGGATCGTCTTTAGGAAGCTTACCTGCTGGTCATGGCCTACATTGTCAAAGCATTCTGCAGAGGACAGGATAACTGCTAAAGGAGTGCGTAGCTCGTGAGAGGCGGAGGCGATGAAGCTGGTCTGCTTTTGCTGGCTTTCCTGTATGGGCTTCAAAAGAATGCCGGTAAAAATCCAGGAAAAAACAATAAATATGAAGATAGAACCCAGATCAATGAAAAGAAAACGGATTCGTTGCTGCAGGATTTGCTTTTCCATCAGGCTTAAAGGTGAGATAACAACTATTTGTAATAAGGAAGATTTTTTTTCGATGGTGATCACCGAACCAAAATAGTACTTGCCCACAGAGGGAGACAGGAAGCGGTACTCTGTGTGATAGGATACATACGGGGAGGAAGGAAGCTCCGAACCCTCTGATATGCGAAAGCTCTGGCGGTAGAAGTCCAGACTCTCCTGCAAAACAGTATCGCTGGAAGCTTCGGAAGGCTGGGACAGGCGGTTGTACAGGAAGGGGATATCATTATCCAGTACCAGAAAGGCATAGTTCCCCTGGGCTTCCATTTTGGAGAGCCATTCCATGGAGATCACGGATTGCTGCTCCAAATTGGTAGCAATAGTGTTGATATCATTTTTAAAAGAATTATATTGGTTTCTGTAAAGGCTTGTCTCGGAAATATACAGATAACACAGGGACATGACGATCATGAGAGTGGCGGTGATCCCTGCACACAAAACGGTAAGCCTCAGGTGAACCTTCTTATACATAGGTATTTCTCCGATACAACTAAATTTATTACTTTTTGGAAGCCGGAGTATCCTGCAGACGATAACCGATTCCGCGGATGGTTTTGATCTGCAGATTGCTTCCGGCGCCTTTTAAGCGTCTTCTGAGAAAATGGATATAATTATCCAGATTACCATCCTCCACGTCGCTGTCCGGGCCCCATACCTTTAATAGAAGAAGGCTTCTGGAAAGGGTCTGGTTTTTTCTTCTCAGGAAGGTTTCCATTAAAGCCGCTTCCCGTTTGGATAAGGTACAGCTTCCCAAAGGCCCTTCCAGCCGGTCCTCGTTCATATACCAGATAATATCAGATACAGATAAAATATCGTCATCATCTGTGAAAGCGGAAGGCCGTCTTGTGATACAGCGGATCCTGGCAAGAAGCTCTTCCGTCTCAAAAGGCTTTACCAGATAATCATCGGCGCCTGAGTCAAGTCCTGTCACCTTATCATTTAAAGTCCCCAGAGCTGTCAGAAAAATAACCGGCGTAGAGACACCTTTTTTGCGGAGTCTGGTGAGCACCTCCGTGCCGTCCAGATGAGGGAGCATTCTGTCTAACAATATAATATCGTGAATATTCTGTTCACCATAATAAAGGGCTTCCTCACCGTCAAAACAGCAGTCTACAGTAAAGCCCTCTAACTCCAGTGAAATGGCAAGTGTCTGATTGAGTTGTCTGTCGTCCTCTGCAAGTAAAATTCTCATGTCGTTCACCTCGTCAAAGTAATGTTGATATGGAAGGTATTCTATCATAAAAATCTTTAAAAATCCTCTAAGACAATACTACTATATTTGGTAGTGGATGTTCAAGTTAATCGAAGGGTAAAGCGACTGTTGTAAATAGTTAGTTTTAACATTTTTAGAGAAATCTTAGAGATTTAGTTGCTATATTACTTAAAACGGATTAAAAGGAGTGGACGATTATGAAAAAAAGAAAAATGATTTTATGTTTATGCTTTTCGGTATTGCTTTTTGGATGCGGTGATCGTGAGGGTGAGGAGATTGCAGAACAGGAAGTGATTAATATGGAAGAGAGTGGAAACAATGAGTCTGTAGAGGATAAAGATGCAAGTGTTGTAAATGATACAGAGGTTAAGGAGGAAGGGGACACCGGAAAAGAAGACACAGACAGCAAAACAGATGAAAAATCCTTCTCAGATATGGAAGAAGCGCTGGAGGGAATGGTACAAAAGGTCGAAGAGAATTCTGTGGTGATCAGCAGGATTTTTTCAGGAGAATCAGAAGAGGATGGACTTTATTATGCCTTCAGTCCGGGAGAGGGCAGTGAAGAGGAGGAGCTGATCACAGTGTATGTCACAGATGATACCAGGTATCAGTATCAAACCATAAAAAACGGGGGCGAGGATGTTACGGAGACAGAGGGAAGCTTTACTGATATCAAGAAGGATTTAATGGTAAAGGTAACAGGGAATATGAATGAGACGAAGGATGAGATGCAGGCGAAGGAAATTGTAATTATAGAGGTAGTTTGATAAATAAAAAAGAGACAAAAAGAAAGGAGTTATTATGGTACATAAAATGAAGAAACACAAAAAAATCTGGTCATTGCTTCTGGCGACAGCACTTAGCATTTCTATGCTTTCGGGATGCGGAGGCAGTCCGGCGGACAATGCAGGAAGCAGCAATGCAGACTCTCCGGCAGCGGAGACAGAAGATTATAATGGCGGCAGTGATCAGAGCAGTGAGACAGAAGAAAAGAAATCCCCGAATATGGAAGATACTTCCGATGATAATGGCGGTAATACAGCGATGGGACGCTATGTGGAAACCATTTCGGATTTATCTGAGTTCTGTGAAAGGGTAAGCGGAGTTACCAGAACGCAGGATGGCTCCCTGGTAGTGACGGACTATAACGGAACCCAGATGATATCCAAAGATAACGGCGCAGAGTGGGAACCGGACAAACTAAGCTGGTTCAAGGATCTGGATATGAGCTATGTATTTAGTCTCGCCTACGGACCTGACGGTACGGCCGGTATTATCTATAAGCCGGAAAAAGAAGAAGCTGAAGGCACAGAGGAGGATGAGAAGGGAGATTTCTGGGCGGACGCCCAATGTCTTGTCATTAAGCCGGACGGAAGCCGGATCCAGGTGGAAGCAGGCGGCGCGGAAGAAGGGTATCCTGAGAATGTCTTTGTCACAGATAGCGGGGATATTTTTGTAAGTACGATGAATGGCGTGATCCGTCAGGTAAAGGATGATGGCAGTACGGAGAAGATCCTTACCGTAAATAAAAGACCGGAACAGATATGCTTTCAGGGGAATCTGATGATCATGGATGCGGAGAGATATGACGGTTTTCTTATCTATGATCTGGAGAAAAAGGAGTATGTAGAGGATGAGGTTTTGCACGATTTTGTGCAGGAGAATTATAAAGACAGAAGCTACAGTACTTCAGACACCTTTGAGGTAGTCTTTTTTCCGGGAGAGGATGGCGTGCTTTATATCGCAGGAGAAAAAGGCCTGCACCGTCATGTGATCGGCGGAAGCGTTATGGAACAGGTGATCGATGGGGCGCTTTCCTGTTTTGGAAACCCTTCCTACAGCCATTCCCTGATACAGATGATCGAGCTCCCGGATCATGAGTTCCTTGCGGTATTTTACGGAGGAAAGGCGGCGCACTTTGTCTATAATCCGGATGTCCCTACAGTGCCGGATGAAAGGCTTAAGGTATATAGTCTGAAGGAAAATAGTACCCTGCGTCAGGGAGTCAGCATTTATCAGACAGGTCATCCTGAGGTTTATGTGGATTATGAGGTAGGGATGGATGAGGGTGATTCTGTCACAAGAGATGATGCTCTGAAAAAATTAAATACTCAGATCATGGCGGGAGAGGGGCCGGACGTGATCATTCTGGATAATATGCCTCTCAAATCCTATATTGAAAAAAATCTGCTTCTGGATCTGAGCGAATGCCTTGGAAGCCTTCAGGGAGAGGACGCCCTTTTTGAGAATATAGTAGGAGCCTTCAGGACGGATGGAAAGGTGTATGCGGTGCCCTGTGAGATTCAGCTGCCTTTGATGGCAGGAAAAGAAAAGTACATTTCCATGGCAAAGGATCTTGGAGGGATCGCGGATATGATGGAAGAGCTCAGGGCGGATAATCCTGAAAAGCCCCTGCTGCGTATCTGTTCCGAAAAGGGGATCATGCGGTTTTTCGCCATGACCTCGGCTCCTGAATGGATTAATGAGTCCGGTGAGCTTGACACAGAGGCGGTAAAGGAATTTTTAAAGCAGACAAAGCGGATCTACGATGCCCAGATGGAAGGGCTTCCTGCCCAGTATGTAGAGGATTATATGACCAGCAATGTGAATTATTCCAGCTATTTCGGCGGTTCCAGAGAGGATTCGGATTATTTCAGGACGCCCTATGAAATGGGATATCTGGCAGGAGAGGCTCAGCTGGCCATGGGAACCACTTATTATCACAGCGGGATCTGTGAGATGTTCTCCATCAAAAAGGTGGAGGGCTTTGAGGATGACATGATCCTTCCTATGAGCGGGATGAGCAGCGATGTCTTTATTCCCAAAACCCTGATCGGAATCAATGCAGGTTCATCCAATATAGATACGGCAAAGGAAATGTTAAGAACCCTTCTGGGAAATGAAAACCAGAGCAATCTGTATTCCGGCTTTGCCGTAAATAAGGGAGCATTCCCCAAAATGTATGATATTAATGAGGAATGGATCAGTGAAGAAGGCATATTCAGCTCTATAGGATCGTCGAGTCCTGATGGCAAATCTTTTCATATGAATATTTATATGCTTTCAGAGGAGCAGCGTCAGACCGTACAGAAGTGGATGGAAACAGTTTCCACTCCCTATCTTGAGGATACTGTGGTGGAAACGGCTGTGTATAATGCAGGGATTGAGTATTTTCGTGATCTTGCCAGCCTTGACGAGGCGGTAGAGGCGGTTGCCCGGGGGCTGGAAATTTATATGTCGGAGTAAGGCAATGCATAGACGAAAAAGCAGGAGATCTATCAATCATTTAAATCGAAAGAATTTAAGTCGAAAAAAACTGGGGGCCTTCTTAAGCTTTATGGCTCCCAGCCTTCTGGGAGTTACGGTTTTTGTGTTGCTCCCTTTCGGGGATGTGGTGAAAAGATCCTTCACCACGGCAGTGACGGGACAATTTACAGGCATGGCAAACTATGGGACGATCTTTCAGAATCAGGCGTTTCTGATCGCAGTCAGAAATACGCTGAAATTTACATTGGTGTGTATCCCTCTTCTGGTGTTGATCGGGTTTTGCATTGCATGGCCGTTAAGTAAGCTAAAGGAAGCAGGGCTGATCAAATCGGTGTATCTGTTTCCTCTTGCCATGCCTACAGCAACCATTGTTATGGTATGGAAAATGGTATTTTACAAACAGGGCTTCTTAAATCTGTTTTTATCCCGGCTGGGAGAGCTGACGGGGATGTGGGGGGAGATACATACGGATTACCTGGGAACGGAGGCTGCCTTCTGGGTGCTTGTGGGCAGCTATATCTGGAAGAACACAGGCTACACAGTGGTACTGTGGCTGGCAGGTATCATAGGCATTCCCACGGGACAGCTTGAAGCGGCAAGAGTCGACGGAGCAGGAGGCTTTCAGAGACTCTGGTATATTGTCCTGCCAAATTTAAAAGGAAGTCTTTATACGATTGTGATCTTATCTTTTTTGAATTCCTTTAAGATTTACAGGGAAGCCTATCTGGTGGCGGGAGCCTACCCCCATAAAAGCATTTACCTGCTCCAGCATCTGTTCAACAACTGGTTTGTGAATCTGGAATTTGACAAGATGGCAGCGGCGGCAGTGTGTACCGGTGGATTTTTGCTGGTGGTGATATTATTATTACAGAGAGTTTGGGATAAGGAATGAAAGAAAAAGCTTCAGTCAGCCTTAAAAAGGCAGTTACAGTATTTTCACTGATCTTACCGGGAATATTTGTGGTACTTCCCGTGCTGCTTTTGGTCACGGGATCCGTGATGGATCATTATGAGCTGAAAGGGTATCTTACTTCCGTATTTATGGACGGGACAGAGTTTATAGGCTGGAAGCTGATACCGGATTATCCTTCCTTTGAGAATTACGGGAAGCTGCTGTTTATGACGCCCCAGTTCTTTGTACTATTCTGGAATTCTGTAAAAATGGTGCTTTGCATTCTGGCAGGGCAGCTCCTTGTGGGGGTGCCTGCGGCCTGGGCCTTTGCGGTGTATAAGGTGCGTGCGGGAAAATTTTTGTTTGCCTTTTATGTGGTGCTTATGCTTCTGCCGTTTCAGGTCACTATGCTTTCAAGCTATCTGGTCCTTAACAGACTTTCTCTTCTGAATACCCAAAGGGCGGTGATCCTGCCTGCAGTCTTTTCTACCTTTCCTGTTTTTCTCACCTACGGAGGCTTTCGGAGTATTCCGGAGCAGCTCTTTGAGGCGGCCAGAGTGGACGGTGCAAGAGAATGGTATATCTTTTTCAGAATGGGCCTTCCCCTTGGCAAAAGCGGGATCCTGTCGGCAGTAGTGCTGGGATTTCTGGAATACTGGAATATGATGGAGCAGCCTATGGCGTTTATTGATGATAAGGCCTTATGGCCCTTGTCCCTGTACCTGCCGGAAATCGTCTGGGGGCAGGCAGGATACGCCTTTTGCGCATCGGTGATCACGCTGATCCCAGCGGCTTTTGTGTTTGTGATGGGACAGGACTATCTGGAGCAGGGGATCGTTTATTCAGGACTGAAGGAGTAGAGGCAGTGGGACGTCGGGTAAGGGTAAATATTTTTCAGGAGGCAGGCTATGGTTAAGAAAAAAACATGGGCAGGTTTATGCTTGTTTATGATAGGAATGTGGATCTGTACGGTGGTTTCTAAGAGTATGTATACTACCAGGCTCCCGGTGGTGAATACGGTATTTGGGGAGGAGAAGTATGTGGAGCATGTGGTGGAGGCAGAAGGGATCGTGGTGGAGGGTGGAAAGAAGGCGGTGTCGGCCTTAAGCGGGCTTAAGGTAAAGGATATTCTGGTGCATGCGGGGGATAAGGTGGAAGTGGGAGATGTGCTTTTTACCATTGATCTGGATGATCTGAAGGCGATCATGGATGAGAAGCAGTCAGCCATTCATGAGCTGCAGCTTCAGGTAAATGCAATTGAGCAAAACAAGGCTCTTGCAGCACAGAGAAAGGAGATAGAGGAGGCCCGGGCAAGAGAGGATTATGATACCACAGCCAGACAGAAGGATACGGATGTAGGACGGGCCATGGACAGGTATGTCCGGGCTTTGGAGGAGCTGGAAAATGCAGAGGGGGCAGATGAGGAAGAGCAGCAGAGATTAAAGGATGAGCTTCAGAGCGCCGCCTATGAGGAGGCAGATGCCATGCGGGAAAGGGATGCCGCAGTGAAGGAGGCAGGCAGGGATGTGGAGGATATTCTTATGCCGGAGAACGCAGATGCCGCCCTTTCGGTTTATCAGGCTCAGATTGCAGACCTTAAGGAGGGGCTTTTAGTCTATCAGCAGGTTCTTGATGTCCAGGGAAATGTGGCAGCGGAAAACCAGGGAATGATCACAGATATTAATGTGGAAGAAGGGGGACGGGTACCGGATGCGGCGGCCATGATGATGACAGATGAGAGTATTCCCTGCCAGTTTAAGGTAAATCTTGATAAGGAACAGAAGAAATACGTAGGGTATGGAGATGAGGTTTCCATAAGACTAGATGGCAGCAGTGCCAGGATAACGGCAAAGATCGACTATCTTTCCGAAAGCCAGTCTGTGCCGGGCGGATATGAAATTCTTTTTGATCTGCCGGAGGATATGGGCTTTCCGGGGCTTTCTGGTACGATGGAGCATACGGAAATGGGAGAAAAGTACAGATATTGTGTTCCTGCCAATGCTGTCTATGAGAATCAGAAAAGAAATTTTGTTTATGTGGTGAGGGAGAGGGAGGGCATCCTGGGTTCTGAATATTATGTAGAGGAAGTAACGGTGAAGGTACTGGATTACAATGAATCCTGGATGGCTCTGGATGCACCGGCTCTTGACAGTAACAGTAAGATCGTCACTTATGCAGATAAGGAGTTTGGCAAGGGAGATGTGGTGAGATGGGTGGAATAGATTTTTAATGATCCAAAGTAGTACAATCCGGATAAATGTGGTATGATGCATATAGTTACGGGAAAAATGTTTATTGACAGGAAATTTAGTATATGGATTATATCGTATTGGATTTGGAATGGAATCAGAGCAATACAGGAAGAGAGCCTGAGGTTAAGGAAATCCCTTTTGAGATCATTGATATAGGCGCAGTGAAGCTGGACGGGGACAGAAAAGAGATCGGAAGATATGACCAGCTGGTGAAACCGGCAGTATATAAGCAGATGCACAAGGTGACTGGAAATCTGATCCACCTTCAGATGAAGGATCTGCAGGCGGGAAAGCCCTTTACAGAGATGATCCCGGAGTTTCTTTCATGGTGCGGGGAGGATTATATTTTCTGTACATGGGGACCTCTTGACCTGTTAGAGCTTCAGAGAAATATGCATTTTTATCATATGAAGCCTTTAAGTGAGAGCTCTGTCAGGTTTCTGGATGTGCAGAAGCTTTTCAGCATCGCCTTTTTCCCCGGGCAAAGCGCGGGTCAAAGGCACAATCTGGAATATGCCATAGATTTTTTTGGAATAGAGAAGGATGTTCCGTTTCACAGGGCTTACAGTGATGCCCATTATACGGCGCGGATATTGGAGCTGCTTCCCCGGGAGGTTTTGCTCAACTATTCCATTGATACCTATGTACTCCCCAAAACCAGGCAGGAAGAGATCCATGTGATATTTCATGATTATATGAAATATATTTCCAGAGAGTTTGAGGATAAACAGACAGCACTGGCGGATTGGGAGGTTATCAGTACAAAGTGTTATTTATGCCACAGGAATCTGCGCAAAAAAATCCGTTGGTTTTCGCCCAACGGAAAGCATTATTACAGCGTTGCCCTTTGCCCTGTCCATGGATATATGAAGTCCAAGATCAGGATACGCAAGTCAGAAAGCGGCAAGGTCTATGTGGTCAAAACCTCCAAGTTTATCAAGGAGGAGGACTTCCAGAAGCTGCTCCAGAAAAAGGAACAGGCAAAGGAGCTGCATAAGATCAAACGCTGTCCCGCCTCGCGGGCCGGCTTATTGAATTAAAAGAAACGGTTAGACCGGGAGGATGAGAAATCAGGACCATCCTTCCGGTTTCGTTTACGCAGCCATCTGCGGCGTTTTTTAAAGGACAGACCGGTTACTGAGGCATGACGGCGTCTTACGGTTTCAGTGCGGCTGCTGCGGAAGCTGTAGCTGCCTGCAAGGGAGCGTATCGTAAATATAGCGATGAGAGCTGCCGCAACGGCGAGAATGATCATAAGCACCAGCTTGATATTGACGATGATCACATGAGAGTCTGCCTCCTCTTCTATTTCCGGAGATTTTTCTGTAAATTCATAGCCGGCAGCTTCCCGGGGCACAAGATCCACAGTGGCAGTCCCCACATAAGCGTCATGGTAGCTGTAATTGATAACGGCAACCTCATCCTCCCGGGCAGTATCATAGGAAATCCGGGAATCCAGTTCATCGAAGGCGGCTGTCTTGGGCATGATCAGATAGCTGTCCCCATTCAGTGCAAGGATAGGATTGGAGTTCCCGAAAATATCGTTGGAGGTATTAAAAAATCCGGAGCGCTGAATGGAATATTTGGTTTCGTTTTCTACCACATTCACCACAGAAAAGTTGGTAAATCCATAATCAAAAAGCTTCACGGTATCATTAAACTGTTCCGGAGATTCCTCTTTCATGACGACACAGATCAGCTTCATACCATTCTGCTCTGCACATGTGACAAGAGTCTGCCGGGCCTGACTGGTAAATCCGGTTTTTCCCCCTTTGATCCCCTTGTAGGCAATGTCTCCGGTGATCAGCTGATGCTTGTTTCTCTTGATAAAGTCATCAGGCTGGGTTTCGGTAGCCTCGAAATGGTGGGAGGCCGTATTTCCCATCTTGGAGAGAAACTCATTCTGAAAAAAAGCTCTGGCGATCAGGGCCAGATCATAGGCAGAGGTATAATGGTTCTCATCATGAAGCCCATGGGCGTTAACAAAATGAGTATTTTTACAGCCAAGCTCCTTTGCCCTTTCATTCATCATATCGGCGAACCCGTCAAGGCTTCCGGCAATGTGCTCGGCCACAGCATTGGCAACCTCGTTGGCAGAAGCCGTGAGGATACCGTAGAGGCACTCTTCCATGGGCATGGACTGTCCCGCATCGATCCCGATATGAGAGCTTCCGGGTTCGATGCTGAAAACAGCATTGCTTGAAAAGGTGATCATCTCATCGATTTTCAGATTTTCTGCGGCAAGCAGGCTTGTCATAAGCTTGGTGGTACTGGCAGGGTATAGTCTTTCATCGATATTTTTGGCATAGAGGATAACGCCGGTGTTGGCCTCCAGCAAAATGGCGCCCTCAGCTCCGATGGCCGGACCGGCAGGCCAGTTTTCAATCTGGTTGGTCTGGATGGGGAGAGATTTGCGTTCTTCTGCCTCTGCCTGAAAGTCTTCAAGGGTAACAGGCTCCGCTAAGGCATCGATCCCGGAAAAAAACAGGGTGTTAAACACTATTAATATAGAAAAAAAGGCAGATAAGCTCCGCCGGATTTTGTTGGCAGACATAAATAAGCTCCTTGTTAAATTTATGGGTTCTTACGGGCTTTGCAGCAGATGCAAGATCCTGGGATGAACTGTCATGACTATTAGTTTACATTTTGCCGAATCTCTTGACAAGGGTTATTTCCTTAAAGGTTCCTTAAATTTATCCTTTCCATCTGACAAAAAATGTTGTAGAATAGGTGGTTGTAATAGGGCAGTTTGCCCGGCAGATTGCCCGGATAGAGAATAAAAATAAAGGATGAAGCAATGAGGCTTAGAAATATATCGGGAGCCAGAGACGCGATAGCGGAAAGTCCGCTGGTGGTCCATGAACCGGAGAGCTTAAAGGGAAGATGGCAGGAACGCTTTGGAAATGATCATCCCATCCGGATCGAGATCGGTATGGGAAAAGGAAAGTTTATTCACGAGCTGGCCGGGAGAAATCCCCGGATCAATTATATCGGGATCGAAAAGTATTCAAGCGTTCTTCTTCGCGGATTGCAGAAGATGGAGGCAGAGCCCTGCTCTAATCTGCTGTTTATCAGAATGGATGCGGAGGAGATCGGCGAGATTTTTGCGCCGGAGGAGGTAGACAGGATCTACCTTAATTTTTCCGACCCATGGCCCAAGGATCGACACGCCAAAAGAAGGCTTCCCTCCAGAGAGTTTCTGGAAAGATATGACAAAATCCTGAAAAAAGACGGCGTTCTGGAATTTAAGACGGATAACAGGGCTTTGTTTGATTTTGCGCTTGAGGAATTACCGGCAGCAGGATGGGAGGCTCTGAAGGTTACCTTTGATCTGCACCATGAAGAGGAGATGATGAGGGATAATGTGATGACAGAATACGAAGAAAAGTTCTCATCACAGGGAAATCCCATTTATAAATATATCATTAAGAGGTAACAATAATAGAGAAATCCGGAATTCGTTAAGAAAATGATAAATTATAAAAAGCATATTGCATATAGCTTAAGAAAGGAGTATTATATGGAACTGAAAATTACAGACAGCAATTTTGAGGCAGAGGTAAAGGGAAGCGATGTGCCGGTTTTGGTGGACTTTTATGCCGACTGGTGCGGTCCCTGCAAGATGATGAGTCCATTGGTGGCAGACCTGGCAAAGAGCTACGAAGGAAAATGCCGGATAGGAAAGTGCAACACGGATGAGAATCCAAAGCTGGTAAATGAGTTTAAGATCATGTCGATCCCTACTTTTATCTTCTTTAAGGAGGGAAAGGCAGTAGAGACTGCAATTGGCGCCATATCTAAAAATGAATTAGAAGAAAAAATTAAACAGGTGTTGGCGTAAGCCCACCTGTTTTCCATTGCGGAATTTCAGGCAATAGAAGTTCCTGCAATAGAAGATCAAAAAGAAAGGACATGATAGAAAATGTTTTTGCTGTTTTTTTTAGTCTGGATCATATTTAACGGACAGCTGACATGGGAGATCGCCGCATTCGGAGTGGTGATATCCGCTTTGATCTACTGGTTCACCTGCCGGTTTCTGGGATATGACCCAAGAACGGATAAGCTGTTTTTTAAAAAGATGTTTCAGGTCCTGCAATATGCTTTTATTCTGGTCAAGGAGATCATCAAGGCGAATTTTGAGGTGATCCGTATGATCACCTCCTCCAGATATGAGATCGAGCCTGCCGTAGTTCGGTTCAAGACAGATCTTAAGACCACGCCGGCCAGGATATTGCTTGCAAATTCTATCACATTGACACCGGGCACCATCACCGTATTATTGGAAGAGGATGAATATGTGGTGCATTGTCTGGACAAAAGCCTGGCCGAGGGCATAGACAGCTCGGTTTTTGTCTCAATGCTGAGAAAGCTGGAAAGGATGGAATAACATGGCGACTCTGGAAATGATTTATGAGAAGATGTACATAGCGGTTCTTGTGATCCTTGCGGTCATGCTGTTTGTCTGTCTGATCCGGGCAGTGAGGGGACCGCGGGTGGCAGACCGGATCGTGGCGGTCAACATGATGGGAACTATGGTCATAGTTATGATCGCTGTTTTGTCCCTTCTGCTGGAGGAAGGGTTTCTGGTGGATATCTGTCTGATTTATGCCATGGTGAGCTTCCTGGCGGTAGTGGTGATCTCTAAGGTTTATATGGGAGTTTATGCAGAGAGGTATCAGCGATATCACAGAAATGAGAACAAAGAAAACGGGGAGGGGGTTCATGAACATGGAAATCCTTGAATGGATCCGACTGCTTGCAGGAGGCGCGCTGCTTTTGAGCGGTCTTATTATTTTTCTGATAGAGCTTTATGGAGTGTTCCACATGAAATATGTGCTTAACCGGATGCATGCGGCGGCTATGGGCGATACTCTGGGCATCAGCTTTTCTCTGGTAGGGCTTATGATTTTGTCGGGGATTAATTTTACCACCCTGAAAATGATGTTGATCGTTATATTCTTGTGGTTTGCGTCCCCGGTTTCATCCCACCTGCTTGCAAGGCTGGAAGTGATGACCAATGAAAATCTGGAAAATCACTGCAGGAATTACAGTGATCTTGCGGTTCTTGAAAAGGAACTGAAGGAAGAAAAAGAAGAAGAGAAGACGGGAGGGGAAGAGGTATGACATTGTTTCAATGCATCTTGATGGGATTTTTGATCGTGTGTGCCATATCCGTGAGCTTTTCCAAAAATCTGCTCAATTCCATATTGATCTATATGTCCTACAGTCTGGTCATGTCCGTCATCTGGGTGTGTCTGCAGTCTCCGGATCTGGCCATTACAGAGGCGGCGGTAGGAGCAGGGGTGACAAGTATTCTGTTTTTTGCCACATTGAAAAAGATACATGCCATTCAAATAGAAAAGGATAAGGATAAAGAAGAAAATACCGGTACGATTTCTTTGGAAGAGAGTGTGGAGATCCCCGGTGACGAGAAGAGGGAGGCGGAATATCATGAGCAGGCTCAAACCTCAAAAGGAATATGAAAAGACAGGGGCGTTTCATTTTTTCAGATGGCTTTCCGGAAGTAAGGATCCTTACATAGGGGAAGTGGAGATGAAGCCCCAGAAGCAGATAGAGACATCTGTTGACACTATTCTGGACCGGATGGATGAGAGGCAGATGATCCGGGAAAAGGTTTACGAGGATTCACACAAGGGAAAGCTTGCGGTTTTCCACAGGATTTATGTGGTGTCGGCGATTCTGTTTTGTATTGCACTGGTGGGGATCCTGCTGTATACGGTCTCTTACCTTCCAAGGACGGGAAATCCTTCCAATCCGGATAATAATGTGGTTTCTCAGCGGTATATCGAGCAGGGGCTCCAGGAAACCGGCGCTGTCAATATTGTTTCCGGTATGATCCTTACCTACAGGGCCTTTGATACCTTTGGGGAGACTAATGTGCTTTTTATAGCTACCTGCTGCGTCATGATCCTTTTGATGCTGGACGAGGCGATCCTGAAGAAGCTGGAGGTCAATCACGGTGACAGGAGTTTTGAACCCAAAAATGATGCGATCCTGCAGGGCAGCGCATTTATCCTTTGCCCGATCATCTTTATTTTCGGGATCTACATTATTTTAAACGGACACCTCTCCCCGGGGGGCGGATTTTCCGGAGGAGCCATCTTAGGAGCGGGTTTGATCCTGTATACCAGCGCTTTTGGCTTCCGCAAAACCCAGAAGTTTTTTGACGAGCATGTCTATAAGATCGCCAAGATCACAGCGCTTTGCATGTACGGGATCATAGGCTCTTACTTTTATATCACAGGCGCCAACGGCATAGAAAATCATATTCCCTTAGGCCAGCCGGGACATATCCTGAGCGGCGGTATTATCCTGCCTATTGATATCTGCGTGGGCCTGGAGGTGGCCTGTACCATGTATGCGTTTTATGCTCTGTTTCGGAGAGGAGGGCTTTAAAATGGGTGCAAACCTTTTTAATAATTACGGGGAGGCAGTGGCCATGATCCTGTTCGGCATAGGATTCGGAAACCTGCTGCTTCAGAGCAATCTGATCAAAAAGATCATCGGTTTGAATATCATGGATACGGCGATCTATCTGTTCCTGGCGGAAAAAGGCTATATTGCAGGCAGGGTGGCGCCTATCGTGACAGACGGAGTGCAGGATATGGAGGCCTATATCAACCCTATTCCAAGCGGCCTGGTACTCACAGGTATTGTGGTGTCGGTATCAGTCAGCGCCCTGATGCTGTCAATTACCATTCGTTTGTATCAGCGCTATCAGACACTGGATCTGGATGAGATTTCCTTCCGGTTAAAAAAGGAGGGATTGTAAATGGATTTCGTACAGAATTTTCCTGCGGTCTCTATTCTGCTGTGTCTTTTTGCAGGGATCATAAGCTCCGGTCTTAAGAAAAACGCGGCAAGATTTCTGAACCGGATATTGCTGCTTACAGAATTGTTTTTGAATGGGTGTACTCTCGGATATGTGCTGCGGACAGGGGAATCCTATGTCTATGTAATGGGGAAGTTCCCGGCCCCATGGGGAAATGAGATCCGGGCAGGGGTGCTGGAAGCGTTTATAGCACTGTTCTTCTGCATCATTATGCTTTTGTCCCTGGAAGGGGGCGTAAAGAAGCTGGCAGATGAGGTAGAGAAAGAAAAGACCTTTCTCTATTATGTACTGTGTGATCTGCTTCTGGCCTCTCTGCTGGCCCTTGTTTATACCAACGATCTGTTTACGGCCTATGTTTTTGTGGAGATCAATACCATTGCTGCCTGCGGGCTTATTATGATCAGGCAGAACGGAAGGACCATAGAGGCGGCGGCCCGTTATATGATCATGAGCCTTTTGGGCTCCGGCCTTCTGCTTATGGGACTTTGTATGCTCTATGATCTGACAGGGCACCTCCTTATGAGCAACATCAAGGAGCAGATCGCGGTGATTTCCGAAATGGGAGAATACAGGATTCCGCTTCTGGTGGCGATCGCCCTGATGTCGGTGGGACTTTCCATCAAAAGCGCGCTGTTTCCTTTCCATGCGTGGCTGCCGGATGCCTATGGATACTCGACGGTATCCTCTGCCGCCATTTTATCCAGTCTGGTATCAAAGGGCTACATATTTTTGTTGCTCAAGATCATTTACAGGGTGATCGGATTCGAGCTTTTCTGCTCCAGCCGTATTACGGATATCCTGTTTCTCTTTGGCCTGATGGGAATGATCTTTGGTTCCTTAAGCGCTATCAGGGAAAACGATGTGAGACGGATGATCGCTTTTTCCTCTGTGGCGCAGATCGGGTATATTTATATGGGTATTGGAATGGGAACCCAGGCGGGAATGACTGCCGCCGTTTTCCACATTCTTTCCCATGCGGCAACCAAGTCTTTGTTGTTTATCGCGGCCATCGGTCTTACGGATGTGTCTGATGGCAGCCGGCAGTTCATAAAGCTTACCGGAGCCGCCTATCGGAATAAATGGGCAGGGGTGGCATTTACCATAGGCTCTCTTTCCATGGTAGGTGTGCCGCTGTTTTCGGGATTTATCAGTAAGCTTATGTTTGCCCAGGCGGCAGTGCAGAATCAGATGAAAATGCTTCCGGCCCTGATCGTGTTGGGGATCAGTACCATCCTAAATGCCATCTATTTTATGAAGACTGTGATCCGTATCTATACGCCGGTGGAGGAGCTTAAATACGAAGGGATCACCTTTAAAAATATGAAGATTTACGCGGCTGCACTGGTCTGCTTTATGGTCTTGAATGTGTTTTTGGGTGTAAGCTCTCAGCCCATTGTGGATCTGATCGAGCAGGGCCTTGCCATGTTCTCTTAAGGAGGTGTGCTGTTATGTATTACATCATATTAGCTGTCTTTTTCCCCATATTGGCAGGGACTTATCTGCTGATACGAAGGGAAATGAAAACCCGAAAAAGCCTGCTTATAACAGCAGGAGTCAGTCTGGCCGCCACGGCAGTGTTTGCAGTACTTGCTCTCTGTATGACCGGAGATGAGATACTGACCCTGTTTAATATGACAGACCGGCTTCCGATCTTATTTAAGGTGGATACTGTCAGTGCTGTTTTTTCTGTTATGACTGTGATCATATTTGTGGGGGCAGGATTCTTCTCCTTTGAATATATGAAGCATGAGCAGAAGGAAAAAAGATATTACGGCTTTTATCTGATCGTGTTTGGCGTACTTTTAGCCCTTTGCTTTGCAGGAAATCTGATCACCTTTTATCTGTTTTTTGAGCTGCTGACCTTATCCTCCATGCCGCTGGTGCTCCATAACGGGAGTAAGGAGGCCATTATGGCCGGGCTTAAGTATCTGTTTTATTCCCTGTGCGGAGCTTATATGTCTTTGTTCGGGCTGTATTTTATCGAGAGCTATGGAAATACTCTTACCTTCAGTCCCGGAGGAGTGCTCAGCGCCGGAGCGGTGACAGAACACGGAGGCATTTTGCTGGTGACGGCAATGCTGATGCTGATCGGATTCGGGGTAAAGGCGGGAATGTTTCCCATGCATGCCTGGCTGCCCACCGCTCATCCGGTGGCTCCCGCACCTGCCTCTGCGGTTCTTTCCGCAGTGATCGTAAAAGCCGGTGTGCTTGGAATTGTAAGAGTGGTCTACTATATTTTCGGGGTGTCCTTCCTGAGAGGAAGCTGGGTACAGACCCTCTGGATGGTTCTTACGCTTCTTACGGTCTTTATGGGGTCTATGCTTGCCTACAGGGAGCCGGTACTGAAAAAGCGGCTGGCCTATTCCACGGTGAGCCAGTTATCTTATATTTTGTTCGGACTTTCCGTGATGGACACAGGGGCGCTGACCGGCGGGCTTCTTCATGTGCTGTGTCATGGCTTTATCAAGGCCGCTCTTTTCCTCTGTGCAGGAGCCATCATTTTTAAGACCGGAAAAACCAGAGTGGAAGAGCTTCGGGGGATCGGTAAGGAAATGCCCCTTTTGATGTGGTGTTACACGATCGCGTCCCTGGGGCTGATCGGAATCCCTCCCACGGGAGGCTTTGTCAGCAAGTGGTATCTGGCAGAGGGAGCCCTTTCTTCGGGAATTCCTGTTTTTTCCTGGCTGGGGCCGGTCATTTTGCTGATCAGCGCGCTTTTAACTGCCGGGTATCTGCTTCCCCTTTCCATCAGAGGATTTTTTCCGGGAACGGATTTCGATTATGGGACGCTTGAGAAAAAGGAGCCCTCGCTTCTTATGACAATACCGGTGTTGATACTTACTCTGTTGTCTGTGTTGATCGGTCTGCTTCCGGGGGGACTGCTGGAGCTTCTGCAGCAGATAGCCGGAAAGGTTTTGTAGGAAAGGAGAGACTGATATGATTTTATTAGTGATTTTGATCCCGGTCATAGCGGGTGCCCTGGCATTTCTCATTCCTTTCAAAAAACGGAGTCATATGGAAATTTTTCTGGAGGGTATGGTGATACTGAACAGCATTCTGGTCTGGTATCTTCTGCTTCACCGGCCCCAGAGTATTTTTACGCTGGCAAACTTTACGGGAAATCTTTCGATCAGCTTTGCGGTGGACGGAATGAGCATGGTTTTCGGCGGCCTGGTCTCTGCGCTGTGGCCCTTTGCAACCCTGTACGCCTTTGAGTATATGACAAAGGAAGAGCATGAAAAGGTTTTCTTTCTCTTTTATACCATTACCTACGGCGTGACGCTGGGGATTTCCTTTGCGGCGAATTTGCTTACCATGTATTTTTTCTACGAGCTTTTGACTCTGGTTACGGTTCCTCTGGTCATGCACACGCTGAAAAGGGAGGCGATCCTTGCCAGCCGTAAGTATCTGTATTACTCCCTGGGAGGGGCGGCTTTTGCTTTCATTGGTCTGATCTTTGTGATCATTTACGGCAGTACTACGGATTTTATTTTGGGCGGAGTACTGGATCCGGGCAGGATCGGTGACAGAACGAACGTATTGCTGCTGGTCTATGTGATCGCCTTTATGGGGTTTGGTGTAAAGGCAGCTGTTTGCCCGTTTAATTCCTGGCTGCCGGATGCAGGTGTGGCGCCTACGCCGGTGACTGCCCTTCTTCATGCAGTGGCCGTGGTAAAATCCGGGGCGTTTGCTATCATCCGCCTGACCTATTACAGCTTCGGGACGGATTTTCTTAAGGGAACCTGGGCACAAAATGTGGTGATGGTCATTGTAATGTTTACCATTGTGTATGGCTGTAGCCGGGCGGTGAAGGAAACCCATTTAAAGAGAAGGCTGGCATACTCTACTATCAGCAATCTATCCTATATTTTGTTCGGAGTGACGATCATGACGCCTCTTGGTATGGCGGCGGCCCTTTCCCATCTGATCTTTCACGCGATCATGAAGATCAGCTCTTTTTTCTGTGCCGGAGCCATCATGCACCAGACCAAGCGGCAGTACGTACATGAGGTTGACGGGCTTGGGTATCAGATGCCCTGTGTGTTCGGTGTGTTTACCGTATCTGCCCTTGCGCTCATGGGCGTGCCGGGAATGGCAGGATTTGTCAGCAAATGGAATCTGGCATCGGCGGCTGTGGAGAGCGGAAACGGGCTTGCCTATGGCGGGATTGCCTGTCTTTTGATCTCGGCGCTGCTAACGGCGATCTATATGCTGACTATTGTAATAAGGGCATTTTTTCCGGGTAAGGATTTTGACCGGGAAACCGTAAAGGGGATCACGGACCCCAACTGGAAAATGCTGGTACCTTTATTTATCTTTACGGTGTTTGTTTTTGTGTTTGGTCTTCGCTCTGCCATTTTTGTGAGATTTTTTAATGACGTGGCAGCAGGGGCGTATTAAGGAGGGAAAAGATGGAACTGATGCTTACAACCGCAGTCTTTCTGCCGATGGTATCCGCGGTGGTCAGTTATCTCATTGGCCGTAAAAATAAAGAGCTCCGCAGCCGCTTTGCAGATGCGGTGACAGGATGTGAATTTGGGATCTTTTTGTATTTTCTTGTGAATACCCTTATCAATGGGAGCAGCGGGATGAGAGTATATCTGCCGGGAGTCTGCGGTATGGGACTTAGCTTTACTATGGATGGATTCCGGGCTCTTTATGGAACCATTGCCGCATTTATGTGGTTTATGAGTACCCTGTTTTCCAAAGAATATTTTGCCCATTACCGGAACAGGAACCGGTATTATCTGTTTCTGCTCCTGACTCTGGGAGCTACGGAGGGAGTATTTTTATCAGCAGATTTTTATACCACATTTTTGTTTTTTGAGGTGATGTCGTTTACCTCCTATGTGTGGGTGGCCCATGACGAAAGAGAAGAATCTCTGCGGGCAGCAGGCACCTATCTGGCGGTGGCCGTGATCGGCGGGCTGGTGATGCTGATGGGGATTTTCCTGTTATATAGTATCACAGGGACTCTCCGGTTTGATGAGCTGATCGGACTAAAGAGCAAGGTACAGGGAGAGGATCAGACAAAGCTTTGGGCGGCAGGGCTTTGCATGCTGTTCGGGTTTGGAGCAAAGGCCGGGGCATTTCCCCTGCATATCTGGCTTCCCAAGGCCCATCCGGTGGCACCGGCTCCTGCATCGGCGCTTTTGTCCGGAATCCTTACCAAGGCAGGGATGTTCGGGATCCTGATCCTTACAAGCTATCTCTTTTTGTGGGATAGCGCCTGGGGAAGCATGATCCTGGGGATCGGGGTCTGCACTATGGTGATCGGAGCGGTGCTTGCTTTGTTTTCCGTGGATCTGAAGCGTACTCTGGCCTGCTCCTCTGTGTCCCAGATCGGATTTATCCTGGTGGGAGTGGGAATGTCCGGACTTTTGGGGGAGGAAAACGCCCTTGCGGTGCGGGGAAGCATTCTTCATATGGTAAATCATTCCCTGATCAAGCTGGCGCTTTTTATGGCGGCAGGAGTGGTGTTTATGAATGTGCATAAGCTGGACTTAAATGAGATCCGGGGCTTTGGAAGAAAGAAACCGCTGCTGAACTATATTTTCCTGATGGGAGCTCTGGGGATTGGCGGTATCCCTTTCTGGAACGGTTATGTGAGCAAAACGCTGATCCACGAAAGTATTGTAGAATATCTGGAATTGGTGGAGGCAGGAGCCGTAGGGAGTATCTTCAGTGCAGGGACCATGAAAGGGATCGAGTGGGCGTTTCTGATCAGCGGTGGCCTGACGGTGGCCTATATGACCAAGCTTTATGTGGCATTGTTCATAGAAAAGAACAGTGATGCCGCCATTCAGGAGAAATTCGATTCCTTAAAGGGAAAGTATATGAATAAAGTAAGCGCGGCAGCTTTGGCTGTCAGTGCCACATTGCTTCCTTTGATGGGATTTTTCCCGGATCAGATCATGAATCCGGCAGCAGATCTGGGCTACGGGTTTATGCAGGGGACTGCCAATGCATATGGGATGGCGTCCTGGTTTTCCTGGGTTAACCTGAAAGGAGCCTTCACTTCAATTCTGATAGGAGTGATCATCTATCTTGTGGTCGTAAGACTGTGGCTTATAAAAAAAGAAGAGGGAAAAAGGGTCTATGTGAACAGATGGTACAAGTATTTTGACCTGGAGGATTATTTCTACCGGCCCATCCTTTTAGGAGCCCTTCCCTTTGTATTTGGGGTACTGTGCAGGATACCGGATTCTCTGGTGGATTCCATTGTAGTATTCTTACGTAAAACCATTTATAAAGACAGTAAGCTGCCCTGCGAGCTGGAGGAGGGAAACAATATCACCCATGCGCTGGGAGTCTTTGTGAATGGGCTGGAGCGAGCGGCCAATGCCCTTATCTTCCGAAAGCATCCTAAGAAGACAGATTATGAGCATAAATATGCTATGATCTATGAGGAGCTCTCCGAGGTGGGAACGATCATCGGCAGAAGCATGTCCTTCGGACTGCTGCTGTTCTGCATTGGTCTGATCATTACAGTGGTTTATTTGTTTTTGAGGAATTAAAAACTTGACAATCCGCCATAAAAATTGTATGATGTTCAATGTCATCAGGCTGCGGCGTGTGGCTCAGCTTGGTAGAGCGCTACGTTCGGGACGTAGAGGCCGCAGGTTCGAATCCTGTCACGCCGATGATATTGATACTGATTAAAGACATAAGAGCGCCTATGGCGCTCTTTGTTTTTTAACATAAGGATGTCTCGCGGGGCGTGACATCCGTTGTTTGCGCAGACCCATGCACATAACAAAGCACACAGAGTGAAAGGAGCGGCAGATGGAGGAGCATAAAAATCAGAACCAGACTGATTTTATGAAGGAGACGATCAAGCAAAGGCCTCTGAACCGGAGGAAGCTGGTCAGACGAACGCTGCTTACGGCATCCATGGCGGTGATCTTCGGTATGGTTGCCTGCTTTACGTTTCTTCTGTTAGAGCCTGTGATCAGCAATAAGCTTTACCCTGAGGAGGAGCCTGAGATGGTGGAGTTTATAGAGGAAGCCGAGGAGGATGAGATCCTTCCGGAGGATATGATCGCAGACGATTCCCAGATGCAGCCGGAGCCTACGGATCCGCCTGCTTTAGAGGATGAACAGATCGCCCAGGTGCTTTCGGAGATGCAGCTTGGGGTAGAGGACTACCTTTCCCAGTTTGCCGGGATCAGAGAGGTTGCCCAGGAGGCCAGAAGGTCTGTAGTCACAGTAGTGGGAGTAACCTCCGATGTGGGGTGGCTGGACAATGAATATGAAAATGAAGGAGCCGTATCCGGCGTGGTGGTGGCTGATAATGGAATAGAGCTGCTGATCCTGGCTAATGTGAACAGCATTAAGGATGCGGACTCTCTGGAAGTGGTTTTTCATGATGGGGAGGTTTATCAGGCATCTATCATGAAAAAGGATAATAATACAGGATTGGCCGTCATATCCATAGCTAAGACAGCAATGAAAGGCAGTACTCTTGAGATGGCTGCCGCCGCCAGCCTGGGAACGTCAAGTACCTCCCTGGTGGGGGTTCCTGTGATCGCACTGGGACGTCCTGTGGGAACAGAAGGCTCCCTGTGCTATGGAAATATCACTTCTGCAGGAAATACCATCAGGCTTCCGGATTCCAATTATCGGTTTATGACCACAGACATCTATGGAAGCAGTAACGCCAGCGGTATCCTGATCAACCTGCGGGGACAGGTGGTTGGATTCATTGATATGTCTTATAATTCCTCAGACCTGAAAAATCTCATCAGCGCAATCGGGATCTCTGATATCAAGAGAGTGGTCCAGAGTCTTTCTAATGATAAGGATATTGCGTATTTTGGGGTTTATGGCGTGGATGTGACAGAGGCGGCCAACCGGGAGCTGAAGGTACCATTCGGCGCCTATATTACAGAAATTGACATGGACTCTCCGGCGATGAATGCGGGGATCCAGAGCGGTGATGTGATCGTGAAATGGAATGATACGGAAATCCACAGCTATCAGGATCTGGTAAATGCCCTCCTTCAGGAGGAGCCTGAAAAAACGGCGTCCGTCACCCTCATGCGGCAGGGCCCTGAAGGGTATACAGAGATGGACACAGTGGCAGTACTTGGATTGAAATAGAGAATAAGAAAGAAAAGGAGCATGGACATAAAATGAAGTTTCTTAAGGATTACAGAGAAGGCGATAAAATATTTGATATTTATCTTTGTAAGCATAAACAGTCGGCTGTTACCAAAAACGGAAAGCCCTACGATAATCTGATCCTGCAGGATAAGACCGGAACCATCGACGCCAAGGTGTGGGATCCTAATAATGCCGGGATCGCAGAGTTCGACGCCCTTGACTATATCGAAGTACACGGGGATATCACCAGCTTCCAGGGAGCTCTGCAGGCCAATATCAAAAGAATCCGGAAATGCCGGGAGGGAGAATATGACCCGGCAAATTACCTGCCGGTGAGCAGATTCCCCATTGAGGATATGTATGAAGAGCTTCTGATCTACATAGAGGAGCTTGAGAATCCTTATCTGAAGCAGCTTCTTAAGTCCTTCTTTGTGGAGGATCAGGAGTTTATCAGCCGGTTTAAGAAATCCTCTGCCGCCAAAACCGTACATCATGGATTTGTGGGAGGACTTTTACAGCACACCTTAAGTGTGACCAGGCTGTGTGATTACTACTGTAAATCCTATCCGCTGCTGAAAAAGGATCTGCTGATCAGTGCGGCTATCTGCCACGACATCGGAAAGGTAAGGGAGATTTCCCTGTTCCCACAGAACGACTATACCGAGGAAGGCCAGTTCTTAGGACACATTGTGATCGGCACGGAGATGATCGCCGAGAAAATAAATAAGATTGAAGGGTTTCCGGTACTTCTCGCCAGAGAATTGAAGCACTGCATTCTGGCACACCACGGAGAGTATGAGTTTGGTTCCCCCAAAAAACCGGCTATTATGGAGGCTGTTGCGCTTTCCTATGCAGATAATACAGATGCCAAGCTGGAGACCTTTACCGAAATTCTCGAAAATACCACGGATACAGGATGGCTTGGCTTTAACCGGTTGTTCGATTCTAATCTGCGGGAGACGGGGCTGGAGTGAGTAACTGTTCAGCCTTTGGCTTCATAGTTAGTGGAGTGATCCTCTGAATAGACAGAAGCGTTTACAAACAGGAGTAAAGGTCAGATGAATTTTCAAAAAAATCAGATGTTGACAGTGGAAATCGTGGATATGACCTCCGAGGGCGAAGGAATCGGAAAGGTAGATGGATTTCCTTTCTTTGTAAAGGACGCCATCATCGGAGAGAGGGCTCAGATCCGTGTTACCCGGGTAAAGAAGAACTATGCTTATGGAAGGCTAGAGAAGGTGCTCACACCTTCTCCTTTTCGTGTAGAGCCGAAATGCGCCTTTCACAGGCAGTGTGGCGGCTGTCAGATCCAGGCCATGAGCTATGAGCGGCAGCTTCAGTTCAAGGAATCGAAGATCAGGAATAATCTGATCCGGATCGGAGGCTTTGATCCGGAGCTGATCGATCAGATCATGGAGCCTGTTGTGGGAATGGAGGAGCCCTTCCATTACAGAAATAAGGCCCAATATCCGATCGGGGAGGATAAAGAGGGAAATCCCGTGGCCGGTTTCTATGCGGGACGGACCCATACCATTATTGCGAATACAGAGTGCAGTCTGGGCGTCCGGGAGAACCAAAGGATTCTGGAGATCATACTTACCTATATGCGGAATAACCATGTACCTGCTTATCAGGAAACCACCGGGAAGGGATTGATCCGCCATGTACTGATCCGAAAGGGCTTTCGAAGCGGGGAGCTTATGGTGTGTATTGTGATCAACTGCAAGGGGGATCCCAAAAAGGAGTACCTGCCTGCCCAGTCTGAATTGATCGAAGCCCTGGCGGGGGTTCCTCACATGACCAGTATTTCCCTGAGCTTTAACCCTGAGAGGACAAACGTTATTATGGGGAAAAGGAGCCTGACTCTCTGGGGAAGGGATACCATAGAGGATACCATTCAGATCCGTAATGTAGAAAAGGATTTTGAGGCATCCGGGGAGGAGATCAGCTTCGATATTTCACCCTTATCCTTTTTTCAGGTCAATCCGGTGCAGATGGAGAAGCTCTACAGCA
This sequence comes from uncultured Lachnospiraceae bacterium, assembly GCA_947382625.1. Taxonomy (GTDB): domain Bacteria; phylum Bacillota; class Clostridia; order Lachnospirales; family Lachnospiraceae; genus Suilimivivens. The sequence continues at coordinate 70,408 of CANDAG010000014.1, forward strand.
TCGCACTTTCTTACGCGGGATTAACCGGAAAGGAGACGGTGTGGGACTTATATTGCGGGATCGGTACAATCTCTCTCTTTCTGGCAGGAAAGGCAGGCCGGGTTTACGGCGTAGAGGTGGTTCCCCAGGCAGTCAGGGACGCAGAGAGAAACTGCAATAAAAATGGCATTAGTAATGCCCTGTTTTTTGAGGGAAAGGCAGAGGAGGTCCTTCCGGAAAAGTATGACCGGGAGGGAATATCGGCGGATGTGATGGTGGTGGATCCTCCCCGGAAGGGATGCGACCTGCCCTGCCTTAATACGATGCTGAAGATGGCACCGGAGAGGATCGTGTATGTGAGCTGTGACAGCGCGACCCTGGCAAGAGATTTAAAGATACTTTGCGAAGGCGGATATGAGCTGAAAAGGGTAAGAGGAGCGGATCTTTTTCCCATGACGGTGCATGTGGAGTGCGTGGTGTTATTGCAGAAGTCCGCCCGTTGGCAACTCCCTCTTGATTAACCCTGTCCAAAACCGTATAATAATATTCAGTTACCAGAGGAATGCGGGGAACGGAATATGTACAAAATAGAAAAGATGAACAAAAAGCTGCTGGCATCACAGGTGGAGGAGGAGCTGCTGAATTACATTCTCCATGAACCCATAGAGATCGGAGAAAAGATCCCCAACGAATTTGAACTGGCAGAACGCTTCGGAGTGGGCAGGAGCACCATCCGTGAGACGGTCAGGAGTCTGGCAACAAAAGGGATCCTGGAGGTGCGCAGAGGTTCCGGCACTTATGTGATCAGCAAAAATACCATAGAGGAAGACCCCCTGGGGCTTGCAAAATTCAAGGATAAATATAAACTGGCGCTGGAATTGTTTGAGGTACGGCTGATGCTGGAACCGGAGATTGCTGCACTGGCCAGCGACTATGCTACTAAGGAGGAGAAGGAGGAGCTGAGGCAGCTCTGCGATGAGACGGAGCAGATTTACAGATCCGGCAAAAATCACACCCAGAAGGATATCGAGTTTCATACCTGTATCGCCAGGTGCAGCAGGAACAGAGTGGTGGAGCTTTTGCAGCCCATCATTCAGACGGCGGTGGTTACCTTTGTGAATCTGACCCATCGGAGGCTGATGGATGAGACCATAGAAACCCACCGGGCGATCACAAATGCAATCCTGGCCGGGGATTCCGTAGGAGCCAGATGTGCCATGGTCATGCACCTGACCTATAATCGTCAGATGCTTATGAAGATTATGTCGGAAAGAGAAGAACAAGAAGAGGAATAAGCGGTTTAAAAACTGAATGATAAAGGGTAATTTACTGCATATGGTAATTATCAACAAAAAACAGGTGGATTTTGTAGGAAATCGCGCCTTTTTTTGTTGAAAAAAGAGAAAACGAATAAGATACATCAGATGTATTGACACGAAATATACTGAAAAATATAATAAAAACAAGTAGACATAAGACGTCTGATGTATAAAAGAAATCGTAATGAGGAGGAAGACAAAAATGGAAGGTGCAGCAAGCCTTGACACAACCAGACTGATCCTGGCAGCGGTCATTGGTCTGGCAATTTTACTGGTACTGATCATCAAGTTCAAGATTCACGCAATGTTATCGATCCTGATCGGAGCGGTGGCCATCGGGCTCATTGCAGGAATGCCCTTTGCGGATATCGTGACGGCGGTGGATGACGGTATCGGCAACACATTGAAGGGAATCGCGTTGTTGGTTGGACTGGGATCCATGTTTGGTGCTATTTTGGAGGCATCAGGAGGTGCCCAGACGCTGGCGGTCACCATGGTAAACAAATTTGGCGATCAGAAAGCGGCGTGGGCGCTGGGCATTACCGGCCTGGTGATCGCGATGCCCGTATTTTTTGATGCAGGACTGATCATTCTCATCCCTCTTGCATTCTCTCTTGCAAAAAGGACGAAAAGATCCTCGCTGTTTTATGTGGTTCCGTTGCTGGCAGGTCTTGCGGTAGGGCATGCGTTTATTCCGCCCACACCAGGACCGGTACTGGTGGCAACCATGCTGGGGGTTGACCTTGGCTGGGTTATCCTGGTAGGGGTACTGTGCGGTATTTTTGCAATGATCGTGGCAGGTCCGGTCTGGGGAGCCTTCTGCGGAAAGAGATACAATGTGCCGGTTCCGGAGCATGTGGCAAATCAGGAGGATTTCGATGAATCGAAGCTCCCTGGCTTTGGTACGGTGGTAGGTATCATTTTGATCCCTCTGGTACTGATCGTGTTCAAATCCCTGGCAAGCGTGATCCCGGCCCTGGCAGGTGTGGAGCCGGTTCTGACATTCCTTGGTCAGCCTTTTGTGGCACTTTTGATCGCAACCCTGGTGGCAATGTTCCTTTTGGGAACAAAGCATGGCTACAGCCTGCCGGAGCTTGAGAAGATCATGACCAAATCTCTGGAGCCTACAGGCCTGATCCTGCTGGTAACTGCCTGCGGCGGCGTGCTCCGTTATGTGCTTCAGTACTCCGGTCTCGGTGATGTGATCGGAAAGGCAGTGGCGTCTGCGAACCTGCCTCTGGTGCTTGTGGCGTTTCTGGTGGCTGCGCTGGTCAGGATCTGTGTGGGTTCTGCTACGGTAGCCATGACAATGGCAGCAGGGATCATTGCCGCAATGCCCGGTATTTCAGAGCTGTCACCTATGTACCTTGCCTGTGTGACGGCAGCGGTGGCCGGTGGCGCAACGGTATGCTCCCACTTCAATGATTCAGGGTTCTGGCTGGTAAAGTCTCTGGTAGGACTTGATGAAAAGACCACCTTAAAGACCTGGACGATCATGGAGACATTGGTAGGCGGAACCGGATTTGTAGTTGCATTGATCATTTCGTTCTTTGTATAATGTGATTAATAAATAAACAAAAAGGAGTAAGATAATGGCACTGATAAGTCAGGAAATGAGAAAATTAGCGCCTGAGCTGGATCCTCTCCGTATCGGAACAGGCTGGAAGCCCGAGGATCTGGAAAAGGTTCAGGTTTTGATCGAGAGCACCTTCGGAGACAGCCATCCGGGAAGCGGACATCTGGACGTGCTGGTGGAGGAAGTAAGGAAGGGCGTGGCGGCGGCAGGCGGCCATGGCGCAAGATATTATGCAACAGACATCTGTGACGGGGAAAGCCAGGGAACGGACGGGATCAATTACAGCCTGGCAAGCCGTGAGATGATCGCCAACATGATCGAGATCCATGCAAACGCGACTCCTTTTGATGCAGGAGTCTATCTGGCAAGCTGTGATAAAGGAATGCCGGCCAACCTGATGGGTCTTGCAAGAGTCAATATTCCCTCTGTGGTAGTGCCCGGGGGAACCATGAACGCCGGGCCGGAAATGCTGACCTTAGAGCAGCTTGGAAAATATAGCGCCCAGTATGAACGGGGAGAAATTGATAAGGAAAAACTGGATTGGGCCAAATGTAACGCCTGCCCCAGCTGCGGAGCCTGCTCCTTTATCGGAACCGCATCAACCATGCAGATCATGGCGGAAGCCCTTGGTCTGGCTCTTCCGGGAAGCGCTTTGATGCCTGCCACCAGCCCGGATCTGCTTGCCTTTGCATATCAGGCAGGAGAACAGGCGGTGCGCCTTGCCACCATACCCAATATGCGTCCCTGTGATATCGTGACGGAAAAGAGCTTTGAAAATGCGATCCTGGTGCATGCCGCGATTTCCGGAAGCACCAACTGTCTGCTCCATATTCCGGCTATTGCCCATGAGTTTGGGATTGAGATCACCGGCGACACCTTTGACAGACTGCACAGAGGCGCGCGCTATCTTCTGGATGTGCGTCCGGCTGGACGTTGGCCGGCAGAGGTCTTCTACTATGCAGGAGGCGTTCCGGCGATCATGGAGGAGATCAGGGATCATCTCCATCTTGATGTGATGACCGTAACAGGAAAAACCCTTGGTGAGAATCTGAAAGAGCTGAAAGAAAACGGATTCTATGACCGCTGCCAGAAGTGGCTTCAGGATTTTAACAGCCGTTATCATGTAAATGTGACAAAAGAGGATATTATCCGTCCCTATGATAAAGCCATCGGAGTGGATGGAAGTATTGCGATCCTCAAGGGTAACCTGGCTCCTGAAGGGGCAGTGATCAAGCATACTGCATGTCCGAAGGAAATGTTCAAAGCAGTGCTCCGGGCAAGACCCTTTGACAGTGAAGAGGAATGCCTGGAGGCAGTTTTAAAGCACCAGGTGCAGAAAGGGGATGCTGTCTTTATCCGCTATGAAGGACCGAAGGCAACAGGTATGCCGGAAATGTTTTATACTTCCGAGGCGATCAGCAGTGACAAGGAGCTTGGACGGAGTATCGCACTGATCACTGATGGCCGTTTTTCGGGTGCTTCCACAGGCCCTGTGATCGGGCACTGCAGTCCGGAAGCGGTAGATGGAGGCCCTATCGCATTGGTAGAAGAAGGGGATCTGATCGAGATCGATGTGATAGAGAGGAAGCTTAATATCGTGGGTATTGCCGGGGTAGAGAAGACGCCGGAGGAGGTTGCGGAAGTTCTGGAGGAAAGAAGAAAGAACTGGCAGCCCCGTCCTTTGAAATACAAAAAGGGTGTGCTCCGACTTTTCAGTGAACTGGCAGCCAGTCCCATGAAGGGCGCCTATCTGGACTATGATAAATAAGGAAATAACAATAAAAATCCTTTTGTTTTCCCCGTAGCTATACTATAATAAGAAAGGATAGGGCCAGACTTTTGGGGTATATCCGAATACGACCAAGGGAGAAGATGGAATGGAAAGAAAAGTTGGAACAATATCAAGAGGGATTCGTTGTCCGATCATAAGAGAGGGCGATGATTTAGTGAAAATTGTTACAGACAGTGTGCTGGAGGCTGCCGAGTCGGAAGGCTTTGCGATCCGTGACAGAGATGTGATCGCAGTAACAGAGTCGGTGGTGGCAAGAGCCCAGGGCAATTATGCATCTGTGGAAGCGATCGCAGAGGATGTGCGGACAAAGCTGGGAGGAGAAACCATTGGCGTTATTTTCCCCATTTTGTCCAGAAACCGCTTCGCGATCTGCCTGAGGGGAATTGCAAAGGGTGCGAAGAAGGTAGTACTGATGCTCAGCTATCCCAGTGATGAGGTGGGAAATGAGCTTGTATCCTTAGACCAGTTAGACGAGGCAGGGGTCAATCCCTACAGCGATGTACTGACACTGGAAAGATACCGGGAGCTTTTTGGAGAAAACAAACATCCTTTTACAGGTGTTGACTATGTGGCTTACTATGGAGAGCTGATCCGGGAAGCAGGAGCAGAGGTGGAGATCATCTTTGCAAACGATTGCCGCAGTATCCTTCCTTATGCAAAAAAGGTACTCAATTGTGATATCCATACAAGGGCACGTACCAAGAGACTGCTGAAGGCGGCAGGGGCAGAGGTGGTTATGGGAATGGACGATATTCTCACCAGCCCTGTAAACGGAAGCGGATGCAACGAAAAGTACGGCCTGCTTGGCTCCAACAAATCAACGGAGGATACCATTAAGCTCTTCCCGAGAGAGTGTACCGGCCTGGTAACAGACATTCAGAAGGAAATTCTGGACAGAACCGGAAAGCACGTGGAGGTAATGGTTTACGGTGACGGCGCCTTCAAGGATCCTGCAGGAAAAATCTGGGAGCTGGCAGATCCTTGTGTATCTCCGGCCAGCACGCCCGGCCTGGAGGGAACTCCCAATGAAGTGAAGCTGAAGTATCTGGCAGATAACGACTTTAAAGATCTCTCCGGTGAAGCGTTAAAGGAGGCAATCTCTAACCGCATCCGTGAAAAGAAGGATAATCTGGTAGGCGATATGGCATCTCAGGGAACTACCCCCAGAAGACTTACCGACCTGATCGGTTCGCTCTGTGACTTAACCAGCGGTTCCGGTGACAAGGGAACCCCTGTGATCCTGATCCAGGGTTACTTTGATAACTATGTAAGCTAAGGCGTTGCCCAAAAGAACCAAACAGAAGTAGGCACGACTTATTGCAAAAAAAGCCCGAAGGAAGAAATCATGATATGATCGATCTCCCTTCGGGCATCACTTTATTTCACATTTTCTTTTGCTGCCGCCGAAGCCAGCGCACGGTACTTCCCTTTTTCCTCCGCCATCTCTTCAACGGTTTTGGTTTTCAGGCAAAATCCCTTTACAGGACGATAAGGAAGCAGATCTCCTTTCATTCGCTCCCTGGCACGCGTGATTTCCTCTGCATACTGAGGCAGCCACTCTTCCCCTGCGATCAGCATTTCATCCACCATCTGACGGATCTCATCAGGGGTACAGATGGCACCGGTAAGAGGATCCATCATACCTGCCTGGTAGAGAAGGTTAATGTCCGCATGTACGGCGGCTTCCACAGCCAGCTTCTGCACCCATACAGACTGAGAACAGATGGCAGCGCAGCCCATAGGAAGATCTCCCACCTTAGGGATGCTGACGCCGTTTCCGTCTACATAACAGGGAACCTCTACCACACACTCATCCGGAAGGTTTGTAATAGTGCCTTCGTTCATTACATTGAAATGTCCCCGATAGCATCTTCCGGTTTCCAGTGATTCTATAATGTAAGAGCCATGCTCCTCCGAACGCTTTTCGGGGGTGTAGGACTGGGGCTCTTCTTTCATCCAGTTGGGAAAATCGGTCTCAAACCAGTTTCTGGATTCCTTGCAGACACGCAGATAGCCTGCCGTTTCTCCCTGGATCCAGCTGGAATAGTTGATCCATTTTTCCATATCCTCGGGACGCTTCCGGTACCACATCAGGTACTCAGACAAATGTCCGTTAGACTCTGTGGAATAGTATCCGAAGTTCTTCATTACATCCAGACGGATATTTTCGTCCTTTGCAAATTCTGCCTGACACATCAGGGGATAAAGCTGATCCTTCATTTCCTTTCCATCCACCTTTACACTGATATACCAGGTCTGGTGGTTGAGTCCTGCGCAAATGATATCCACATCCTTCTTATCCCTGCCGAGAGCCTGTGCGATCTGGCTGTGTCCGTGCTGTACGCCGTGGCAGAGTCCGTAGGTGGTCACCTTTCCGTACTTATTTGCCGCCCAGGTCATCATGGCATTGGGATTGGAGTAGTTGAGCATGATGCAGTCCTTCTCTGCAACCTCCCGGATATCCTTGCAGAATTCCAGGATCGCATGGATCCCTCTTTGCCCATACATGATACCGCCGATGCAGAGAGTATCCCCTACACATTGATCCACGCCGTATTTCAAAGGGATTTCCACATCCGATGCAAACCCCTCAAGCATACCGATCCGTACACAGTTGATCACATACTTGGCACCCCGAAAGGCCTCCCGCCGGTCCAGAGTGGACTGGATCTTGATGGAAAGACCATTGGCGTCAATATCCCTCTGGCAGAGCTGTGTAACCATCTGCAGATTCTCCTCATTAATGTCCGTAAACGCCACCTCGATGTCCTGAAATTCCGGAACAGTCAGAATGTCCGAAAGCAGCCGCCTTGTAAATCCGATGCTCCCGGCACCGATAAATGCTACTTTAAAGCTCATAGTCCTTCTCCTTTAAAAAATTCATATTTTTCTGCACCATATTCCTGAAAAACTGCAAAAATTTTCAATTGCATTTCTGCAGATCCGGTGCTACCATGCCTTTATAGTAACAGGTTTTGAGGCTATATAATAGAAGATGATTTTTGCAAAAGAGGTAAATTTCTGATGTTTGATTCCTGCGGCGGTTACGCCTTTCAGTTTTTAGATGATATTGATGATCCACCGATCCAGCTCCGCAGTATCGGCGTGGAGCTGCGCGATTCCGTTTCCTACAGCTGGCACAATGAAAAGCGGGAGCCTTCCTACTTATTCCAATATACCCTTTCCGGGTGCGGATTTTATTTTGACGGTCAAAAGGAGCACAGGCTTCCGGAATCTACGGCCATGTTCCTGGAGCTGCCGGGAAATACTTCCTATTATTATAAGGAAGGAACTGCTCCCTGGGGCTTTGCATACGTGATGCTCAAGGGTGCTGGTATTTCCGGGTATTATCATTTGATCCGTTCCCGGCATACGGAGGTTCTTTCATTGCCGGAGAGCAGTATGCCTGTCAGAAAGCTGGAAAATATCTATCGAATGTCTCTGGCAGGAAAGATAACCAACCCGTTTTTGGCGTCCTCCCTTGCCATGGATTTTTTGACCTCTCTGGCATCGGAGGCAAATATGCCCTCTGCGGCCCGTCCTTTCCTGGTGACCCAGGCTGTCCGGATCATAGAAAAGGATTTTGCGGACTTAAGCGGCGTGGAGGAGGTGGCCGGACGTCTGCAGGTCTCCGCCAGCCATCTGTGCCGGGAATTCATGCGTTGCCTGCACATAAGCCCGCTGGATTATCTTACCAGAGTAAGACTTCAGTATGCCGCCAATCTTTTGACCAAAACCAATCGCCGGATTGAAGACATTGCCGTTTCCAGCGGCTTTTCGAACGGGAACTATTTCGCGAAGGTTTTTAAGAAATCCTTAGGTTGCAGCCCCAGAGATTTTCGAAATAACAGTGAAACAGGTGATCACTATATTACGCTGTAAAGCCTAAAGGATATTGATATTGGGTAATTTTCTATGCTATAATAAACTCCAAGTATTCATCAGATAATTTGACAAAGAGGTGTATGGATCATGATAAAAAGGAAATGGATGATAGTTTCTTTTTTGCTTATTTTTTATATCTTTTGGGCAAATCCTGTCGATGTATCCGCAGGCCAGAAGGAGGCAGGCGGGCAGGTGACACAGAATGAAAGAGTGTCGATCGATTATTCCGATTCTGCAAACGGAAATGTGGTGGTGAATTTTACAGGGGCGGCAAGCGGGCGTCTTAAGGTACAGGTGGCAGCTCCGTCGATCACCTACACCTACGATCTGAATCAGGGAGCTTCCACAACATTCCCGTTATCAGAGGGAAACGGAAGCTATAAGGTGACAGTATACGAAAATGTGTCGGGCAGTAAATATGCCACGGTGCTTTCCGCTTCTTTTCAGGTGAAATTAAACAGCGAGCTTGCTCCGTTTCTCGGATCCAACCAGTACGTGGATTACAGCGGTGCGGCATCCACGCTTTCCAAGGCGGCAGAGCTGGTAAAGGGAACGGACGATGCCCTCGGAAAGGTGGAAAAGGTATATGATTTCGTGGTGGGAAATCTGACCTATGACACCAAAAAGGCAGCTACGGTCAAAAGCGGTTATCTGCCGGTGCTTGACAGCGTTCTTTCCGCAAAGAAGGGGATATGCTTTGATTATGCGGCTCTTATGGCGGGAATGCTGCGCAGCCAGGGAGTGCCCTGCAAGCTTGTGGTAGGTTATGCAGGCACAGCCTACCATGCATGGATCAGCGTATGGACAGAGGAGGAAGGCTGGATAGACGGCGTGATCTACTTTGACGGCAAGCAATGGCATCGCATGGATCCCACTTTTGCTTCTGCAAGCGGGAGCAGCAATGAGATTATGGAATATATCGGTGACGGGAGCAACTATTCCAAAAAATACCAATATTAAGCAGATTTGAAACAGGAGATTTTAGAATGAAAAAAATGATTTCGCACGAGGAGATATCATCTCTGTGTATGGAGCTGTCCCTTTTGCTCCACGCGGGGGTAGGCATAGGGGATGGACTTACTCTTTTGCTGGAGGACAGTGATGCGGTATATAAAGACCTTCTTACCGGAATGGCAGATCAGGTGGATGAGGGAGTTCCTCTATCTGTAGCAATGAAAGAGAGCGGCTGCTTTCCGGTCTATGTTTCAGGGCTGGCAGAGGTGGGAGAAAAGTCCGGACGGCTGGAAGAAGCCCTCCTGGCTCTCTCAAAATATTATGAATATCGTACCCGCCTGGACAGGCGGATCCGCAGCGCGCTTTTATATCCGGCAGTAATGCTTTTGCTGATGCTGCTGGTGATCGCGGTGCTTTTGGTTAAGGTTCTGCCTATATTTGATGATGTGTACAAATCTCTGGGAGGACAGCTTACCGGGGTGGCGGGCGGTCTGCTTACTCTGGGGCGTCTGCTGGATAAGGCGATGCCGGTATTGTGGCTGCTGCTTGCAGCTCTGGTAATTTTTCTCGGGCTTTTTGCAGGAGTTTCCGGTTTCAGAACCAGGATATTAGGATGGTGGCGTGGAATATGGGGAGATAAGGGAATCTCCCGTCAAATGAATACAGCGCGGCTGGCACAGGCTCTTTCCATGGGAATGGCAAGCGGCCTGTCGTTAGAGGAATCAGTAAGCCTGGCTGCCGGTCTGGTGGAGGACGTGGCAGGCGCCAGGGAACGCTGCAGTGACTGCAGCAGGCGGCTGGAGCAGGGAGAGACCCAGGGAAACGCCCTGAAAAACAGCGGTCTTTTGCCGGCCTCTTCCTGCCATTTGCTGGAGCTTGGATTAAAGAGCGGAGCGGGAGAACGTTCCATGGAAAAGATTGCGGGAGATATGGCAGAAAACAGCGAGGCGGCCCTTGAGGAGGCTGTAAGCCGGGTGGAGCCGGCGCTGGTATTGGTATGCTCTGCGCTTGTGGGATTGATACTTTTGTCTGTGATGCTGCCCCTGATGCACATCATATCGGCGATCGGGTGATAACATGAAAAGAAAAAAAACAATATTCGGTATGCTGCGGGGACTTTTGATTCCCTGCGCAGTGGCAGCAGTGCTTTTGTATTTTACCTCGGCTCTGGGCAATCTGGAGAGCGGGCGGGAGGGAGAAGATATCCGCCAGCTTCAGGAGGCTCTGCACAGGGGATGTGTAGCCTGCTATGCCGCGGAAGGGGTATATCCCCCGGATCTGGAATATCTGAAAAATCATTATGGCATACAGGTGGATGAAAATCGTTATACGGTTTATTACAGCCGATTTGCCCAGAACCTGATGCCGGATGTGACAGTGCTGGAGAATGAGCCATGAGAAAAAAAACCACAGGATTTCATATGGACGGGCTGATAGCCCTGTTACTTTTTGGCGTGTTTGCGGTGTGTCTGCTGGCGGTGCTTTTAACCGGAGCGGGAGCATATAAAAGGCTGAATATCCGAAACGAGGAAGAATATGCCCGCCGTACCTGTATGCAATATGTGGCGAACAGAGTGCATCAGGCGCCAAGGCCGGCAGATGTAAGGATAGAACCCTTTGGCCAGGGCAATGGGCTCTCAATCCCTGACAGGGACGGATTTGTCACACGTGTTTACTATTATGACGGTTATTTGATGGAATTATATAACAGCGCCGATTCCGTATTGAATCCCCAGGACGGAGAAAGAGTCATGGAAATCGGCGGACTTGATCTGTCCCTGGAAAACGGAATGCTGAGAGTAACGGTAACTGACCGTCAGGGAGAGGACCGGGAGATGGTTCTGGTCCTTGGGAACAGGGGAGAGGATGAGAAGGGGGATGCAGAATGAGAAGTAAGGCGCCACTTACGTTGATGGAACAGATGGTCATGCTGCTTGTTTTTGCGCTGGCGGCTGCTTTATGTCTGCAGGCCTTTGTGAAGTCGGACCAGATCTCCTTAAAGAGCCAGGCCAAAGGCAACGCAGCCCTGGCCGCCCAAAATACAGCGGAATATATCCGCAGCAGCGGTGGGGACTTAGAGCATGCCCTGGGGGAAACTGCGGACAGACAAGGCGGGAAATATCTGGAGAACGGGGATAAAGCAGGCGGTAGTCTGATAATTTCCTATAACGAGGATTGGAAGCCGGTTTTGGAAGGAGGTTCCTATCTTCTGAGGGTCAACGAGATCCCGGCGGAGGAAAAAGGGCTTAAAAGGGTTTTGATCCAGGTGGCTGATATTGCGGCATTGGATACCACAGAACAGGGCGCTTTGGAGAATATGGCAGAGATGTCAGGGCTGGAGATCCTGTTCGAGCTGGAAACAGCGTGGCTGGAGGTAGAAGGGCATGAATAGAGAATATAAAGCATTCTCAGAATACAAAGCATTCTCAGAATACAGAGAATTCCCGGAAGACAGATTTTCGCCGCCGGCAACCGGAGGCATTTCCCTGTTGGTAGCATTTGCGGTTTTGTGCCTGACAGTATTTGCTTTGCTGAGCCTTGGCACGGTGCAGGCACAGAGCAGGCTGGCAGATGCGTCCTTAGAGGCGGTGGAGGAATACTATAAAGCAGACAGTGAAGCTCTCAGGATCCTTGCACTTTTGTGCGAAGGAGAATTCCCGGAGGGAGTGATATATAAAGAAGGAACTTATTCTTATACCTGCCCGATCTCGGAGACACAGGCGTTAGAGGTGGAGGTCCGGATTCTGGAGGGGGATTATGAGATTCTGCGATGGCAGGCAGTTCCGGAAGGACAGGATGGCGAGGAGAGCGGCTTCGATCTGTGGGATGGAGAAGAAAGCATAAAGAGGGAGTAAGATGGCTGAATTAGTAGAATATTTGAAGCGTGCAGTGAGGGATGGGGCATCAGATCTTTTTATTGTAGCCGGGGGGAAGGTTTCAGAGAAGGTGGAAAAGACCCTGTATCCGATCAGTGAGGAGACTATGACGCCCCAGGAGTCGGAGCGGCTGATCACAGAGCTTTATGTCAGGGCAAACAGGCCCATAGAAGGATATCTGCGGACCGGGGATGATGATTTCTCATTTTCTCTTCCGGGGATCGCCCGTTTCCGTGTGAATACCTATCATCAGCGTGGATCCATGGCTGCAGTGGTGAGAGTGGTAGTGTTTGAGATCCCGGACTGGAGAGAGTTGCAGATTCCGGAGCAGATCATGAATCTTGCGGACGTAACTCATGGCATGGTTCTGGTAACCGGGACGGCAGGAAGCGGAAAATCTACGACGCAGGCATGTATCATAAACCGGATCAATCAGACCAGAGGGTGTCATATTATTACGCTGGAGGATCCCATAGAATTTTTACACCGGAATCAAAAAAGCATTGTGAGCCAGCGGGAGATTGCCATTGATTCAGAGAATTATCTGACAGCGTTGCGGGCCTGCTTAAGACAGGCGCCGGATGTGATCCTGCTGGGAGAAATGCGGGATCATGAGACGATCCGTACAGCAATGACGGCGGCTGAGACAGGGCATCTTCTGATCGCAACACTGCATACCAAAGGAGCAGTGAATACCATAGACAGAATCGTGGACAGCTTCCCGGGAGAACAGCAGCTGCAGATACGGGTGCAGCTCAGTATGGTATTGGAGACAGTGATCTCCCAGCAGCTTTTGCCCGGAGTGAACGGAGAGCTGATTCCGGCTTATGAGATCATGCATATGAACAATGCGATCCGCAGCCTGATCAGAGAGAGCAAGAGCCATCAGATCGATAATGCTATTACCGCCGGAGGCGGAGAAGGCATGATCTCTATGGATCAGTCTATCCTGAGGCTGTATAAGGCCGGAAAGATCACCAAAGAGACTGCATTAGACTATGCGGAGCATCCGGAACAGCTTATGCGGAGACTGGAAGGCTGAAACAAGGATCAACAAAGCCTTACAAGAATAGAAGACAAAAAATAGCGGACGGCATGTGCCGTCCGTTGTTTTTTGTCAATAAGCCGATTCGCGGAACGTGTCGGCGTTTGATCAGGCTACCTTGTGGAGTGTGGCAGCTTCTGATATTTAAGGACAATAGCTGATGTGGGCGGAAGGGTAATGTTCAGCACACCATCTTCAACGGTATGGTATCTTTTGGCAACAGAATAACCTTCCGAGGACGTAAGCATCAGGCGTGTCAGCTGACAATGATGAGGGATTCCAAGGGGCCAGACGGCTGTGCTTCTGGTCACCTCATGATCATTGTTGTTGACGAGTACGACAATGGCTTCCTTTTTGCGGAAACGTCCGTATCCGATCACATTGTAATCCTGATCGATATATTTCAGAGAGCCTGTGAGAAGCGCAGGGTTTTCTTTGTGAATGCGGATCATATCCCGATGGAATTGGATCAGATTATGATCCTCGTGCCCCCAGGGGTAGGTTCTTCTGTTGTCGGGATCGGTAAAACCGCAGACGCCTGCTTCATCTCCGTAATAAAGGGTGGGTGCGCCGGGCCAGGTCATTTGAATGACTACTGCTTCGCGCAGGATGGCTTTGTTAATGCCGTCATTTGCAGCCTGAGAGCCTAAGGTGTTTGTTCTTCCCACTTTTTTGTTGGTTCTGGTAAGGAACCGGGAATGATCGTGATTGGAGAGCTCATTCATGGAAATCTGGAGGGATGGGGTGGTAAAGCTTGCCATATGATGGCGCATAGCACCCAGAAAGCTATCCACATTGCCGTAGAGATCTCCCCGGTAATCATCGCTGTGCTTTTGCATACCGGTTAAGAACCATGTGACGGGCTCCATAAAAGCGTCATAATTCATGACAGTATCCCATTCCTTGCCGGTTAACCATTCTCTGGAGTTTCCATAGTGCTCCGCCAGAACGATCGCATCAGGATTGGCATCTCTCACGGCCTGCCGGAAGGCCTGCCAGAAGTAATGGTTATATTCCGGGCTGTGTCCTAAGTCCGCAGCCACGTCTAAACGCCATCCATCAGCGTTATAAGGAGGAGAGACCCATTTGGCGGCAATCTTCATGATATATTGAAACAATTCCCTGGAGTTTTCATAATTCAGCTTGGGAAGAGTATCATAGCCCCACCAGCCGTCATAGCTGGGATTATAGGGCCAGGAATTCTCGTCATAAAAATGGAAGTAATCATGGTAAGGACTTTCCCTGCAGATATGAGCGCCCTTTTCATACCCTTCTGCATTCTCGTAAATACGCTCCCGGTCCATCCACTTGTTAAAGGAACCGCAATGATTAAAAACACCGTCCAGAATAACCTTAATGCCTCTGCTGTGAGCTTCCTCCACAACCTTGATAAACAGCTCATTACTGGCATTCAGATTCAGGGGGTTGGCGATTCTGTTGATATATCTGGAAGCATATCTGTTTTCGTGCTGGTCATGGGCGAGAAGCTCTCCTTCATCGTACACGATCTTTCCGAAATGAGGGTCGATATTATCATAGTCCTGAATATCGTATTTATGATTAGAGGGGGAAACAAAAAGGGGATTAAAGTAAATAACATCAATACCCAGCTCCTGCAGATAGTCCATTTTGTCTAATACGCCCTGCAGGTCTCCGCCATAAAACTCCCGTACCCCCATAACGGCCGGAGTTTTGTTCCAGTCATCCACACGAATGGTTTTATCTCCCACATATTCATATTCGGAGGTGAGGACGTCGTTTGAGGGATCGCCGTTGCAAAAACGGTCTACATAAATCTGATACATGACAGCCCCCTTGGCCCACTTAGGCGTTTTGAATCCGGGGATCACGCGAAAGGCGTACTCGGGCTGAGTGGAGTCAACAGCGCCTCTGGTATCATAAAAGCAACAGGAGTCACCCTTATGGATCTCAAAGTAATAAGAAAATTCTTTGTCCTCCACCTCTGCCGTACAGTAATAAAAGTCAAAGACATCGTCTGTATGCTCCGGCAGCATGTGATAACGGACTCCGCAGTTTACCATATAAATTTTGTCAATGTTTTGGCGAGCGGTACGGAAACGGATGATGACCGGTGAGTAAGGATTGGGTTCTGACGGAGATAGGTAATCCTCTGTTGTATCACAAAATAGCGCAATTTTATCAATAAAAGCCTGCATGTTCTCTATAGCCTCCATGAAATAATCTAGTATTTATAGAACATTACAAGTTTCGCTAAAAAAGCGAACACTCTAATTTTAAACCATAGAAAAATGTTAATCAATATGAAATATGCATAATAATGCAGGGCATTCTTGCATCACCAAAGTAAAAAGAACAGTAGCACGTACTGTTCTTTTTAGAGAAGGTATTTCTTTCTTATGGGGTATAGCAAAAAACTA
>CANDAG010000015.1 GCA_947382625.1 uncultured Lachnospiraceae bacterium
CCTGGATCACGATCGTGGTCACCACCGTCTGGTGGGGGCTGGGAGGAAACCTGATCATTTATGTGGCAGCCCTCTCAGGGATAGACCGGTCCATTCTGGAAGCGGCATCGCTTGACGGTGCCACCGGTCTTAAGAAATTCTGGTATATTACAGTGCCCAGCATCAAGTTCCCGCTGACTTATACCATCGTTGTATCAATTATTGCACAGTTTAATATTTACGGGCAGCCGCTTATCATGACCGGCGGTGGTCCCAGTGAATCTACCTTTGTACTCCTGATGTACATACGTAACCTTGCCTTTGGTACCGGTAAATCTGTGGCAGGTATGGCCAGCGCCATGTCCACCTGCCTGGGACTGATCATTGGAGTTGTATCGGTAGTACAGCTTGTTATGATGCGCCGTCAGGAAGATTAAGGAGGGATGAATATGAGAAAGAAAAAAACAGTGGAAGAGAGCATGGAGCAGCAGGCTTACTGCTCGGCCAAAACATCCTGGTTTGCCTTTGGAGTTCTTTGTGTGATGGCATTTATTGCTCTGATCCCTTTGCTCTGGATTGTTATTTCTTCTTTTAAGGTAGAAAAAGAGGTCATTCAGGCAGGCGGTTTCCTTTATCTGCCAAAAACATGGACACTGGATAATTTTAAGGAATTATTGTCCGCAGACAACAAACAGCTTCCCATTTATTTCTGGTTTGTGAATTCCATTATCGTATCGGGAAGCCAGACTGTGCTGGCGGTACTCATTTATTCCATGGCAGCCTATGCTTACGCAAAGCTGCATTTTAAGGGAAGAGACATCCTTTTTTACACGATCATGTTCCTGTGCTCTTTCCCTGCGATCACTAACATTATACCGATGTACAAGATGATGCATATGTTTCATTGGCTGAACAAGCCCATTGCCCTGATCGTGCCCGGCCTGGCAGGAATTTACAATATTTTCCTGATCCGCCAGTTCATGATGGCGATCCCTGACGTGATCTTAGAGTCCGCACGGATCGATGGGGCAAACGAATTCAGGATCTACAGGCAGATCGTATTGCCCAGCTGTAAGCCGATCCTGATCGCGGTAGGGCTCTTTACCTTTACGGGAAGCTGGAATGACTTCCTCTGGCCGTCTATCGCCATCAACAATCTGGACAGATTGACGCTGACGGCAGGACTTCAGCTGGCAAAGGGTGTGTACGGCAACAAGGTGCCTCAGATGAGCGCCATTGCCACAGTTGCCATTGTACCCATGATCATACTGTATCTTTTTACTCAGAAATATTTCGTCAAGGGAATTTCACTTTCCTCCGGCGTGAAAGGATAATATAAATGCAGACAAATAATAATAATACAATCCCAAGGGGAGAATACCCCAGGCCCCAGTTTGTGAGAGAGGCCTGGATGAGCTTAAACGGAGAATGGGATTTTTCTTTTGAAACCGATTGCTTTGACAGGAAGATCATAGTGCCTTATGTGTATCAGTCCAGCCGCTCAGGGATCGGTACCAACGAAGAATGCGATGTGGTCTGGTACCGCAGGAGCTTTTGCCTTCCGGAGACTATGAAGGGCAAGCGGGTACTGCTTCACTTCGGTGCAGTGGATTATCTGTGCCGGGTGTGGGTGAACGGCCAGCTTTTGATGCTCCATGAGGGCGGTCATATCGGCTTTGAGATGGAGATTACTTCTGTGCTGAAAGAGGGAGAAAACACCATCGTAGTTATGGCCGAGGATAATGTTAAGGATCTGGAGATGCCCAGGGGGAAACAGTTCTGGAAAAAGGAAAGCGAGAGCATTTTTTATACCCGTTCCACAGGAATCTGGCAGAGTGTATGGCTGGAGGCCGTAGGAGAAGGGTATCTGGATCACGTACATATCACGCCGGATTTAGATCACATGAAGGCAGAATTCCGGTATGAGATCCGTGGCATGGCCAAGGCGCAGCTGAAGACCCGGATCAGCTTTGAAGGCTGTGAGATGGGAACATTGACCATAGATACGGAGCGGGAGGAGGGCAGCTTTTGCATGGCCCTTGACCAGCAGCTTCTGCGGAACTGGAACTTCCAGGAGGAGGTGGCGTGGACGCCGGAGAATCCCAGACTGTTCGATGTAGTGTTTACCTTATCTGTGGATGGAAAAGTGATCGATGAGGTTACCTCCTATTTCGGTATGCGGAAGGTATCTGTTGAAAACGGCAGATTTTTATTAAACAACCGTCCTTATTTCCAGAAGCTGTTACTGGATCAGGGATATTGGAGGGAGTCGCTTCTGACGGCACCTACTGATGAAGATTTTGTGAAGGATATCGAGCTTGCAAAGTCCATGGGCTTTAACGGAGTGCGCAAGCATCAGAAGATAGAGGATCCCCGCTTTTTGTACCATGCAGACCGTATGGGCTTTCTGGTATGGGGAGAGATTGCGGCGGCCTATGTGTATTCCCGCAAGTATGTACAGAGGATCACCAAGGAATGGATGTCGGAAATCGTAAGAGATTACAATCATCCCTGTATTGTAGCCTGGACGCCGTTAAACGAATCCTGGGGGGTTCCCAATATCAAGGACAATATAGAGCAGCAGAGTCATTCGGCGGCCATGATCTACCTGACGAAATCCTTGGATACCACCCGGCCGGTGATTTCCAACGACGGTTGGGAGCATACCTGTACAGACCTGCTTACCATTCATGATTATGAATGGCAGAGGGAGGTGCTGGAGAAACGCTACAGCTCCCTGGAAAATATCCTGCAGTTCTGCGCGGCAGGACGTCCGCTGTTTGCCAATGGATGGGAGTATGAGGGACAGCCGATCCTGGTGACAGAATTTGGCGGGATCTCCTATCAAAAAGGAGAAGTTGTCGGATGGGGCTATTCCAACGCGGAGTCGGACGAGGATTTTGCAAAGCGATACAATGATGTGATCGCGCCGCTTCTTGCCTCTCCTTATGTGCAGGGCTTCTGCTATACGGAGCTTACCGATGTGGAGCAGGAGATCAACGGGCTTCTGACCTATGACAGAGAGCCGAAGATTTCTGTAGATATCATTCGTGAGATCAATGAAGGAAAGTGGCAGGCTTAAATGATGAGAGCACGAAGGATCGATATCCTGAAAGGGATTTTAACGCTCCAGATGATCCTGGCCCATTGTATCCAGTTTTATGTGGATCTGGGCAGGGATCAGACGGCGCTGCATCTATCGGAATATATTAATCTGACCACCTTTTCCGGCTTCCTTTTTTGCTTTGGTTATGCCTCGGGGCTTTCCTATTTTGGGAAGGAGTGGCGGGAGGCGGCCGGGCGGCTTTTGCGAAACGCTTTGCGTTTGCTTTGCGGCTTTTATGTTTCCAGCTTCTGCTATGTCATTTTTGTAGAGAGAATTCCGCTGCGATTGGATTTGGCGTTAGAGATCCTTTTGTTGAAGCGTCTGGCAGGATGGTCGGAATTTCTGTTCAGCTTTGCTTTGATCATGCTGTTGGAATGTATCCTGTTTCCGTTATTTACGGAAAAATGTAAGTGGGGGCTGCCGGTAGTGGCGGTTATATCGATCCTGACCTGCCTGCTCCCCCACCGGGAAGCAGGCAGTATTATTGGCAGCCTGACAGGCGGCATGGGGGGAACCTATTTCCCTGTGATCCCTTATGGGCTGTATCTTCTGGCAGGGATATGGTTTTCCCGTAAGCAAATGGGATTTAGAAAATTAATTTTCGCTCTTGCATGTAGTGGGACAATATGGCATACTATTGATTATGTGTGGATTTCGGGTGGACAGCCTTCCAGGTTTCCCCTTTCCTTTTCCTATTTGGTTGGAGCGGCGCTTTTTGTATATCTGTATTATTTACTTGCAATGGCCATTGAAAGGAAGGAGATACTGCCGGTGCGCTATCTGGCAGATGTGGGAAAAAACAGCCTGTTTTATCTGCTGATGAGCAATCTGGTGATTTTTTCTGTGACAGCCACGAAGTTCTACCGCAAGGAAATGAAGTACAGTATCGGGCTCTTTTTTATAATCCTGTTTTTACTCTGGTATCTGCAGGGGCTATGCAAAGGAAGGGAACGATCTCACAGTAAGAAGAAGTGAGGATTAAAATGTCAAAACCCCTATCGTTGGATTTATCGGATGGACAGGAGATCTGTAATATAGGAAAGGCGCTTTCATCTCAGGTACGTCTGGATATTCTGAAGCTACTTTATACGGAAAGCTTAAGTATTGTGGAGATTTCGGAGAAGCTATCCATTGCGCCATCAAGTGCGGCAATGCATGTTAAGATGCTTGAGACAGCGGAGCTGATCAATGCGGAGGTGCAGCCGGGAACCAGAGGCGCGGTTAAGCTTTGCAGCCGGAAGAAGGACGTGATCAATATTGATCTGATGGATGTGGCGCAGTATGTGAACGAGGTGGAGACGGTGGATATGCCGGTAGGGGCTTATTCGGTCTGTGAGGCCAGGCAAACCTGCGGCATTGCAGATGAAAATGGGATCATCGGAAATGAGGACACCATGGCATGCTTTTATATGCCGGAACGGTTTCATGCCCAGCTCCTATGGAGTGCAGGAGGCTATGTGGAATACCGTTTTCCCAACAGGCTGCCCAAGAATGCCAGTCTGCGCAGCATCAGCTTTTCCATGGAAATCTGCTCAGAGGTGGCTAATTACCGGGAGGACTGGAAATCAGAGATCACCTTATGGATCAACGGGATAGAGTGTGGAACCTATCTTTCACCGGGAGATTTCGGAGCCCGGAGGGGACGCTATACCCCCAAGGTGTGGGAGTCCGGCAGCAGTCAGTATGGTCTGCTTGTGAGGTGGAGCGTGCTACAGAACGGCTGTTATATAAACGAGGAACGGGCGGGAGATGTGACGGTGGAGGATCTGGGGCTTAAAAGGGATGTGCCTATCGTCCTTCGGGTCGGAAATAAGGAGGACGCCCAGTATATTGGTGGATTTAATATTTTCGGGGAAAAATACGGGGACTATCCCCAGAATATCATTATGAATCTGGAGTATAAATAGGAAGAAACAGAGTAACTGTGAAGGTATTGAACAGTTATGAAATAGAATTTTTAAGGCCATGAAGCATTGTTCTGTCTGGGACAGAGGTGTTCATGGCCTTTTATTAAGCATATGGAAAAAAAGCATTGACAAAGCAGGTCTAACGGGTTAAACTGAAATAAGTTTAATGCATTAGACCAAAGCGAAAAGGAGTATATTAATAAAAATGGAAACACCGAAGATTTTTGAAAGTGAATACAAATTTTGTGAGATTTTGTGGGAGCATGAACCGGTAGCAAGCAGTGAGCTGGTGCGGCTGTGTTTTGAAAAGCTGGAATGGAAGAAGTCAACTACCTACACAGTGATCAGAAGGCTGACGGAGCGGGGAGTGTTGCAGTCAAAGGATACCATAGTGACATCTCTTGTGTCAAAGGAAGAGGTTTTGTCAGCGGAGAGTGCCCAGGTGGTGGAGAAATCCTTTGCCGGTTCTTTGCCGGGGTTTATTGCGGCTTTTACCAGGAAGAAAAAGCTTTCGCGGCAGGAAATTGATGAGATCCAGAAGATGATTGATTCTTTTAAGGAGTAAGGTCATGGAGAATATGTTTTTGGAAATTTTAAGACTAAGTATTCTTTCAGGGGGAATGGTGCTGGCAGTACTGGCAGTTCGTCTCTTTATGGAAAAATTTTCTTTTACCGGGAAGGCACCGAAGAGCCTGCAGTGTTTTCTGTGGATGCTGGTGGGGATACGTTTAGTGATTCCCTTTTCCGTTGAGTCGATATTTGGTATTTTTCCAGAGCAGAGTGTGCTGGAGAGACAGATCCTGGGAGACGCGACGGAAAATAGCAAAGATTCACTGTCCACTTCCCAGATTTCAGCGGCAGTGGAAAGCCAGGAGAAACCGCTGATAATATCGGGAGAGAGCAATTCCAGAGAGAGGACAGCGGTTTCGGGGCAGGACGGTTCCTGGGACATGCTGAGGATCGCATCCTGGATCTGGTGCGCCGGCATGCTTTTGATGATTTCGTATTTCGTGTATAGCTGGCGCAGGCTCAGGGCCTGTGTCCGGGGGGCATGGCAGAGAGAATATTTATTGGGAAATGAAAAAGGCAGCAAAAAGGTGAGGATATTTTTGTGCAGGGGCATTGAGACGCCTTTTCTGTTTGGTCTTCTGCATCCGGAAATTTATGTCCCCTTTCATATGGATGAAAAGGATCTGCCCTATATTTTGTACCATGAACTGGCACACAAAAAGAGAGGGGATCATCTGGTCAAGCCTGTCGCTTTTCTGCTGCTTGCAATTCACTGGTTCAATCCTCTGCTTTGGATCGCCTACAGAATGCTGTGTATGGATATGGAGCTTGCCTGCGACGAAAGAGTGATCCGCGATATGGCGGTAAGAGACAGGAAGGAGTATTCCAGAGCACTTTTAAACTGCAGTGTATGGAAGGAAAAGGCCTCTGCTGTTCCGGTGGCCTTTGGGGAGCTGAGTGTGAAGGAGAGGATAAAAAATATCTTAAATTACAAAAAGCCTACCGTGCTGGCGGCCTGCCTGGGAGTGGCTTTGTGTGCGGCGCTTTTGCTGTGCTTTATGACCCGGAGAAGCGCAGGGGAGGGGAAGACGATCCTGCTCACCAATGAGGCAGGCGAAGAGGAAGGTTTTGAAGAGGAAAGTCAAAAGAGCGCAGAGATTGCCGGTGAAGCAGAGATTGCTGGTGAAGCAGAGACTGTGGATGCAACAGAAACTGTGGATGAAGCAGAAGGGAAGGAGGACAGCCATCCGGAGGAATTTGTAAAAGCCTGGGCGGATGCCTTTTGTGACAGGGACGGAAAAACGATTGTCTCCTTATGCTCGGAGGAATTACTTGATAGATTTAAGGAAGAAGAGACGATCATGGATGCGGACGGCATGAGCTTTGGCTGGTCCAGCCCATGGCCATGGGATCAGGAGACTGACTATCGAATCGTGGAGGTGACGGATACCACTGCACGGGTGTTATACTATGCATGGACCTCGGATCCTCATGTGACGGTTTGGGAAGAAAACCTGGCCTGGCACATGGAGGGGGACCAGTGTGTGATGGACCGGTCAGAACTGACATTCAGGGACAACATTTGCAGTGGAGAAGAGTTTTACAGTGCCTATCCGGAGGGGAGCGTCAACGGTACAAGAATGGATTATCTGAATAACGGCGCAGGAGAAGCATTGAATAAGAATGCCAAGGAAAATCCGGATCTTTATGAGCCTTTGGTTGCACCCGATACCGCCGCCCGTTTTCTGCTGAATCTGCTATATAATGATGAGAAGGTGGAGATCATAGCAGACGAGGAAGAGTCGGGGAGGGCGCAGGTTACCATCCGGTTCATCCTGGATCATACGGAGGTTTCTGTGACCATGGTCCAGCCCTATGGGGAGGATGGAATCTGGATCCCGCAGAACCGGGAATAGTAGAGAGCTTCTTACGATATACCTGGCTATAGACCAAAACTATAGCCGGGTATTTTTTTTGTATATTGGACAGATAAAACCTACCATGTTAGTATGTTTAAGAAATTGATGGGAGGAAATAAAAAATGGCAAATATCAATGATTCTAAAAACTGGAGTTTTGAAACAAGGCAGTTACATATAGGACAGGAGCAGGCGGATCCGGTTACCGATGCAAGGGCGGTTCCAATCTATGCTTCCGCTTCTTATGTGTTCCATGATGCACAGCATGCGGCGGATCGTTTCGGTCTGCGGGATCCGGGTAATATTTACGGGAGACTGACAAATCCTACCCAGGATGTTTTTGAGAAGAGGATCGCATCCTTAGAAGGGGGAGCGGCGGCGCTTGCCGTCAGCTCCGGCGCGGCGGCGATCAATTACACCTTTCAGGCTCTGGCAAAGGCAGGCGAGCATATCGTTGCTTCCAGGACGATTTACGGGGGGACCTATAATCTTCTGGCCCATACTCTTCCTCTGACCAGCGGGATCACTACTACCTTTGCAGACCCGGAGCAGGAGGGCTCCTTTGAAGCGGCGATCAGGGAAAATACAAAGGCGATCTTTGTGGAAACCCTGGGAAATCCCAATTCCAATCTGGTGGATCTGGAAGAGATTGCAAAGACGGCACACAAGCATGGTATTCCGCTGGTAGTGGATTCCACCTTTGCAACCCCTTATCTGGTGCGTCCTATTGAATACGGAGCGGATATTGTGGTGCATTCCGCAACCAAGTTTATCGGAGGACATGGTACTGCCATCGGAGGCGTGATCATTGACAGCGGCAATTTTGACTGGAAGGCATCCGGGAAATACCCGTGGATCTCGGAGGCGAATCCCAGCTATCATGGCGTATCCTTTACAGACGCGGCAGGGGCGGCTGCTTTTGTAACCTATATCCGTGCCGTTATCCTGCGGGATACGGGGGCAACCCTTTCTCCCTTCCATGCGTTTATTTTCCTGCAGGGGCTGGAGACCTTATCCCTTCGTGTGGAACGTCACGTAAGCAATGCACTGAAAATTGTAGAGTACCTGGCTGCTCATCCTCAGGTGGAGGCGGTACATCATCCTTCCCTTGAGAGTGAGCCCAGCCATGCATTATATAAGAAATATCTTCCCAATGGAGGAGGCTCCATCTTTACCTTTGAGATCAAGGGAGACGCCCTTACGGCCCAGAAATTTATTGATCATCTTCCCATTTTCTCCTTGCTGGCAAATGTGGCGGATGTAAAATCTCTGGTGATCCATCCGGCAACCACGACCCATAGCCAGTGCACACAGGAGGAGCTGCTTAACCAGGGGATCAAGCCTAATACCATCCGCCTTTCTATCGGCATAGAGAAGGCCGAGGATCTGATAGCAGCGTTGGATGCGGCCTTTGCGGCTGTGCAAAGTCCTGGCTGAATAGATAATAGAATTTTTCTTACAAATTACGGATTGCACAGAAAGGGGATATGTGGTACTCTTCACAGAGTAAAGATACTTTATGAGGAGGAATATAATATGGAGAACAAAAAGGAACTGTCTCAGGCTGCATATGAGTTTGAGGCGAAGATGCCGCTGGCTCAGGCGATCCCCTTAGGCCTGCAGCATGTGCTGGCAATGTTTGTAGGTAATCTGACGCCGATCCTGATCATATCGGGAGCCTGCGGTATGGGCGGCGGGGAGTTTGCAGCCCTTCAGGTAAGCCTTCTGCAGAACGCTATGTTGGTGGCAGGGATCGTGACGCTGGTGCAGCTTTATGCATTAGGCCCGGTAGGCGGCAAGGTGCCCATCATTATGGGGACAAGCTCAGGCTTTATCGGTGTGTTTAACAGTGTGGCGGCAACTATGGGCGGCGATGTGCTTGCCTACGGCGCGATCATGGGAGCGTCCATTTTGGGCGGTATTTTTGAAGGGATACTCGGATTTTTCTTAAAGCCCCTGCGGAAATTTTTCCCTTCGGTGGTAACCGGAACGGTGGTTCTCTCTATTGGTCTGTCGCTGATCTCGGTAGGGATCAATTCCTTTGGCGGCGGCAATAACGCCAAGGATTTTGGATCGGTAGAAAATCTTCTGCTTGCGCTTTTTGTGCTGGTGGTGATTCTTGCCCTGAAGCATGGAGTGAAGGGAATGGCAAGCTCCTCTTCTATTCTGATCGGTATTATTGCCGGATACATAGTTGCTTTTCTTATGGGACTGGTATTGCCCAAAACAGGGGTGACTGCCGACGGAGTAGAGTACACAAAGGCGTGGGTGCTCAATTTCAGTAAGGTTAAGGAAGCAGGTTGGTTTGCCATTCCTTCTCTGATGCCGGTAAAGATCGTTTTTGATATCAGGGCAATTATTCCGGTAATGATCATGTTTATTGTAACGGCTGTGGAGACAGTGGGAGATATTTCCGGTGTCATGGAAGGCGGTATGGGAAGAGAAGCCACCGATAAGGAATTATCCGGCGGCGTTATCTGCGACGGGATCGGCTCAACCTTTGCAGCATTGTTCGGGGTCTTGCCTAACACTTCTTTTAGCCAGAATGTAGGGCTTGTGGCCATGACTAAGGTGGTCAATCGCATTGCTCTGGCAACAGGCGCCATTTTTCTGATCCTGTGCGGTCTGATCCCCAAATTGGGAGCATTGGTGTCCATCATGCCTCAGTCGGTGCTGGGCGGGGCAGCAGTCATGATGTTTTCCTCTATTGTGGTCAGTGGCATCCAGCTGATCATGAAAGGACCCATGACGCCCAGAAATTTGACCATTGTGTCTGTAGCGCTGGGAGTAGGCTACGGCATGGGCGCCAATACAGGAATCCTGGCCAATACCCCTCAGGCAGTCCAGCTGATCTTCGGGGGTTCCGGCATCGTTCCGGCAGCCATTGTGGCAATTCTTTTGAATGTGCTGCTGCCGAAGGACAAGGAGGCCTAAAGGTATTGCTTTTAAAAGGGTGCTGTACTTCGTAACTATTCAGCCTTCGGCTTCATAGTTACTTGAATCTGCCCGTTTAAAGTCGCCTTCGGCGAAAGGGCAGATTCACTCTTGGCTGAATCTACGCTTTCTCACGGACTTTGCAGCAAGTGCAAAGTCCTGGCTGAATAGGTGCTGTAGTTCCTATAAGCACCCTTTTTCCACAAAATGCGAACCCGTATTTTCGTATATGTTCTTTTGGGATTCCTCTTGCAATAAGGTTTGTCTCATATTCTTTTTCTTCAATCTGCTTTAAGGCGTCCGAAACGGCGTCAGAGAGATTTTTTTCATCCTTATCCTGTACTTTAAATTCCAGAATCATGGCATCGTGCAGGGATCCATCCTTTGTCCTTTTGGGTTCCAGAACGACGTCGTATCTTCCAAAGCCGCTTTCGCGGTTGGAGGTGATCAGGTATCTGTCTGTCAGTTCTACCATTAAACCCAATACAAATCCATGATAAAAGCGTTCCGACTCATCTTCGGAAGATTTTTTGCCTTTGAAGCTGCTCCCGGTGTCAAAGTAACTGAACATTTCCATTGTTATTCTGTTCATGTAGGTATTCATTGCCTTCAGGTCTCCCAGCAACAGGGCTTTGATAAAATCATTATAAGCATCATTTCCGGAGAACCAGTCCTGTACCATTTTTTCAAACATAAGACAGACCTCTTTATTCGTCAGCTTCAGGGAATAAAAGATCCGGCCTGTCTGCGGATCAAGGGATATGTTACTTGCTTTCAGATATCCGCTGGCAAGCAAAAGACTCCATATGGCATTTTTTTTGACGGATAACTGGTCATAAATAATCTGCTCATCTATTTCCATGCAGAGTGTTCCGCCGTTTAGCAGAGTTTCAAAGGTCTGTTTAATATTCGGCGATCCTTCCCGGAGCAACTTTTCTATCAGACCATTTGCGCTGGTATTTGCCCAATAGGCGCCAGCCTCTTTTTTATCGAGAAAATTTATGATAGACCATGGATTGTAGATATCCTTTTTTGCACCGAAAGAAAAGCCGTCATACCATTCCTTTACCAGCAGGCTTTGACCGGACAGGCCGTACTCATTAAGCGAAGCAAATACTTCTTCTTCTGTAAAGCCAAAGCAATCAGAATATTTTTTGGAGGTGGTTGTTACCACCTCAAGATTATTCAGATCAGAAAATATGGATTCTTTACTGATTCGTGTGATTCCTGTCATGAGAGCACGCTCCAGATAGGGATTTGTTTTAAAGGCGGCATTAAATAAACCTCTGGCAAAATCCACCAGTTCCTTCCAATATCCGTTTATATAAGCCTCTTGCATAGGAGTATCATACTCATCCAGCAGGATGATCACTTTTTTTCCATAATAGCGCATCAAAAAGTTGGATAAGGCATTTAAGGAGTCCGCTGCCACATAATCCTCCATATCTGCAGACACTTTTTGGAAAAAGGCTTTTTCTTTTTCATTCAACTTCCCGCAATTTAAGAGGAAATCAAATTTGTTATATAGATCTGTAATGATCTGACAGATCCTTTTTTTCGCGCTTAAGTAGGAAGTCTCTTTTACTTTGGCAAAGCTTAAGGCAATTACAGGCCATGTTCCCTGGAGCCTGCGGTATGTGAAATCTCCGTCAGAGGATTTTTCCTGCCAGATGGAGAGACCTTCAAAAAGCTCGCCTCTGTCTTCATACTCTACAGAAAAGAACTTTTCAAGCATACTGAGATTTAAGGTTTTTCCGAATCTCCGGGGTCTTGTGATAAGAGTAACCTCATCATCCGTTTCCCACCATTGGCGGATAAAGTCTGTTTTGTCTACGTAAAAATTGTTATTAATCCTGACCTTTTCGAAATCCTGTTTTCCGATACCGATCGTTCTTGCCATCCATCTACCTGCCCTTCCGGCTTTGCCCTGTTTCCGATTCTTTTATTTCAGTATAGCCTTTTCCTGATTTAAAATCAATGAATCAGACAGCTTTTTCAGATCCTCCTGCGTATCAACATCATAAAGCTCAAGAGGATCCCGTACAGGAACAAGCATTACCTGTGCGGGATATTTTTTGGTAAGATAAGAACCTCCCGCGCCCTGTGGAAGGGCCAATAATTCCGGAAAAAACCTCTGGCCAAACAGTACGGGACTGCCCGCCCTGCTTTCATAGCCCAGGCGGCAGATCCTGTCCGGATTTTGGAAGAAGGTCTTAAGGAGGGCGGCTATGCTCTCAGAGCTTAAAAGGGGCTGGTCGGAGGGACAGAACATGCAACCTGAAAGTGAGAAATCCGCTGAGAGACTTTCAAGTCCCAGTCGGATGGTATCATTCCGGTGGGGAAGCTCATGGCAGAGTACATCCACACCCTTTTCTCTGCAGAGGGCGGCAGCAGGCAGATGCCTTGTGACGGTAAGGCGCCGGAGGCAGGAAAAACCGGCGGTGGCGTCCAGGATATAAGAGAGCATGGGCTTCCCGCAAAAATCCGCAAGAAGCTTATTGCCTCCAAAACGGCTTCCAAGGCCGGAGGCCATGATGACGCATCCCACAAGGGGCTGTCCGGAGACAATATCGGGAGCTGACAAGGGAGCAGTGCCGGGGGCAGTTCCGAAACAAGTCTCAAGAGCCATCCCGGAATAAGTCTCAGGATCCGTCCCGGAAGATTTCGTGATAAATTCTGAGGTTTTCCTGATAGCAGGCGTTGCGGTAGGCTTCATATTGTGCCAGAAACTCCTTTCCCTGAGCGGTGAGGCGGCTTCCGCCGCCGCCCCTGCCGCCGATGTTTTTTTCTGTGAGGGGGAATGAAAGCGCATCTTCCGCACGTTTCAGTATGGAAAGCGCCTTGGAGTAAGCCATTCCCATACTGGCGGCTGCGGCTCTCAGGGAGCCGGTGGCTTCAATGGCATTGAGCAGCCTGCAGGGACCTTCCCCAAAAAAACGATTTTGTTCTTCATCATATAGGTAAACGCGGGTGACAGGCTTCATGATAAAGCTCCTTTCTGCAGATCCGAAAGCAGTACTAACCGCGGCTTGCCATGTCTGTCCATACATCGGAGCAGGGAGACCGGCCCGTAGATTTCGGAAAAAGCCTCCTGCATCTGCTTAAGGCTGTCGGAGCCCGGATGCAGGGATGCGATACAGCGGCCGTCCTTTAACAGAAGAAGCTGGTGGCAAAGATCCAGAGCCAGCACCGGGTCATGAAGGCAGATAAGCGCTGCTTTTTCCTGATGCAGAATCATCTCCTGGAGAATCTGCATCATCTGATATCGATTATGGAAATCCAGGGCGCTGTCTGGCTCGTCCAAAAGCAGCAGGGTGGTGTTTTCTACAATGATTCTTGCCAGAATGCAAAGCTGCTTTTGTCCCTCGCTTAGGGTCAGGTAATCCTCAGCCTCTTTTCCTGCAAGCCCTACGGCGGCAAGGGCCCTCAGAGCTTCCGTTTTTTGCCGGGACGAGGGGCGTTCCAGGAGCTTTAGCCTGGGGTTAAAGCCCATCAGTACCACATCGATCAGAGGGAGCGAGAGGGTAACGCCGCTTTGCTGGGGGATATAGCTGAGGGCTCCGGCCAGCTTCCGGGGAGACATGGCGTCCAGAGGCTGTCCCTTTAAAAGGCATCTTCCCTGATAAGGAAGCTGACAGCAAAGAGCCTTCAGCAGGGTGGATTTTCCACTGCCGTTTGCCCCCAAGAGAGCGGTGATGGTTCCCGGCTCAAGAGAGAAGCTTATATTGTTAAGGATGGTCTTTTTGCCATATCCTGTGGTCAGATCATCTGTGATAAAAAAGGGTGTTGTCATGTTCAGGGTTCTCCCTTGCCCTTTATGACCAGCCAGATCAGAAAGGGTGCGCCTAAAAGTGAGGTAAAAATACTGACAGGAAGCTCGCCTGACCCGGCGCTGCGGGCCAGAATATCTGCTGCAAGGAGAAGCAGGCTGCCCCAGAGACCGCCAAGCAAAAGGGTGGGAAAGCGGCTGCTCCTGGTAAGGAGTCTTGCTGTGTGGGGGGCCAGCAGACCAATAAAGCTGATCAGTCCGGTATTGCTGATGACGGCGGCAGTGAGCAGGGTGGCAAGCAAAAGCACGGTAAGACGGAGCTTCCCCACGGAGACGCCCAGCATCCGGCTCTCCGACTCGTCCAGGGAAAGAAGCAGGATCTGGCGGTGGAGCAGGCAGATGCCAAGGGCACTGAAGACGCCGATGATCAGGCTGGCCGGCAGCCGGTAAAGGCTGATCCCGCCAAGGCTTCCCATGAGCCAGTATTCAATGGAGGCAAGCTCCTTTTCCGGGTCTGCCAGAAGCTTTAATGTCATAAGAAGGGTCTGTGCCAGGGAATGGACGGCAATCCCTGCAAGGACAATGGAGGCGTCTCTTTTTCCGGCGGAAAACCTGCCCCGGGATAAGGAACCCAGCGCCAGAGTCAGTATAACGGCCAAAAGCCCGCCGCAGAAAGCGGATAAGGTAACAGGCAGCCCGCCGGAGGAGAGGCCTGGGGAGGAACCGGAGAAGATACCGGGGGATAGGAACAAAATCCCAAAGGCAGCTCCTGCGCTGGCACCGGAGGAAACGCCGATGATATCCGGGGAGGCCAGAGGGTTATGGAAGACGGTCTGGAATACATTTCCGGCAATACCAAGGCCGAAGCCCCCCAGAAGAGCCATGCAGGTTCTGGGAACCCGCAACGTCAAAAACACCCGCACCGCCTGGGGATCGCCGCCAAGCAAAAGGGCAGGGGTAAGGGGATATTTCCCTATGGACAGGGAAAGAAGGCTGAGGGTGACCGTTATAAGGAAGGTAGCTGTCAGCATTCTTTTTTCCCATAGAGAATAATCGGAACAGGAGACCGGGGGCTGGGGATCATTCTTCCGCATAAAGGTTCTCCAGGTCGGGCGTAAAGCCATAGAAGGTTTCATAGAAAGTGGCAGCCGCATCCTTCCATTGTGCTTCCGGATATTCCTGGGGATGCAGGATGGATGCCAGCCACAGGTTGCCCAGAGTGCTGCCTGGAACCGGGGAATCCCAGGATTCGATGGCATCTGGAAGCTGAAATACATGACCCTCCTTTACTGCGCGGCACCCGGCCAGATTGGGATCGCCTGTCACAGAGTCTACTGTGTAGGAAGCATCGGCGGCAAGGATCATGTACTCGGGATCCCAGGCAAGGAGCTGCTCGTAGGAAATTTCCGCCCAGTAATCGCCGGTGAGCTCTGCTGCGGCATTGCTGCCGCCGGCATTAGCGATCAGGCTGTTCTGGTACATTTCAGGGCCTGCAGCGGAGAGCAGAGAGCTGTTGCTTGCAAGATATACGGAAGGAGCCTCTGTGTCCTTCAGGGCATCTGCAAGAAGGGCAAGCTGCTCTTCCTGAAACCGGATCAGGGAATTGGCGGCGGGGAGGGTATTGGTTGCCTCTCCCAGCAAAAGAGTTGCTTCTGTCAGCAGCTTTTGATCCTCGGGGTTGACAGCCAGAACTGTCAGACCCAGTTCCTCTAAGGCAGAGATGGAATCCTTTAGCCTGACAGGCACTATGACCAGATCGGGTTTTAAAGCCGCACAGCCCTCCAGATCAAATTCTTTGGCGGTGCCCACACTGGGGAGGTCGATAAGCTGAGGGGCGGCAAGGCGGTAGATCGCCCGGC
The DNA here is from genome assembly GCA_947382625.1 of uncultured Lachnospiraceae bacterium. Lineage (GTDB taxonomy): Bacteria > Bacillota > Clostridia > Lachnospirales > Lachnospiraceae > Suilimivivens. The sequence goes on from CANDAG010000015.1 coordinate 15,983, forward strand.
TTCCCGCTTTGGCTTCCACCCCGATAAGCCTGTCCTTACAGCCAAGGGCAAGCAAAAGGCTGGTGGAAATATAATAGCCGCTGACCAGAGTCTCAGGCTCCTTTTCGATAGTGACCTCACGGCCCAGCTGGTCGGTGAGGGTGACAGGGTAAATCGTCTGCTCATTGACAGAAGCCTCAGCTTCTGCTTCTATACCCTCCTGCGTCTGACTGGTGCCCTCGCTTTCAACAGGAGCAGCGTTACTGCTTCCGCAGGCCGCCACGGAAAAGGTCAGTGTCAGTACCATTAAGATTGATATCCATTTTTTCATGGGTTCCTCTTTTCTGCTGTAAACAAGCGTTATATTTTTAGAACTACAACGCATTGATTTTAGCAGATTATTGAAGGGATGCCAAGTGGAATCTGTCCGGATTTCGTTGAACTTATTTTTTTCCTATGCTACACTGAAAATAATAACTGGAAAAACGATTCACATTCCTTAAAGGAGAGTAGATATATGCTGACGATCAAAAATTACAAAAAAGCCGAAAGCCTGGAGGAGGCCTGGCAGCTGAATCAGCAGAGGGGCAGCCGTATCCTGGGCGGTATGCTCTGGATGAAGATGGGAAAGGGAAATGTGCAGACAGCCATTGACTTATCCGGGCTGGGCCTTGCGGATATTGAGGAAACAGAGGAAGAGTTCCGGATCGGAGCTATGGTTACCCTGCGTCAGCTGGAGATTCATCCGGGCCTTTCGGCATACACCAAAGGGGCTATGAAAGAAGCATTGCGGCATATTGTGGGAGTCCAGTTCCGGAATCTGGCTACGGCAGGAGGCAGCATTTTCGGAAGATTCGGGTTTTCCGATGTACTGACTATGTTTCTTGCCATGGACAGCTATGTGGAGCTGTACCAGGGAGGCCTGGTTTCTATGGCACAGTTTGCCAGGGGAGGCTATGAACGGGATGTGCTGGTGCAGATTCTGGTGAAAAAGAGGCCCATGCTTTTTCACTATGAGAGTGTGCGCAATTCCCAGACAGATTTCCCGGTGCTTACCTGCTGCGGCGCGCTGGATCCTGATGAGGGGCAATATCGCTTCGCCATAGGAGCCAGGCCGGGCAGAGCTATTATAATAGAAGATAAGGAACATATTCTGGCAGGTGGGATAACAGAAAAACAGGCAGAAGACTTTGGCGTCTATGCTGCAGGGCAGACTCCTACAGGCAGCAATATGCGGGGGAGCGCCCAGTACCGAAGCCATCTGGTGAAGGTGCTGACGGCAAGGGCGGCTTTGGAGCTTAATAAAGGAGATTTATAATATGTTGGTCAATATCATATTAAATGAAAAAAAAATCAGTGCGGATGTGGAGCCTGACCTGCTATTGATCGATTTCGTGAGAGAACAGGGGTGTCTTAGTGTAAAAAGAGGCTGTGAGACCTCAAACTGTGGTCTGTGTACCGTATTTTTGGAGGACAGGCCGGTCTTATCCTGTTCGGTGCTGGCCGTGCGGGCGGACGGGAAGCGGGTAACCACCCTGGAGGGACTTAAGGAGGAAGCGGAAGAGTTCGGAGCCTTTATTGCAGACCAGGGAGCGGAGCAGTGCGGCTTCTGCAATCCCGGGTTTGTCATGAATGCACTGGCCCTGTTCCGGGAAAATCCGGATCCTTCTGAGGAAGAGATCCGGGAGTATCTGGCCGGAAATCTCTGCAGATGCTCCGGCTATGAGGGGCAGCTCCGGGGGATACAGGCATATCTTGAATGGAAGAAAAGTAACAGAGTCTGAAGGGGGGACATGAGTATGAAAACAGTAGGGAAACCTGTCAGAAAAAAGGACGCCATGCAGCTGCTGACCGGGCAGCCGGTCTATACAGAGGATATAGCCCCGGCAGGCTGTCTGGTGGTCAAGCTTCTCCGCTCACCTCATGCCAGCGCCCTTATCAAAAGCATCAGGAAGGATATTGCCCTGAAGGTGCCGGGGATCGAGGCCATCTATACCTGGGAGGACATCCCCAAGGGGCAGCGGCGGTTTACATTGGCGGGACAGACCTATCCGGAGGCAAGTCCTTATGACCGTCTGCTTTTGGACCGCAGGGTGCGGTATGTGGGGGATCCGGTGGCTATCGTTGCAGGGGCAGATGAGAAAAGTGTGGATAAGGCTTTATCCCTGATCCGGGTGGAATATCAGGTGGAGGAGCCGGTGCTGGATTTTCATAAGGCCAAGGATAATCCCATTCTGGTGCATCCGGAGGAGGATTGGGAAAGTCTGTGTCCGGTAGGAGCGGATCATAAACGGAATCTGTGCGCCCATGATGAGACATCGGAGGGGGACATTGAACAGGTGCTTTCGGAGTGCGATATTGTACTGGACCGGGTGTATCATACCAAAGCCTGCCAGCAGACCATGATGGAAACCTTCCGGACCTTCTGTACCATAGATCCCTATGGGCGTCTGCATGTGGTCAGCTCCACCCAGATCGTTTTTCACTGCCGCAGGATCATTGCCAATGCGCTTAATATTCCCAAATCCATGGTGCGGGTTTCCAAGCCAAGGATCGGCGGCGGCTTCGGAGCCAAACAGACCTCTGTTTCGGAGATTTATCCGGCTTTTGTTACCTGGAAGACCAAAAAGCCTTCCAAGATCATTTTTTCCAGAGAGGAATCCATGACGGCCTCCACCCCCAGGCACGAGATGGAAATGCATGTGCGTCTGGGAGCCATGAAGGACGGACGTATCCGGGGGATCGACCTTTACACCTTATCCAATACGGGAGCCTATGGGGAGCACGGGCCTACAACGGTAGGGCTTTCCGGGCACAAGTCGATCCCTTTGTACGGGAAGTCGGAGGCATTTCGCTTTGTCAGTGATGTGGTTTACACCAATGTGATGTCAGCAGGGGCCTATCGGGGGTACGGAGCCACCCAGGGGCTTTTTGCAGTAGAGTCTGCCGTTAATGAGCTGGCAGCGGTGCTGAAGCGGGATCCCTTTTCTCTGCGGGAACAGAACATGGTCAGGGAGGGGGATGTGATGCCTGCCTATTATGGACAGGTCAACAGCAGCTGTGCTCTGGACCGGTGTCTTTCCAGGGTACGGGAGATGATCGGCTGGGAGGAAAAGTACCCGGCAAGGGATATGGGGAACGGAAAAATACGTAGTGTGGGTATGGGAATGGCCATGCAGGGGTCGGGCATTTCTAATGTGGATGTGGGAAGCGCAACCCTGAAGCTGGGAGACGAAGGGCATTATCAGCTGATCATTGGAGCCGCCGATATGGGAACAGGGTGCGATACCATTCTGGCTCAGATCGCTGCGGAGGTTTTAGAGTGTGAAATAGAGGAGATCACCGTGTTCGGTGCGGATACCGATGCGTCTCCCTATGATTCCGGATCTTATGCTTCCAGTACGACTTATATTACAGGGAAGGCAGTGGAGGACTGCGCCTTAAAGCTGCGCCGGCAGATCTGCGCATTGGGGGCAAGTCTCCTTGGCTGTGGGGCGGATCAGACAGAGTTTGACGGAAAAAGTGTTACAAGGACAGGGGGAGGAGAGGCGGTAACCCTGCAGGAGATTGCTGCGGCTTCTATGTGCGGCAATGAGATTCCTTTACAGGAGACGGTCACCCACAGCTCTCCCATTTCACCGCCACCGTTTATGACAGGGGCGGCAGAGATTGAGGTGGATACAGGAACCGGAGAGGTGAAGGTGCTGAATTACGCCGCTGTAGTGGACTGCGGCACGCCCATTAACCCGAATCTTGCCAGAGTGCAGGCGGAAGGGGGGATCCTGCAGGGAATCGGCATGACCCTGACGGAAAATATCACCTATGATGAGAAAGGGAGAGTACTTCAGAATTCCCTGATGCAGTATAAGATCCCTACCCGGCTGGATATCGGCCATATTCAGGTGGAATTTGAAAACAGCTATGAAAAGGCCGGTCCCTTTGGGGCAAAATCCATTGGTGAGGTGGTGATCAATACGCCCCTGCCGGCCATTACAGACGCCATTTTTAATGCTACAGGACTGCGGTTCCGGGAGCTTCCGGTGACACCGGAGCAGATCGCCATGGGATATGCGCAGAAGAAAGAATAGCGGCAACTATTCAGTCAGGATATTTCTTGCATTAAAAATCCCGCTGTAATATACTGATTCTATTGATTAAAAACAGACAAGGAGATTACTATGGAAAAGAGAAAAATGGAGAAGCTGGGAATTGAAACCTCACTGTTAGGCTTCGGCTGTATGCGTTTTCCTGTGCTGGAAAACGGGGAGATCAACGAGCCGGAAGCAGAGAAAATGCTGGATAAGGCCATTGCGGAGGGCGTGAATTATATCGATACCGCTTATCCTTATCATGGCGGAAAAAGTGAGATCGTTACCGGTAAGGTTTTGAAGAAATATGACAGGGATTCCTTTTTCCTTGCAACCAAGCTGCCCCTGTGGCTGGTAAAGAGCCGGGAGGATGTGGACAGATTTTTTGAGGAGCAGCTTGCAAAGCTTCAGACAGACCATATTGATTTTTATCTGCTCCATGCCCTGGACAGACAGCGTTGGGATCTGGTGAAGGAGCTTAAGATCGCCGAGCGTCTTGAGGAGCTGAAGGCGGAAGGAAAGATCAGATATTTGGGCTTTAGCTTCCACGACAGCTATGAGGTCTTTGAGGAAATCTTAAATGCCAGAGAGTGGGATTTCTGTCAGATCCAGCTCAATTATATGGACGCTGAGGAGCAGGCCGGAGTAAAGGGCGCTTCCCTGGCAGCATCCAAAAATGTGCCGCTGGTGATCATGGAGCCTGTAAAGGGCGGTTCTCTTGCTGTTTTTGCAGATGATATCATGGGCAAATTCCATGCTGCAGATCCGGAGGCCTCCGCCGCTTCCTTTGCCCTTCGCTGGGTAGGCAGCCTGCCGGGCGTGAAGGTGATCTTAAGCGGTATGTCCACCATGGAGCAGGTGGAGGATAACCTGAAAACCTTCCGCAGCTTCAAACCCCTGTCAGAGGCAGAGCAGAAGCTGATCGAAGAGGTGACAGATACCATCAAGAGCCGTGTGCAGAACGGCTGTACCGGCTGCCGGTATTGCATGCCCTGTCCTGCAGGGGTAGATATCCCCGGCTGTTTCAAGACATGGAATACATATCATATGTACCAGAATTATAATATGGTAAAAGGAAGATGGGAGAATGAGATCGGTGAGGCAAAGCAGGCGAAGAATTGCGTGAAATGCGGAAAATGTGAGCAGGCCTGCCCCCAGAAGCTTTCTATCCGTCAGGATCTTGAGAGAGTACAGGCGGATTTAGATAAGAAAGAAATGATCTTATAAGGAGGAGAAATGAGGAGATGAAGAAATTCAGAAGGTTATGGATCGCAGTCACACTGCTTATGGCCGTAGTGCTTGGAGGCTGCGGAGAGGCAGAGGTGACCATGAAGGAGTTTACCTCTGCAGATGAGACGGTAAGCATCAGCATGAACGACAAATGGAACGTAGAGGATATGGGTATGGACAGCTGGGTGGCCGCCTTTACGGAGGACGGCTCCGAGGGGATCGTGGTCCTGCAGATGGCCAAGCACCTGTACAATATTGACAGCGTTGAAGGGATGAAGAGTGCTGTGGAGGATTCCTTTACCGCATCGGACGCCGTGGCTATGGAGACAGCGCCATCGGTTCCCGGCCTTGACAATGTGGAAGCCTATAAGTGTGTGGTGACGGCCAGCGGCGTTAAGGGCGAGGGGATCACCGTGTACGGAGAGACGGACTATGCCTATTATGGAATTGTGTATGCCGCCAGGAAGATCGGTTCCGGAAAGGAAGCGTATTTTAGCAAGGTGTGTGAAACCTTTAAGGAAACGGCTCCGGAAATCGAGAATGCTTCCACAGTGGCTTCTACCGATACGATCCTCTGGTTTGACGCCGCCTGCGCCGTTTTGACGGATGCCAACGGATGGGATTATACCATGTTTGGCGGACTGCCTGCCAATGAAGACAGCGCGGCCATTACCCAGTCTCTTTTGGAGGAATGGTGGGGCGTGGAGGACAGAACTTCTGCCGAGGAAAACATGGACTGGCTGACGGGTGAAGGACACCGGGTAGAGTTTGCCGATTCCATGGCTTATCTGGAGGAGTCCGGGATCGGAGAGGTTCCTGCAGAAGAGAGAGCGGACTTTATGCTGGAAAACTTTGAGGTAGAGGAAGAAGAGGCAAGGAATTATGCGGACTGGTACGGCGTTTATGAGGAAAAAGGCGAGGACGCCATAGCAGGATGGGATTACAGCCGGGCAATGTCCCTTTTGGGATATTATTATCTTGCAGGCTATTATACGGAAGAGGAAGCTCTGGATGCCTCACTTGCACTGGCACAGACGATCCAGACCTCTTTTGATTCCTGGGATGATTTCATGGAAAGCTATTTTGCAGGCTATGAGTATTGGGCAGAGGAAAGCAGTGAAGAGAGACGGGAGATTTACGCGGATCTCAAAGCGGCTTCGGATAACCCCTACAGCGTGGACTGGAACCTGAATCTGGAAAAGACATGGTAGGCTTATGAGAATCGTAACACTGATCGAGAACACCCGGGGAAGGGCATCCTGCCCGGCAGAAGATCTGGTCAAAGATCCAGTCAAAGACCCGGCAAAACGCCCGGAGTGCCTTGCGGAGCACGGACTGAGCTTTTATATCGAAACGGCGAAGCATAAGCTGCTGGCTGATACGGGAGCCACCGGCGCATTCCTCGAGAACGCCGAAAGATTGGGCGTGGATGTGGGACAGGTGGACACGGTGGTGATCAGCCATGGACATTATGACCATGCCGGAGGCCTGCTCCGTTTTGCAGAAAAGAACCGGGAAGCCCGGATCTGGATCCGTAGCTCTGCCGGGGAATCCTTTTATCATCTGAGCGGTGAGAGGGAAAAGTATATTGGAATCCCGCCTCAGATCATGGAGTTTCCTCAGCTGAGACTGATCCATAAGGACGAGCAGCTGGATGACGAGCTGTTTCTCTTCGGAAACGTGACAGGAAGGAGACTGTGGCCCTCCGGGAATCGGGAGCTTAAGGTAAAAAGAGGCGGCGTATTCTTACAGGATGAATTTGCCCACGAGCAGTATCTTGTGATAGAGGAAAGAGAGCACGGAGAAAGAAAAAGGGTTTTGTTTTCGGGATGCGCCCACAATGGCATATTAAATATCCTGGACCGGTTCCGGGATATTTACGGAGAGGACCCGGCGGCAGTGTTCAGCGGTTTCCATATGCAAAAAAAGTCTGACTATACCCAGGAGGATGTGGAAACCATAAAGGCCATCGGGAAGGAATTAAGCCGGCTTAAGACAGTGTTTTATACGGGCCACTGTACAGGAGAGATCCCCTTTGGGATTTTGAAGGAGTATATGGGTGAGCAGCTTGTATATGTGCACAGTGGAGATGAGGCGGATCTGTCAAACGTAGCCACACTTTACGGGCAGGCTTATTGAATAGAGAAAGGCAGGAGTGGGAATAAGCTCCTGCCTTTCTTGATATATAAATTTACCTTTCGAATGGATGCTCTATACATTCGTGTGAATATCAGCATATTTTTCATGAAAAATAACATTAAAATGCATGAATATTTCTTTAAAAAGACAATATATTACACGAATATTTTTCGCTGATAACTCTATGTTGGACAAAACCAAAATAAATGGTACAATGAAGCATGCTGATGCATGTATTGGGAAAAAGAAGAGGTTCGGACGGCAAGAAGGATAAGGAGGGGCAGCTATGAGAATACTAGTGGTAAACGATGACGGAATAGAGGCAAAGGGGATAGAGGTCCTTGCCAGAGAGGCGGCCAAATTCGGAGAGGTGTGGGTGGTGGCACCGGACGAGCAGTGCAGCGCCATGTCTCAGTGTCTCACCCTGCGCAAAGAAATTTCTGTAAAGGAATGCGCTTTTCCGGTAAGAAGATTTCAGGCGGAGAATTTTCTTGCAGAAAAGCCAGTGCAAAAGGAAAGCCTGTTTGGAGGAAGGCTTCCGGCGGCCGGTGAATTTCAATTGGGAAAGGGCAGAGCCTTCAGGATCGGGGGAACTCCGGCGGATTGCGTCAGGATTGCCTTAAGCTATCTGATGCCGGAGAAACCGGACTATATCTTTTCTGGAATCAATTTTGGCTTTAATACCGGCTATGACATTGCCTATTCCGGTACGGTGGGAGCCGCTATGGAGGGGCTGATGAAGGAAATCCCGTCGGCGGCCTTTTCCATGGATTCCAACGGAGTCTACGGCACCGTGGAGAAATATCTGCCTGAAATTATAGAGGAGATTTTAGGAAGCGAGCCTTTAAAGGGAAAAATCTGGAATATTAATTTCCCGGGCTGTCCGGCCTCCGACTGCAGAGGGATCCTTCGAGACCGCCGGATCGCAGGGGCGCACCTTTACATAGACACATATAAAGAAAGATTAGACGCCGATGGAACGGTGTATCTGTCAGTGGAGGGTTCTTTCCATGAAGACATTGGCGCGGACAATGACTTAGAGGCGGTGAAAAACCGGTTTATCTCTATCGGTAAGATATCCGGTATGGTTTTTGGATAAAGAGATCATCCTGCGCTTTGCCAGGGCATTTCTCACTCATCCACTAACCGCCCGATCACCACATACCTGGCCTCGTCGTAGTCATAGGAGCAGGTGGAGAGTGTTACGAGACGGTCCTCTGCTCCCGGCTTCACATCGGAAATAAAGGTGGAAGCCTTGAGGGCGCGATCTAAGATTTCGTCCCGGTCCTTTAAGGAAGCAGGGAGACTATAGATCGGGTCATCTTCTTTGGTGGTATAACCGGCGATCAGCTCCAGCTTTTGGCGGCGACCCGGCGTGTAAAGGTACATGACAGGATGAGCCTCATAATATTCAGGGGCCTGGTAATTTAAAAGAGTCTTGAACATGGTGCCGTTTTTCATGTTATGTCCGTAAACAACGGTATTCCAGTCAGAAAAATCAGCGCGGCAACGGTAATCAGCAAAAAGTGTGCCGCCCTTTGCGGCGCTGCCGTCAAGCAGCCGGTGCAGATAATGATCATTATCCTCTGCCTGCGCGATCACATAATTGAGCCTGGTATCCGGGGAATAGATCCATGCCACAGCATCGCCGCTGATCTCATGGAGTCTGTCAAAGTCAATGGCGGCGGGGATTTGTAGCGCGTTGTCAGCCTCTGCTTTGCCGGAGGTCTTTTCCATGATAACTGCTTCCTCCCATAGGCTTTGGGAAAAGGAACTGCTTTTTACGCCTTCAAGCAGATAACCACCGATCTTCCATACAGAGACTGCCAAAACCGTAAGAAACAGGGCGTTGGCCAGAAGAAAGAGTATACGGGAGAAAAGACTTTCTTTTCTCCTGTTTTTTTTATTTGACATAAGGACAGTTCGCGAAGCGTGCTGTCCGTTGTTTTTTGTTTTTTTCATGTTACTCCTTTTGTGCCGCGGTGCGAGGGCCGTTATAAAACGCCCTTTTTGGAAACATGTTCACATTCACTGGCCTGTAAACTGGTATTTATATAGATAGTTCGAATTCAATTTCGTGTCGCAAAGGTATAGAGTTTTCGCCAATTAGAGGAATATCTGGCTTTAATTTTCTTGAAATATCTAAAGCGTTATGAAACAAATGTACCATATCAAATCCCCTTTTTTGATAAAATCTAATAGCATTGATATTATCATTTGTTGTTATAAGAACAATTTTTTTGAGCCTTCTTTCCCTCGCTTCATGTATAACCTTTTCTACGAGTTTGCTTCCAATCCCCTGGTTTTCCAGCAAACTATCAAGAGACATTATTTCTAATATGCTGCCATAAACTATATACGTTATCAATCCAATAATATTTTCGTCTTTGCTAAAAAAGAATCCCTCTGTTTTAGTCATGTCAATAACTTTGCCGCGAATGACCATTGTTGTGGTATACCAATGCTCTTGGATAAATGCATTGACCAGATTTCTATTTAAGTCATTAATTCTCTCATATTTCATTATCAGTGCTCCTTAAAGATTCGATTTGCAGTACTATTATAACTTGTTTTTAACGGACACACAATTCCGAAAAGAGAGTAATAAAATAACGGATGTCAGAATGAAATTACTTACCGTAGAGAGTATAAGGGAACTATTAGAGTCAAAAGGGAAATCTCCTGTAAAATAAGTCATTTCTTCATAAAGAAAAAACAGGCACTGCAAGGTGCCTGGTATTAAAAACGGTTTAGTTATTTAGGGAATGTGTGAACAGAATAGATAGAAAATCTTCAAGCGTAGAAATGTATATGGCATCGTTGGAATTTTTGGCAAAGTGCAGTGAAGCGGGATTATATTAAATGACTGACACGAGACAAAGGGATGTCATCAAGGAATTTGCAGCAGATGGAAAGGGAAGAAGTTTGTCAGCGATTGCCTGGTCTGCCATGCCTTCCGCTTTCAGCAGAAGGATCCTGGCTCTTTTATAGACCCTGGCTTCAACAGTTCCTTTTTTAAGGATAGCTTTTAGGTACGATTTATCATCATCGGAAAGAAAAATAGGTTTAGCATTTTTGACCATTATTCCGCTTCACATAATTTCCCAGGGAATATTGCAAACCAGATTTGCATATGCTATAATGCCAGTAGGCAATCAAAGAGACGGTTACATCATATGTATACCAAGCGAAAACCCCCGGACTGCACTCCGAGGGTTTTCTTTTTGGGCTAGTTGTCATTATCCTTGCTGTCTAACCACTTGCAAACGAGGTGGCAAACCACGCCTGCCGCGACAGCAATCAAAAAAGAGACTATTACATCTATCATATGCATACCCCCTTTCCGTTGCCGAATTGGGTATGACAACATAAAAATTATAGCACATCCTGTCAGAAACAGGAACAGAAACTCTATCTGATCAAACGCTGCCACGTTTCGCGAGCCGGCTTATGAATAAAAAATCTCTTCCCTGGAAATCCTTATTTTATCCTTATTTCACAATTCCTTTAGAAATACTTTAGCACTCACTATTGACGAGTGCTAACAATTGTGTTATAACATAATTAGAACAAATGATACAGAGGTTCTAAGCAATAACGATTCACAATTATAATATAGAAGGATTAAAGGAGGAAAAGATTATGTTGATGCCCAGTATTTTTGGAGAAAGCTTATTTGATGATTTTTTTGATGATTTTGCCCGCCCGGCAAGGAATGCTGTCAGGTACAATACGCCTGCCACTAACATTATGAGAACCGACATTAAGGAAAGCGATGCCGGATTTGAACTGGATATCGATCTTCCGGGCTATAAGAAGGAGGATGTGAAGGCGGAGCTGAAGGACGGTTATCTGACTATCAGCGCGGAAACCAGAACGGACAATGATGAGAAGGAAGAGAGCGGAAAATATATCCGCAGAGAAAGATACTATGGCACCTGCAGCAGAAGCTTTTATGTGGGGAAGGAGGTTACCCAGGAGGAGATCAGAGCCAGGTTCGAGGATGGTATCCTGAAGGTGGCTGTTCCCAAGAAGCAGGCAAGGCCGACAGTGGAGGAATCCAAATATATTCAGATTGAGGGATAATAAACAACGGATGTCAGGCTTCGCCAGCCATCCTTATGTTAAACAACGGATGCCAGGCTCTGTCAGCCATCCTTATGTTAAATAACGAGGCAGTCGCTTTAACGTGCGGCTGCCTCGTTTTTTATGACAGTATCCAATGATTTCATGAAAGAATGCTAAAGAACCCTGTCTTCTTAAACGAAATAAAAAACAGGAAACAGGCAGAGCGGAATGGAAGGAAAGGGGTGGCGATGAACAATAACAGTTTTCTGGTGAACAATATGACCAAAGCCTATGGAGGTCTTTTGCAGAGTCAGCTTGCGGGAGGTCAGGTGAAAGGGGCGGCGGGCTTTCGGGATGTGGTTACAGCCATGGGCGGAAAGGGAGAAGCAGGAGCTTCTTCGGCAGCAGACCTGCCTTTGGAAGAATATAAGCAGTATATCTATCAGAAAATTTCCCGGATCCCCATGCATCCCTCCCAGACCATGCGTTCAGTAGCGGTCTTTATTTCCGATGCGGGATTTGAGGCTATGCGGGCAGATCCGGAGTATGAAAAGTGGGTGTTAGATACACTGAGGTATGATTTTGCATACAATGATCCATGGTCGGAGGTCTGCGGGGGAAGCTTCACCATCCACCGCTTCGGGGCCACGAAGGAGGAATATCGGGGGGACAGCTGGTATACCGGCTTTCAGAATGGAAGGGGCCGGGCCATCTATGAAAAGGAGGCGGAGGAAAGCTTCTGGGAAAAGCGGAGGAAACGGTTTAAGAAATACATGAGGTATCTGCAGGAGGCTGAAAAGGAAGAGAAGATTTTGGAAAGGGTCTATCAGGAGGCAGCCGTACGGCGGGGAGATTTTGAAAATATGGGTGATTACAAGGCAATGGCACAGATGCTGCCTATGGCCAAGCTTTTACTTAATGCGGATAGAAAAGCGGACTGAATTATGGTATGCTTAAGGAAGTCCTGAGAAACTCACCGGATCTTGCCGGATACTCCCTCGGGACAAAAGGAGAGCATAAATGGGTACATTGACCAACGGGCAGATATTAAAGATTGCCATGGAGCAGTCGGCTATAGATTTAAGCTGTAAGGATACAGATTTTCTCGAGGAGAGGAATGTGGTTGTGCATTCCGGGAAATCTCCGGACTGCCGGAAATACCTGGAGCTGCCTTTTTTCTGCAATCTGGTATCCTATGGCGGAAACATTGTGGCTTCTGTTGACCCTCAGATAGAGGAGATGGTGGCAGATTATATCAATCATTATCCGACAGAGCATTGCTTTGAAACGCCGAATTTTCATGTTTTAAATGATGCTCTCTCACCCTTCGGGATGAGGATCTGCTTTATGGCGGAGTATTTTCTGCCGGATCTGGAATATCTTACAGAGCAGTGGGTGAGGAATCTGCAGGACTCGGTAAAGAGCGGAGGATTTACTTTCCGTCTGCTTAAGGCAGAGGACTTTAAAGAACTTTATACAGAGGAATGGAGCAATGCCCTTTGTGAAAAACGCAAGGAACTGGACGTGCTGGGGATCGGTGTTTATGAAGGAGAGAAGCTGGTGGGCCTTGCAGGATGCTCCGCAGACTGCGATACTATGTGGCAGATCGGCGTGGATGTGCTTCCCGGATACCGAAAAAAGGGAATCGCCTGCGCCATGACAGGCGCCCTTGCACTGGAAATCCTGAAGCGGGATAAGGTGCCCTTCTACTGTGCGGCATGGTGCAATATTAAGTCGGTGCGCAACGCCATCAAGACAGGCTTTCGGCCTGCCTGGGTGGAGATGACGGCAAAGACTGCAAAGCTTGTGGAGGAGATGAACCGCCGGTCCTGAGACCTTCGTTAACATAAGGATGGCCTCCGATGCGTGGCATCCATTGCTTCTTAATGACAAAAATCCATCGTTTGATTACAGGGGAAATGTTCCTTTTGAAAAAACAGCCGATATATATTGTGTGTGTTAAGTGTGTTTGATGAAAGGACTAAAGTACGAAGATGCTTCAGATTGCAGTTTGCGATGATGAAAAGAGCATGGGCGACTATCTGAAACAGTTGATAGAACAAAGGCTGGCAGATGAGAAGGACTACAGGGTAAAGGTGTTTTCATCGGGTGCGGAATTGCTTGAATATGGAAGTGATTTTGATATCTTTTTTCTGGATATTGACCTGAAGGATATGAGCGGGATCGAGATGGCAAAGAGCCTCAGACAGAAGTCAGAAGCGGTAATTGTGTTCGTGACGGCTTTAAGGGAATATGTTTTTGACGCCTTTGACGTGCAGGCATTCCAGTATCTGCTTAAGCCCATCGATGAAGAAAAATTTTTCCGGGTGTTGGACGGAGCTGTTGCAGAATGTCGGTTTGAGAGAGAAACGGAGCCCCTGGTAATAAGAGTAAAGGGAATCTACAGAAATATTCCCAGAGAGAGTATTCTTTATGTGGAGAATGAGGCCAGGAAGGTAGTGCTTCATTTGAAAGAGGAACAAATTTCCTATTATGCAAAAATGGGTGAGCTGGAGGGAATACTGGGAAACCGGTTTTTTCGCTGCCATAGAGGATATCTGGTGAATTTTGGTGCAGTGAAGGGCTATGATACAGGAAGCATACAGCTGAAGAATGGAGAGACCATTTTGATGGCAAAGCAGAAGTACAGCGCCTTTGTAACTGCTTATATGGAGTTCTTACGCAGAAAATGATGAAGGTATTAACGGTTTGTCTGGATCTGGCAGCCGCTGTCATGAGAAGATACAGTATGGTCTGGCTGTTTTGCGGAGTGCTTCCGGTGAAGGATAGAGGGCCCAAAAGTGAAAGGTGGGTATCTGCCGGTTTTGTGGCAGTATCTATGGCCTTTTATGTGGTCGGCAGTTATGTGCCTGCCGTCAGGATTTTTTTCTATGGTGATCCGGAAGGAATGCAGACGAGCCGGGCAAGTATTTTGCCTTCGGCAATCAGCCTGTTCCTTATGCTGGCCTACTGCTGTTTCTTTTACTCCGGCAAAAAGAGCAGGATCTGTTACCTGGTCTGCACCGCATATACCATAAATGAACTTGTGATGTTCATGATCCAGCCGCTTTATTCGTTATTACTAGGCGTGATATCGGCTGTGGTAGAGCATTTGGTGATATCGGGAAATGCATTTGTGATCGGTCATTTTGACCTGATATTCGGCATTTATCAGACCCTGTGGCAACTGGCTCTTTATCTGACCCTTCTGATAGTGCTTTACAATATTATCGCGATCATGAAAAGAAACCTGTCCTGTATGGGCAGAGAGCTGACCAGGATGCAGGAGATCTTTCTTGCGGTGCCTGACGGAATAGGGATCTGCTTCTGCGTGATGCTCCGCAGTATCCTGTATGCCTATAAGGGCAGGGAAATCCGGTTTTTGATGGATGAATATCCTGAAACCAGACTGCTTGTTCCGGCAGTTTCAGGGCTGTGCCTGCTTTCCATTATCTTAAGCGCCCTGATCCTGAAAAAGCTGGTGAAGAGCAGCGAAAGAGAAATGCTGCTGGAGGTCTACAGGAACCGGATCAGCGACATGGAAGAGCATATGAAGGATGTGGAACGGCTTTATGACGGGATCAGGGGAATGCGCCATGATATGAAAAACTGTGTGGCAGATCTGGAAATCCTGCTACAGAAGAAGCCCGGATTCTCCGAAAAGAGCAACGAAGAGTATGAGGCGGAGGTGCGCCATTACCTGGACGGAATGTGTCTTGCGATCGATGAACTGGATATAAAGTGCAACACAGGCAATCCGGTTACGGATGTGGTGCTTGGCAGGAAGATACGCCGGGCAGAGCAGGCGGGAATCCCCATTGAATGTGATTTCATTTTTCCGGAGGGACTGGGTATCAGTGCTTTTGATTTAAGCATCCTTTTAAATAACGGGCTGGATAATGCCATAGAAGCTTCCCGGAGGGAGGAAGCCCCCTTCATCAGGCTCGACTCCTACAGGAAGGGGAATATGTTTTTTATAGAGATCAGGAATGCGTTTTCCGGCAGTCTTAAGTGGGACAGTACAGGGACTTTTCTTAAAACAAATAAACCGGATTTTGCAATTCATGGATTAGGAATTAAAAATATGAGGAATTGTGCCGATAAATATTATGGAACACTGAGGTATACCGGCAGTAATGGGATATTTTTGCTGACGGTGATGCTTCAGGGGAAGGAGAACCAAAATGGGAATGAAAATTAATTCGCTGATCTTGAGCAACAGACTGCTTAGTCAGGCAAGATCACGGACGCGCACGCAGAGCGGGTCTTTAGGCAGTATCATGAACGGCAGCTCAAACAGCGGCAAGAGTGCCATGCTTGACGCCATCAAGAACAAAAATTCCAAGGACGGCTTCAGCAAGGCTGACGCCAAGTCCAAAGAAAATTACACTGCCATGAAGAAGGCGGCTGAGAGTCTGAAAGAGCGGACGAAAAAGCTTCTCGGGTGGCAGGAGAAGGAATGGAGTAGCATGACAGAGGAGGAGCTTACCGAGTATAAGGAGGAGGCTGCATCCCAGGTTGCCGGTCTGATCGGCGAGTATAATACCCTGATCAAGAGCATGACGGATGAGAGCGGTCAGGTTAATAATATTTACCTGAAACAGCTTACAGGGTATTTTAAGAATGCCAAAGGTGCGTTAGGAGAGCTGGGGATTACCCAGAAGGAGGACGGCACACTTTCTCTGGATAAGGAGAAATTCATGGCGGCAGATGCCGACAAGATCCAGAAGGCTTTGTGCAGCGCGGGTTCCTTTGTGGATGATGTGAATAAGAAGGCGGATAATATCATTGCCAATGCAGAGACAAATCTGGCAGTCTTAAATAAGAGCCAGTATGCAGGGAGCTATACCTATAATCAGTATGGAAGTGATATTTTTGATATATTGACCTCCGGCAGTAAGTATAATGACAAAAGCTGACCGGACAGGAAAAACGGCCTGATGATATGCATGCTGTAGTATTTTAAAATAATGTTGTAGATGACGAAAAGGAGTGACTGATTATGAGACGCTCCTTTTTTTATTGCAATATTTCTGTTATAATTGGCAGGATTGATAATATCTGACAGGTATAAGGAAGGGCGTATGGATAAAAAGAGTAAAAGAGTGACAATAAAAGATATTGCGGAGCGGTGTGGAGTCACAGCAAATACGGTTTCGCGTGCACTGCGAAATGACGCGGGAATTTCACAGGCCACAGCAAAAAAGGTCTGTGAGATTGCTGATGAGATGGGTTATATCAGGAATAGCTTTGCATCGGCGATGCGGTCGGGAAACAGTAAACTGATCGCGATTATTGTAGACGATATTCAAAATCCTCATAACGCCACACTGATCAATAAAATGAGTCTGCTGCTGAAAGAAAAAGGGTATGATACCATGACGATGTATACCTATGGGAGCTGCAAGAATGAACTGAGTATGGCAAAACGGGCGATTGCCAGCCTGGCGGCAGGGGTTCTCCATTTTCCCGATTCCGATGATACGAAAAGTGCGAGCCTGATAAAACAGAATCAGATACCTCTGGTTCTCATTGACAGAGAGATTCATGGCATTCAGGCGGATGTTGTGCGGATCGATGACTATAGGGGAGCATGTATTGCTGCGGATTATCTGTATCTGCGCGGGCACAGAAGGTTTGCGTATCTGGGAGGGCCGGCAAGGAACGGAGCGCAGCCTCTCCGGCAGCAGGGATTTTTGGATACGCTGGCAGGGCATGGTATAGATATGGCAGATATCTGGGTATTGGATGCGGATGTCGTTTATACGGCGATTTATAATGATGTGATATTGCAGACATTCAGCCCATTTGAGTATACCGGTATTTTTGCATTTAACGATCAGATAGCATATTATGTCATAAATGCGCTTCGTGGCGGTGGATACAGGGTGCCGGAGGATATCTCGGTGATTGGTTTTGACCATATACGGGGAGGATTGCCATATCTGCCGCCGTTGTCGAGCGTATCAAGTACATGCGATCAGGCACTGGCAGAAAGAGCCGTTTCGTTGCTGCTGAAGAGGATTGAAAATCCGAACGCAGAATTTGTTACAGAGATATTACCTGCGAAGCTGTACGAAGCGGAAAGTACGGTGAGCAGCCAGGCAGAATAAAGCAAAACAGAAAATTGATACGGAAAAGACGGAAACGTTATGCCCCGGGAGGGAGAATGTTTCCGTCTTTTTTTATATAAGGCAGTTCGCAAGGAGTACTGTCCGTTTTTGGGGTGAATTATAAGATTAACGTTAATTTAGATTAAAGAGGATGAGGTGAAAAGGAATGAATAAATGCAAAATGTATAATAAAAACCAAAAGAATATAATAAAAATATAAGATTAACGTAAATTCTTATTGACAATCAATCTGCATTGCATATATAATCATACGTACAAAGACAAGGAGAAATGAAATGATGAAAATTATTACAGATCAGATGAATACGATTGGTCAGAGAAGCCCCATGATATACGGACAGTTTATTGAGCACTTTCACCGACAGATATATGGGGGAATTTACGATCCGGGAAACAGCCTGTCCGATGAGGAGGGATTCAGAAAGGACGTATTGGAGGCTTTGAGAGCAATCCATGTTCCGATCATCCGCTGGCCAGGGGGATGTTTTGTATCTTCCTACCACTGGAAGGATGGGGTTGGGCAGGTAAGGGTACCGTATTTTGATAAGGCGTGGCGGGTGGAAGAATCAAATGCGTTCGGAACAGATGAATTTATTTCTTATTGCAGGAAGCTGGGGTGCGAGCCGTATATCTGCACAAACGCAGGAACCGGAACGGCGGAGGAGATGAGCGACTGGGTGGAATACTGCAATCTGGAATCGGAGGGGCGGTATGCCGGATGGCGTATCCAAAACGGAAACCCGGAGCCATACCGGGTGAAGTATTGGAGTATAGGGAATGAGAATTACGGCAGCTGG
Source organism: uncultured Lachnospiraceae bacterium (assembly GCA_947382625.1). Taxonomy (GTDB): domain Bacteria; phylum Bacillota; class Clostridia; order Lachnospirales; family Lachnospiraceae; genus Suilimivivens. The sequence goes on from CANDAG010000015.1 coordinate 34,418, forward strand.
GAGATTGGCGCCAAATCCGCGGAGGAATGGGGAAGACTGGTGACGGAAGCGGCAAAGATGATGAAGCATGTTGATCCTTTGATTGAATTATCTGCCGCCGCGTTGACGGATCTGGACTGGAACATCAATTTACTGAGACAAAGTGGTCAGTTCCTTGACTGGATTTCCATTCATCAGTACTGGGACCAGATACATGAAACGAATAAACCGGCAGATTACCCGGCGGTTCTGGCTTTTGCCAATCATACCGAGGATGCAATCCGAAAAGTGAAAGGATTGCTCATGGCTATGGGACTGGAAAAAAGGATCAAAATCGCTTTTGACGAATGGAATCTGAAGGAGTGGTATCATCCAAAGGTACATACGATCGAACAGGGAGTTTCCAAGGAGGAGTACTTATCTCCCAGGGATGGAAACGACGATAATTCTCTTTATACGATGGGGGATGCTGTTTTCACAGCCTGTTTCTTAAATGCGCTGAACCGAAACTGTGATGTTGTAGGAATGGCGAACTTTGCACCGATGATCAACACGCGGGGATGTATTTTTACATATCCTGACGGGATCGTACTTAGGAGCACATATCATGTCTTTTATCTGTATACCAACTATATGGGAGATATTGTTAAGAATGCCAACTGCCTTGAAATGGAGAAGATTACGGTATACAACCACAAGGGGGAAGAGGAAACGGTGGACATGCTTGATGTTTGCGTGACTGAATTCAGCGCCGGACCGGGAATGGCGGTGGCGGTTGTGAATAAATCTCCGGAGGACTTTGTCGAGGTACAGTTTGGTTTTGAGGCTGACGGGGCGGTAAAAGGCTACTATATTTGCGGAAAAAACATTTCTTCCTATAATGATATTGCGCATGCGGATGTCTCTGTCCTGGAAGAAGATCTGGGTATTTACAAAAAAGACATGACGGTCAGACTCAGACCACACTCTGTTGAAATCTTCAGGATTGGCTGCTGACAGAAGGAAGGATACTATATTATCGGGGAGCCCCTGTAATTTTGGTGCTGCAAACAGAGAATGGCAGCAGAACCAATTTTACAGGGGTATTTCTGTAACTTGAGGCTTTGAAAGTGCACCTTGGCTTTTAAGTCATTGCACAGGAAGGAGAATCTGATACAATACAATAAAATGAAGTAAAACCGTCAGAAAGGACAGGTAAAGGAATGAAGCTTACAATGAGCAGAATTTCCCAGGGAGAAGATGAGGTGATCATCAGATACCGCCGGATGAACGGACAGATAGAGGCAATTGCGCAGATGGTGCAGGGCCTTGGGCAGAAGATCAGCGCTTTTTCCGGGGATCAGACACTTCTTTTGGTTCCTGAGGACATTTTATATCTGGAAAGTGTGGATGGAACCACCTATGCGTATCTCACAGACCAGGTTCTGCGGGTTCGGATCAGTCTTTGGGAGGCGGCAGCAGTATTTGAGGGCAGAGGCTTTTTCCGATGCTCCAAGTCCATGGTACTCAATCTGTATAAGATCAGCCATTTGAAGAGCGAGTCAGGGAGCCGTATCCGTGCGACTATGGAAAACGGGGAACAGGTGATGATATCCAGAAGGTATGCCAAAAGCCTTCGGCAGAGATTGAAAGGGGGCTCAGAGGATGACGGGGAATAAAAGATGGGAGAGCTTTAAAAAGCTTCTGAGCAGGGAGATCCTGATCGAGTATAAGGCATGCCTGTATTTCTGCTGTATTATATTTTTCTATTTTGTTTATCTGCTGTGCAGGAGAACATATCTGGCAAGTGTTGTGTTTCTCTTTGAGATGATACTCACCGCCTATGCAGCAGGTTATGTGCAGGTTTATCTGTTCCATAATTCTGACGAGGCGGAGCAGCTTGAGAAAAAAGATATTCTGGGTATTCTTTTTTGCACATTTTTGTACGGAGGGGTTTCCTACGGGTTTGCATGGTTTGGCAGAAGCATTATTGCAACGTTGCTGTTTCTGGTTTATATGCTGTTCGTCCACTACTGTGTTTATCTGCTCAATAAGATCAAGCGGGCGATCGATACGGAAAATCTGAATAGGATGCTGACGGAGTTCAAAAAGGATAATCCTGCTCAAAGAGAGAAAGGGGAGACATTATGAAAGAAACGGCAGAAAATAAGTCAGAAAATGCGATTGAGATCAAACATCTCACCAAGTCCTATGGAAAACACAGAGGTGTCAGGGATATTTCCCTGGAAGTGAAGGCCGGGGATATTTTCGGATTTTTGGGGCCTAATGGGGCAGGAAAATCCACCACGATCCGAAGCATGCTAGGGCTGATTCGTTTTCAGGCGGGGGAGATAAGGCTCCTTGGGATGGAGACCGGCGCCCGACAGAAGGAAATTTTAAGCCAGGTAGGATATATGCCTTCGGAAGCTATGTTTTACCCATCCATGAAGGTAAAGGACGTGATCCGTTTGGCCGCCCGGTCCAGAAGGAAGGACTGCGGAAAGGAAGCAGAGAGGCTTTGCGGGCTTTTGCATGTGGACGGAGAGCGGAAGATAGAGGAGCTTTCTCTTGGAAACCGCAAGAAGGTCGGTATTGTGTGTGCCATGCAGCACCGGCCAAAGCTTTTGATCCTGGATGAACCTACCTCCGGGCTGGATCCTCTGATGCAGGAGGTGTTTTTTGGGCTGCTTCTGGAATATAACCGTCAGGGGACTACCTGCTTTTTGTCCTCCCATGTACTTTCCGAGGTGAAGACCTACTGTAAAAACGCCGCGATCATAAAAGAGGGAACCATTTTGAGAACAGATACGGTGGAGAATCTCGCCAAATCCGACCTGCGGCTGGTAAGGCTTAAGGAGGATGGAGAGATCAGGGAATTTTCGTACACCGGGGATATGAAGGATCTGGTTGCGAATCTGGCGGGAAGAAATGTGGAGGATTTGCTGATAGAGGAGCCTTCACTGGAAGAGCTTTTCATACATTATTATGAGCAAGGGGCAGATTCAAGTAACTATGAAGCCGAAGACTGAATATCAGTTACTTGAAGTCCGGCCTGTTCTGGCTGTGACGTATCAGGAATGGGGGAAGAGGCAAAATGGTTTTATTAAGACATGAATTAAGGATAAACTTAAAGTCATTGCTTTTGTGGTCAGTCTGTGTGGGATTCACCTGCTTTGGCTGCATCTGGCTGTTCGGAGGTCTGGAGGAGTCTATGGGGCAGATGGCGGAGGCTTATGGGCAGATGGGCGCCTTTTCTGCGGCGTTGGGGCTTGATCGGATCAGCGTCAGTACTATGGAAGGGTTTTATGCCACGGAGGTTGCTCTGATCTATGCAGTCGGTGGGGCAATGTTTGGAGCTATGACAGGAGCCTGCATGCTGGCAAAGGAAGAAGAAGGGCATACGTCCGAATTTTTAAATACCCTGCCCCTTGGCAGAGGCTATATTGTGCTCTGGAAGCTTTTGTCTGTGGCCGTGCTGATCGTGTTGTTTAATTTGATCTGCATTGTCTGGGAGCTGGCGGGTTTTGAACTGGCAGGGGAGGCCTTGCAGAAAGCGGAGCAGATACAGGATTCAGTGACAGGAACAAAGGATGCAGCCTGTTTCTTTACACAGGATTTTGTGCGGAATCTGGCGCTGTTCCACGGAGCCCAGCTCCTGCTGCATCTGGAGGTAGGAAGTGTCTGTTTCCTTTTATCGGCTTTTTGCAGAAAAAAGCCGACAGGAGCGGCGCTGGGATTTGCAATATTATTGTATGTGGCAGATTTAATGTGCCGAATGATACCTGATCTGGAAAAACTGAAATATGTGACGCCTTATTATTTTTCCAATGGGACAGACATTTTTACCAGCGGACGGGTGGAAAACGGGCTGGTGGTGACAGGCATACTGGTGCTGGCAGCAGCGGTGCTGGGGGCATTTGTGGTTTACAGGAAAAAAGATCTGGCAGCCTGAAATAGTTTCAAATTATTTTATTTTATCCGCGCATGAAAATTGCGCGGATTTTTGCATATTTCCCTTGAAAAAGAACATACTGCTTTTAGGTATTGGTGCGTGGATTCAGACAGGAACATAAATTTTGCGCATCCACAGGGCAGAGCTTTACGGGCTGCGGAAGGAAGGGAGATTTTTTATGGAAGAAAAAACAGCGGACTGCAGGTTGCGCGGGCAGGCCTTGGATTTAATAAAAAACGGCGGATATTATGGGATCCGGCTGGAGAGCATCGGCGGCCTGGGGGCGAATCTGTGCGGGAAAATGCTGGGAGAATTAGGGGTAAAATATCTGGATCTGAACAGTGTCAGCTTTTCCAGCTATGGGTCGGAAAAAACAGGGACGCCGGTGAAGGGCTTTGTCCGGTACTGCCGAAAGGACAGGGAGATCAGGATCCATTCGCCTATTCTTTCCCCTGATCTGCTGGTAGTGTTTCATCAGGCGTTGTTAAAGGATGGAAATGCGTGGGCCGGATCTGATCAAAACACAGACGTGATCCTGGGCTTAGAGGATGGGCAGGAGCCTTCCGGGGAGGTTTTTCCGGTCAGGGTCAAAAGGCTTTATGGAGTCCATGCCCAGAGGATCGCCATGGAAACCCATTCCCGGATCAATGTGGTGATGCTGGGAGCTATCGCAAGAGTCATGGGTCTTACTTCCCTTGAATATGTGGACAGGATCTGTGCGGATACATTGGGAAAAAAATACCCGGATGCTCTGGAGGGGAATCTGAAGGGGATCCGGCGGGGATATGAGGAGATAAGAGAACTTTCTCAGGACGGTACAGGAGAAGCTGCAAAAAGAGCCGTGGAAGGAGCCAGAGCGGGTTCCGCAGAGAATGCCGCGGAAGAAGCAGCGACGGGTATAAAGGCGCTGCAGAGCTTTGGCAAAGCTCCGGGAAGAGAACGGCCCGGGGAATGGGACTATGCTACAGCACCGATAGGCGGCATCAATCCCAATTTTGGAAACACGGTTATTTCCGATCTGTCTCCCTCAAGGCAGGGCTATATCCCTGTTTTTATCAAGGAAAGATGCATTAACTGCGGCATGTGTGACTCAACCTGTCCGGACATGGTGTTCCAGTTTGCAAAAGGGGAATATAGGGGCAGGGAGATGATGGTGAACCGGGGACTGGATTATTATCACTGCAAGGGGTGTCTTCGGTGTGTGGATGTCTGTCCGGTAAATGCTCTGGTACGCGGCCTGGAGGCTGAGCACCCAAAGAAGGAGTTTTTCCTTCCCAACCAGGAGCTTTTGCGCACGCCGGAGTATTATGAGAAAGCCGGAGCCGACGGGTATGTCACATCAGAATCCTATCTGACAGAAAAGAGAATGGAAGGCGGGGAAGTGTAATGGAAAAGCAGATCATAGAATATGCCAGCGGAAATGAGATGGCAGCCCTTGCCATCAGACAGATCGGGTACGACCTGATGGGGTATTATCCCATCACCCCTTCCACTCAGATCGCGGAAGGGCTGGACGCCATGCGTGCGAACGGGGAAACAGATCTGATCATGATCGCAGCGGAAGGGGAGCACAGTGCGGCGGGTATCTGTTATGGTGCAGCGGTAGGCGGCGGCAGGGTGATCAACGCTACCAGCGCCAACGGTCTTTTGTATGCCATCGAACAGTTTCCTGTGCAGTCCGGGACCCGCTATCCCATGGTCATGAATGTGGTGTGCCGCACCATATCAGGGCCATTGTCCATTAAGGGTGACCACAGCGACATTATGTTCATGCTGAACGCAGGCTGGCCCATCCTTTTTGCCCATGGGGTGCAGGCGGTATATGACTTTAATATCATTGCCCTGAAGCTGGCAGAGGCGGTGCGGCTGCCGGTGATCGTGGCTTACGACGGATTTTTTACCAGCCATCAAAAGAGAAGGTGCATGCGGTTTGAACGGGAAGAGGCGGTGCGGGAATTTCTGGGAGAAAAGAAGGAGGAATACCCGTTTCTGGATCTTGAGCATCCCATCACGGTGGGCTCTTATATGAATGAGCCGGATCTGATCAACAACAGATACCAGCTTCATCTTGCAATGGCAGAGGCGGACAGACTGCTTCCGGAGCTTTTTGCAGAATATAAAGAGCTGTCCGGACGAAGCTATGAAGGCGTGGAGAGTTACTGCTGTGAGGATGCACAAACCATCCTTATCCTTCTGGGTTCCTCCTATGAAACAGCATTAGATGCCATAGATCAGCTGCGCGGGGAAGGAAGACGGGTGGGTGCGGTTACCATACAAGTGCTCCGGCCTTTTCCGGCAGAAGAGCTTTTTGACTGCTGCAAACACGCAGAAAATCTTCTGGTAGCGGACAGACAGGACAGCTATGGCGCAGGAGGCGGCAACCTTTCTCTGGAGGTGCGCTCGGCAATCCAGAGATTTGGCGGCAGGGCGCGGATCAAAAGCCTGGTTTACGGCCTTGGGGGAAAGGATTTCTTCGCGGAGGACGCCGTCAGAATGTTTGCATGGGCAGAGGATCCTGATACGCCGGATTTTGAATATTATGGGGTGACGCCGGGAGAGGCCGCCGCGCCAAAAGCGTCAGATACGGCCTCCGCTCAAGGAGAGGGACAGTTCTTTGCACCCTTGTCACCGGAACGGACGAGGCTTGGCCTCATTCAGGTGAAAGAAACGGAGGACGGAAAAGTCACGGTAAGCGGAAACAGCTTAAATGCTACCGCCGCTGTTCCCAAACGGCTTGCCCCCGGACATGGGGCCTGTCCAGGCTGCGGCATTCCGGTGAATCTGAACCTTTTGCTGCGTGCCATTGAAGATCCGGTGGTGCTGCTTTTTCAGACCGGCTGCGGAATGATCGTGACCACGCCCTATCCCCGCACCAGCTTTAAGGTGCCTTATCTGCATAACCTTTTTCAGAATGGAGCAGCAACCTTAAGCGGTCTTGCGGAAATCTGCCGCAGGAAGCAGGAAAAGGGAGAAATCCCTGCCGGTGATATTATTTTTATCATGGTAAGCGGTGACGGGGGAATGGATATCGGCATGGGTTCCGCTTTAGGAACCGCCCTTCGGAATCACAGATTGATCCTGTTTGAGTATGATAACGGCGGTTATATGAACACAGGCTATCAGCTCTCCTATTCCACGCCCAAAGGGGCCAGAAGCGCCACTTCCCACGTAGGCAAGGAGCAATATGGAAAAACCTTTTTCCATAAGGATATGCCTCAGATCATGGCGGCCACGGGAATCCCCTACGTGGCAACTATGGCGGAATCCAATCCCACGGACTTTATGGCAAAGGCGGCAAAGGCGGCTTACTATGCCAAAAACCATGGCACGGCCTACATCAAGGCCCTTTCTGCCTGCCCCTTGAACTGGAACGATAAGCCGGCCACAGAACGCAAGGTGATCGAGGCCGCCGTCAATTGTTGCTATTTTCCCCTTTATGAGGTAGAGCGGGGGAAGACCGCTTTAAGCTATGATCCCGAAAAAATGGGTAAAAAGGTGCCTGTCCTTGACTGGCTTTCCATGATGGGAAGGACAAAGCACCTGCAGAAGGAATGCTACTCTCATGTGGTGAAAAGCCTGCAGGAGGAAGTGGACAGAAGATTCCTCCGTCTGAAGGCAAGGGCGGAGAGCCCGGTATTGTAGAAAGCTGTAAAAATGATAAAAAATGATTTACGTGTGTGACAGGACACACGGACAGGAGGTAACATGGAACCGATATTTTTGAAAAACAGTGAGGAAATTTTGTATTTAGTATCAGGAAAAAAGGATAATCTGAAGGGCTGTTTAAAGGAAGGCTATGGTTTTCTTGACAGCAGTACTGCAGAAGGCGCCGGAGAAAAGCATATCCCGGTGGTGGAAAAGGAGGGACGCAGGATCACGGTGAAGGTGGGAAGCGTTTTTCACCCTATGACAGAGGAACACAGCATTGGATGGATCTTTTTGGAGACCAGCCGGGGCGGGCAGTTTTTGCGGCTTGATCCCTCAGGAGAGCCGGTAGGAGAGTTTGTGCTTCCTGAAGGAGATGAGGCGGTGGCAGCCTATGCGTACTGCAATCTTCATGGATTCTGGAAGACGGAGATTCACTGAAAGCTTTCATAGACATTTGTGTCTCAGGCAGACATGGGCACAGGTTTATAAAGGAAGAGGCTGCAGTTACTATGAACGGCCTGACCGACCGTTCATAGTAACGATTCGGGGCAGTATTTGAAGTTTTGCTATGCAAAAACTGCCCCTCACTCTTGTACCATGTTCTACGGACTTTGCAGCAAGTGCAAAGTCCTGGCTGAATAGTTAAAACGGATTGCAGCCTTTCAAGGAATTTACCGTCAAAAGTGCTTGCAAGGATCAGATCGAAATGCTATAGTAAACATGTTATCTAAAAACATTTAGACACACATTTCTGAAATCACACGAAATGAAAATCTTGAGTTCTGGCTTTTCGCCATTAATTCAAAGTAACCCATGAAAATTGTGTAACAGGCGAAAAGACCTTTTCTCCTGTTATGCAGGAAATGCTGTAGGGAAAGTCCTGTCAATGACAGCCGGATCCTTTACGGCACAAGGATGTTTCACAAAGCGCGGCATCCGCTATTACAAACAGGAGGAAAATGAATGCAGGAAGAAAACAGGCAGGGGATCATCCCCAAACGCGATATCAGCAGCAAGAGGGTATTAGGGAACCCGGTCCTCTATGCACAGTTTTTGAGGAATAATCTTGATATTCCTTTTCTCAAAAACATACAGCCGGAGGATATCGAAGACGTATCGGAACGCTACATTCCGTATCTGGGAACGGAGTTCGGGTCGGATACGGTGAAAAGGATACGACTCCACATCCCTGAAAAGACAGGCGGCACCGGCGGGAAAAAGACAGATGCAGGTGGGCAGGAACCTCTGTTCCTGATTTCCTTAACAGAGCATAAAAGCAGGGTGGACTATAATGTTTCCATGCAACTGCTGAAATATATGCTGTGTATCTGGCTTGACTATGAGAAGGAAATGGAGCAAAAAAAGGAAGGGGCGTCAGACCGTAAAGGGTTCCGATATCCCCTGATCATCCCAATCGTGTATTATGAAGGAAAAGCTCCCTGGACGGCCGACCGGTGTTTCCAGGCGAGGATTGCCTGCGGGAATATGCTGTTTCATGACTGGGTGCCGGATTTTACCTATGAGGTAGTGAGGCTCCATGATTACAGCAATGAGGAGCTGCTTGAGAGGGGAGATGAGATGTCCCTGATCATGCTGTTTAATAAGATACAGGATCATGTGGATCTTTCAGAATTTTTGAAGCTGCCTGGGGAAAGACTGGATGATATGGTAAGGGATACGCCAGAGGCGATATTGAATATCATAGTATCGGTAATGGAGAGCCTGTGTGTGAAGATTGGGACAACGGAGGAAGAGATGCAGGAATGTGTAGCCAGGGTAAGGGAGCGCAGGATGGGATATTTATTTGAAAATATAGAGAAGATGGATATACAGGCGGAGAGGCGCAATACTGCAGAAGCCAGGATGGAAGCAAAAAGAGCCCAGGAAGAGGCAAAGGTAGCGCAGGAAGAGGCAAAGGCGGCACAAGAAGAGGCAAAGGCAGCGCAGGAAGAAGCAAAGGCAGCGCAGGAAGAGGCAAAGGCAGCGCAGGAAGAAGCAAAGGCAGCCCGGGAAGAGATAAAAGAGGCGCAGGAAGCACTTAAGAAAGCACATGAAAAAGCAGAAGCAGAAGCCCTTAATATACAAGAAGAGAAGTATAAGTCTCTTGTTGAGGTGTGTAAGGAATTAGGAGCCACCAGGGAGATGACGGTGGAGAAGGTAAGCAAAAATTGCAGCATAGATAAGGAGGAGGCCGAAAAAAAGGTAGATATCTACTGGGAAATGTGAGAAAATGCCCTTAGGAAAGGGGTATAAAAATGATCAACAGAGAGGACATGTTAGAGCTTACCAGGCGTATGACGCCCAAGCGGACTTCCTTTACAAGGATTGCCGGGTGCTATTTTGACAGCGAGGGAGAGATTGACGGAACCTTCAATACAAATTTCCTGAATCTTTCTCATACAGATAAAGAGAAGAATCTTTCAATTGCAAAAACAATTCCTTATTCTAAGACCAATGAACAACTGAAGGAATATAAATTTACGGAGAAGGCTATGGGCGCAGGCAGTATGTGGCAGCTCCTGACAGCAATGAAGGATTGCGGACTGAAAAATGATGCACTGATGGAGACTTTCTACGAACTGGTGGCGGAGTATTATCAGACAGATTCAGAGTATGCTGTGATGGTGTTCCATGACAGCTATGATGTGCCGGTGAAGGCGGCAGACAAGGAGCGGTTTGGGGAGTCAGAGGAGGTTTTCACCTACCTGATCTGTGCAATCTGTCCGCTTGCAGGGGATTATGAACCGGGAAGTCCGGAGTGCGGATTCTTGTTCCCGTCCTTTTCAGACAGAAGTGCAAGTCCGGAGCATGTTGCCGTGTTTCAGGCAGATCCGGCACATCCTCACAGAGAGCTGGAGGGCAAAATACTGGCCGTCAAAAGGGGAGAAGCTCCGGCTTGTCCGAAGCGTTAAAAATATACAGGTGGGAAGAATATGGAACGTGAAATTGATCTGAAGCAGATATCGGACGGAAGACTTTATTCGGCAAATGATATGGTAAAGGCAGGCTGCAGCGACTGCGCAGGCTGCTCCTTATGCTGTCAAGGTATGGGAAAGTCTATTATTTTGGATCCTTATGATATGTTTCGTCTTGAAAGAGGGCTTTTGGTTTCCTTTGAGGAGCTTATGAGGGACAAGATAGAGCTGAATGTGGTGGACGGCATCATACAGCCGAATCTGAAAATGCAAAAAAAGGATTGCTGTGGTTTTCTTGATGAAAAAGGAAGGTGTAGTATTCATGAGTTCCGGCCGGGTTTCTGCCGGATGTTTCCTCTTGGAAGGATTTATGAGGAGGGAGACTTTAAGTATTTCCTGCAGATTCATGAATGTCCCTATCCGGTCAAGACAAAGGTAAAGCTGAAAAAATGGCTGGGGATCCCCGGGCTTTTAAGCTATGAAGCCTATATCTGGGACTGGCATTATTTTTTGAAGGATGTACAGGAGCTGATCAGGGAAACGAAAAGTGACGAGGTCGTTAGAAGCATAAATCTGTATTTGCTGGATCGGTTTTATGTCCGTGTCTATGAGAGAGCAGCTGAGGCAGAGGATGAGGCTGATTTCTATGGGCAGTTTTATGAAAGGCTGAAGGAGGCCAAAGAGAAGATGGCCTTTTACCGATGAGAGGGCGGGATTGTCAGGCAGGAGGTATGAACGTGGAAAATCTTGAATCATCCAAGTTATTTCAAATGATCACAGAAAAAGAGACGGAACGGATCCTGAAATGTTCCAAATCCAGAAGAAAGGAATATCCTTCCGGTGCTTATATCTTTGAACAGGGTGGAGTCCCTTCAAGGCTGTTTCTTTTGCTGGAGGGACAGGTACAGATCTGTAAGGATTTCACCTCAGGAAAAAGAGATGTGCTGTATCTGGTGGAGGCAGGAAATATTTTCGGAGAGATATTTCTCTTTGGAGACAGAAAAAGCTACTGGTATGACGCTGTGGCGATCACGGATGTGACGGTGCTTGAAATGCCCTGGGACTTTTTTTATCATTTTTGTTCCAATGCCTGTGACCATCACAAGCAGCTGACCCAGAATATGCTGGAGATCCTGTCGGAGAATAATTTTAAGATTACCAGAAAGCTACATATCGTAAGTACTTCATCTCTTCGTGAAAGGATAGCCATCTGGCTCATCGACTCTATGGATGAAGGCTCCATGGTAGAGCTTCGCATGAACCGGGAGCAGTTGGCCGATTTCCTTGGAGTGGCAAGGCCATCTCTGTCCAGAGAGCTGATGAGAATGCAGAAGGACGGTCTGATCGAGGTGGGGCGCAGATCCATCAGAGTATGCGATAAGGAGGCGGTAGAACGGCTTTATGGATAGAACGTGGCAGTGAAGTAGTCGGCTGAAGTGAAGCATGTTTTTGTAAAAATACATAAAAATATATAAAACGTAACCAATGTTACAGATTTTATTATGAGAAAGCCGTATGATAAACCCATAAACAAACATTGAAAATACAAAATGTATTGGTAAAGGAAATATGGGAAAGGAGCAAATATTATGACAAACACAGCACAGGTTGATAATTTAGTAGGTCTTTTGGACGGATATGCAAAAAAGGGAGGACATCACTTAAATGTCAATGTCCTGAACAGGGATATGTTGTTAGATGCCCAGAAGCATCCCGAGAATTATCCTCAGCTTACCATCCGTGTATCCGGATATGCAGTTAATTTCATTAAGCTGACACCGGAACAGCAGGCAGATGTAATTTCCAGAACATTCCACGAGTCGATCTGATAAGGGTGAATGCTTAAGGAGCGGACAGCACGTAAAAAGCCCTCTGAATTGTCAAAGATGACAATCCAGAGGGCTTTGTGGTTACTTATTCTTTTCTTTTTTATTACCAACCATGGTAAAGCAGATCACGGCGGCAACGATGTACAGCACCAGAGTTACATACAACACCATCTGGTAGCCTGAAGGATTAACCTTGATAATTTCATTGGTTCCGTCAGCCAGTGCATGGCTCAGTTCCACTTCAGAGCCGAAGTGATTTACGATAAAGGTGGCCATCTGGTTTCCGGTAAGGCCTGCAAAAGCCCACGCGGAGAGGGTGATGCCGTGGATGGCGCTGATGTTCTTCATGCCATAATGGTCGGAAAGAAGCGTAGGCACATTGCTGAAGCCACCGCCATATCCGGCATTTACCGCAAAGAGCAGGATCAGTACCAGGATCATAAAGAGGGTATTTTCGCCCATATTGGTGATGCCCTGGGTCAGGATCACAAGTCCGGTAGCCACAATGGACATAATGAAAATAATTTTGTAAATAGTATTTCTGTCCTTAAAGGTATCTGCCCATGCAGAGAACCCGAGACGGCCACCGGCGTTGAAAACAGCGGTGACAGAGGAAAGTACGCCTGCTGCGCCTACCAGGCCGATACACTTGATGATCATCTTTTCCTGAGAGATCAGGGCAAGACCGCAGGTGATGTTCAGGTAGAACATGATCCAGATACCGATGAAGGTAATGGGCTTTTCTTTGATAACATCAATGGCCCGGGCGCCCTTTTCACTGGAGGCGGGTTCGTGCCAGCCGGCAGGCTTTGCAAGGAGGAGATGTCCTATGAACATCATGACAAAGTATACAACTGCCAGGATCAGGAACATTTTGTAGATTCCGCCTTCCCCAAGAGAGCTGAGGAGTGACTGCATGATAGGACTGGCGATTGCCTTGGCAGCGCCGAATCCGGCTACGGCAAGTCCGGTGGCAAGACCTTTCTTGTCCTCAAACCAGAGCATCAGGGTCTTGACGGGAGAGAGGTAACCGGTTCCGAGACCGATACCCATAATAAAACCATAGCATACATAAATACCGAGAAGCGATATAATGCTTCCGGGATGAGCTCCGCCGTACCAGATAAAGAATCCGGCTCCTGCCATACCGGAGGCAAAGCAGATGGCGGCGATCAATGAAGATTTGTGGATGTCCTTTTCTACGATATTGCCCAAAAAGGCGGCGGACATACCGAGAAAGAAGATGGCAAAGCTAAAGGCCCATTCTGTTGCACTTTTGGAGAAGCCGATGTAATCTGCGATCTCCTGGCTGAAAATGGACCAGCAGTAAACAGTGCCGATGCTGCAGTGAAGAAGTAATGCGGGTATGGCAGCACGTACCCATTTGTTGCTTGAAAGGTTTTTCATGACGTAACTCACTTTCTTATTTAATATAGTGTATTTGTGAAAAACAAAAAACTTTATTACATATTATACATGAACTACTGGGTTTTTCCAAGTATTTTGGGAAGATTAAGCATGCAAAATTGTTTGACAAATTGAATATTCTACTTTATCATATCAGTGTAATGCAGTGATGACAGAGAAGAGTAGTATGGATTATCGCTTCCAGAGAGCCGGGATGGTGAAAAGCCGGCAGAATGAATCCATATGAATAACAACTTTATCAGCTGTCAATGAAAAGAAGTGAAGGCGCTCCCAATAGTGTGGAGTTTCTTCCTAATAACGAAAGTGACTGCCGCAGAGCTGCACGGAAATGCGAAGCTTCGGTTTTTCCTGTGCCCGGCAGTAAATCAGGTGGCACCGCGGATCGGTTTTATAATTCGTCCTGAATTGATCAAAAGTCAATTCGGGACTTTTTTTACAATAAGCCGGGACGGCGTTTGTTAGGAAAGGAGCATGATCAATTATGGAATTATCAACAGTGTATCGTGAATGTACGTTGGATAAGATTTCCGAGGATAATATCGGAAAAGAGATGAAGGTAGCGGGGTGGGTAGAAAATATCCGGGACCATGGAGGGGTATCCTTTATCGATCTCAGGGACATGTACGGCGTACTTCAGATCGTTATGAGAGATACTTCCTTATTAAAAGGAATCGGCAAAGAGGATTGTATCAGTATCACAGGAGCAGTTGAAAAACGGGATGAGGAAACCTATAACCCGAAAATTCCAACCGGTACCATTGAGTTAGAGGCCCACAGCGTGGAAATCCTGGGGAAGGTTTATCGGCAGCTTCCTTTTGAAATCGTTACATCCAAAGAGACCAGAGAGGATCTTCGTCTGAAATATCGTTTCCTGGATCTGAGGAACCGCAAGGTGATGGACAATATGATCTTCCGGTCAAAGGTGATCGCTTTCCTTCGGGAAAAAATGACGGAAATGGGATTTATGGAGGTGCAGACCCCAATCTTATGTGCATCCTCTCCGGAAGGCGCAAGGGATTATATCGTGCCCTCCCGACATTATAAGGGCAAATTTTACGCGCTGCCTCAGGCGCCTCAGCAGTATAAACAGCTTTTGATGGTATCCGGTGTGGATAAGTATTTCCAGATCGCTCCCTGTTTTCGGGATGAGGATGCCAGAGCGGATCGCTCTCCCGGAGAGTTTTATCAGCTGGATTTTGAGATGAGCTTTGCCACTCAGGAGGACGTGTTCCGGGCAGGGGAGGAAGTGCTGACAGCCGCCTTCGAGAAATTTGCGCCGGAGGGCTATGAGGTGACCCGGGCGCCTTACCCGGTGATCAGCTACAAGCAGGCGATGCTGGAGTTCGGTACCGATAAGCCGGATCTGCGCAATCCCTTAAGGATCATTGACCTGTCAGAATTTTTCAGCCGCTGCTCCTTTAAGCCCTTCCAGAATAAAACCGTAAGGGCGATCAGGATAAAGGGACATCAATCCAAGGGCTTCCATGAAAAGCTGCTGAAATTTGCCATGGATATTGGTATGAGCGGTCTTGGATATTTAGAGGTGCAGGAGGACTTATCCTATAAAGGGCCCATCGATAAGTTTATACCGGAGGAGCTTAAAGGCGAGCTCCGTCAGATCGCAGGCCTTGAGGCGGATGATACCATCTTCTTTATTGCGGATAAAAAGGAGAGAGCGGCGTCTCTTGCCGGACAGATCAGGAACGAGCTGGGAAACCGCCTTGATATTTGTGAAAAGAATGCCTACCGTTTCTGCTTTGTCAATGACTTCCCCATGTTTGAGCGGGATCCCGAGACGAAAAAGATCGGCTTTACCCATAATCCCTTTTCCATGCCCCAGGGCGGATTAGAGGCTTTAAATACCCAGGATCCTTTGGAGATTCTTGCATACCAGTATGATATTGTGTGCAACGGCGTGGAGCTTTCCTCGGGAGCAGTCCGTAACCACAGTCTGGATGTGATGGTGAAGGCCTTTGAGATCGCAGGCTATGATGAGGAAATATTAAAGCAGAAATTCGGCGCTCTTTACAATGCCTTCCAGTTCGGAGCTCCGCCTCATGCAGGTATGGCACCGGGAGTTGACCGTATGATCATGCTCCTTCGTGAGGAAGAAAATATCCGGGAGATCATTCCCTTCCCCATGAGCGGCACAGCCCAGGATCTTATGTGCGGCGCGCCGAATGAGGTGACGGAACAGCAGCTTCGGGAGGTTCATATTAAAATAAGATAATCCGTGATATAGTGAAGCGTAGGGCTTCTTTTGCCGGTCGGGTGAAAGAAGCCTTTTGGTTACTTTTCACATGTACACCAGTAAGCCGCCGGGACAGAGGCAAAGTCCTACGTCGCCGCGCTCCCGCTCTACAACAGCAAACGCTTTGCTTATTGCCGTAGCAGTACTAAGCTCGAAAAAACCTCGCTAAGTACTGACATTGTTGAAAGGGCTCCTTAAGGACTTTGCCTCTGTCCCGGCTGATTTTCTGGCGTGCCCGTGAAAAGTAACGCCTTTTGTTATTTAGGCATGATTCTGCAAAAAAGGATAGAAAGCTCTGCGACTATGAGATATAATAGGAGATACGGTGTATACTAGACAACGGACAGTATGCTTCGCAGACTGTCCTTATGTCAACAACGGATAACGCGCGGAGCGTGCTATCCTTATGTTAAATCCTAAAAACCTACCGAAAGAAGGCACATGAAAATGAAGTACCATAAAGATATGAAAATCTTTATTGTGGGGGGCGGCGAGATCGGCAGGGCGCTTGCGGTCCAGCTTGCCAGGGACGGCTACGAGCTTACGGTGATAGACCGGGAAGAAAGTGTAGTCAACAGCATAGGCAATACGGTGGATGTGATCAGTTATCAGGGAAATGGGGCATCCTACGGCACCTTGAAGGAATTAAATGCAAATGACGCCGATATTTTTATTGCAGTGACAGAATCAGATGAGCTGAATATCTTAAGCTGTCTTACAGCTCATATGCTGGGGGCGAAGAATACCATCGCCAGGGTAAGGGAAGTGGATTATGCAGGACAGCATCGTTTTTACAGAGATAAGCTGGGGCTTTCCATGACGATCAATCCGGAGCTTGCCACGGCCATGGAGATCTTCAGGCTTCTGCGTTTTCCCTTGGCCACCAGGGTGGAGGTGTTTGCAAGGGGCAGGGCCGAGCTGGTGGAGATGACAGCAGGGGCAGATTCCCCGCTGAACGAAAAATCCCTGATAGAGATCAATCAGAATATGGGGATCAATCTGCTGATCTGCGCAGTGGTAAGAAACGGAGATGTCTTTGTACCCAACGGTGATACGGTGATACATTCCGGAGATATCCTGTACCTGACGGGAGCACCGGAGGAATTCCGCAAATCCTTCAAAAAGCTGAAGCTTCCGGTCAAACCCCTGCAGTCGGTAATGATCTCCGGGGGCGGGCATATTTCCTGTTATCTGGCTACTGTACTGCTGAAGCAGGGAGCGAAGGTTACGATCGTTGAAAGGAACAAGAAATTAGCGGAGGAGGTATCGGCGGCCATGCCCAGGGCGGCAGTGCTCTGTGATGATACCCTTGCCTGCTTTGACGCCATGTCGGGGGCGGATATTTCCCACACAGATGCGTTCATTGCCATGACGGAGAATGACGAATATAATCTGGTAGCCGCCATGTATGCGGAATCCCAGGGGATCAACAAGGTGGTCTCCAGGATCAGCGCCAAGTCAAGGCTGAAGGTGCTTCCGCCGGATAGCCGGATCTGTACGGTTTCCAGAGAGGACGTTGCGGCAGACCGGATCCTTGGCTACAGCCGTTCCCTTTTAAATGCAGAGGACAATGACGCTGTGGAGTCTCTCTACCGGCTGATGGATGGAAAAATTGAATTTATCGAGTTTAAGATTGATGAAAAAGACAGTAACTTAAATATTCCTTTAAAGGATCTGAAGCTGAAGAAGAATATCCTGCTTGGCTGTATCATGCGGGATTCAAAAACCATTATTCCCCGGGGTGATGATGTGCTGATGCCCGGTGATATGGCGCTGGTGGCAACCATAGGCAGGCAGATCGCCCGGCTGGAAGATATTTTTATCTCATAAGAACAGGGAGGGCATAAAAATATCATGAACAAAAGGATTATTATAAGTGTAGTCGGAAAGATCATTTTTCTGGAAGCGCTTCTTATGGTGCCGGCGCTTTTGGTTTCTCTATTTTACAGAGACGGGGATACCCTTGGATTTTTGATCACAGTGGTTGCCTCCTGTGTAGTGGGCGCTCTGATGATGTCGGTGAAGCAGCATTCCACACAGAGAATGAGCAGCAGGGACGGTTATTTTATTGTTGCATCAGCCTGGATACTGATCTCACTGATCGGGGCTGTGCCTCTTTACCTGGGAGGGGGATTTAAGAGCTACTGGAATGCATTGTTTGAGATCGTCTCCGGTTTTACTACGACAGGGGCGTCGATCCTGGCAGAGCCGGCGGATCTGGGAAGAGGGGTTCTTTTCTGGAGAAGCTTTACCCACTGGATCGGGGGCATGGGAGTTCTGGTATTTTTGATGATGGTCATGCCCATGGAAAATGACAATTCCATGCATCTGGTGCGGGCGGAGGTTCCGGGGCCTACAGCGGGAAAGCTGGTGCCGAGAATGCGCACCACCTCCCGGATCCTGTACAGTATCTATGGGATCATGACTTTGGTTTTGATCGTATTGCTTTGTCTGTTGGGGATGAAACCCTTTGACAGCTTTTGT
Organism: uncultured Lachnospiraceae bacterium; assembly: GCA_947382625.1. Classification (GTDB taxonomy): domain Bacteria; phylum Bacillota; class Clostridia; order Lachnospirales; family Lachnospiraceae; genus Suilimivivens. The sequence continues at coordinate 52,883 of CANDAG010000015.1, forward strand.
ATTGCCTTTGGCACGGCAGGTACCGGGGGCTTTGCAGTTTCCAGTGCAGGGATCGCAGGCTACGGCAGTCTGGCAATAGAAGTGACGCTGGGGATCTTTATGCTTTTGTTTGGTGTGAACTTTACCGTGTATCACCTTCTTCTCCTGCGGAAATTTAAGGAAGCCTTATCCATGGAAGAGGTGAAAGCCTATTTTGTGATCGTAGCGGTATCTACGGCGGCAATTGCAGTTAACATTCTGCAGAAGGCAGGGAGTGCGGGCAATGCGCTCAGGCAGGCGTTTTTCCAGGTGTCCAGCATCATCACTACCACAGGCTTTGCTACGGTAGATTTCGAGTTCTGGCCGGAATTTTCCAAGCACCTTCTGGTACTTCTCATGGTGATCGGCGCCTGTGCAGGCTCCACCGGCGGGGGAATGAAGGTATCGAGGGTTCTGATCCTGGTGAAATCCTTTGTGGCGGAGATCAGGCAGATTATTAACCCCAAAGAGGTGGTCACGGTATGTGTAAACGGAAAGCCGGTGGATCAGAAAACCTTAAGCTCTACCAGAATTTATGCGGCCTCCTATATGCTGCTGATCTGCCTGTTCACACTTATCGTTTCTCTTGACGGTAAGGATTTTACAACCAATTTTACGGCAGTGATCTCCTGCTTTAACAATATAGGACCCGGTTTGAACCAGGTAGGGCCGATGGCGAATTTCAGTGTGTACTCTGATTGGACACAGGTCATATTATCCATAGCAATGCTGACGGGAAGGCTGGAGATCTTCCCCATGTTCCTGCTGTTTGCAAGGTCGGCTCATGACAGATAAAACAAAAAGAGAAAGCACGTATAAAATGCGTGCATAAATTATAAGGAGGGTATGCATATGGGGGAGCTTATGGATCGGTTTAAGAGACTGAAGATCGCGGTGCATCTTATTTCTGAGGGGTTGGAGATGATCGCAGCGATCCTGATGCTGGTAGGAATTGTTTTTTCTACGTTCAGTCTTATAACGAATGTGGATATTTTTAAGCAGCTGCTGGAGGATACCTCTTCCTTCAGAGGGTACATGGATCAGATTTTTACGCTGGTGATCGGGATCGAGTTTCTGGTGATGCTCTGTCGGCCCAATTCAGAAAATGTCATTGAGGTGCTGATCTTTCTTGTAGCCCGTCATATGATCGTGGGTGAAACCACACCTTACCAGGATTTCGTGTCGGTAGTCAGCGTGGCGCTTTTGTGCGTAGTGAGAAGATATCTGCGGATCAATAATGAGAAGCGGGATGAGAAGAAGGCGGCCAGTGCTTTAGAGGAAAAGCTCCGGAAGGAAACTCAGGAAATTCATAATAAGAAATAGTAAAACGCCGGGCAGTGTGGAAATATAGTGCCCGGCGTTTTGAATTAATACTCCATTGCTTTCTCTTCTCCGTTTAACACTCGCAGAGCGCCCTGTGCCAGAGCAAGGAGCTCATCCTCTCCGGGATAAACGGTGATAGGGGCAAGGAAACCGACTCTTTCGGTTAACCCGTTTACGACCACCTTGTCATAGGCGATACCGCCAGTAATGATGATCTGGTCAATCTGTCCCTTCAGGACGCAGGCCATGGAACCGATATCCTTGGCAACCTGCATGATAAAGGCTTCGCGGATCTCGGCAGCTCTTTCGTCACCGCCCTGAACCATCTTTTCTACATCGCGCATATCATTGGTGCCTACATAGGCATTGAAGCCGCCGTTTCCAACTACTTTTTTGTAAACCTCTTTTTCGGTGTATTCACCGGAAAAGCACATTTTGATCAGTGCGCCGGTGGGAACTGCGCCGGCTCTTTCAGGGGAGAATGCCCCGTCACCGTCTAATGCATTGAATACATCGATCACCCGTCCCTTTTCATGGGCGCCCACGGATACGCCGCCGCCCATATGGACAACGATCAGATTTAAGGAATCATAGGCCTTGCCCTGCTCCTTGGCATAGCGTTTGGCAACTGCTTTCTGGTTCAGCGCATGAAATACGCTGGTACGGGGCAGCTCGGGAACGCCGGAATATCTGGAAATGGGCATCAGTTCATCTACCACCACGGGATCCACAATATAAGAGGGAACACCGATGGAATCTGCGATCTCTCTTGCAAGGATACCGCCTAAGTTGGAAGCGTGCTGTCCCTGCTTTCCGATCTTCAGATCCTCAAGCAGGTCATCGCTGACTGCATAGGTGCCGCCGGGAATAGGCTTTAACATTCCGCCTCTGCCCACAACCACCTGCAGGGAGTTGATATCGAAATTTTTTTCTTTCAGAAGATCTAAGATGATCTGCTTCCGAAAATCCTTCTGGTCTACGATGGAGGCGTAGCTTGCGATCTCTTCCGTAGAGTGGCGGAGAGTTTCTTCAAATAAAAGGGTCTCATCCTCAAACACACCGATCTTGGTGGAGGTGGAACCGGGATTAATGATCAAACTTTTAACAGCCATGAGTATAATCTTGCTCCTTTCAAAATATTGCCGCAAAAGCAGCCTGACATAAAGGTAATTGCTGCGCTTCGCGCAGCGCAAAATCGGCGCAGTGAACGCCAAAAACAAAAATTTTTGTCGTTCACTATATATTAGTTTTGGGACATAGCCTCGGCAACTACTGCGGCTAATGCAATAGAGTTTACCTTGGTCTCGAAATCATCGGAACGGGAGGTTAAGATAACGGGAGCCTTTGTTCCGGTGAGGATATTGCCGTTTACCACCTTGGCGGTGTGTACCAGACATTTGTAAACCAGATTTCCGGCATGGATGTCAGGGAAAAGAAGAATATCGGCATCCCCCTGGATGGCTCTGTCGGTTGCGCCTTTATGCTTGGCAGCCTCGGGATCGATGGCAAGGTCTAAGGATAAAGGACCGTCCACAATACATCCTGTGATCTCGCCTTCTTTATTCATCCGGGTGAGCTCGCCGGCTTCCACGGTGGCAGGCATTTTGGGGTTGATGACTTCCACAGCAGCAAGAGGTGCAATCTTGGGATTTTCAATGCCGCAGGCCCTGGTGATCTCTAAGGTATTATTGATGATATGTACCTTGTCCTCCAGGGTAGGATAAGGGATGAAAGCCACGTCTGTTAAGAAGAGCAGACGGTCTATGCCTTCCACCTCAAACACACATACATGGGAGAGCGGCTTGCCGGTACGAAGCCCGACCTCCTTGTCGAGGACGCTCTTCAAAAATCCCTTGGTGTCGATGAGACCCTTCATATACATGTCAGCCTTACCTTCATGCACCAGCTTAACGGCGGTGTGGGCGGCTTCTGTCATATCCTCCACATTGATGATCTCAAATCCGCTTACATCCATGGACAGAGAGTCTGCGATCTCCCTGATCTTCTTCTCATCACCTACCAGGATAGCATTGGCAATTTTTCTTTCTTTGGCAGCCACAACAGCTTCCAGTACGGCAGAGTCCTGCGCAACAGCCACAGCAACTGTTTTCATCCCGCAGTCATTGACTCTGGCAATTAAATCCGCGAATGTCTTACTCATTTGCTTCACCTCATAATTGTATATTTAATAAAATAAAAGGAACTTAGTTCGTTAAAATAATAACACTGTTCAGAGGAAAATGCAATATTCTTGTAGCTACCAGTTGTTTACCGCATGCTCTGCAAAGGAGACCACATCCCTGATCCGGAGGGTGGTCCCATCGTCTAAGATGGCGGTGCCGGAGAAGCTTCCGAACATCTGATGGCAGTGGTTGTCCACCCACAGCAATCTGATCTGTGTTTCTCTGTCATAAACGGGAGTCAGCCATAGATCCAGCCGTCCTTCCCGGTCGCATAAATGCCAGGGATCCATGTAATCCTTTCCCAGGATGAAATCTACCTTGCCTAATTTATGGGAGCGCCCTTTGTAAAACAGCATATTCTCGCTGGCGGTTTCCGTATTCCCGAAGCCGCAGCCGAGATTGAAGCCGAACATTTCCCCGTCCAGCCACCCGCTGCCATTGCTCCAGTACCATTCATTGTGGAAGGGCCATACCCCTCTGCCCCAGTCCAGGATACCGAAGGAGTCTCTCCTGTCAAAATTCCATTCGTGCTTATGAGTGCGCACGTAACCCTCTGCGGTCATGCAGTTGATCTTATGGTTATAATAAAAGGCGTGCTCATATTCATCAAAAGGCAGATTCACCACCAGGGAATCGGGATTTTGCCGTTCCAGCCGGATATGGATTTCCAGATCCTTCCATCTGCAGGTCAGAACACGGCTCCCGGAGATCACCTCGAAGCTCATAAAAATTCCGCTGTTTCCGTATCTGTTGGGAAGACCCTTGTGAGAATAGGCAAGAATGTGGTTTTCTTCCGCGTCAGCGGGCATATGCAGGGAGTCAAAGGGCAGAGCCAGAGTCCGGCATACATCCAGATATTTTTTGCCTTTGTTGAAATCAAAGAGCATCAGACTTACCTGCCCTGCATAGGAGGCATGGCCGATGGTGAGCTGCAGACACAGATGGTCATTGGAGATCTGATAAAAATCCCACTCCTTGATCCGCCAGGGGGGAGCCTTGATGGCTTTCCTGTCATAGATTAATGTGCTTTTTCTGGAATAGCCCGGAATGGGCCGGCCCTTTTGATCCAGTACAGGGCCCTTGGTCAATAATTCTCGTTCCATAATACCTCATTTCATGTCAGTGTCTGTTGTGCTGCCTGGCGGCAACGGTTAATGGGATCAGAGTAAATAGGGTTAAAACAGCGGAGATAAAAAACAGACTGGGGGAGGGAACCATTCCCCAGGTGCCGTTTACTTCCCGGCTTACACCCAGATGATTGATGACCGGCGCCGCAATGGCAGGCCCGGCGATCATGGGGATACATACAAAGAAGATCTGTTTGATCCCTTCAAATTGTCCCCGCTGTTTTTCGGGATAAAGATTTTTCATCCAGGCGGTCAGTGTCTGCAGTACCAGGATATAGCCGATGCCTGCACCGAAAACGCCGATCAGCAGAACGGGAAGGGCCTGAGAAAAGCTGACCAGCATCAATCCAGCCGTATTGCACATCAATGCTCCGAAAATAACGGAGGCCATTTTTCCCTTATCGATCAGCCTGGCGGCAGGGATGGTGAGCAGGGAGGCTGCCAGAAGCCCTGCGCCCTGGATGATCCCCGTCATGCCATAGTCATATCCCAGATAATTTACAAAGTAAATGGTGATGTAAGGGAAATATACGTTAAAACCTATGAAATATACAGTCATCACAATAAATACCCAGAAAAGCTCTCTGTTTTCCCGGACGGTATTCCAGTGAAAAACCGACAAAAACTGATGCCGGAACCCCTTTTCATCCCTTTTGGGTGTGAGGGTGGGGGAATCCTCTAAGGTAAACAGGGAGACCACCCCTACGAGGGCAACGATACCGCCCATGAGCCCGAAAAAGGCGAAGAAATCTAGCTTTTCTATGAGGATACCGGATACCACGGCTCCAAAAATGGTGGCAAATACAGGCATCACCGCCAGTGCGCCGCCCAGCTTTCCGCGGTTATGGTCATTGGAGATATCCGTGGTCCAGGGGGAAAATCCGCCGTCATTGCCCACAGAGCCAAAAAAGCTCATCACTGCGTCTGCCAGGACGACGGCTGCTGCGGCAATAAAAAGAGGATTTTTGGGGATCATTTCTGTAGCCCCGAACAAAAAGGTAAACAGTCCCCAGAAAATATACCCCACACAGATAAAGGGCCTGCGCTTCCCGATCCGGTCTCCCCAGGTGCCCACCAGAAAGGCGCAGAAGGTGCTTACCACGGCGCTGACCCCTACCATCCATGAGACAATGGCAGGTTCCGGGGCGATCTTATCGTATACAAAGTTGTTGAACCAGGAATTTTCGATGTTCCAGCAGATCTGTCCTATCATGCCCAGAACCCAGATCAAGACCCAGTTTTTGCGGCTGATATCTTTCATGGCGTCCCTCCTTTTGTGAAAAAATAACAAAAAAGACATCCCTCTCCTTGTGATCAATACTGTTTTTGACATAAAACAATACCTTCAAAGGAGGATGTCTTATGAAAATAGTATATATGATTTCTACATTCTTTACAATAGTATTTTGGGATTGAAAGGAAACCATAAATGCGATATGGTAATAGTACAAAGCTAAGTAGTTATAAAAGAGACCTATAAGGAGCGAAATGGAAAATAAAAAGCTTGCAATGATACTGGCCCTGGCGAATATCCTCCTGCTTATCGGAATGGCAGGATATCCGGTTCTCAGGGAAAAAATAAATGAATCCAGGAGGCAGGAGATTTTTCTGGAATCAGACCTGGAGGAAGAGCAGGAGACAGCGGAAGAGGGAAGATCCGGTCTTGCAGGGCCTGACAGCAAAAGGGCGGCAGGAGAGAGCGGAAGGGAATTGCCGGAAATCGTCCTGGCACTGGAGGGGGAATCAGAAGGATTTAAGGTTTCCCTTTGGCAGGACAGCCAGGGAAGCTGCCTCTTTTTTCTGCCGGGCTTTGCAAAGGGGCAGGGACTGGTTCTGGAAAGCGCCCCGGGCGGGAGCATCTACATCGGAAACCGGGAAATAAAAGAGGGAGATGTACTGAGGGAAATTGCGGAGGATCATGTCTACGAGTTTGTGGCGTTGGATGAAGAGGGGAAAGAGAGCCTGAAGAGTCAGATCATATTTATGTATTCTTCGGTATTGCCTGTACTGTCTTTGTCAACGGATTCCGGAAGCATGGAACTGATCGATGAGGATAAAAAGAGCAGTGAAGCGGGGACTGCGGTTTTTTATGACAGAGAAGGGACAGAGCTGTATGCAGGACAGACAGAAAGCATCAGGGGAAGAGGAAATTCCACCTGGGGGCTTTCCAAGAAGCCTTATCAGATAAAGCTCTGTGAGGATGCGGAGCTTTTTGGATTTGGAGAAACATCTTCCTTCAATCTGCTGGCAAACGGATATGACGAGACCCGACTCCGTAATCACATCGCGCTGGAGCTGGCCTCCAGGCTGGGGATGAGCTATGTGCCGGACGGGCAGATGATCGATCTGTATATCAATGACTGTTATTGGGGAAATTACTATCTGACAGAAAAAGTCCGGGTGGATCAGGGCGGTGTTGCCATCAGGGATATGGAGAAGCTGACGGAAGCCGTTTACAGCCCGGAAGAGCTTGCGAAGCTTGCACTTCTTGAAAACGAGGACGGTACCAGAAAATGGGCGGAAACCGGAATCGGGGAGGAGGATATCACAGGCGGATATCTGTTTGAAAGGGAACTGAAATCCCGCTTCAAGACAGAGATCAGCGGTTTTGTAACAGAGCAGGGAGACTGTTATACCCTGCAAAGCCCTTTATATGCCTCAAAGGAGCAGGTGGATTATATTGCGGACTTGATGCAGGAATTTCAGGATGCCATAGAGGAGCCGGGCGGTATCCATCCCTTAACAGGCAGACATTACTCGGAGTATATCGATATGGATTCCTTTATCCAAAAGTATCTGGTGGAGGAGATATCCAAAAATTATGACGGCGGCGTTACCAGCAGCTTCTTTTATAAGCCGCAGGATTCCGTGAGTACTAAGATTTTTGCGGGGCCGGTATGGGATTATGATGTGGCCTTCGGCAACTGTAATCTGGACAGGATCGCCAGTAATCCTGTAGGGATCACGAAGCTGAACGACCATGTCTATGGCACAGATGTGTTTGTAAGGCTCTATGAAAAAGAGGATTTCTATGACCAAATGGTAAAAATGTATGAGGAAAAGGCGCTTCCTTATTTAAATGATCTGCTGGAGGGCGGGATAGATCAGATGACGGCAGAAAGCCGGCAGTCTGCACGGATGGACAGCCTCAGATGGGAGGAGCTGGAAAACCGCTATCAATATTATGAAGAATATGACAATGATGTCAGATATCTGAAGTATTTTATAAAAGAGAGAAGAGACTTTTTGAATAAGGTCTGGCTGGAAGGAGAAAGCTACCATAACATAGCCTTTGTGGTAGATGAAGAGGTGTGGCAGCAGCTTTGCGTAAAAGACGGGGAAACGCCGGGGCCGGAACCCGTACCCTCCAGATACAGCTCCGGTTCCCTGTTTATGGGGTGGTTTACTGAAAATGGCGTTCCCTATGACAGCTATAAGCCGGTTTATGAGGATATGACGTTCTATGCCGCCTGGCAGGAGGTGACTGTAAAGGAAATAACGGAGAGCCCGTGAGAGTGCCGCCGGGGTTCCTCATGGGTTCTCCACCCGGCCTCAAAGAACCTTGGACAGATATAAATTCAGATCGTCATCATTACGGCATTCCCCGTAAGGCTCGCATACGCTCCGGCCATACCAGACGCCGGAGCCATCGGGGATATAGCCCCGTTTCACATACATCCGCTGTGCGCTGCCATACCCGCTGTGCAGTCCTACGCCAAGATATACCATGTCGCTGTATTTCGATGCAATTTTTTCCGCCACGTCCATAAGCTTATTCCCGATGCCGCGTCTGCGGAATTTTTCCAGAACACCAAAATCCACAATCTCAGGATATCCCTTATGGGCAAAGGCGCCCCAGGGGGAATCGGGATACACATTGACATAGCCGGCAGCCTGCCCATGGTATTCGGCAACCAGCGCCACAGAGCCCATTTCTTTCCGGTGCCTTAAGCGCATTTCATATTTATCTGCGGAGGCGTTCCAGCCCTGGGCAATCTCCCCGGCAACGATGACAGGAATGTCCTCCGGCGCAAGGTCTCGTATTTTTATTTCATTGTCTTCGTAATAGATCATAATGCCACCTCTGCTATCCAAATTTGTCCTGTTTCTCATGATAATATAAGAGCTTTGTTTTGGCAACTCCCCTGGCGTCTTTCTCTCTGACTCAAAGACCCCGAAATTTTTTCATTGACTTTCCCACCCGCATATGATATAAAGATAACCATAAACCGTTGAGGAAGAGTAAGTACTTTGGTTACTCCTTATCACAGAGAGCCGCGGCAGGTGGGAAGCGGTATAGGGAAACGGAAGGAATGGACTTCGGAGGGCGAGTCGAAAGTATCAGTAGACGAGACGGAGAGGAAACTTCGTTACCAAATCAGGCATATGATAGTATGCAATGAGCGGACGTAATATTACGTCAAGCCGGGTGGCACCGCAGGAGATGATACTCTTGTCCCAGCATTGGATTGGGATGGGAGTTTTTTTATGTATATAAGAATGCTTTCAACCAATCGATATAAAAATCATGCAAAATGGAGGAATCAAACATGAGCACAGAGAAAAAAGATCAAATCCCTTACAAGATTTACCTGGAAGAAAAGGAGATGCCTACCAGCTGGTATAATGTGCGGGCTGATATGAAAAATAAACCCGCTCCTCTTTTAAACCCGGGAACCTTACAGCCCTTAACCTTCGAGGAAATGCGGGGGATTTTCTGCGATGAGCTGTGCAGACAGGAGCTTGACGATACCACCGCCTATTTCGAGATTCCGGAGGAGATCAGGAAGTTTTATAAGATGTACCGTCCGTCACCGTTGGTACGTGCTTACTGTCTGGAAGAAAAATTGCAGACGCCGGCAAAGATTTACTATAAATTCGAAGGAAATAATACCAGCGGAAGTCATAAATTAAATTCTGCCATTGCTCAGGCTTATTATGCTAAGAATCAGGGGCTGAAGGGTGTGACCACAGAAACGGGAGCAGGACAGTGGGGAACTGCACTGTCCATGGCCTGCGCATACTTAGGGCTTGACTGCCAGGTGTATATGGTGAAGTGTTCTTATGAGCAGAAGCCCTTCCGCAGGGAGGTAATGCGGACTTACGGGGCAAACGTGACCCCTTCTCCTTCCAATACTACCCAGGTGGGCCGAAAGATCCTGGAGGAGTTCCCCGGAACCACAGGAAGCCTTGGCTGTGCTATTTCAGAGGCGGTAGAGGCAGCTACCTCCCAGGAGGGCTACCGTTATGTGCTTGGCTCCGTGCTTTCCCAGGTTCTGCTCCATCAGTCGGTGATCGGTCTGGAGGCAAAGGCAGCCATGGATAAGTATGGGATCAAGCCGGATGTGATCATCGGTTGTGCCGGCGGCGGGTCCAACTTAGGAGGACTGATTTCCCCGTTTATGGGAGAAAAATTAAGAGGAGAAGCGGATTATCGTATTGTTGCGGTAGAGCCTGCCTCCTGTCCCAGCCTTACCAGAGGAAAATACGTTTACGATTTCTGCGATACCGGAAAGGTTTGTCCTCTTGCGAAGATGTATACCTTAGGCAGCGGATTCATTCCGGCTCCCAACCATGCAGGCGGACTTCGCTATCACGGCATGAGCTCCGTGCTGTCCCAGCTTTATGCGGATGGTTATATGGAGGCGGTGAGCGTGGAGCAGACCGCAGTATTCAAGGCAGCAGAGGAATTTGCAAGAGTGGAAGGGATCCTGCCCGCTCCGGAAAGCTCCCATGCCATCAAGGCGGCCATGGATGAAGCGCTTAAATGCAAAGAAACGGGTGAGGAAAAAACCATTCTCTTTGGCCTTACGGGAACCGGATATTTTGATATGGTTGCTTATGAGCGTTACAATAACGGAGAGATGGTGGATTATGTTCCTACGGATGAAGAGCTTGCAAAGGGATTTGCAGGAATTCCCAAAGTTCCGGGAAATGAGATTTAAAGTGAGACAGTAATGAATAGCAAACGTTGGCATATAAAGCGTGTCGGCGGTAACTATTCAGCCAGGACTTTGCACTTGCTGCAAAGTCCGTGATAAAGCGTAAATTAAGCCAAGAGTGAATCTGCCCCTCGCCGCAGGCGACTTTAAATGGGCAGATTCAAGTGACTATGAAGCCGAAGGCTGAATAGTTACTGTCGGCGTTTGCTTTTTCAGATAGTAGTTGAATCCCTCCGGCAAATCTGTTAGAATAAAGCTTAAAGTTTTTTGAGAAGGGCTTAAAGTGTGGAGGATTCAAATGAATATAATCCAAAAGGTATTCGGCACTCACAGTGAAAGAGAATTAAAGCGCATTGAAGGAACGGTGAAGCAGATTGAGGATCTGCGGCCTTCCATGCAGGCATTGTCAGATACGGAGCTTGCGGCGAAAACCGAAGAATTTAAGAAGCGATTGACAGAAGGGGAAACCTTGGATGACCTGCTCCCGGAAGCCTTTGCCGTGACAAGGGAGGCGGCCCGCCGGGTGCTCAATACGGAGCATTACAGGGTACAGCTGATCGGCGGTATTATTCTGCACCAGGGGCGTATCGCCGAAATGAAGACCGGTGAAGGAAAGACCCAGGTGGCAACCCTTCCGGCTTATCTTAATGCCCTGGAAGGAAAGGGAGTATGCGTGGTTACCGTCAATGATTATCTGGCGAAACGTGACTCTGAGTGGATGGGCGAGATTTATAAATTCCTTGGCCTTACGGTAGGCGTTGTTTTAAACAGTATGAAGTCAGATGAGAGAAGACAGGCCTATGCCTGTGACATTACCTATGTCACCAACAATGAGCTGGGCTTCGATTATCTGCGAGATAACATGGTGATCTATAAGGAGCAGCTGGTGCTCCGTCCTTTGCATTATGCCATCATTGATGAGGTGGACTCGGTGCTGATCGACGAGGCCAGGACCCCCCTTATCATATCCGGGCAGAGCGGTAAATCAACCAGACTTTACGAGGTGTGCGATGTGCTTGCCAAGCAGATGAAGCGGGGCGAGGATATGCAGGAGCTTACCAAGATGGACGCCATCATGGGAGTGGAGCGGGAGGAAACGGGAGATTTTATCGTCAACGAAAAGGACAAGGTGGTGAACCTTACCGCCCAGGGCGTTGAAAAGGTAGAAAAATTCTTCCAGATAGAAAACCTTGCGGATCCTGAAAATATTGAGATCCAGCATAATATCATACTGGCCCTTCGGGCAAACAATCTGATGTTCCGTGACCAGGATTATGTGGTGAAGGACGAGCAGGTACTGATCGTGGATGAATTCACGGGACGTATCATGCCGGGAAGACGTTATTCCGACGGTCTCCATCAGGCCATCGAGGCCAAAGAGCATGTGAAGGTAAAAAGAGAAAGCAAAACCTTAGCGACGATCACCTTTCAGAACTTTTTTAATAAATTCGAAAAGAAAGCCGGCATGACCGGTACCGCCCTTACAGAGGAGAGAGAATTCCGGGATATTTACGGCATGGATGTTATTGAAATACCCACCAACAAGCCGGTTGCCAGGAAGGATCTTCAGGATGCGGTTTATAAGACCAGGAAAGAAAAGCTCCACGCCATTGTGGAGGCAGTGAAGGAATCCCATGCCAAGGGCCAGCCTGTATTGGTGGGAACCATCACCATCGAGGCATCGGAGGAGCTGAGCAGGCTTTTGACCAAGCAGGGGATCCAGCATAAGGTGTTGAATGCCAAATTCCATGAGTTGGAGGCGGAAATCGTGGCGGACGCAGGTGTCCACGGCGCCGTTACCATTGCCACCAATATGGCAGGGCGTGGTACGGATATCAAGTTAGATGACCTCTCCAGACAGGCCGGGGGCCTTAAGATCATAGGTACCGAGCGCCATGAATCCAGACGTATTGATAATCAGCTCCGGGGACGTTCCGGACGTCAGGGCGATCCGGGCGAATCCAAATTTTATATTTCGCTGGAAGACGATCTGATGCGGCTGTTCGGATCCGAGCGTCTGATCAATATGTTTAATGCTCTGGGTATCCCCGAAAATCAGGAAATCGAACATAAGATGCTGAGCAATGCCATCGAAAATGCCCAGAAAAAGATAGAGAACAACAACTACGGCATCCGTAAGAACCTGCTTGAATATGACCAGGTCATGAATGAGCAGAGAGAGATCATCTATGAAGAAAGACGCCGGGTCTTAAACGGCGAGAGCATGCGGGATGCTATTTATAAGATGATCACGGATATTGTTGAGAATGAAGTAGATACCGTGATCGGTGATGATACGGACTATGATGACTGGAATCTGGAGGAGCTGAATACCTTATTGCTTCCTACCATTCCTTTACGTCCTGTTAACCGGGGGCGCATCAATACCCCTAAGAAAAATGCCCTGAAGCAGCAGCTAAAGGAAGAGGCTGTGAAGCTTTATGAGGCAAAGGAAGCGGAATTCCCCGAGACAGAAGCTATCCGCGAGCTGGAGCGCGTGATCCTGCTTAAGGTGATCGACCGCAAATGGATGGATCACATTGATGATATGGATCAGCTCCGTCAGGGCGTGGGCCTGCAGGCTTATGGTCAGAGAGATCCGTTGGTGGAATACAAGCTCAGCGGCTTCGAGATGTTTGATGAGATGACCCAGAATATCTGCGAGGAGACGGTGAGAGTCCTGTTCCATGTAAGAGTAGAACAGAAGGTGGAGAGAGAGCAGGTGGCCAAGGTGACAGGCACCAACAAGGATGATTCTTTGGCCAAGGCTCCGGTGAAGCGTGCCGCCACCAAGATCTATCCCAACGATCCCTGCCCTTGTGGAAGCGGGAAGAAGTATAAGCAGTGTCATGGAAGAAAAGGCGCAGTATAGCAATGATTTGTTTCCGCGAATTATTGTCGGGAGTGTGTTGTATGGCAGCAGTTCCCTTAAATAAAAATATAAAAAAGAAAGAGGTGACGCAAGGTGGTAGAATTAGACCAGATGAAGTCTGAGCTTCAGACTTACAAGAGCCCTTTAGCGGAAGTGAGGGATTCACTTTGACTTAGCAAATAAGTCAAAGAAGATTGAAGAGCTGGAAATGGAAATGGAGGCGCCGGGCTTTTGGGACGATCCGGATATTTCCAACCAGAAGATGAAAGAACTTAAGAATCTGAAGGATACGGTAGAGACGGTAGAGGGGTTGGAATCTCAGTATGAGGATATTGAGATGCTGATCGAAATGGGTTATGAGGAAGAAGATGCCTCCCTTGTGGAGGATATCCGCAAGGAACTGAATGAATTTGTGACTTCCTTTGAAGAGATCCGGGTAAGCGCCCTTCTTTCGGATGAATATGACAGCAACGGGGCAATCCTGAAGCTGAATGCAGGAGCGGGAGGTACGGAGAGCTGCGACTGGTGTTCCATGCTTTACCGTATGTATACCAGATGGGCAGAGCGGAAGGGCTTTGCCGTTGAGGTACTGGATTATCTGGACGGAGATGAGGCAGGGATCAAGTCGGTTACCTTTCAGGTCAACGGCATCAATGCCTACGGTTATCTGAAGTCCGAAAAGGGTGTACACAGACTGGTGCGTATTTCGCCTTTCAATGCACAGGGAAAGCGCCAGACCTCATTTGTATCCCTGGATGTGATGCCTGATATTGAGGAAGATCTGGACGTGGAGATCAACGAGGAAGATCTGCGTATCGATACCTATCGAAGCAGCGGTGCAGGAGGACAGCACATCAACAAGACCTCCTCAGCCATCCGGATCACTCACCTTCCTACCGGAATCGTGGTGCAGTGCCAGAATGAACGTTCTCAGTTCCAGAATAAGGATAAGGCCATGCAGATGCTGAAGGCGAAGCTTTATATGTTGAAAAAAGAAGCGAATGCCGAAAAGCTTTCGGACATCCGCGGGGAAGTAAAGGAGATTGGCTGGGGCAACCAGATCCGGTCTTATGTGATGCAGCCATATACTATGGTAAAGGATCACAGAACCAATGCAGAAACAGGAAATGTGGATGCAGTGATGGATGGAGCCATCGATCCCTTCATCAATGCTTATCTGAAATGGATCAGTATAAAAGAGCCGTCAAATTAATGACGGCTCTTTTTGATCAGGTCAAGATAAAAATTTGCTGATGTGGCGTCCATATATGGCAGCAGCCATAGGATCCCGATCCCACAGGAAAACATACTGAGCATCAGTAAGGGGAAGAAGGACAGCTGGATATAGAACAGCCTTCCCTTATGCCCTTTCATGAGCCGGATGCTCATTTGCACCAATTGAGGCCCGGAGTATTCCGGAAAATCCAGCATCAGATAGTAGGCCTGGGAAAGAAGGAGCCTTACATAAACTGTGATGATAACGCCTGCCACATAAAAAACGGTGTACAGCAGGAATAAAGAGGCATTGGAACCGGTGTCTACGGAAGGATATCCCACCAAAAGGCCGGCCGCAGAGGGAGCCATTAAGCTGCTCACGATCATGGCAGGCAGAGAGCTCAGGACGGAAACGGCAGCCAGGATGGCCTGGATGTGGAGTACCTTCGACTGATCTCCCTGAAAGCAGTGAAACAGATCGCTCACCGCAGGAATCTGTCCGCAGGCCACCTTTAAATAAATAAAGGATTCTCCGGCAATGAAAAATCCCCCTAAAAGCGTGATCAGAAAAGAGGCGATACAATATATGATAACACTTCCGATAGAATTAGTCCCGATGATCGTGGTGGTGATCCAGTTTATCGGAACCACACACAAAAAGTGCAGAAGATAAGCGCCGATCAGGGTTCCGTATTTCCCGAGTAACTGCCCTCTGGCCAGAGACTTCAGGCTGGCAGAAGATAAAAACTGATCCATAATCTATAAACTCCTTTGCCGGTTATACCGCCAGATCCAGATTGCTTCCAATCAGGGAAATGGCGTCCTGGCTCTTTTTATTTTGGGTGTAAGGGTTGCTTTCGTCTGAATATTTAATCTGTGTAGAGGTAGTGCCGCCGGCTACATAGCTTCGCCCGCATTCAGGACAGATCGCCGATTTCAGAGAAACATTGGCAGAAAGTACCTTTCCGTTATTTTGGGCGGCTTTGGAATAGGCGTTGGCCACATGCTCCTGTTCATGGGCTCTGACTCTGGAGGCAGAAGCCGCAGGAGAAATGTGGGCTGCCGACTTAAAGGAAACCATCTCGTCGGAGCCGTCCTGATATTTACGGTTTTTGCAGGTCTCACACTCCGCCGGAGAGGACTTGCGTCCGGGCGAGACCTTCGTGGATTCCCCAGGATTGACAATGACCTTTCCGCTCTCAGACCCGGCATTTATCCGGCTGCTGTTTCCGGCATAATAGCTGTTTATATAAGGATTTCCATATCCAAAGCTTCCTGTGATCACATTGCTCATAAAATATCCTGCCTTTCATTTAATTGAACAGATTGGCATACTCCCTCATAATATCCTCGTAGGATTTCCCCAGATAATCCTCCAGCTTCTGGCCGGTCTGGCGTTCAAACTGCTCATCCAGCTGACGGCCCTGATCGATCAGGAGATCGCTGTTGGACATAAACAGTGTAAGAACTGACGCGATCAAAAGAATCACCATGGAAAGGCCGCCGATGGCAGTACCCACTCCGATCCTGGCAGTTACCAGCATTTTTTTGCCATAGCCCTTGGAAAGGATGGCCAGGATAATGGCGATACTTCCAAAAACCATGGGAAGATAAACTGTAAAGATACAAAAAACGCTGGCAAGTCCCAAAACCATGGCAATGGTAGCCATAGTCTGCCCCGGATTCTGAATGCCGGGTCTGGGATTTTGGGAATAATATGGATCGTCCTGCCGGGTATAGGGATTATTATTGTAACCGTTATTGTTGTAATCCATTGGAATTCCTCCGTTGAGCAGATCTGCCGCTGCTGTTATCACATTTTATCACTTTTCCCGGGAGAATACAAATCTTTCTTGAAAAACAGAAGGTTTATCCCTATAATATGTTATGGAGCATTTGGGGCTCCATAAAGAACCAGATCTAAGCCGTGAAAGCGGCGGAATGCGAGGAAGTATGGATATTTTACTGAAGTTAAAAGAAGAACTGAAGGTGGAAAAATGGCAGGTGGAGGCTGCTGTGAAGCTGATCGATGAAGGGAACACGATCCCCTTTATCTCCCGTTACCGTAAAGAGGTTACCGGCTCCCTGAACGATGAGGTGTTGCGGAACCTTTACGAAAGGCTGAACTATCTCCGCAATCTGGAGGAAAAAAAGGAACAGGTCATCGGAAGCATTGAGGAACAGGGGAAGCTTACAGAGGAACTGAAGGAAAAGATCCTTGCAGCGGAAACCCTTGTGGTAGTGGAGGACCTTTATCGCCCTTACAGACCCAAACGTAAGACCAGGGCCAGTGTGGCAAGGGAAAAGGGACTCGAGGGACTGGCAGAGTATCTGCTTGCTCAGGAGGCCGATCATCCTCTGGAGGAGGAAGCCGCCAAATATATTAACGAAGAGAAGGAAGTAAAGGATGCAAAAGAGGCTTTGCAGGGAGCAAAGGACATTATTGCCGAAATGATCTCCGATGAGGCCGATTACCGTATGTACATCCGTAATATTACCATAGAGGAGGGGCTGCTCACCAGTACCGCCAAGGATGAGAAGGCCCAGAGTGTTTATGAAATGTACTATGATTATCAGGAACCGGTGAAAAAGGCGGCGGGACACCGGGTGCTTGCCTTAAACCGTGGAGAAAGTGAGAAATTCCTGACGGTAAAGGTGGAGGCTCCCACAGAGCGGATCCATCAGTACCTGGCCAAAAAGGTGATCACGAAGGATAATACCTATACCACGCCTGCTTTGCAGGAAATCATAGAGGATTCCTATGACAGGCTGATCGCTCCGGCCATTGAACGGGAGATCAGAAATGAATTGACGGAAAAAGCCGAGGATGGCGCCATCTCCGTTTTTGGAAAGAATTTAGAGCAGCTTCTGATGCAGCCTCCCATTGCCGGAAAGGTAGTGCTTGGCTGGGATCCTGCCTTCAGGACCGGCTGCAAGCTGGCGGTAGTGGACGCCACCGGGAAGGTGCTGGATACGAAGGTCATTTACCCCACGGCGCCCCAGAATAAGGTGCAGGAAGCCAAGGCAGAACTGAAGAAGCTTATTAAGAAATACAACGTATCCCTGATCAGCGTAGGAAACGGCACGGCTTCCAGGGAGTCAGAGCAGGTGATCGTTGAGCTGATCAAGGAGCTGGATATTCCTGTTCAGTACGTGATTGTCAATGAAGCCGGCGCCTCCGTATATTCCGCCAGCAAGCTTGCCACGGAAGAGTTCCCCAATTTTGATGTGGGACAAAGAAGCGCGGCGTCCATTGCAAGAAGACTGCAGGATCCTCTGGCAGAGCTGGTAAAGATCGATCCGAAATCCATCGGTGTGGGTCAGTACCAGCATGATATGAACCAGAAAAAGCTGGGAGAAGCCCTTGGCGGCGTGGTGGAGGACTGTGTGAATAAGGTTGGAGTGGATCTGAATACTGCTTCCGCCTCTCTGCTGGAATATATTTCCGGCGTTTCAAAGGCGATTGCCAAAAATATTGTAGATTATCGGGAACAGAACGGACGATTTGTCAGCCGTGCCCAGCTCCTTAAGGTGCCTAAATTAGGGCCTAAGGCTTATGAGCAATGTGCCGGATTCCTTCGGATCCCGGACGGGGAGAATCCCTTAGACGCCACCAGCGTACACCCGGAGTCCTATGAAGCGGCCTTAAAGCTTCTTGATAAGCTGGGAGTCACCATGGAGGATGTGCGTAAGGCACAGAAGCAGGCTGCAAAATCTGCAGGAAGCGTAAAGAAGGAGGCTCCTGCCCCTCGAAAAGAAGTACGGGGGCGGCAGCAGAAGGTAGTGATCCGCAATACCAATACCGCTATGGGCAAGGCGTTAGCTGCTGCTATGGGCAGTATGACTCTGGAAGAGCCTGTAAAAGAAAAATCCGGCAGATCCGGACAGGAACCTCAGGGAGGCCCGGGGATCACGGGAACCCTTGAGAAGAAGGTGAAGGACAAAAAGAAAATGGCCGAAGAGCTTGGCATCGGCGAGATCACTCTGACGGATATTTTAAAGGAGCTTGAGAAGCCCTCCAGAGATCCCAGGGAAAGTATGCCGGCCCCGATCCTTCGGAGTGATGTTCTTGATATGAAGGATTTAAAACCCGGCATGATCTTAAAGGGAACCGTCCGCAATGTCATTGATTTTGGTGTGTTTGTGGATATCGGCGTCCATCAGGATGGACTGGTACATATTTCCCAGATCACAGAGCGTTTTATAAAGCACCCTCTCGAAGCAGTCAGTGTGGGGGATATTGTGGATGTACAGGTGCTTGCCGTGGATCTGCCCAAGAAGCGGATCAGTCTGACCATGCGGATCGATCAGGGAAAAAAGGAATAGATTCACTTGATTTTTTATCAAGGTAGTATTACAATAGCTTCTGTATAAGAAAAGTTCTTCGGGGTCGGGTGCAATTCCCTACTGGCGGTACAGTCCGCGACCCGTTTGCCTGAGCTGGCGATATGCGACAGATGACAGCGAGGCAAATGGCTGATTTGGTGAAATTCCAAAACCAACAGTATAGTCTGGATGAAAGAAGAAGCGTGGCTATTTATAAGAAAAAATGGGAGTCCCTGCCAAAAGGGGTTTCCTGCATAGAGGTTGTAAATACTATGCGGATTTATAAATAGTCAGAAGCAAAGCGCAAAAAGAAAGCACCCCGGATGCAATAAAAGCATTCGGGGTTTTTGTTTAACATAAGGATGGCTGGCAAAGCCTGACATCCGTTGTTTGCGCTGTAAATGGAAGAACCTTTCTGAAAATCCGGCGAAAACCGTTCGGAAGAACCGGGAAGCCGAGTACCGCAATGCGGAGATTTTTAAGGAGGAAAAAGAAATGAATAACGGTTTATGGAGCAGTGTAGTGGACAACGCAGCCTTTGTACTGGTGTCGGTGGGGATCGCCGCCGCCCTGTTTCTGGCGGCATACCTGGCGGAGAAGTATCTGAAAAAAAGAAATGGCGACAGAGAACGGATACTGACTACCCGCAAGATCGCAATGATCGGAGTGTTTTCGGCTATTTCAGCGGTGCTGATGCTTTTTGAGTTCCCTGTGCCCTTCGCCCCTTCTTTTTATGAGCTGGATTTCAGCGAGATCCCGGCTCTGGTGGGAGCCTTTGCGTTCGGCCCTGTGGCAGGGGTTATGATCGAATTCTGCAAAATCCTGCTGAAGCTTTTTATGAAGGGAACCAGCACGGCCTTTGTGGGGGATCTGGCCAACTTTGTGATCGGGTGCAGCTTTATCCTTCCGGCGGCAATCATCTATATGTTTAAGAAAACAAAGAAAAACGCCATTGCGGCGTCTGCAGTGGGAACCCTGATCATGACAGTGTTCGGCACCATGTTCAATGCAGTATATCTGCTTCCGGCATTTTCCAGGCTTTACGGGATGCCTCTTGACGTCATCGTAGGGATGGGTACAGCTATCAACGGCAATATTACCAGTGTGACCAGTCTTGTGATCTTTGCAGTTGCCCCCCTTAATCTGCTCAAGGGCGGAAGCGTTTCCGTGGTGACCATGCTTACCTACAAAAAATTAAGCCCGATTTTAAAGGAAGGCACGGTGAAGCAGAGAAAGGCAGCGGCGGAAGCAGTAAAATAGGTATTGAATAAAAGATCAAACGGGATGTGTTCTTTTCGCAAGAGAAGAAGCATCCTTTTTTATTTAAAAATTTTTAGATATTTTTAAGAATTCCTTATATATTCCTGTAATTTTTTCCACATATAATTCGTTATATTATAGAAGCGTGTCTGAGGAAGACATGGGCACAAGCATGAGAAATCCGACATTTCATGGCTGAAAGCTGACAAATTGTGTTTTAGGTATTGACAAAAACTGTATTACATATATAATACAATAGTACAAGGGGAGAAAAAGGTAACTATCCGGCAACTATGAAGCCGAAGGCTGAATAGTTACAGAAAAAGAGGGAGTGTGGTTGATATTATGAACGAGCTGATTGAAATCCGGGAAATGTGCAAGATTTATAATCCCGGGGAAAACGAGGTTCGGGCGCTGGATCATGTGGATCTTAAGATCGACAAGAATGAATTCGTAGCCATCATTGGACAGTCCGGTTCCGGTAAATCCACATTGATGAATATGCTGGGATGCCTGGATGTGCCCACCAGCGGAACCTACATACTAAACGGGCAGGACGTTTCCGGGCTTACGGACAATGAACTGTCGGATATCAGAAACCGGGAGATCGGTTTTATTTTTCAGGGTTTTAATCTGATCGCAGGCCTGACCGCCATTGAGAATGTAGAGCTCCCGCTGATCTATCGGGGCGTTGCCCGGAAAGAGAGGATCAGACTTGCCAGGATCGCTCTTGAAAAGGTAGGGCTGAAGGCACGTATGGATCACAAGCCTTCCGAAATGAGCGGCGGACAGCAGCAGAGGGTAGCGATCGCAAGAGCCATTGCCCAGGCGCCGCCGGTGATCCTGGCGGATGAGCCTACCGGTAATCTGGACTCCGGCTCCACAAAGGAAATCATGGAGATCCTCAAAGAACTGCACAGTGAGGGCAGGACAGTCATACTGATCACTCATGACAATGAGATTGCCGCCAGGGCAAGGCGTATCATCCGTATCATGGATGGAAAGATCGTAGATGACATCAAAAATGAGGAACCAATTTTATAAAAGCTGCATAGGCAGAGGAAAGAGGAGAGAAGATGTTCAAAAAGAAAAAAGATGAGGAATTTGACGTAAAGCCTCAAAAAGAAAAAAAGCCTCTTGATGGGGCAGCAAAGAAAAAACGTAAAAAGATCATTGCCTTCGTTCTCGTAGGAGTGGTGGTGCTTCTGGTAGTAGTTCAGAATGTGTTTGGCAAAAATGAGGTGCAGACCTATGTGGCTGCGGCAGAAGCGGTTACAGGCGAGATTGAGCAGGTGATCAATACCAGCGGGACCGTGACCACGGAAAAGACCAAAAGCTATTTTTCCGATGTCAGCGTAAAGATCGACAGTGTTCCGGTAGCCGTAGGGGATGCGGTGAAGGCAGGAGATCTGCTGATCGCTTATGATACTGCGGAGCTTGAAAAGGAAAAGGAGCTTGCCCGGTTGAAGGCGCAGTCTGCAGAGGGAAGCTACAAGAATTCTGTTCAGGGCAATAATGAGAAGCTTGGGGATATCAGCGAGGCCCATATAAATCTTGAGGTTCTGGAACAGCAGATTGCCGATACAGAGGCGCATATTACTGAGCTGGAGAACCGGATCGAGAAGAAAAAAAGCGATCTTGCCTATGAAGGGGCGTTGCTTCAAATTTCACTGTTAGACTGGCAGGATCAGCCCGACTCCGATGAGTACATGAATCTGCAGAAGCTGGTGCAGTTAAACAGCTATGAGCAGCAGAATAATGAAGAGGTGAAGAAATGGCAGGATGAGCTGGATGTCCACAACAAAATGCTCACTGAATACAAGGAATACCGATCGGAAATGAAGTCTCAGCAAAGCTCTGCAGAGGCCGGGAAAATGACGGCCGGAGCGAAGGAAGAGTTAGAGGCTGAAAACCAGACCAAGGAGATTGAGGCGGCGGACTCTCTGGAAAGCCTGGAAGCTGCGGCCGATGGCGTAACGGCAGAGTTTGACGGTGTTGTTACAGAAGTGAATGCAGTGGAGGGAGGCAGTGTGGCAGCAGGCTCTCAGCTCCTTAAGCTGGAAAGTACCCAGGATGTGATGGTAAAGATTTCCGTTACCAAATATGACCTGGATAAGATCGCCTCAGGACAGAAGGCAAAGGTGACCATCGGAAGTAAGGAATATGAAGGCATGGTTTCCAAGATCAATAAGATGGCGGAAACCAATAACAGCGGCGCTGCCGTTGTGGGCACGGAGATCAAGATCACCAATCCGGACAGCGACGTGATCCTGGGCGTGGAAGCGAAGGTGGTGATCAGCACGGCTAAGGAGAATAGCGCCGTTCTGGTTCCGGTAACAGCCGTTAATGTGGATATGGACGGAGAATTTGTGTATGTGATAGAAAATAATATTCTGGTTAAAAAGCCGGTGGTGACAGGGATTTCTTCTGATACTATGGTCCAGATCACAGAGGGGCTTTCGGAAGGAGAGCAGGTGGTAACGGATGTGATGGCCAACCTTACCGAAGGAATGCCGGTAATGGCTATGCCCCAGTAAACAGCCCGGCTGCCAGATATTTACAGTGAATCGATAATTTTTTAACGAAACAGAAACGAGGTAGCAAATGGCACAGATTTGGGAATATATAAAGATCGCGCTGATGAATATCAGAAGCAATAAAGGCCGTTCCATTCTTACCATGCTGGGTATCATTATTGGAATTGCCTCTGTGATCATGGTGATCTCTATCGGTAACGGAGTCCGGGATCAGGTTAATTCCGAGCTGGAGGGAATTGCGGGCGGTCAGATCGCCTTCTATGTGGACAGCACCCGTAAGGATACTACGGTAGCCTTCAACCAGGCGGATTTTGACGCGATACAGGCTCAGATACCCCATGTAAAAGGGGTAACGCCTACCTATGGTACCTGGGGCACGGCAGAGGGACCCAAAGGAGATTACGATATCAATATGAGCGGCGGGACGGTAGGACTGCAGTATATTTCTACAGAGCCTATTGTCAAAGGAAAGTATTTTACACAGAACGACTACGACAGCGCAGCCAACAGCTGTATCATCACAGAAAGCAGTGCGGTGGCTTTGTTTGGAACCTCGGATGTGATAGGGATGAGCTTTGACGCTACCTTCTGGGGAATCTCCCAGGAGCTTCGGGTGGTGGGGATCCGCAAGGACAATGCATCTTCTCTGATCAATATGGGAAGCGGGTCGTTTACCACCATACAGGCAGAGGTGCCGTTGACCTTTATGGCCAATAAGCTGGGATACTATATCGATGAGATCGAACAGTTTTATGTGGTAGCGGAGGCGTCAGAATACTGTACGGAGGTGGCCGCAAAAGCACTTGCTTTGTTGGAGAGCCGGCATAATGTCCGGGGAGAAAACCAGATCATGATGCAGAGCTTTACGGATGTAACTGCCCAGTTTGACACGATTTTAGGCTTTATCACGGTTTTTATTTCCTTTGTGGCGGCAATCTCTCTGTTAGTGGGAGGAATTGGCGTTATGAACATCATGCTGGTATCTGTTACAGAGCGCACCAGAGAGATCGGGATCCGAAAGGCTCTTGGCGCCCGAACAGGCTCCGTGCTGCTGCAGTTTCTGGCAGAGGCGGGTATCATTACCCTGCTTGGCGGCATCATCGGTATTATTTTAGGCGTGCTGGGAGCCTCGGGGGTGTGCTCTATTGCGGGAGTCAATGCAAAGATCAGCGCCGGGACGGTGCTGGCTGCTTCCCTTTTTTCCTGTGGCGTGGGGATATTCTTCGGGATCTATCCGGCGCGGAAGGCTGCCAGACTCAGTCCTATTGAGGCGCTCAGGCACGAATAGCTTGAAAAAGAAAATCATTTATGGTATTGTTTAAAAGAGCACCTGCCCGCGTAGGTGCTCTTTGGCAACAGCAGAATGTTTGCAGCTTGCGGAAAGGGCATGGATCGTATTATGGAAATAGAATTTGATGTAAAGATCACACCGGGAGTTCTCTATGATTATATGCTGTACCATACATATACCAGCGCATCAGGACTGATCGGTTCCATTGTAGGCGCTCTTTTGGTGGTAACATTTTTTATGGGATACGGAGTGCTTTTCCTGATCGGAGGAGTGATCATACTGGCGTATCTGCCGTGGACCCTGTTTATCAAGTCCAGACAGCAGTATCTGGCCAATCCGGCGTTTAAGAATCCGCTTCATTATCAGATGACGGAGGAGGGATTGACGGTATCCCAGAACGGTGAGCTTCAGAGTCAGAAGTGGGAATATATGCATAAGGCCGTTTCCACTCCCCGGAGCCTGATCCTGTATACCTCTACGGTGAATGCTTCCATTTTTCCCAAAAAGGATTTAGGGGAAAAGGCGGTTAACGTTACCCGGATGATATCGACTCATATGCCGCCCAAAAAAGTAAAGATCCGCAGTTAGGTAAAGGATGATTATGGAAGAAAAGATAATAGAAACCAATAGCCCGGAGGAAACCTTTGCGCTTGCCAGAAAGATGGGAGAGCAGGCCGTGCAGGGAGAGGTTTATGTGCTGACAGGAGATTTGGGGGCGGGAAAGACCGTTTTTACCCAGGGATTTGCCGCAGGACTTGCCGTTACAGAGCCTGTGAACAGCCCCACCTTTACCATTTTACAGGTATATGAAGGGGGCAGATGTCCCCTTTACCATTTTGATGTATACCGTATCGGGGATATCAGCGAAATGGAAGAGATCGGCTATGAAGACTGCTTTTACGGAGACGGGATCAGTCTGGTGGAATGGGGAGATCTGATCGAGGAGATCCTTCCCGAATATTATGTGAAAGTAACGATCCTGCGGGAGCCGGAGAAGGGCTTTGATCACAGAAAAATAAAAATACAAAAAAGAGGTTCTCTATGAAAGTGATAGCAATAGACAGCTCCGGACTGGTGGCATCGGTAGCGGTGGTGGAGGATGATGTGCTCACAGGCGAGTACAATGTCCAATACAAAAAGACCCATTCCCAGACCCTGCTTCCCATGCTGGACGAGCTGAAAAAAATGGTGGAGCTGGATCTGTCCACAGTGGATGCCATTGCACTCTCGGCAGGACCCGGTTCCTTTACCGGACTCCGTATAGGCTCCGCAACAGCCAAAGGGCTGGGGCTTGCCATGGATGTGCCGTTGGTGGAGATCCCCACCCTGGATGGTCTTGCCTGTAATCTTTACGGTACAGATAAGCTCATCTGTCCTTTGATGGATGCCAGAAGGAATCAGGTATATACCGGAATTTATGAATATACAAGAGTACCAAAGGATACCGTTTCTTACGCTCTGAAAAGTATTTTGCCCCAGTGTGCCATCTCCATTGATGAGATAGCCGAAAGGTGCAATGAACAGGGCAGAGAAGTTATATTTTTAGGGGACGGTGTGCCTGTGTTTGCGGGAAGACTTAAGGAACTGGTGCAGGTTCCCTACGGATTTGCGCCGGCTCATATGAACCGGCAGCGTGCAGCAGCTTTTGCCCCCCTGGCGATCCAGTATTTATCAGAGGGAAAATGTGTTGCAGCCAGGGATCATGCGCCTGAATATTTAAGGCTGTCACAGGCAGAGCGTGAAAAACTTGAAAAATAATGCTTACAGAGCCTGGATCTTACAGTGGGCGACAAAATAATTTGTTGTTCACTATACTATGAGGGAAGGAGGCATGGCAAACAGTGCTGCAGATCAGAGAAATGAGAGCCTGTGATGTGGAGGCGGCAAGCCGGCTGGAGAGCAAAGCGTTTTCCATGCCATGGTCTGCCCGGGATTTTCTGGAAATGGTGGAAGCGGATTACGCCGATTATTATGTGGCGGAGAGAGAGGGACAGATCATAGGCTGCTGCGGCATCAGAAATATTGCAGGCGAGGGAGAGATCACCAATGTGGTGGTGGATGCCGCATACCAAAATCAGGGGATTGGCCATAAAATGATGAAATATATGCTTGAAAAGGCCGCAGAGCGAGGCATTACGGTCTGCACCCTTGAAGTACGGGTCAGTAATGCACCGGCCATCAGGCTTTATGAAAGCCTTGGCTTTCAGGGGGAGGGGGTAAGGCCCCGGTTTTATGAAAAGCCCGAGGAGGATGCCCTGATCATGTGGAAAAGATAGGAACCGCATGGAAGAATTACCACTGTTCTTAAGCGCTCTTTTATGTATAATGGTAGTTGGGAGAATACAAAAGGGAGGATAAGAGCATGCGTAAATTTTTAAATGATAATACAAATGAATTAAAAACGGTGGTGTGTAATCATTGCCAAAAAGAGCTGAAGGTCAAAAACGGGATTTTAATGGAGGGATGCTTTCATGGAGAGATCACCTTTGGCTATTTCAGCAATAAAGATGGAAAAAAGCATTCCTTTGACTTATGCGAGGAATGTTATGATAAAATGACTAAGAGCTTTGCCATTCCGGTGGAGGAGGAAGAATTAAGCGAACTGCTGTGATCTTAATTTATTGTTCGGTATAGTCTTCCTGAAGCTCCGGAACAGACAGCGCCCTGAAATTCGGGAGGAAATATGCTGGATATTTGCTTATTGGGGACGGGCGGGATGATGCCCCTCCCATACAGATGGCTCACATCCATGATGGCCAGATACAACGGACAAAGTATATTGATCGATTGTGGGGAAGGAACGCAGATCGCCATGAAGGAAAAGGGCTGGAGCCCGAAGCCTGTTGACGTGATCTGCTTCACCCACTTTCATGCAGACCATATCAGCGGACTGCCGGGAATGCTTCTCACCATGGGAAATGCAGAACGGACAGAGCCGCTGCTTTTGGTGGGGCCTAAGGGACTTTCAAAGGTGGTGGCATCCTTGCGTGTGATCGCACCGGAGCTTCCTTTTGTGATCGACTGCCTGGAATTAAGCGAGGCGGAGCACACCATACATTTTGACGGATTCAAAATAGAAGCTTTTAAGGTTAATCATAATGTCCCCTGCTATGGCTACAGCCTTTCTGTGGAACGGACCGGCAGATTCCAGGTGGATAAGGCGGTAGAACTTGGAATCGAAAAAAGATATTGGAACCGTCTGCAAAAAGGGGAAACCATTGAGGCGGACGGAAAAGTATTGACGCCCCAGATGGTATTAGGGCCGGCAAGAAAGGGACTTCGGGTGACCTACTGCACGGATACCAGGCCCACGGAGAGCATTGTAAGACATGCTGCAAATTCTGATCTTTTTATCTGCGAAGGCATGTACGGAGAACCGGACAAAAAGGCTAAGGCAAAAGAAAACAAGCATATGACCTTTTATGAGGCGGCGGAGCTTGCACGGCGGGCTAAGGCAGAAAGGCTCTGGCTGACGCACTACAGTCCTTCCCTGAACCGGCCGGAGGAATACCTTTCAGAGGTAAGGAAGATATTTCCGGCGGCGGAAACCTGCAAAGACGGAAAAACCATAGAGCTGCTATTTGAGGAGGATGATCAATGAAAAATAAAAGCGGATTGGTGAAGGGCGTGATAGTCGGGGTGGTCTTAATCTGTCTTGTGGGCGGCTATTACTATTATCTTACCAACAAAAAACAGGATAAGGCTACAGAGGAGACAGTAAAGGCCACGGTGGTTCAGGAGGTTCTGATGCGGAATCTGGACAATAATTATCCTCCGACCCCCCGGGAGGTAGTGAAATACTTTGGAGAGCTGGCACAATGTATCATCGGGGAAACCTATACCGACGAAGAGTTTGAAAAGCTGGCGTTGCAGGCGCAAAAGCTTTATGACGCGGAGCTGGTTGCAAACAAAACACAGCAGCAATATCTGGATGACCTGAAGTGGGATATCAATACGTTTAAAGAAGAGGAAATCGTAATTTCCAGCTACAGCCCTTCTTCCAGCGTGGATGTGGAGGAGTTTTCACGGGACGGCTTCAAATGGGCAAAGCTTTACTGTAGCTTTTCTTTAAGAAAAGGCACTTATATCGAAAGCAATGAGGAGGTTTTTCTTCTCCGTAAGGATGAGGAGGGCCACTGGAAGATTTACGGCTGGCAGCCGGTGGAGAACGATGCGGAATGATGGAAAAGGATATTTACATACTGGCAATTGAAAGCTCCTGTGATGAGACGGCGGCTGCGGTGGTAAAAAACGGAAGAGAAGTGCTTTCCAATGTGATCTACTCCCAGATCGCACTTCATACAGAATACGGCGGCGTGGTGCCGGAAATTGCCTCACGTAAACATATAGAAAAGATCAATCAGGTGATCGAGAGGGCGCTTTCTGATGCCGGGAAGGCTCTTTCTGATATAACGGCAATTGCAGTGACCTACGGTCCCGGACTTGTGGGAGCGCTTCTTGTAGGAGTGTCCGCCGCCAAAGCGATCAGCTTTGCTGCAGGGATCCCTCTGGTGGGAGTTCATCATATTGAGGGGCATATCAGCGCCAATTATATCGAGCATAAGGATCTGGAGCCGCCCTTTTTAAGCCTGGTGGTTTCCGGGGGCCACTCCCATCTGGTCATGGTAAAGGATTACGGGGAATACGAAATTATCGGGAGAGCCAGAGATGATGCGGCGGGAGAAGCCTTTGACAAGGTGGCAAGGGCAATCGGACTGGGATATCCCGGTGGTCCCAAGATTGACCGGGTGTCTAAGGAGGGCGATCCGGATGCGGTTCATTTTCCCCGGGCCAAAATCGAAAATGCCATTTATGACTTCAGCTTCAGCGGTATGAAATCGGCGGTATTAAATTACCTGAACTCCTGCAGGATGAAAGGGGAAGAGATCCGGACGGCGGATGTGGCGGCTTCCTTCCAGAAGGCAGTGATCGATGTGCTGGTGGGGCATTCCATGGAAGCGATCAGCGCTTACCATTGTCAAAAGTTTGCCATTGCAGGGGGCGTTGCCTCCAACAGCGGACTGCGTGCAGCGTTCGAGGAAGCCTGCAGGGAGAAGCAGGTTGCTTTTTACTGCCCTTCCCCCATATATTGTACCGACAATGCGGCAATGATAGGGGCCGCCGCTTATTATGAGTATCAAAAAGGCGTGCGCCATGGATTTGATTTAAACGCTGTGCCCAATTTAAGGCTGGGAGAGAGGGTTTAAGGGCTGTAACCGTGGAAAAAATAAAAAAAGAACGGGCCGCTGCCATTGTCCTTGCAGCAGGAAGCGGAACCCGGATGGGAAGCAATATCAAAAAACAGTATATGCTCATAAAGGACCGCCCGGTCATCTATTATTCTCTGAAAGCCTTTGAGGAGAGCCGGGTGGACGAGATCGTTCTTGTGGTATCTCCCGGAGATATCGGTTATTGCCGGAATGAGATCGTGGAGAGGTTTGGCTTTCAAAAGGTGCGCCATATTGTAGAAGGAGGCACTGAAAGATACCATTCTGTAGCCATTGGGCTTAAAGAGGTAACAGACTGTGACTATATTTTTATCCATGACGGAGCCAGGCCCTTAGTGACCGGCGAAATCATAGAGAGGGCATTTGCCACCGTGAAAAAATGCGGGGCTTGTGTCGTGGGTATGCCGGTAAAGGACACCATCAAAATCGCAGACGAAGAGGGAAATATTGCCTCCACTCCCAACCGGAATCTCACATGGCTGGTGCAGACACCCCAGACCTTTGCCGCGCCATTGATCAAGAAGGCATACGGAGAGTTGACCGAAAAAGAGGAGGGGCTAAAAAAATCCGGACTGGTGATCACCGATGACGCTATGGTGGTTGAGACTATAACGGGCCAAAAAGTCAGACTGATAGAAGGCTCTTACGAAAATATAAAGATCACAACGCCGGAGGACATTATCACGGCAGAGAATTTTTTGGATCTTCAAGGGATTTGAGCCTTTAAATTTAACCTGACATATGCATATTTTTTTAAAACTGCGCATAATAATGATATTCGGGGAACAGATCAAAAGTCTGTTTTTCATTTGACATAAGGACAGTTCGCGAAGCGTGCTGTCCGTTGTTTGACATAAGGATGGTTGGCGAAGCCTGACATCCGTTGTTTGACATAAGGATGGTTGGCGAAGCCTGACATCCGTTGTTTGGGAAGGGAATCGGAGTATTATGGGCGCAGCAGAAATTTCGCATCAGCAATTATCATATCAGGAATTTTTGGATCGAATTGGCAAGGAGGAATTTTGCCGTCCCTACAGGATTGCCTGTGAGAATATCAGACAGGAGCTGGAGGCAATCAACGAGGAGTATTCTAAAAGGCTGGGAAGAACATTGATCAGTCAAATTACATATAGGATCAAAACGCCGGAAAGCTGTTTAAATAAGCTGCTAAAGAAAAATCAGGCAGTTGAGTGGAGGAATGCCGGTGAACATCTCGGTGATATAGCCGGCGTAAGGGTGGTCTGCAGCTTTCTGGATGATGTTTACAGACTGGCAGAGGTTATTGTAAAAAAAGAAGATTTAGAAGTGATCCGGATCAAAGATTATGTAAGAAGGCCTAAAGCCAGCGGATATCAAAGTCTTCACATTATTGTACTTGCCCCGGCAGGCGGGGAGGAAAAGAGAAAGGCCGAAATCCAGATCAGAACTCAGGCAATGAATTTCTGGGCGGCAGTAGAGCACCACTTTATATATAAGAATGAAGCCGAACGATTTCAAAAAAATCATGAGAAAAACAGATTCAGTAAAGATTTAAAGGCATGCGCCAGAACAATTTACAAGATAGATCAAAGGATGCTCATTATCAGGAAGAAGATGGAAAAAGCCCAGTATAAAGGCAAAAAAATCTCCTGAAAAATTTTTTGTAAAATTTATGAAAAAAGTGTTGACAGTATTAAATTGATTTGCTAGAATAATCCTAAGTTTGACATTTAAAGAGGCAAGAGTCCCATGGTTACTGGATTCCTGCCTTTTTA
>CANDAG010000016.1 GCA_947382625.1 uncultured Lachnospiraceae bacterium
AGCAACTATGCGGTTTTCAGCCATAATTATCAGTGGCTGGTGAATAATTCAGGCTAAAATTAAAACAAAAACAACTCAGGAGAACAACCAAAAATGTCAAACGAATCCGGAACATGGATCATACACGGTGTCCCAGAGGATGACCCCAGGTGTATCCGCACAGTAGAAGAGGCAATTGCATATATCAACGAGGTGGGATTCTTGCCATTATTTAAGAACGAGATCCCGGGCTTTTCGCTGGAGGAACGCACGGCTCCGGAGTACTGGTGGAGCGGAAACAGGGAGCGGGATCCATGGGAGTGGCGTGAGATCATTGCGGGAAGAGGGCAGATCGCCTACGGAAAGTTTTTTGATAAGAAGGCCGGCTTTATTTCCAGGGAATGGATTCCCTGCTTTGCAAATTACCGCAGGGACGGATATGATTTTGACGCCCTGTGGGACGATGAGAAGGCCTCCGCCCGCCAGAAGAAGATCATGGATCTTTTTGCAGAGGAGAACAGAGACGCAGAGTTATATTCCTTTGAAGTTAAGCAGAAGGCGGGCTTTGGAAAAGAGGGCGAAAAGAACTTTGAAGGTACCATAACAGACCTTGAGATGAAGATGTATCTTTGTATGCGGGATTTCCGGCAGAGAAGGAACAGGAAGGGCGAAAGCTATGGCTGGGCCATTGCAGTATATTCCACGCCGGAGCATTTGTGGGGATATGACCATGTGACCTCCGCGTATCAGGAGGACCCTGCCGAGTCCTGGCGGAGGATCATGGGGCGGATGCATGAGATTTGTCCCGAAGCGACGGAGGTTCAGATCCGCAGAGTCGCTGGCATTTCCAAATCCGGCAGTACACTTCCGGGAAGGAAGTCTGGCCGTACCGGAACAAAAAACTGGATCATTCCGGCAAATCCCCGGTATTATGATGTGGGAGCCGCCTTTGAGGCCTGCAATACCATTACATGGAAACAGAGCAGCGACGTTCATGCAGGGGACCTGGTCTACATATACATGGCGGCTCCTTATTCCTCTATCCTGTATAAGTGCAGGGCTATGGAGACTGATATCCCACATCAGGATTCTGCGGATACTACAGACGGGAAGATGGCGATGAAGCTGGAGCTTCTGGAGAAATATGAGCCGGGACTTTGGAGCCTCGAGAAGCTGAAGCTTTTTGGCGTGTATGCAGTGCGGGGGCCAAGGAGCATGCCCGGGGAGCTGAAAAGAGAGATGGAATCGGAGGGTGCAGTGGATGAATCAGGAAACAATTGACAGGATCCGAAAATTTTCAGATGACAGGGACTGGGAGCAGTTCCATTCACCGGCCAATCTGGCCAAATCCATTGTGATCGAGTCGGCAGAGCTTCTGGAGTGTTTTCAGTGGGATGAGGAAGGATACGATCTCCAGCATGTAAAGGAAGAGCTGGCGGATGTTCTGGTATACAGCCAGAATCTGTTAGATAAGCTGGGGCTGGATGCAGATGAGATCGTGAATATGAAAATGGCACAGAATGAGGCCAAATATCCTGTAGAGAAAGCAAAAGGCAGCTCCGCCAAGTATGACCAGCTCTGACTGGGAGCAAGACAGAGGGCAAGACGGTGAGCAGACAGTGAGCAAGCAGTGTGGAGATAGAGAGCAGGCAGTGAGCCGCCCTTTAACTGAAAATCCCCTTATCCGCCAGTATCTTCAGGGCAATCTCGCTTGCGGCCTTGCTGTCCGCATGATCCTCTCCCTGAATATTAATGGCAAAGAACCAGGTGTTGCCTTCGGATTCCACATAACCGATAAACCAGCCTTTTACATTTTTTCCGTTGATGGTTCCGGTGCCGGTCTTTCCGGACAGGACGGACTCTCCGGAGGCGGAAAGCCTGAGGGAATCCTTGACAGCCTGTACATTTTCGGGTTTCAGGGAGAATTCATTGGCATAGAGCCTTTTTAACAATTCCACCTGCTCTATGGCAGAGATTTTCAGGGAAGACTCCATCCAAAATTCTGATATACCGCCGGAGAGATCCTGGTTGCCGTAATCGATGGCCTGATAAAATTCCTTTATTGCATCCATCCCGGCTTCTCTGTCCAGAGTCTGAAAATACCAGTTTACGGAATTTGCCATGGCGGTGGATAAGGTCTGATCCCGGTTCCACTCAGAGAAAGGGTAGGATTGCCTGTTCCATTTCAAATAGGAAGAATCGGGAGTGATTGATCCGTTTTCCAGAGCAAGCAGGGCACTGTAGATTTTGTAGGTGGAATCCGGCGAAAACCGTCTGGATGCAAAATCTTCATTATAAATATCCCAGGCGTCCGCACCTGCGTCATACAAGACAAAAGAACCCTCATAATCCCCAAAAAGCTCTGACAGATCATCCATATAGATTACAGCGTCCTTCGGAAGGGAAGCCCTTGTGCCCGATGCCAGAACCGGAATAAATGTGGTGGATTCCAGAAGCAGGAGGATCATGGATGTAAAAAGAATGCCTTCTTTTATCCGGAAGCGCCTGGTTCGGGGCCTGTATAAGGCAATATTCAGAATCCGCTTTTTGATCTGCGTTGTGCTTCCGCCGATTCCGGTGACCAGCGAGAAAGGAGAGCGTGATACCTTCTGGGCAAAGTTAAGCAGAGTGTTGCCGTACCCGATATGGTCATCGGTATCCAGCATCTGCAGGACAAAGGTATCACAGGCGATTTCCCGGTCGATCCTGACTTCCCTAAGCGCATACCAGACAACCGGGTTAAACCAGTAGATAATGGCAGCCCCGTTCATCAGGCAGTTGATGAAGGCATCCTTGTGCTTGTAGTGCTGCAATTCATGCAGAAGCATATACCGCATATCCTGTTCGTTAAAATCCGAGATCAGGTGGATAGGGATATAAATGCGGGGACGAAACATTCCTACGATAACGGGCGATTTCAAAAACGCCGTGCTGCAGACAGGGATATTCCGCCTGATCTGCATTTCTTCCATACATTTCAGACAAAGGGCTCTGGCCTTCCGGCTCTGGAGCGGGAGGGCGGATTTTTCCATCCGATACAGACGGATCCTGGAGCTTATCATAGAAAAGCTCATGGCCAGCATTCCACCTGCCCATAATACAAAAAGAAGACATCCCCAAAAAGAGGCGGAAGCCCTTGTAACTGAAACTCCGTAATTCTCCATCCAGTCGGCGGCAGGAAGAGGCGCGGCAGAGGTGGGAATCCCGCCATTTGCCTCCGGCGAAAGGACAGATCCCGCAGCGTGGAAAAGGGCTGCTAATCGGGAGAAGCCTGCCGGACGGACAGATAAAAAGGGAACTGCAAGGATCACCGGCAGCAAAAACCAGATGCGATACTGACTTTCGCCGGATAAATAGTTCCTGAAGATTCTTTTAAGCAGCAGGATGACGCCGATGATGATGCTGACAAATATATTGCAGAATAAAAAGTGTATGCCGAAAGAATTCATAGCAGATACCATAGCAGATACTCCTCAAAAAGACAGCTCTTATGGAATATAAGGATAAAATGTGGGGCGTTACATTTCCTGTTCTTCATCACTGAGCCGATCCGCGGAACGCGTCGGCATTTGATCACTGAGCCGATCCGCGGAGTGTGTCGATGTTTGATCAAGAAGCGCCCGCAGATCATCGATCTCCGAGTCGGAAAGTCTGTCGTTTTCCAGATAAGCGGACAGCATAGCCGAGATATTCCCGCCATAAAACTTTTTGAGGAAGGAATTGCTTTCCTGATCCACATATTCGCTTTCCGCTACTAAGGGAGTGTAAACAAACACACGGCTCTCCTTTTCATAGGTGATGGCTTTTTTGGTGGTCAGCCGTTTGATCAGGGTCTGGATGGTCTTAGGACTCCAGGAGGAGGTCGGGCTCAGCTTTTCTATGATTTCATTGGTGCTGATGGGGGCATGCTTCCATATGATGCGCATGACCTCAAATTCGGCTTCGGATATTTGGGGGAGTTGTTTCATGCTTGCTCCGTTCCTGCACAGCTATCTGTGCATTTTTCAGTTCAATAAGCTGCCTCGCGAAGCGTGACAGCGCCTGCTATAAGGGTGTAGCTTTAAGTATTACGGTTGTAATAAAAATATTATAGTAGGATTTCACAGCAGTGTCAACGGGAAAAGGAACATGAATTAATAAAAAGCTGGCAAGCCAGCTTTTTATTTTGTCCCGAAAATCCGATCCCCGGCATCTCCCAGCCCAGGGCAGATATAGGCATGATCATTTAAGCATCTGTCAAGATGTCCCACATAGATCTGGATATCCGGATGTGCTTCATGGAGGCGCTTTAATCCTTCCGGGGCAGCTATGATGCACATGAATTTGATGCGCTTTCCGCCGTGCTGCTTGATGAAGTCTACAGCCTCGGCGCCGGAGCCGCCGGTTGCCAGCATGGGGTCTACCACGATAATGGTCCTCTGGTCGATGGGCTCAGGGAGCTTGCAGTAATATTCATGAGGCTCGTGAGTCACAGGATCCCTGTAAAGACCGATATGGCCAACCTTTGCGGAGGGCACAAGGGCTAGGATTCCGTTCACCATGCCCAGACCGGCGCGCAGGATAGGTACAACTGCCATTTTTTTGCCGGAGATCATAGGCGTCATGCAGGTCTCGATGGGTGTTTTGACCGCTACATCCTCTAAAGGAAGGTCACCTAAGGCTTCGTAGCCCATAAGCATGGCGATCTCCTCGATCAGCTTCCGAAATTCGTTGGTACCCGTATTTTCGTCGCGGAGACGGGAAATTTTGTGCTGGATCAGCGGGTGGTTCAAGATATAAGCGTTTGGCATGTTCTCTAAATGTTCCATAGCAGTTCTCCTCCATCTGTTGTAGTGTTATCTGAAATTTTAGTGCAGTCTGGCAGAGAAGTCAACAAATCAATCCATAAAATATACAAAGAACGAAAAAATTTTTATAAATATTTAATATTTTCCTTGTCATAATGGCAAAGAGCAAGTATACTCATAGGAGCGTAAATCTGCGGCAGGCCCCGGGAGGGATCCGCCGCGCCATTTTCAAAAGAATAACAGGAGGATATTTCAATGACAAAGCAGCAGGAAGCAATTCGGGACGCCAGGACACTGGGGATTCCCAAGATGCTGATTTTGGGATTGCAGCACATGTTCGCCATGTTCGGTGCGACGATCCTGGTACCAATTCTGGTAAATGTTTATTTTGAGGGAGAAGGACTTTCGATTCAGGTAACCTTGATCTGTGCAGGGCTTGGAACTTTGTTTTTCCATCTTTGTTCCAAATTAAAGGTACCTGCATTCTTAGGTTCTTCTTTTGCGTTTCTGGGCGGTTTCCAGACCGTGGCACAGCTGGATACCGGCATTTTTGCAGGGATGAGTATGGGAGAGAAGCTTCCCTACGCCTGCGGAGGTATTGTAGTGGCCGGGGCCTTGTACCTGGTGCTGGCGCTTGTGATCAAGCTTCTGGGAGTAAAAAAGGTTATGAAATTCCTTCCTCCGGTAGTGACAGGCCCCATGATCATCTGCATCGGACTTTCCCTGGCGCCCTCTGCCGTATCCAATGCATCCACCAACTGGCTCCTTGCGATCATCGCACTGGGAACCATCATTATCTTTAATATCTGGGGAAAGGGGATGTTCAAGATCATTCCCATCCTTATGGGTGTAGTGATCTCCTATGGGGCGGCGCTGTGCTTTAATGCCATCGGCTTTACCAACCCGGACGGAAGCGCTATTTTGAATTTTGCCGGGGTACAGGCTGCAAATTGGGTGGGGCTTCCGCCTTTCCAGCTCTGCAAATTTGACCTGACAGCCATTCTGGTCATGGCTCCCATCGCTCTGGCTACCATGATGGAGCATATCGGCGATATGTCTGCGATCTCTGCAACAGTAGGCGAAAACTTCATAGAGGATCCGGGGCTTCACCGGACGCTGATCGGCGACGGACTTGCTACCTCCTTATCCGCACTGGTGGGCGGCCCTGCCAATACCACCTATGGAGAAAATACTGGCGTTCTGGAGCTCAGCAAGGTGTATGATCCCAACGTGATTCGCCTTGCCGCTGTCTATGCGGTGGTGCTCAGCTTTATTCCCAAGATGGCAGAGATCATCGGTTCTATTCCCTCTGCGATCATCGGCGGCGTGAGCTTCATGCTTTACGGAATGATCTCCGCTATCGGCGTGAGAAATATCGTGGAAAACAGAGTGGACTTTACCAAGTCAAGGAATTTGATCATTGCAGCAGTCATTCTGGTGTGCGGCCTGGGCTTCAGCAGCGGCCTGACCTTTACTGTGGGGACTACCTCCATTACGCTGACCGGACTTGCCATCGCAGCGCTGGCAGGCATTTTGTTAAATGCCATCCTGCCTGGAAATGACTATGTTTTCGGCAGCAACCCTCAGGCAGACGGAAACCGGGGAGTAGATATGCGTCCCGGCACATGAAAAAGACAAAAAGGATCGGTCTTTGTTTGTTATAAAAGTAAGATAAACAAAAATATTAAAGCAGCCGCTTTTGCCGGAATTCCGGAAGGGCGGCCGTCTTGCCAGACAACAGATGGCTCGCGATGCGGGTCATCTGTTGTTTGGTTAAAATTTTTAATTCCTCTAAAGTCTTTTGAAAATTATCCGATACTTATAATGTAATAAATAATGGAAACTATACGTTTATGTATTGGTATCAAGGATTGGATGAGATCCACGGAAGGAGGAATCCGAATGCGTATAGAAGCTTATACACAGGTACAGAAGCTCTACGATACGAAGAAAACCAAGAAGGCAGCCCCCGGCAGCAGTGTGAATGCTTCCGATCAGCTTCAGATTTCCAGCCTGGGCAAGGATATACAGTGGGCCAAGCAGGCGGTAGCGGAGAGCCGTGACGTCAGGGAGGACGTGATCGGGCCTATCAAGGCAAGGATTCAGTCAGGCAGCTATGAAGTGAGCACAGACAGCTTTGCAGATAAATTAATGCAGAAGTATGAAGAATTGAGGTAATCAATGGCAAGTTTGATGGAGAACCTGATAGAAGTACTGGACTTGGAAGGTCAGGAATATGAGGACTTGCTTGAGTTATCAACGAAGAAAACGTCGGTCATTGTAGCCGGCGGATTGGATGATTTAGCCAAGATCACGGATGAAGAACAAAACGTTGTCGGCAAAATTAATCGTCTGGAACAAAAAAGACAGGAAGTATATGCTGATATCGCCAACGTAATTAACAGGGATGTTAACACACTGATGCTTACGGATCTTATTAATATGCTGAAGGATAGGCCCGAGGAGCAGCAGAAATTGGCTAGAGTACACGATAGACTGAGCACAGCCGTTCATAAGGTGAGAAGCGTGAATGAACAGAACAGGATCCTGATAGAGAATGCTCTGGAAATGGTTGAGTTTGATATGAACATGCTTCAGGCCATGAAGACGGCGCCGGAAACGGCCAACTACAACAGGGGCGCTTTTAATACAGGGATGCCCATGGGAGTGGACGGAAACGGTTTTGATGCCAAGCAGTGATCCCTGAGATTCTGGAAGATCAGGAAGTTATGGATTTTCTTTCGGCAGACTCGTCGGGTGCGTGGGCCTGCCGGTTATGACAAAGTTGGAGGATATCAGTTATGTCTTTATTTGGAAGCTTATATATCGGAGTAAGCGGACTGCAGACCAGTCAGAATGCGCTGAATACCACAGCGCATAACATGTCTAATATTGACACCGTCGGGTACACCAGGCAGCAGGTGCAGCAGGGGACCCGGATTTACAAAACACTTTCTACCAGCGCCACTGCGATTTCCTATCAGCAGACCGGCCTCGGTGTCAGCTATACCCAGGTGAAACAGATAAGGGATGATTTCCTTGATAAGGCATACCGCCGGGAATCCGGGCGGAGCGCCTTTTATGAGGTATCCACCAGCGCTTTTGAGGAGGTATACAACCTTTTCCAGGAGCTGGACGGAGAAGCCTTTGCGGATTCTATCGGTAATCTGTGGAAATCTGTGGAGGATCTGGCCAGGAACCCCGGGGATGCGGTGACACAGGGCGTTTTTGTACAGCGGTGCAGCGAGTTTGTGACCCGTTCCCAGGCAGTATATAAGGGGCTGAAGGAATATCAGGACAATCTGAATCAGCAGGTGAAGAGACAGGTAGATACCATCAACGCCTACGGAAAGAGGATCGCAGAGCTGAATCAGGAGATCCAGAAGATCGAGGGCGGCTTGGTGGAGAAGGCCAATGACTTAAGAGATGAAAGAAACCTTCTGATCGACGAGCTTTCATCCATGGCCAATATTGAGTGCAGGACCAATGCAGACGGAAATATCATTATCAAATTGGAAGGAAAAGATTTTGTCAAGTCGGATTCCGCCAATGAGATTTGTTTATATACAGATTTAGAGACAGGATTTTACACGCCTTACTGGAAGCATCTTGCAAAGAAGAACGCTGACGGAACGGTAGATGCCGAAGGGATCAAAGGGGCAGAGCTCTTTAACCTGGATCGGGAGATTTCCACCAGCATGAATACGGATATCGGAGCCCTTAAGTCCATTTTGCTGGCAAGGGGAGACCACAGAGCCACCTATGAGGATCTGGCGGATGCCGACCAGTATAACAGAGAGATTTCCCAGTCCATCATGATGAATGTGCAGGCGGAATTCGATCAGCTGGTTCACGCCATTACCACCAAGATCAACCAGGTATTTGCAGATGCGGCCAAGGCAGCCAAGGAAGTAAATCCTGACAGCAATTATATGTGTGATTCCAACGGAAATCCTTATCAGATATTCAACACGATGGCTGACAATGATTTCTTCTCGGTGGAGAATATCATCATCAACGGAGAGCTGAAGCAGGCGCCTTCGCTTCTGGGCTTTAAGAAGGATGACGACACTATCGACCAGGAGACGGCGGATAAGCTACAGGATCTTTTTAAGGAAGAAAGCCTTACCTTAAATCCGAATGTGAAGACCAAGGTGGACTTTGTCAATTACTATGACAATCTGATCTCTCAGGTGGCCACCTCCGGTAATGTCAGCAAAGAGATCTGCGCAAATCAGGAAATGACAGTGGATAATATAGCAGCGGCCAGGGAACAGATCGTAGGAACCTCCTCCGATGAGGAAATGAGTAATATGATCATGTTCCAGAATGCATACAATGCTTCCAGCCGTTACATAAATGTGATCAGTGAAATGATGGAGCATGTAATCAATACGTTGGGAAGATAAGAAGGGAGCGGGATCGATGCCGTCACAATTTTTTGGTTTATATATAGCGGGTTCGGGGCTTCGCGCAGCCAACGCCGCACTGAATACTACAGCGAACAATATTTCCAACGCCCAGACGGTGGGCTACAGCCGCCAGCAGGTAACCCAGCAGGCAAACAACGCCCTCAGGACCTTTACCACCTATGGGTGTGCGGGAGCCGGTGTGGATACCATCGCTATCGAGCGTGTGCGGGACAGCTTTTACGATGTGAAATTCTGGGATAATAACAGCAAATTCGGTGAGTTTGAGGTTAAGAAATATTATACGGGGATGTTTGAGGATTATTTTGACGATGAGGGTACCAGTGGTTTTACGGCAATCTTTAACCACTTCAGCAATTGCCTGCAGTCTGTTACCTCCAATTCCAGCAGTGACAAGACCAAGCAGCAGTTCATTGCTTCCGCGAAATCCCTGACAGACTACTTTAACAATATTTACGGAAGCCTGCAGGAGCTTCAGAAGGACATTAATCTGGAGATCAAGCAGAATATTGAAGAGATCAATTCCATTGCCCAGAAGATCTCCACCCTGAACAAGCAGATCAATACCATTGAGCTTTCAGGGGCAAGAGCCAATGAGCTTCGGGATCAGAGAGACCTGCTGGTAGATGAGCTGTCGGAGATCGTGGATGTGGAGATCAATGAGATCCCTATCCTTGCGGCAGACGATCCCAAGAGGGATACCAATATCAACAGATTTATGGTCCGCATTGGCGGAGGACAGATCCTGGTAGATGGCACAGACTACAACACCCTTTCCTATGTAGCACGCAGAAATGACGAAAAGGTCAACCAGACCGATGTGGACGGACTCTACCGTTTTATGTGGGATAACGGAAATGAATTCAGCCTTTCCAATTCCTCTCTCGGCGGTAAGCTGAAGGGCCTTGTGGACATCCGGGACGGTAATAACGGAGCAAACTTTAACGGCAAGGTAGACAAGGTAACGTTGGCGGATCCTGCAGATCCAACCTCCAAAACTCAGGTGACGATCAAGGTGACAGAGGATTATCTCAAGACCATGCAGGATTGCACCCTTCCGGAGAGCGGCGTCATCAATATCGGCAATGCACTTTGCTATTACAGCAGCTGGGAGTTCAATGAAGCAGACAGCACCTATACCTTTACCATGAATACGGATAAATCTCCCTCCATCGAGAAGAGTATGGAGGGAAAGGATGCCAAGACAGAAAAACAGATCAAATATCAGGGCATTCCTTACTATATGGAGCAGATGAACGCATGGATCCGCGGCTTTGCCGAGGCGGTGAACAAGATTTTTACCGACGGATTTAATGCAAACGGAGACCCGGGCTGTATCTTTTTTACCGGAATTTCCGGAAACGGCACGGAATATAAGGCAGAGGATTTTACGGATGCCAACGGCTATTATGAATTGACGGCGGGCAACTTCACCATCAATTCCGATCTGATCAAGGATGCCAACCTTTTAGGAACCAAGAGTACTTCGGATATCGGTGTGGAGGAATGCGGACAGATCAAAGAGCTGATCGCGCTGCTCACCAACAAAAAGGCCTTCAGCTTCCGGAACGGAACGGCAGGCCAGCTCCTGGAGGCGATCCTGTCGGATGTGGCTCTCAATGCCAGCGATGCGGATATGTTTTATGATACCTATAACAGTCTGAAAAACAGCATTGATAACCAGAGAAGCTCGATCTCCAGCGTTGATGAGGATGAGGAAGCGGTAAGCATGGTGAAATTCCAGTATTCCTATACCCTGGCTTCCAAGATGATCCAGACCCTGACAGAGGTTTATGATCAGCTGATCCTGCGTACAGGAGTATGATCTATAATCATAGAAGCTATACGGATGCGGCCTGAAGGTGATCCGAAAATGACCTGCGGCAGTCTGGTCTGACAGGATCTGAGGCAGTGAATCTGACATGGAGGAATAGACAATATGAGAATGACCAACAAGATTATGCAGAATAATTCCCTGTATAATATCAATAATAATAAAGTGCTTCAGGATAAGCTGAGCACCATGATGGCAACCCAGAAGAAGATCACAAGGCCCTCGGATGACCCGGTGATCGCCATCCGTGCCCTGCGCCTTCGGACCAGCGTTTCCGAGCTGACTCAGTATTATGAGAAGAATGCGCCGGATGCGGAAAGCTGGTTGGATGTGACCACCAAGGCTCTTGAAAATACAGTGACGGACGTCCTTACCGATATGAATAAGATCTCCAACAAGGCGGCCAACAAGGAATACGGCAGTGAAGATCTTGCGGTTTTTGTAGAACAGCTGAAGTCTCTGCGGGACGAATTTTACTCCACAGGCAATCTGGATTATGCAGGACGCTATGTATTTACCGGCTACAGGACGGATACGCCTCTGACCTTTATGAAGGATGTGGAGGAGAATATGCCCTCCTATCAGATCACAGAGCAGACCACCATCGAGGCCTTTGATACCATCAACTACACATATACCGCAGGACTGGATGGTCTCAACAAAAATAATTACGCCAATTATCCTGAAATTAAGGACACACAGGTTACCAACGGCGATATACACAGACTTCGCCTTTCTTATGATGATCTGGCTGGCGGGATCAGCAGTCTGGATTATGTATCCGCAAAGGCCGGTCAGACCACAGACCTGAGCACAGACAAGACCCTTCAGAATGGCACCAAGGTAGCGCTTACAGATCCTGTAACCGTGTCTCTGACAGCAGACGAGTCGCCTACCGGACAGGCAGAAACAGTGACGCTTCCGGCGGGGACGGAAGCAAGGCTGAAGGTGGATGCAGCCGGCAATGTGACCGGCGTGACCATAGCGGCCGGAGCCAAGGTAACCCTGGCAGACGGAACAGAGAAAACTCTGGGAACGGACATAGACAGAAATATCGGAACAGGCGCCGGGGATCTGCAGATCACCAATGCCAAGATATTGACAGAGCCCCTGGTTTCAAATATAAGTACGGTTTCACTTTCGGCCAATCCCAGTCCCTATGATACAGTGGCGGCAGCCAATGCGGCTAATCCCCAGACCAGCGCCGTAGTGTTCATACCTGAAACAGGAGAACTTCTTTTCAGCGATGCGGCCTACAAGGATATTACAGCCAAGGTTAACACCCAGAGTGAGATCCAGGTAACCTATGGCAAGGATAAATGGAAAAACGGAGATCTGCGTCCGGAGCATTATTTTGCCTGCACCAAGACCTCCAAGAATGAGGACGGCTCCACCAAAACCGTGAATTATAATCCGGAATATCTTACCAACGGAAACACCAACAAGCAGGTGATCGAGTATGATGTGGGCTATAACCAGAAGATTCAGGTGAATACCACGGCAGATAAGGTATTCATCCATGCTCTGGACAGAGATATTGATGATCTGGAGAGAGCCCTGAACGAACTGGTGGAGATCGATGCCACTAAGACCGACCTTGATCTGGTACTTAAGGGAATGGAAAGAGACAGCGACCCGGTGGCGTATGACAAGGTGAAGAACCAGTATGATGCGGCGGTCAAAGCCTATGACCACATCCGTGAAAATATTCACACCATGTTTGAAGGAAGCATTACCAAGACCCAGAACTATCTGGACAAAACCAACCTGGCGATTACCGACAACGGTACCAGGAGCCAGCGTCTGGAACTGATCGGCAACCGTCTCATGGATCAGCGG
Organism: uncultured Lachnospiraceae bacterium; assembly: GCA_947382625.1. Lineage (GTDB taxonomy): Bacteria > Bacillota > Clostridia > Lachnospirales > Lachnospiraceae > Suilimivivens. The sequence continues at coordinate 12,870 of CANDAG010000016.1, forward strand.
ACCAATTTCAAGACCCTCCAGTCAGAAAATGAGGATATTGATATTGCAGAGGTGATCATTCAGCTTACCAGTACAGAGCTTACGTACAACTCCGCTCTTATGGCCACCGGTAAGATCATGCAGACCTCGCTGATGAACTACATTTAAACAGCACGCAGCGATTGCGGCAGCACGCGGCAGATTGGAGCAGCAATGATAATAAACACAAAAGCTTTTGGAACAGTCGAAATAGAGGATGATAAGATCATCCATTTCCCTGCCGGGATCATCGGTTTCCCGGAACTGACAGATTTCGCCCTTCTCCATGATGAGGAAAAAGGCGTTGGCGCCATCCACTGGCTTCAGTCTGTGCAGGAGCCCGGCTTTGCAATGCCGGTTATGGATCCTCTCCTGGTAATGCCGGAGTACAATCCGGAGGTGGAGGATGACCTTCTCAAAAACATCGGGGAGCTGGCAGAAGAGGAACTTCTTGTGCTGGTCACCGTAACGGTTCCCAGTGACCTTACCAAAATGACCGTTAATCTGAAAGGCCCTGTCATCATCAATGCGGCAGAAAGAAAGGCCTGCCAGATCATTGTGGAGGGGGAGGATTACAAAGTAAAATATCCCATTTATGATATCCTCAACGCCCAGAAGAAAGCAGGTGAATAGATGTTAGCTTTATCCAGAAAGAAAAATGAGGCCCTGATCGTCAACAACAACGTGGAGATAACTGTTCTGGAAATCAAAGGGGAGCAGGTAAAGCTGGGCATCACAGCACCGAGGGATGTGCCCGTATACCGCAAGGAGGTTTACGCGCAGATCCAGGAAGCAAATAAGGAAGCAGTGGACGCCGGAAGCGTGGAAGCGCTTAAGAAGCTGCTGGGATAAATAACGGAATGTGAAATAAGAAATTAATGGAGACCTGTCAGGAAAACCTGGCGGGTCTTTTAACATAAGGATGTCAGGCGAAGCCTGGCGTCCGTTGTGTCTTTCCAAAGAGAGATAAATCTGATATATTAGTTTTATAGAGTTGAAGAGGAGATAAGAACGAGCATGACGAGAACCGTAGGAATAGGACATCAGGATTTTGAGCATGTACGGAAAAATGATTTATTTTATATTGATAAAACCGCTTTTATTGAGGAATGGTGGCAGAAGCAGGACAGTGTGACATTGATCACGCGTCCTCGGAGATTCGGGAAGACCCTGAATATGAGCATGACAGAGAAGTTTTTTTCTGTAAATTACGCAGGGAGAAGTGATCTGTTTGAGGGACTGAGAATATGGAAAAACGAGGAATTCCGCCGGCTGCAGGGGAGTTATCCTGTGATCAGCCTTTCCTTTGCGAATGTCAAGGAACAGAATTATAACGATGCGCGCAGGAAAATCTGCCAGATTCTCTCTGATCTTTATTCCACAAATCGTTTTCTGGCAGAGGCTGATATTCTGGACGATAAGGAGAAACATTTTTTCGCATCGGTATCGGCGGATATGGACGATCTGCATGCGACTATGGCAATCCACAAGCTGTCCCAATATCTATGCCGTTATTACGGCAAAAAGGTGATCATCCTTCTGGATGAATATGATACTCCCATGCAGGAGGCCTGGGTAAATGGCTATTGGGATCAGATCGTTAATTTCACCAGAAATATGTTTAATTCCATATTTAAGACAAATCCCTATCTGGAGCGGGCGCTTATGACAGGGATCACCAGGGTGAGCAAGGAGTCGATTTTTTCGGATTTGAATAACTTGAAGGTGGTGACAACTACTTCTGAGATTTATTCGGACAGCTTTGGATTCACAGGGAAAGAGGTTTTTGAGGCCTTAGAAGAATTCGATCTCTCGGACCGCAGGACGGAAGTAAAAAACTGGTATGATGGCTTCACCTTTGGGAAACAAAGGGATATTTATAACCCATGGTCTATCCTTAATTTTTTGGATACAAAAAAAGTAGGGGCATATTGGGCTAATTCCAGCTCGAACAGTCTGGCCGGTAAACTGATCCGGGAAGGAAGCAGGACTATTAAACAGGACTTTGAAACCCTGCTTCAGGGAGGGACGCTCCGCGTAGAGATTGATGAGCAGATTGTTTATAACCAGCTGGCGGTCAGGCAGGAAGCAATCTGGAGCCTTTTGCTTGCCAGCGGTTATCTGAAGGTAGTGGAGACAGAGTTTGACGGAAGCCGTTGGTATTATACCCTTTCGTTGACTAACCGGGAAGTCCATATCATGTTTGAGAATATGGTACGTGACTGGTTTATGGAGGAAAGCGGTTGCTATAATGATTTTATCAGGGCGTTTCTGGCCGGAAACCTGAAAGAGATGAACGCCTACATGAACCGGATAGCGTTAGCCACATTCAGTTATTTTGATACGGGAAAAAGCCCCTCAGGAGCGGATCCGGAACGCTTTTATCATGGATTTGTGCTGGGCCTTCTGGTGGAGCTCTCTGACAGATATCTGCTGACATCTAATCGGGAGAGCGGGTTTGGACGGTATGATGTGATGCTGGAGCCAAGACAGTTACGGTCGAAGAACCGGTTGGGAGGGGCAGACGCCGTCATAAATGACGCCTTTATTTTGGAGTTCAAGGTACAGGAGGAAGAGGAAAAAACACTTTCGGATACCATAAAGGCCGCTCTTGACCAGATAGAAAAGAAGCAGTATGCGCAGAACCTGACCGCAAAGGGGATTCCGGAAGAAAGGATAAGGAAGTACGGATTTGCATTCAGAGGGAAGGAAGTTTTGATCGGATAAGAGTCCCTGACTTTGCAGCAAATGCAAAGTCCTGGCTGAATAGTTATGATTTCTTTCCCAATATCTCTAAATATTTCTGCTTTTTATCCGATATAAATTTAAGAAAGCTTATAGACTCTTAAGTTACAACTTAATACAAATATCACACGGAGGTGATTCGAAATGGCATTAGAACCATTAACCAGCGCGATGACTTATCAGGCGCAGTCAACACCGCAGGCGAAGCCTGTGCAGAAACAGGTAGCAGAGAACACGGATGTTGCTACGGAAGAACAGCAGGTGAATACCTATGATGCTACTACCGTCAAAGTAGCAGAAACCGAGAAGCAGGATGGAAGGAACAGCCGTGGGGGACAGGAGGAGTCAGGCCTGAACACGCCTCAGGAACAGCAGCAGGCTCTTAACGATCAGGTTAAGAAAGCTGTTGAAAGAATGAACCAGAGCATGTCCCATTCGGAAGCATTTTTTGGAATCCATGAGAAGACCAACAGAGTGACCATCAAGATCGTAGACAAGGATACCAAGGAAGTGATCAAAGAGATCCCTCCTGAGAAGACCCTGGATATGATCGCGAAAGCATGGGAGCTCGCAGGCATTTTAGTAGATGAGCGAAGATGATCAGACCAGTAGATTAGGAGGTAATTGACATATGGCAATGCGTATGACGGGCATGATGTCCGGAATGGATACGGAGAGCATTATCCAGGAGCTTGTGGCAGCCAGACAGAAGAAGGTGGATGTGCAGCGGAAGGCACAGACTAAGCTGGACTGGAAGCAGGAGGCATGGAAGGAATTAAACACGAAGCTTAAGAGGCTTCAGACCAAATACATCGCAAATATGCGTTTTACGGACGCTTACGTGAAGAAGACCACCAAGGTTTCCAACAGCAATGCTGTCAGCGTTATCACCGGTGAGAACGCCATGAACGGCGTGCAGACGATGACCGTAGATCAACTGGCCAAGTCGGGGTATCTGACCGGCGGGGAGATTACAGGGAAAGATGGACAGGAGGTTACGGCGTTATCTAAGGTTTCCAGTATAAATCCCGATGCAGTAGGCGGTACTTTTACTGTTAAGAACGGAGATAACTCTGTAGATATAACTATTAATGAAAACACTACGATATCTGATGTTCTTAATCAGATTAAGAGTGTTGGCCTGAATGCCAATTTTGATGCGAAGCAGAAGCGGTTTTATATCACTGCGTCCAAGTCCGGAGAGAAGGATGATTTCAGCATCACTGCATCGAATGGTGCCGGAATTAAGGCATTAAATTCATTAGGGCTTTTGACACAGGATGATGAAGCTTCTGTGAAAGAGTATGAGCTTTATAAGGCATACCTTGTAGACGATCCCGAGGCAACAAAAACGATCAATGCCCGGATAGACAAGGAGGTTGCTGCGAAAGAGGCAGCTGACCTGGAGAGGTATAAGTCGTTAAAGGCGTCTCAGGAGGCTGCAAAGGATGCCGTTGATGCGATCAAAACAAAGTATCCGGCTCTCGATTCGGATGAGAAGATTGATGCGGCTATCACAAAGTACGACAAGGATTTAGCAGATAAGGAAGCTGAAATCAAGGCGGCCAGGGAGGCCGGCGCTTCTGAGGACGATATTAAGAAATTAGAGGATGATGCCGTTGCAATCCGCGCCCAGAAGGCAGAAGCACAGACATTAAAGGACTACAACGCGAATGAGAAGCAGCTTAAAGAAATACAGAACCATGTGAAGATAGAAGAGGTTGATGGCGTTTATAAAGTGACTGACAATTCCGTATTAAAAGGAGAAGTGAAAGCTGTGCATAAAGCTAAGGCGGCAGCTGCGCAGGATGCAATGGATGCCTTGGCGAGCGGTACCGCCAAAAAAGTCTCCGGTCAGGATGCACAGATCACCCTAAACGGCGCCGTATATACCAACAACAACAACACCTTCGAGATCAACGGTCTCACTATTACCGCTTTGACAGAATGCCAGGAGGAGATCACCGTAACTACCCAGCAGGATACCGATGGGATCTACGACATGGTGAAGAACTTCCTGAAGGAATACAATGAGATCGTCAACGAAATGGATAAGCTCTATAACGCCGACAGAGCCAAGGGATATGAGCCTTTGACCGATGACGAAAAAGACGCCATGACCGAGAAGGAGATAGAGAAGTGGGAGACCAAGGTTAAGGAATCCCTGCTCCGTCGGGATGACAATCTTTCTACCGTGAATTCTGCCCTGCAGTCTGTGATGGCTTCCGGCTTTAATGTAAACGGTAAGACCATGTACCTGTATGATTTTGGTATTGAGACATTAGGCTATTTCGAATCCGCTGACAATGAGAAGCATGCTTACCATATCGCAGGCGATCCGGACGATGAATATACATCAAGCAGTGCGGATAAACTTAAGAGCATGATATCCAATGACCCGGATACCGTAGTTTCCTTCTTCTCACAGCTCAGCAGGGGCCTTTATGAGAAGATGACGGATCTGTCCAAGTCTGTGGAGGGATATCGTTCCTTCGGCAACTTCTATGATGACAAGAAGATGAAGTCAGACTATGACAGCTATACAAAGAAGATTGCCGAGATGGAAACCAAGCTGAACGAGTACGAGGATAAGTGGTACAAAAAGTTCAGTAAAATGGAAACTGCACTTGCAAAAATGCAGTCTAATATGAGTGCGGTTACCGGTTTATTAGGAGGCTGATGATAACACATGGCGATGCAAAATGCTTATGCGCAGTATAATAACAACAAAATAATGACGGCTTCTCCGGCAGAACTTACACTGATGCTCTATGAAGGCGCGATCAAATTCTGTAATATAGCGATCGAGGCGATCGGGCGGAAGGATATAGCCAAAGCACACAAGAATATCGTCAAGGTGGAGAATATCATAGATTATCTTCGGACCACTTTGGATATGAAGTATCCTGTGGCCCAGGATTTTGAAAGAATGTATGTCTATATCCATAAACGTCTGATAGAGGCCAATACCAAGAAGGACACAGCCATACTGGAAGAGGTGAACGGGCATCTGCGTTCCATCCGCGATACCTGGAAGCAGGTAATGCGCATCAATCGGGAAAGAGGACAATTATGATCAATAATTACCTTGAGATATTGGAGGAAAGCCTGCAGAAAAAGTCGGCGGTGCTTGACGAGATCATGGCGTATAATAACGCCCAGGAAAACCTTCTGAAGGAAGATAAGGTCTCCATGGAGGCTTTGGACGCCAATATGGATCAAAAGGACAGACTGATCGGGAAGCTGACAGAGCTGGACGAAGGCTTTGAGGCCTTATATGAAAGGATTAGGGATCAGCTTTCCGGTAATAAGGATGCCTATAAGCCCCAGATCAGACGGCTACAGGAGCTGATCTCGCAGGTGACGGAGAAGAGTGTTTCCGTGCAGGCCCAGGAAGCCCGGAATAAAAAGCTGGTGGAGGATTACTTCCTTAAAGAAAGAAATCAGCTCCGGCAGGGAAAGAAGGCCTCAAAGGCCGCCTATGGATATTATAAGAGCATGAGCAACAGCAATGTAGTGCCATCTCAGTTTATGGACCAGAAAAAATAGCAAAAGAATTTTTAAAAACAGCTCTAAAGTATTTTTTGATTCATCCGATATATAATGCAAGTAAGGAACAGATTGCTATCCACAATGGTTCCTGAACTTATATCAAAGTGATAGCTCTTGGAAGAGCGTACGACTTGCAAGAACTATTACCGTCAAAAATGAGCCGCAAGGAAGCGGCCTTAAATTCAAGGAGGAATATACTATGGTAGTACAACACAATCTTACAGCGATGAACTCTAACAGAATGTTAGGACTGACAAGCAAGACACAGGCTAAGTCAACTGAGAAGTTATCTTCCGGTTACAAGGTAAACCGTGCAGCAGATGATGCAGCAGGGCTTGCTATTTCCGAAAAAATGAGACGTCAGATCAGAGGTCTTACACAGGCTTCCCTGAACGCTCAGGATGGTATTTCTGCAGTACAGACAGCTGAAGGCGCTCTGAACGAAGTTCATGACATGTTACAGAGAATGAACGAGCTGGCAATCAAGGCTTCCAACGGAACCAACCAGACAGAAGACCGTGCATACATCCAGCACGAGATCAACGCTCTGATCGATGAGATTGACCGTGTTCAGAATACCACAACCTTCAACGAGAGAATGCTGTTAAACGGCTCTTTCAGCAATGTTAATCTGTTTGTCGGCGCTGAGGGAACAAGTGCAAATGGTATCAAGGTTACCATTTCTTCAATGTCTGCTTCTTCTCTGGGCATCAAGACACTTAAGAACAGTTCCGTTGCAGTTGGTAGCGGATTTGTAGATGCAACCGGTTCCAAGGCTCAGACTTACATCAGCACAATCAAGACCGCTCTGAGCAGAGTAAGTTCACAGCGTGCTAAACTGGGTGCTATCCAGAACAGACTTGAGCACACCATCAACAACCTGGACAACGTAGTGGAGAATACCACAGCAGCAGAGAGCCAGATCCGTGATACAGATATGGCTACTGAAATGGTTAAATACTCCAATAACCAGATCCTTGCTCAGGCAGGTCAGGCTATGTTGGCTCAGGCTAATCAGGCTAACCAGGGCGTATTGTCCTTACTTGGCTAATTTTAGAGTAGATAACTACCAAAGGGGAAGGGAGTTAACATATGTTAACTCCCTTTTTTTGACATAAGGATGGCTGGCGAAGCCGGACATCCGTTGTCTATGATCGAGAGGACAAGATATGAGATTTGATGATTCCTATTTCGAGGGAGAAACGAGAGAGGATTTTTATATAAGACCCATGATCAAACGGGCGTGGGCGGCCCAGATGGAAATATTAGAGGAAATTGATAGGATATGTAAGAAATATGATATTACCTATTTTGCAGAATGGGGAACCCTGTTAGGAGCGGTCCGTCATAAGGGATTTGTTCCCTGGGACGATGACCTTGATATTGGAATGAAACGGGAAGATTACGATAAATTTATGTACTATGCACCGGCAGAGTTGTCTGGCGGGATGGAGCTGATCAGTTCCTTTACGGACAGTATGTATCACCAGGTTATGGCAAGGGTGATCAACGGCAAAAAAATAAACCTCAGGGAGGAGTATCTGAATAAATATCATGGCTGTCCCTATGTGGTAGGCGTGGATATTTTTCCCCAGGATTATGTTCCCAGAAACAAGGAGGATGAGGCGGCACAGCTGGAACTGTTAAAGGCCGCCAACCTGCTTATGAAATTGTGGGAAATGGAGGGGGCTGATGAAAATATTAAAAAGGAATGCCTTGAGGAGCTGGAGGAGATGACAGGGGTTACCTTGGATCCGGACAAACCCATCGAGCAGCAGCTGTGCCAGCTTTCAGATCGGATCTGCGCTATGTATACCGGAGAGGAATCAGATGAAATCTCCCAGCTGTGTATGTTGGCAACTGACGAAAATTACCGCCTGCCCAAAGAATGCTATGAGACAGTGATAGAAATGCCTTTTGAAAGTATTATGATGCCGGTTCCTGTTGGCTATGAGCAGGTATTAAAGCTTCGCTACGGAGATGATTATATGACGCCTGTGAAGCAGTGGGGAACCCATGATTATCCCTTTTTTAAGCCTCAGGAGGAAATGCTGAGGGAGCTCTGCAAAAATATGAATAAGGAGATGCCGCAGTGCTTTGCGGAATAAGAGATGAAATTTGAGGATGCGTATTTTGACGGTGAGATCAGGGATGGCTTTTATATCTACCCGATCATGAAACAGGCTTGGGCGGTACAGCTGAAGATTTTGGAGGAGATTGCGGTTGTTTGCCGGAGGCATAATATCAAATACTTTGCAGAATGGGGAACCCTGCTTGGCGCCGTGCGGCATCAGGGGTTCATTCCGTGGGATGATGATCTGGATGTTGCCATGCTAAGGGATGATTTTCAAAGATTCCTTCATTATGCACGGAAGGAACTGCCAGAAGAGTATCATCTGTTCGATATAAGCAGCGATCGATTCGACCAGCTGATGGCCCGGGTCATGAATTCCGACAAGCTTGTGCTGGATGAGGAAATGCTGGAGAAATTTTACGGATTTCCCTATGCGGCCGGCGTGGATATCTTCGTTTTGGATTACCTTCCTCAGGACAAGGAGGAAGAGGATACCTTTATGGAGATTTTGACCATGACCAACTATCTGGGAAATCACTGGGATTCGGAGGAAATCTCAGAGGAGGAGAAATGGAACAGGGTCAGGGAGATAGAGGAATTGACCAATTATCAGTTTGATCCTGAGCTGCCCATGAACAAGCAGCTGTTGGAGCTGTCCAATAAGGTATCCGCCATGTACTGGGATGCAGGAGGAGATGAGGTGAGCTTTCCTTGCCTTATGCAAGAAAACCGGGATTATCGGCTTCCTCTTTCCTGCTACGAAACTACCATCGAGATGCCCTTTGAAACTACAACGATTCCTGTGCCGGTAGGCTATGATGCGGTGCTGCGTATGCGGTATGGGGATCAATATATGACGCCGGTGAAAAGCTGGGGCACTCATGATTATCCCTTTTTTAAGTCCCAGATCGAAAAGCTGAGAAACCTTTATGAGGAAAACGGCCTGGAATTGCCCAAGTGCTTTGATATGGACGATCTCAGATGTATTCTGCTCACAGCCGTGCAGTATCATAAAAAGCTGCAGATCGATCGTGTGGGAGAAGCGGGATTTTCTTATCTGGAGGTATGCTATTCGGACATCAGGGATATGGAACCGGAAGAGCCCGGTATGCGTGTCAGTGGAATGGTGATCAGGGCAGAGGAGCTGCTGAGTGAGAAGCCTGCAGAGATCCTGCAGTTTATACAGGACAGAGGAGCGGGATATCTGGTGCTTGATACTAGAAATTTTGCAGAGCCGGACCGGCTGGATCTGTGGATGGAACAGAACTGTGAACTGCTGAAGGAGAAGCCTTTCCCTGTTTATCTTGAAAACGGCTATTGCCTCACAGAGGAGGGCGCCTATCAGTGCAGCCCCTATTCGGAATTGTCCTTCCTGAAAGCGTCTGTGGAGAAATATGACCGGCTCTGCGGAGAAGACAAATTCGGCTTATGCCTGAACGTGGGGTACGCCAATGTGACGGGACGGAATATCCGTACCTTTGTGGAAGAAACCGTGGGGATGCTGAGACTGGTCCACGTGAATGACAACGACGGTTTCCATGACGATCATCAGATGCCCCTGACCTTTACCACAGGCCGGGGAACAAGGAGTACCGATATTTTCAGGCTGATCGGGGCCCTGCAGAGAAATAATTTCCGGGGATGGATCGTTTTTGATACCGGAGGGCTTTTTGAACGGTGTCCCCAGACCCTGCAGGGAAGCTTTCTGCGCCTGATGCACAGATTGTTTGAGGAGTGGGAGGAGCAGATGCTTCTGGAAAAGAAGCTGGATCTGCCCCGAAAGCATCTGATCTTGTTTGGCACAGGCAGGATGGCCTACAATTATATGTGCGAGTGGGCCGGAAAATATCCGCCATCCTTTATGGTGGACAATGATCCGGAGAAGTGGGGACAGGAATTTTATGGCGTTCCGATCAAGAAGCCGGAGGCTATTCTGGAGATCCCGGAGGATCAGAGAAATGTTTTTATCTGCAACCAGTATTATGAAGCGGTAGGCAGGCAGCTGACACAGATGGGAGTTGCCTGGCAGCGCTATGACGATAATTACTACATGTAAAAGGAGCTGACATATGCTTAAGATTGGAGTTCAGACGAAGGGAATTATTTCCGAAGAGGATGGCGGCCCCTGGGAGGGCTTTAAAAAGATCCATGATGCGGGATTCGACAGAGTGGATTTTAATCTGGATGCTTTTTTGCTGAACAGTGACATTTATGCAGGAAGGATCAACTCCTTTTTTGACAGGGATCTTTGGGAGGTGGCGGATCATTTCGAAGAATACAAGAAGGCCATGGATTATTACAATATCAAGCCTTCTCAGATGCACGCTCCCTACCCGGTGAGAGTACAGGCTAAGCCGGAGATTACCTATTACATGCAGACCCAGGTGGTTCCCAAAAGCATTGTGGTGGCGGAGACCCTGAAGGTGCCATGGACGGTGATCCATCCTTTTAAGCTGCAGTACACTCACGGCAGGGAGCATGAGAGAAAAGAAAATGTGGAGTACTTCCGGATGCTGATACCTCTGTTAAAAAGGTGCGGGGTAAAGGTCTGCTTTGAGAATCTTTATGAGGGCGTAGGAAACCGTATTGTGGAAGGGGTATGCGCCGATCCTGAGGACGCTGTCTGGTATGTGGATACCTTAAATGACGAGGCCGGGGAGGAATTATTCGGTATGTGTCTGGATACCGGACATCTCCAGCTGGTAAAGAGAGACTGCTATGATTTCATTACCCGCCTGGGATCCAGGATCAAGGCGGTGCATCTCCATGAAAATGATGGCATTGGAGACCTTCATGAGATGCCCTATACCTTTGGCACGGATAAGGAGAGGAGCCAGAACTGGGAGGCAATCTTCCAGGGGCTTCGGGACATTGATTTTCAGGGAACCTTAAGTTTTGAAACCTTTCCCTGCATGAATGCCTTCCCCTATGGGATGAAGGAGGATGTACTACGGACGATTCATGATATGGGCCAGTATTTTGCAGAAAGGATCGAAGGAAAATAAACGATGTACAGAACTAAAATTTACGGCCACCGGGGAGCCAGCGAATATGCACCGGAAAATACCATGGAAGCCTTTCAGATGGCCTATGAGATGGGAGCTGACGGAATCGAGCTGGATGTGCAGCTGACCCTGGACGGTCATCTGGTGGTGATCCATGACGAGACTGTGGATCGGGTATCCGATGGAAGAGGTTTTGTGAAGGATATGACCTTAGGGGAGCTTAAGTCCCTTCATTTTAACCGGCTCCATCCGGAATATAAGGAGGCCAGGATCCCGCTTCTGGAGGAGGTGCTGGATCATTTTGCCCGGAAGGATTTTCTCATCAATATTGAATTAAAAAACAGCGTATTTCCCAATGATGGCATGGAGGCGTTAGCGCTGATGCTGGTGAAGAAATACGGAATGCTGGAGAGGATCATTTTTTCCTCCTTCAATCATTTTTCCATGAGAAAGGTGGCGGCGTTAGAGCCGACGGCGAAGACCGCTTTCCTTACATCGGAAATACAGGCGGATGTGAGGCAGTATCTGAAGGCGAATCAGACAAGCATCTATCATCCCGGTGTCTGGCTTCTGGACCGGCAGGATCTGCTGACCGGTATGGCACAGGAGAAGGATGTGATCACAGATCTGCAGGAGAGCGGGATCAGCATCAATACCTGGACCGTGAATTCCGGAAGCCAGATGCGCAGCCTGTGCAACCGGGGCGTGGACGGCATCATAACCAATAAGCCGGATCTGGGCAGTGAGATACGGGATGATGACTAGGCAACGATCAACAAGTTGATCTTATGCCGCAACGGTCAGCGAGCTGACCTTATGCTAAATAAAGAGGTGAAAGAGTTGAGGAAGGTAATCACCTATGGGACATTTGACTTGTTCCATAAAGGACACTACAACCTGTTGAAAAGGGCGAAGGCCCTTGGAGACTATCTGATCGTAGGTGTGACCACCGAGCATTTTGATGAGGCCAGAGGTAAGGTTAACGTGATCGATCCCATTGTGGAGCGGATCGAGAACGTGAGGAAGACCGGCTTTGCAGATCAGATCATTGTGGAAGACCACGATGGACAAAAAATAGAGGATATTCAGAAATATGGCGTTGATATTTTTACGGTAGGCTCCGACTGGGTGGGCACTTTTGACTATTTAAGAAGCTTCTGCAAAGTAAAGTATTTGAGCAGAACCCCCGGGGTTTCCTCCAGCCAGCTGCGCAATGAGCGTTTTAATATTGTGAGCATCGGCATTGTGGGGACGGGGCGCATTGCTCCCAGATTTTTGAGCGAGGTCAAATATGTAAGCGGCGCCATCATAGAATGCGCCTATAATCCGGAGAGAGAAAGCGCCGTGAAATTTGAGGCGGCTCATGGGATCAGGACCTATATAGATGACTACGAAGCTTTTCTGGACAAGGTAGATGCGATCTATATTGCCTCTCCCCATGAGACCCATTATGATTATGCCAAAAGAGCGATCCTGTCAGGGAAGCATGTGCTTTGTGAAAAGCCTCTGACCTTCACCAGAGCAGAGGCAGAGGAGCTGTATGCCCTGGCAAAGGAGCATGAGATCGTGCTGATGGAAGGGATTAAGACCGCCTATTGCCCTGGCTTTCTGCAGATGATGAATGTGGCGAAAAGCGGCATTATCGGAGAGATCCGGGATGTGGAGGCCTGCTTTTCAAGGCTGGCAGATGTGGAATCCAGAGAGATGACGGATTCGGCTTATGGTGGGGCCTTTCTGGAATATGGCGGATACCCGCTGCTTCCGATCATCAAGCTACTGGGGCTTGAATACAAGGAGATTCTGATCGACTCCATTCCGGGAGAGAACGGGATCGATCTGTACACGAAAATCCATATGCGCTATCCCCAGGGATTTGCCATGGCCAAGATGGGGGTGGGGATCAAGTCTGAGGGACAGCTGATTATTGCGGGGACGAAGGGGTATATTCTGGCCCAGTCGCCCTGGTGGCAGACCCGGAAATTTGAAATCCGATACGAGGATCCAGGCAAGATTGATTCCTATGAGCTACGGTTCCAGGGGGACGGGCTCCGTTATGAGATCGGAGACTTTGTGTCCAAGATCAATGGCCGGGGAGAAAACAGCAATTACAAGCTGACACCGGAGGAATCCATTACTATGGCGGATATTGTGGAGCAGTTTTTGAGGATCCGGCAGAGTAAGTGATCCGTGACAGCGTTTGATCAACATGAGGATGGCTGACGGAGTCTGGCATCCGTGTTTATAAAGGAAAAGAGTATGAAAAAAGAACCTCAAAACAGCTCTGCGCACTTGCTGCGTGGAGCGTACACGCGCCATGCTGCGCAGCAGCATGTGTGCATCAGATACTTGTGCCCGCTTTTTCATAGGCATTTGTGTCTGAGGAAGACATGGGCACAAGTATGAGAACAGGTATCATCGGAACGGGCAGGATCGCGAAGCGGTTCGTGCCGGAGGCAAGAATAATCGATGGGATTGAAATCGTTGCCGTATATAATCCCCATATTGAAAGCGCAAGGCGGTTTGCAGAGGAACAGGAGATTCATTTTTACACAGATGATCTCAGAGTGTTTGAGGAAAAGGTAGAGGCGGTTTACATTGCATCGCCGCACCAGACCCATTATGAATACACCAGAGAAATGCTGGGAAGGGGCAGGCACGTATTGTGCGAAAAGCCCTTATGCCTTAAGAAAAGCGAGGCAGAAGAGCTGTTCCGTATGGCAAGAGAGAAAAATCTGATGCTGATGGAAGCGGTGAAAACCTCCTGTTGTCCGGGATTTACAGAGCTTATCAGGATGGCAAAGAGCGGCGTGATCGGAGAGGTCAAGGATGTGGAGGCCTGCTTTACCAGACTGACCCCAAGAAATACCAGAGAATTTACCGATACGGCTTATGGCGGCAGCTTTACGGAATTTGGAAGCTATGTGCTCCTTCCGGTGATCAGGCTGTTGGGAACAGAGTATACGGATATCTGCTTTAAAAGTCTTCAGGACGAAAACGGCGTCGACTGGTACACCAGAGGATTTCTGGACTATGGCTCTCAAATGGCGTCAGTAAAGACAGGATTATCGGTGAAGTCAGAGGGACAGCTTCTCATCTCCGGTACGGAGGGCTACATTCTGGCGGAGTCCCCCTGGTGGCTGACGAAAAAATTTGAAGTGAGGTATGAGGATCCTAATAAGCGCGAAACGTATACCTTTCCCTTTGAAGGGCAGGGGCTTCGGTATGAGATCGGGGCGTTCTGCAGGCTGATAGAGGGGAAGCGGGATCATTGGGCGGACGATAAGACAGGCGAAGAGAGAGGCGATGGGGCGGATTGCGGGCAAAACGGGGAAATCGGCTTAACGCCGGAGGAATCTGTCGCTATGGCGGAGATAATGGAGAAATTTCTGGAGGAAAGAGCAAAATATACTGAAAAAGAAATTGAAACAAACTGATTTTCATAACAAATAGAAGCATCCTATGGTAAGCCATCCGAAAGTATGTTACACTCATACAGAAGGGTGGCTTACTTCGTAGTGGGGGACCTAGATATATGTTTTTGGGCATAAAACAGATATGTATAATCCGTGGTCTATTACTAATTTTCTTGATACGGGAGGGAAGCAAAGACATTAAGATTATCATGGAAGATCTGCTGGAGGGAAAGACATTTCACACACTGATAGATGAACAGCTTGTATTTGATCAATTGGATTACAGGGAAAGCGCTATTTGGAGCTTTCTCCTGGCAAGCGGCTATCTTCGGGTAAACAGCTTTACTGTAAATAAAGGGCAGACAGAATGCGATCTGGTATTGACCAATAAGGAAGTAAACCTGATGTTTGAACAAATGATCCGGGACTGGTTTTCGGAGTCGGATTCTGCGCACAATGATTTCGTGAAAGCTATGCTGCAGGCGGATAAGAAGGCCATGAACGCCTATATGAACAGAATAGCATTATCTACATTCAGCTATTTTGATATGGGAAAAAGGGCGTCAAAGTACACGGAGCCGGAGCAGTTTTATCATGGATTTGTGCTTGGATTGATCATGGAGCTGGAAGGGCGTTATATCATCACATCGAACCGTGAAAGCGGGTTTGGCAGATATGATGTTATACTGGAACCGCTTAAGCAGGAAGACGATGCGATCATACTTGAATTTAAGGTGTATGATCCGGAGGATGAAAAGAGTCTGAAAGACTCTGTGGATTCGGCGCTTGAGCAAATTGAACGTATGCGGTATGTGGAGGATCTGGGGAGAAGGGGGATTGAGAAAGGCTGGATCAGGAAGTATGGTTTTGCCTTTGAGGGGAAGAGGGTTTTGATCGGGTGAGAAAAACAGTTATTTGGCTAAATTGAAAATTTTGTTGATACATTTAGTGCACTATGTTAAAATATTTTGCAAAGCAAACGATTTCTTCCGGCAGATGTATGCAGGATCAATACCGATATCCTGCAGCTGCCGTCTATGACAGGACATTCTGTTCTTATTAACATGAGGATGATCCACAAGGCGTGATACCCCATGTTCATTCTGAAATCCTGCTTTTAAAACCCACAAACACTTTAAATATGGCAGGAAACAGAACAGGAACGGATTTTGTACTGTGAAGGCATGAGGGCGGCTTCCTATAGTCGTAAAGCAGATTCCATGTAAAAAACAGATTCGCTGTTTTTCCTGCACGGAAGGAGAAAATTGTATATGGAAAAACGAAGAATAAACCGGCTACAATGGTTTAAACGGGGCGAATGGTGGAAACGAATCCGGCTGAACCGGAAACACAAGGACAGGCTCTTTCGATTCCTTTTCCAGGACAAGAAGTATCTGCTGGATCTGTATAATGCACTGCATGGTAGTAGCTATACTGATCCGGAGAAGCTGGAAGTGGTAACGATGGAAGATGTTATTTTTATGAAAATGAAGAATGATTTATCTTTTATCATTGACAGTCGCCTGAATCTCTATGAACATCAGAGTACCTGGAATCCCAACATGCCCCTGCGCGGACTGCTCTATTTTACGCAACAGTATGAAGGGCTGTTAGGAGCGGTGGATGCGGACGTTTACCGTGATAAGAGGTTGGAACTTCCCACTCCTGAATATATTGTTTTTTATAACGGCGGCGGTATGTCTGAGGATAAAATAACGCTTTACTTGTCGGATTCCTTTTCCATGGGACATGGGAGCGGCTGTCTGGAATGCACCTGTGAGGTACTCAATATCAAGCGTGGATATAATCAGGAGCTTATGGACAAATGCCACAGACTTTGGGAGTATTCAGAATTTGTATCAGAGATAGAAGCGAATCTGGAAGCAGGGAAGAAACGCAGTGAAGCTGTACAGGCTGCTATTGACAGTTGTATCGAGAGGGATATTTTGACTGATATCCTGAGAACGGAAAAAAGTGAGGTACTCCATATGATCTTTTTAACAGAATATGATGAAAAGAAGCATTTGCGTAATGTGTTCCAGGATGGAAAAGAGGAAGGGCTTATTGAGGGAGAAATCAGAGGAGAGGCCAGAGGTGAGGCCAGAGGAGAGGTTAAAGGAGAAGTTAAAAAACTAATCAGTCTGGTATGCAAAAAGCTGGCGAAAGGAAAAGACGTGGAAGCCATAGCTGAAGCTCTGGAGGAAGAGGTTTCTTATATAGAGAAGATTAGTCGGATCGCTAAAAGGCATGCTCCGGAATATGACTGCGAGAAAATTTATGAGGACTTGAAAGCGGAAGAAGGTTCCAATTTATAATTTAACAAGTTGTTTAGTAACAGCAAAGAAAGGAAAGTAAATCTTTCCTTACTACACCTTGGCAATATAATATGTTTAATGGGATAGCCGGGGACGTGCTCTCACCTGGTCCGAGTTCTGCGGAAGAGGTGATTATTATGAGTACATATGAGGAAATGCAAGTTATACTTACCATTGCTTTACTTGTAGTTGCAATTCTGAATTTGAAAAATAAAAAATAGCCGTCCTGTTCTTTGGCAAGACTGACGGCTATTTCTTAAAGTTTTTCGCCGGGTCGGGTGAGTCGCATTCACCTTCCGGCTGTCCTGTTAAGCATATTATAGGCCATTTCCTCATTTTTTACAACAGGTATTTTTGAAAAAACTGCTGTAGCAGGACAGCGCCAAATGGGTTATCATTGGAAATCGAGAAAGATTGAGGTGAAGTATATGCAGAAGTGGGAAGAGCTGGCATATGCCAGGGAGGATGGATTTATAAAAGGAGAGGCCAGAGGAGAGGTTAAAGGAGAAGTCAAAAAACTGATCAGTCAGGTATGCAAAAAGCTGGCGAAAGGAAAAGATACAGAGGCCATAGCGGAAGCTTTGGAAGAAGAGGTTTCTTATATAGAGAAAATCTGCCGGATTGCAGAAAAATATGCTCCGGAATACGACTGTGAGAAAATCTATGAGGAAATGAAGGCAGAAGAACATGCCTAAATGAAAGAATAAATCATGTTATCGTACCGAATGTCAGAAATTTACACCAAATTCACAGTAAAGAATCATAATGTTCTGCCGATATATATAATGGTTAATTGATTTCAGGGAAGAAAGCAAAGCGTTAAAGGATCTTGATACGAAAGCTTTGAGTTGCATGGAGGCAGAAATAAGCAGATAGTATGGGTTTATGGGCCGTTGCAACGAGATTGCAACGGCTTGTTTTGTTGGATATAGAGTTCCCTGTCTAATTTAAAAGTATTCAGAGCAGACAGAATGGGGATAAGAAGGTGAATTTTGCAATCGTATTAGCTGCCGGCGTGGGACAGCGGATGAGAAACGGCGGACTGCCAAAGCAATTCCTGAAGCTTATGGGTAAACCCATTATCATATATACACTGGAGAAATTTGAGGAAAGCCAGGAGATCGACAAGGTTGTTATTGTATGCCATGGAAGCTACACAGAGCATATGCAGAGCCTGCTTCGACTGTATCAGATCAGAAAAGCGGACAGGATCGTGGTGGGAGGAAATGACAGACAGAGCAGCTTACAGCGCGGCCTGGACGCAGTTATAGAAATAGGAGGACAGAAGGATGATGTTGTAGTGATCCATGATGGCGTCAGACCCTTGGTAGCGCTTCCGACCATTCGGGAGAATATCCGTGTTGCCAGACAGTACGGCTGTGCGATCACGGTGCACCCGGTAACAGAGTCAGTGGTTATTACGGACTCCGGCAGGGCTGAAATGTCCGATTTTAAAAAGAGAGCGGATACCTATTCACTGACAGCACCCCAGAGCTTTCAACTGGGAAAGATTCTGGAAGCATATGAGAAGATAGACGGAATGAAAAATGAGAGCCAGGATGATATTCCATTGCTGGATGCCGCTATGGTATATGCCAGAACTGGCGGGGAGGTTCATCTGGTTAAGGAGCAGGGGGCAAACGTGAAGATCACAACCCCGGAGGATTTTTATTTCTTGAAGGCAATACTGGAACTGGAAGAAAATAAATACGTATTTGGATTGTAGAGGAAAAATGGTAGAGCAAAGAGATATCGATATAATTTTGAATACCCCAATTGACTGGGAGCGTTTTCGCAATAAGACAGTGTTGGTGACCGGGGCAACCGGACGTTTGGGTATGTACCTTGTGGAAGCCCTTAATAAGGCGGATATTGACTGGAATCTGAACCTTACTGTAGTTGCGTTGGCAAGAAACGAAAAGAAGCTGCAGGAAATTTTTGGAGAGTCGCTGGAGTTGCCCAATATCCATACACTGGTTCAGGATATTGTGGAGCCGATTCAATGGGATGGAGATGTACATTACATTTTTCACACAGCGGGATTGGCCAGTCCCATGGATTTTACAAACTGGCCGGTGGATACGTTGTGGGGGCATGTACAGGGCACCAGAAATGTATTGGAGCTTGCCAGACAAAAGAAAAGTGAAAAAGTTCTGTATGTATCAACAGTAGAAACCTATGGAGAATGGAAAAGCGAAGAGGAAATCCGGGAAGAAGACATGGGGCCCATGCGCTGTGATAATGCGCGGGCATGCTATCCGGAGGCCAAGCGTCTTTGTGAAACCATGTTAGCATCCTATGAAGCGCAATACCAGATTCCCTATGTGGGAGTAAGGCTCTGCCATACCTTCGGGCCTGGAATCTCTCTTGATGATGGACGGGCATTCTCTGAATTCATACGGAATGTTATCAATAAGGAAGATATTATCCTGCAGTCAGACGGAAGCGCAGAGAGGACTTATACTTACGTTGCGGATGCCATTGGCGCCATGCTCCTGGCTTTTACCAAAGGAGAAGAGCATTATTACAATATTGCTAATTTGGAAAATCTGATCAGTATCCGGGATCTGGCGGAGCTGATCGCCAGTCTCGACCCCAGAGGAAAAGTAAAGGTGCGTTATGCAGATCAGGAGAAGCAGCAGTTGAAATACCTGCCCTTTAAACTGGGGATCATGAATATAGATAAAATTGCGGAGCTTGGCTGGAAGCCCCAGGTTGGTCTGGAAGAGGCATTCCGGTACACAATGGAATCCTTTCAACAAAGAATTTAAAAAATAAAGGAAGAACAGGGATGAATGAAGAACAGCGGTATATTCAAAAGAGAATATGGAAGGCAAGATTTCAGAGCATCCCTTTTTATCTGTGCAGAATATTTCCTGTGCGCAAAAAGAAAATTGTATTCTGTTGCATCGAAGGCACCACAGGGTATACCTGCAATCCCAAATATATTGCGGAAGAGTTGATTCGAAGGAAAGCGGATTATGAGCTGGTATGGCTGGTAAACGATGATTCCAAAAGGTTTCCACAGGAAATTAAGGTGGTGCGCAATACCCTGTGGAGGCGGGCATATGAGCTGTCTACTGCACATTTCTGGATTGATAACAGCCGGAAGCAGCTGGAAGCCCGGAAGAGAAAAGGTCAGATTTATATTCAGACCTGGCACGCCAAGCTGGGATTCAAGCCCACATGCCTTGACAGGGGAGCATCTTTTTCAAAGATTGCCTATCTGGTCAGTAAGCATGATTCGGATATGATTGATTATGTGCTGTCCAATTCGAAGTGGTATGATGACACTCTTCCTACGGGAATGATCTATGATGGACCCACGCTCCGGACCGGTTCTCCCAGGTGTGATATTCTGGTAAATGACAGAGATGAGAGCAGGAAAAGGGTAAGAGAGAATTTCCATTTATCAGAGGATGCAAGAATTCTGATGTATGCGCCCACTTTTCGAGGTGGCAGTCAGGGAACGAACCGGGCCATTGAGGTCAGTCAGGGGTTCCCGGATTATGCCAGACTGGTGAAAGCATTGGAAAGACGTTTTGGAAGTAAATGGTATATTTTTCTCCGTCTTCATCCCCAGTTGGTGGCAAGGAATCTGGATCAAGGTGCGGCAGGTGCAGACGAGCATTTGATAGACGTGAGCAGGGTGGATGATATGTATGAAATCCTGGCAGGCTGTGACGCGTTTATGACGGATTATTCCAGTGCGGCCTTTGACGCTGCAGTGATGAGGGTCCCGATTTTTCTCTATGCAGACGATTACAAGGAGTACGAAGGAGAACGGGGAAAGCTGTTGTGGGATTTGCGTAAACTGCCTTTTCCTTTAGCGTTGGATAACGAGGAACTGGAGCAGAAGATTGCCGGGTTTGAGGATGAGAAATATCAAAAGCAATTAGAACTTCTGTTCCAGGAGACAGATATGGTGGAGGATGGAAAGGCTTCGGCGCGGGTAGTAGAGGCGGTGGAGAAACTTATATAGGATGAATGAAAAGTATCAGATAGAAATTGACGAATTTACAGAGCGGTTTCAAAACTTAAAAGATGCCAGGATCGTTCTTTATGGGATAGGCAGATATACGGCGACTCTTCTGGAAGGAATAGAAGGGTTTCGTTTCGTTGGACTTATGGACAAGGAGCCTTCCAATATAGGGAAAGAGATATTTGGCCTGCCGGTCATAGACAAAGACACGGCAGAAAAGACAGCTGATCTGGTGGTTATTAATACATCTGAGACTTACTGGAATGTAATTTATGAGCGGATCCGGGATATTAAGATACCGGTTTATTACAAAAATGGTCAACAAGCAGAGAAAAGGAAATATGAGGAACTGGAGTATCCCTATCAGAATTTATCTTACGAAGATTTATGTTCCAAAATAGAAGATGCTGAAGTGGTATCCTTTGACTTCTTTGATACTTTGTTTATGCGTAGCGTGTGCAATCCCAGAGATATATTTCGTCTGCTTGAAGCCAAGAGCCGGGAAAGATGGGAAGCCGAAACAGGCTACACTGAAATCCGGAATAAAGCGAAAGAGAAATTGAGTGAAGATTATTCACTGGATGAGTTATATTTACAAATAGAAGATTTGAGTAAGATGCCTCATTCCATAATAGAGGCAATTAAGGAAAGAGAGCTTACTTTAGAAAGAAAACTCCTGATCCCGCGGGAAAAAGTTCTCTCCGCTTTGCGATTTGCCCAGGAAAAAGGAAAAGAAGTGTATATCATCAGTGACATGTATCTGCCGGAGGAGTTTTATCGGGACGTTTTAGGACTATATGCAATAGAGCTTCCGGAAGGGCATATTCTGCTGTCAAATATATTGCATAGAACCAAAGCAGACGGATCAATGTGGGAGTATTATTCAGAAAAAATTGTGAAGAACAGAAAGGCGTTGCATGTCGGAGACCATCAGAAAGCAGATATTGAGGAACCCAAAAGATGTAATCTTGAAGCCTATAGAGTGCCTTGCGCATGGGATATGCTGACATCGTCATCTATGGGGGAGATAGCGTCTTATATATGCAGTGATTATGACAGCGCAATTATGGGATGTGTCTTAAACAAATGGTGTAATGATCCATTTTCTCTCGGAAAAAGCAATGGTATTGTACAGATAAGAAATAATGAGGAAATGGGCTATTGCGTGTTTGGGCCTGTGGTTCTGACTTTCCTTTTGTGGCTTTTGGAGAGAAGCAGGGAAGATCATATTGAAAAGCTGATCTTTATGTCAAGAGATGGGTATTTTCTGAAAGAAGACTTCGAATACTTATGCAGCCTAAAGAACGAAAGGCAGGAGTGCTGCTATCTGGGGATATCAAGACAGCTGGCTATGACCGCCTCCATAGAAACCCTGCAGGAGATTTTGGAATATGCGTCTATGCCCTACTCCGGCAGTATTCCGGAGCTGTTTGAGGATAGATTTGAAATTAAGAACATAGAAGAAATACCGGAAGGAAAACTGGAAGACTATATTGATAAATATTTTGATGAGATAGAGAAGTATGTTCTGAGTATACGGAAAGACTATTTGGATTATATAGAGCAAATGGGTCTTACTGATCAATGTGCCACGGTTGATCTGGGATATTATGGAAACAATCAGAAATATTTAAATAAGCTGGCAGGTTTATGTATGCCCGGATATTATTTTAACGCGAATCTTTCGGAGCAGAACCAAAATACAGCGACACAAAAGATGACTGCCTGTTTTCAGAAAAAGAGCGACCTGACAGGAGAGCACAGCCAAATCTTAAAGCGTCAGATTTATCTGGAAAGCGTGATGACTGCACCCTATGGTATGGTGAAGGCGGTGGACAGAAGCGGACAGTTCAGGTGTGCAGAGAAAAAGAAAAACCAGGAATACTTTCAGGATAAGGTGGAGATTAATCAGGGAATAAAGCAATTTATCTGTGATTATCTGAAATTGTTCGGAGAGTTTGAACTTGAGCCGAACACGGAATTTACAGATCAGTTTTATGGATTTTGCTTTAGCGGGAGACTTCAGTTTGCAGAAGAGGTGAAAAGGAGTTTTTTTAATGATAATGCAATGATGAATCGGATTGAGTCGATGTTGTTTTATTAAAGTGGAGGAAGCTTATGCGAAGTGATTTGGGGAAACTGACAGCGGATTGGAGCGATATAGAAAGCGTTGTTCTGTATGGTGCCGGGATTGTCGGTGGTATATGTCAGACATTGTTTGAGAGGGTGGATTTGGAGATTCCTTTTGTGATTGATCAGAACAAAAAGAAGCAGGGAACACTTTGGAGGGGGATTCCAATTATTTCTTATGATGAGGCCAGACCAAAGATACAGAATCGGAAGATTGTGGTTATGGCCGGGCATACTGCTTATGGAGATATTACCCGGTTTTTAAATGAACAGGGACTCGTGGAGTTTAAAGATTTTTGTAATGTGGGACATTTTATGTCGGAATGGCTCTGGTCTGCAAAGCAGATGAATTGTGTATTTCACGTGGACATGACAATTACTACAAAATGCACATTAAATTGCAGACATTGTAATCTGTTTATCCCTTATCATAAGGAGAAGGTCAATTTCTCTTTTGAGGAAATGAAAAAGAGTATCGATTTGTTTTTTGAGAGGATTGATTTCGTAACATATTTTGGATTGATTGGCGGAGAAACCTTTCTTCATCCGGATTTAGAGAGATTTATTATTTATTTAGGTGAAACGTATCGGAAGCAGATAGGAAAGATTACAGTAATTACAAATGGGACGGTAACGCCTCCGGACTCACTTCTAAAAGTGATAAAAAAGTATGATATGTATTTGAGCATCAGTGATTACACAAATGTGGTACCTTATCACAAAAAAATAGATCAGCTTGTTGAAAGAGCAGATAAATATGGGATTGATTATTATAGAAATTCTTCAATTGTATGGACAGATTTTGGATTTCCGGAACATCCTTTGAAACGTACGCCGGAGGAACTGGAGGAACATTTAAATAGCTGCAGACCAAACTGGAATGCGCTGCATGGCGGGAAGTTTTATTATTGTAATGTATCGTGGTGCGCAGAACAAAGCGGGCGGTTTAAGTTGCAACCGGAGGATTATATTGATCTAGAGGCCATTGATCCGCAGGATAAAGCGGCATGCCGAAAGATTGTAGAGCTTAGCCGGGGAACCAGTAGCTTTTGCCGTATTTGCGGCGGATGCGGAGCCGATAATACAAATTATGTACCGACAGGGGTGCAGATGTAAATTGAAATAATAACAGGCAGGGAGAAAAATAAATGTTTTATGGTGAATTTATACAGGAAGTAAATGAATTAAAGAAAAAAACCGAGAAGTTGTATATTTATGGAGCCGGATTAAGGGGAAAAGAGCTTTGTCATATACTGACCAGAAATGATATCCAGATAGAAGGGTTTATCGTCACAAAAGCAGAGGAAGGTGCAACTGCACTTGGTTTTCCCATTATCACAGCAAGTACGGTGATGCATGAAAATGTCGGAATTATTGTGGGGTTGGGAGATATCTACACCAGAGAGGTGATGGAATATCTTAAAGAGCAGAACGCAGATTTTGACCGAATAATTGATGGCGGGAAATATATTTCTATAGATCGCGGATCAAAGGATCTGCAGGATAATCCAACACTTGAAATTACAACAGTGCTGGGGTGTAGTGTAAACTGCAGATATTGTCCGCAAAAAGTACTGCTGAGCAGATATTATGAAAAGGATAAGAAAAGAAAACGAGTAATGTCATTGGAGGATTTTAAGGTATATTTGGAGCATACTCCGGACAAATGTGATTTTATGTTTGCAGGAATGTCAGAACCATATTTAAATCCTGATTGTACTGAAATGTTGAAGATGGCATGTGAAGCTGGAAAGAATGTTTCGTTGTATACATCGTTAGAAGGGGCGACACAAAAGGATGTGGAAGAAATTCTAAAGCTTCCGTTCCAGTTTGTGGGGCTTCATGTAGCAGATGAAAATAATTATGCGCATATTACTGTTTCTGAGGAATATCTGCAGCTTGTAGATCAACTGATCAATGCGACCAAACCGAATGGAGAGCCTTTTATCAATGATATTAGCGCACAGGCTAACCCGCTCCCGGAAATAATGGAAATGTGCAAAGGAAAATATGAAGTACTGATATCTCTCCAGGATAGAGCGGGGAATCTGGAAGGTGACGAATTGGCTGGGAGAGAGAATTTACTGACTACGGAAAAAATAACCTGTTGCTTTAGCGGTCCGAAGCTTAATAATCATGTGGTGTTACCGGATGGAACATTGCTTTTGTGTAACATGGATTATGGAATGCAGCATATATTAGGAAATCTCTTGGTAGATACTTATGATGAAATCAGAAAGAAAGAAGAGATGAAGAGGGTGTTTGCTGGGATCGCAGGGGATCAGTCAGTGGATTTGTTGTGTAGGAAGTGTTTGTTTGCGATGGTGGAGAGGT
Organism: uncultured Lachnospiraceae bacterium; assembly: GCA_947382625.1. GTDB lineage: Bacteria > Bacillota > Clostridia > Lachnospirales > Lachnospiraceae > Suilimivivens. The sequence continues at coordinate 38,438 of CANDAG010000016.1, forward strand.
AGAGGGATTATGGATAATATTCAAATAGATACAATAAAGGAAATATACAATTTACTATGTGATGATATTTCCAGATCTGTTTTTGAAAATAGACTTATGTATAGTTTGACTGAAGATACAAAATTTATCAGAAATGTGGTATGTACTATTGAAAAGGGGCAGGAAATATATGAACATTTAAAATTAAGCACAAAGAAAAAAGTGATTTTCGGTGTGGGGAGTGTTGGAAAAAGACTAGTGCGTATATATAACGATATTAAATTTGAGTGTTTTGTTGACAATAATCATGTTGGGCAGATATATAAGGAATTGCCGGTAATAGGAATTGAAGAGCTCAAGGAAAAACACAGGAATTCTCTTATTATTATCTCATCGAATAAATATCATAAGGAAATATTAAAACAGTTGCTTGAGGAGGGATTCCAACAGGAGAATATTATTAATATCGGCATGGAGTACGAGAAGTTAAACCATTTACAATATTTTGATCTTCCATATATGGAGGAGCGAAGAATAAAAGAGGAAATTTTTGTTGATGGAGGAAGCTTTGATGGAAATACATCAATAGATTTTTCGAATTGGTGTGGGGGGGGGTATATTTATGCCTGGGAGCCGGACCCGGATAATCAAAAGAAGTGCAGACAGCTGTTGGAGAAAAATAGTTTATGTTACGAGCTGATTCCTAAAGGATTATGGAGTAAAGCAGAAGTATTAAATTTAACTATGGATGAAAAAAGTTCAAGAATATCCGAACAAGGGATGGAAGTCGAAGTAGATAGTATAGATAATGCAATAGGAAAACAGGTAACATTTGTGAAAATGGATATCGAAGGGGCTGAGTATCAGGCTCTATTGGGTGCCCGAAATACAATTCGGGATTATAAACCTAAATTAGCAATTTGTGTTTATCATAAAGCGGAGGATATTTGGGAATTACCAAGTTTGATACATAAGCTTAATCCAGAATATAGGTTTTATTTTAGGCATTATTCTTTTGGAGACGTTGAGACGGTTTTATATGCATTATAAATTGTGAGGAAACTATGGCTAAAATATTTAATGTAAGTGTTAAACAGTTTAGGGACAATGTAAAAAATAAAAAAATAGTATTGTGGGGGGCAGGAAAACTTGCTTCATATTATGTGCAGACTTTTTGTGAGGGTTTAAAAATTCTATTTATTGTTGATAAGAATGAAGAAGTATGTGGGAAGAATCTGCTAGTAGAACATACTGAATATCCAGTTATTAGTGTAGACAAATTTTTAAATAAATTGGAGACAGAGAAAGAATTAATGGTTTCTATTTCAATTTTTATTACACCTACAGCATATGCAGGAGAAATTATTAAGTATATAAATGGAATTACTCTTTTGAACATGGTGGATTGCTATGTTGGGGTTTTGATGAGAGATTATTGTGAGCTGGAAACATTCAATTTTTCAGCGGGAAAAGATAAAATTCCGAAAAAAATACATTATTGTTGGTTTGGGGGGGGGCAAATTCCAGAACATTTAAAAAAATATATGGAATCTTGGAACAAGTTTTGTCCTGATTATGACATTATCCGTTGGGATGAAAATAATTATGATATATCAAAAAACAAATACATGAAAGAAGCTTATGAATGTGGGAAATGGGCATTTGTTCCAGATTATGCGAGATTAGATATTATTTATAATGAAGGTGGAATATATTTAGACACTGATGTTGAATTGTTAACTTCGTTAGATAGGCTTTTAAAGGATGATATGTTTTGTGGATTTAGTTGCAATTTTCAGATAGGATTGGGAGTAGGATTTGGAGCAATAAAAGGGCATTTATTAATAAAGGAATTAAGAGACTTTTATGATGATTTATCCTTTCGGCTTCCAAATGGCAAATTGAATCTGACCACATGCTATGAATATCAACATCCCGTTTTAAAAAAATATGGGTTTAGTTTAGAGAACAGTTACCAAAAAAAGAATGACGTTGTAATCTACCCGTCTGAAGTTTTATCACCTGATGCAGGGCTTATTTTTAAAAATTATTCTAATAATACAGTTTCTGTTCACCATTTCGAATACAGTTGGGCAAGCGAGGAAGAGAAGGAGAAACTCAATTTATTCAAAGAAGAAGTGAAAAATTTGGAACTGTTATAGAAACATTTTGATAATAAATGGAAGAAACAGGATTTTTGACTGTAGAAAAAAGATATAGTCGTGTGTAAGATCAGGAAAGAAACTATTCAGAATAGCATTGGGAAGAAACTGTTTTATGCCAAACCAATAGTAGAGGAAAAGAATCTCATCATCAGTGTAAGGAAAAACCTAGGAGAAGAAATTAAGAATTTTAGGCTGATTAAAGTTAAAGTATAACTCAGAGATTCTGAAAATCTATTATTATGTTTTGGAGGAACAGTAGAATGATTAAAGTATTGCAATTTCCAATAGCGAATAGCAAAGGGGGCATTACTCAATATATTTTAACAAACTGGAAATTTATTGATAAATCTCGATTCCAGTTTGATTTTGCGACAATGAGTAAATCGTTGACATTTGCTGAAAGTCTAGAAAAAGAAGGATGCAAAATACATTATATCTCATGTTATGCAGAAGATGATAAAGATAAATTTGTGGATGAATTTAGAGAGATTTTAGTAAAAGGTAATTATGATGTCGTTCATTTACACACTTCATATTGGAAAAGTTTTTATGTTGAGCAAATTGCAAAGGAAGTAGGGGTTAAGAAAATAATTATTCATGCCCATACTACGGGAGTCACGATTTTGGATGACAAACAAAGGAACGATGCCATACAAGTACACAAAGAAAATTTGAACTTATTAACAGAGGAAATGGCTACAGACTACTGGGCATGTACTTGGAAAGCCGCTGATTTTTTATTTGGAAATAGAATAAGCAAGAAAAATATTAGAATAATGAAAAACGTTATCGATTTATCCCAATTTAAGTATAACAAAGCCATTAGACAAAAATATCGGAGTAAGATGGGACTAGATCGAAAATATGTTATTGGAAATGTGGGACTGTTTGTATATCCTAAAAATCAAGGCTTTTTATTAGAAGTGTTTTCTGAAATTTGTAAAAGTCATAAAAACAGTTCTAATGAATACAGATTACTTTTAGTAGGTGCAGGAGCCAGAGAACAAGAATATAAGAATATGGTTCAAAACTTGGATATAAAGAACGAAGTAATCTTTACAGGCTATAGAAGTGATATTTCTGAACTCCTACAGGCAATGGATTTGTTCTGCTTACCTTCAATAATGGAGGGAATGCCGATTGCATTAATCGAGGCTCAAGCAGCAGGTTTGCCATGTGTTGTCAGCGATCAAATTACGCATGAAGCTATAATTAATGATGATGTAGATTCATTACCGCTTGATGTGAAGGCATGGAAAGAAAAAATATTGGAATACAGTGTTAAAAAGAATAATAGAGAGAGCTTGATAAATAAGGAATACGATATCAGGACACAAATAAAGTGTGTAGAGCGGGGATATCTTGAATAGATTAAAAATAGGTTTGCTTCAAGATTGAGAAGTATATAATTTGAATGAGGTGTAAGAATTTTGTACGTAATTAGTGTTATTGTTCCAGTTTATAATGTTGAAAGATATTTGAGAAAATGCATTGAAAGTATTTTAAATCAGACGTATGAATCTTTAGAGGTTATTTTAGTTGATGATGGGTCAACAGATAGTAGTGGAAATATATGTGATTTTTATGCAAAACAAGATTCAAGAGTTAGAGTCATCCACAAAAAAAATGGGGGATTAGTTAGTGCACGAAAGGCGGGGACAGAAATTGCTTCAGGAGATTATATTATTAATGTTGATGGGGATGATTGGATAGAAAAAGATAGATTTTTTTGTTTGGTTAAAGACGGCTTATCAACAGGTGCTGATATGATTTATATGAATGGGTACTGGGTTGATTTTGGATCAAGAGCAGTAAAAAAGTGTGAGCCTATTGAGCAGGGAGTTTTTCTAGAATCCGAAATAGAAGAAAAAGTGATATCAAAATTGGTGGATTGCAGTAAGTGCTTTTCAGGAACTATAGCTTGGGCAATGTGGATGTGGGCAATAAAAAGAGAAATTTTGCAACAAAATCAAATACTAGTTAATGATAAGATTGGAAGGGCAGAGGATCAAATATGCAATTATTTCTCTCTTTTATCATCTAAAAAAGTTGCACTTATAGAGCAAAGTAGTTATCACTATATGCAACGAGAAGAGTCTATTATTCACACAAAAGAAAAATTAGCTGACTGTTGGTATGCCGAATTGAAGCATTTTCTGCAAGCGCATAATGCGAAGAAAAATGATTTTTTAAGGGCCGTTTTTATGGCAGTTTTTTCAATTATGGCAACAGATTATAGATCTCTATTAGATTTTAATAAAGAGAGTTTATTTCCATTTACACAAGTGAAAAGGGGAGATAAATTAGTAATTTACGGGGCAGGGAATATTGGAAGTCAACTAGTTGAGTATTTAGTAAATGAAAGCGGATACGAGATTGTTGCATGGGTAGACAATAACAGTAAGCTTAAAGGAGAAATACGCCATGGTTGTGAGATACAAGATGTGAATGCGATAAAGAAAACAGTATACGATTATATTTTAATTACAATTATGGAGCACACAATTGCAGATGGCATAAAGCGAAATCTAATTGCTATGGGCATAGAGGAAGAAAATATTGCGATGATGGATCCGAAGGCAATTAGAGAATCAGCAATACCGTTAAGCTATAGGTGTGAAGAATAATGGTTATAGATTTATTAAAGAATTGTTCCGTGTTTAATTTCTTTAGAAATAGAGTAAATGCTAATAAAGTGGAGGAATTGTATGCTGCTGGAAAAGAAAAAATATATTATCTGGGGAGCGGGGCGAATAGGTGAAGCAGCTTATACTTATTATAAAGGGCAAATAAATATTATATGTTATGTTGATAATGATGAGAGAAAGTGGGGAAGTGCTTTAAATGGATTAAATATTTGTTCTCCGGATATATTGCGTGATAATGAAATAGAAGTAATTATTGCACTGAAGAATGGTTTGGATGAAGTAAAGCTGCGGTTAGAAACGGAATTTGGTATTAAAGATTATACTGTATTTGGCTTTTATCAGGAGAGGCACACGGATGAGATTTATGCTCCAAAAGAGAAAATGTTAGAAAGAGATTCTGTTGTGATATGTATTTCGGATGGATTAGGAAACCAAATGTTCCAATATGCATTATATCGTAATTTGCAAAATAGAGGAAGAAATGTATATGTAGATATTAGTAGCTTTAATATGCCGGGGCCAAACTCATTTATGTTAGATAAAGTATTTCCGAATATTGCAATGAACAGGTGTACCATTCAACAAAGAGATGAGCATATTTCTTCGTATTTAGGAGATATGCGTAATTTGAGAAATTTTCAGATTTATGTAGAGCCGGAACCAAGAGAAGAAAAGGTGAAAGCAAAAAATGAGAATTTGTTTTGGATAAAAAATGGTATAATCCGTGGATATCATCAATGTTGTCAGTATGCGGACGAAATTCGTTATATTTTGTTGAAGGACTTTACATTTAAAGAAGAAAAGGAAGAGGCTCTTCGAGATATAGCAAAAAAAATAGAGGAGACAAATTCAGTAAGTATACACATTAGGAGAGGGGATTATTTATCAAGGCAAGGTGAAATTACTTATGGAAATATATGTACATTAGCCTATTATCAACAGGCAATTAATTATATTGAGAGTTCTATAGAAGGTGCGTATTTTTATATTTTTTCCAATGATATTACATGGGCAAAAGAAAATATGAGGTTAAAAAATGCGGTCTATGTTGATAGTTCCATGTTTATAGGATATGAAGATTGGTATGACATGTATTTGATGAGTTTGTGTAAAAATAATATAATTGCAAACAGCACTTTTAGCTGGTGGGGAGCTTGGCTGAATCAGAATAAAGAAAAAATGGTAATTGCGCCCACAAAGTGGATTAATGGATGTGATTATAGGGATATATGTCCAAAAGAATGGATTAGATTATAGGATAATTATTCATCACTGATTATTTTAGGATTACAAATGACCTAAGGGGCATTTGTAATGAAAATCATAGGGAGAATTATTATGATTTTAGAAAAGAAAGTGGCTATATGCATTCCTTATTATAAAAAAGCAGAGTTATTAAAAAGACTATTGGATTCTATTCAAAAGCAAACATTTAAAGAGTATGCGGTATTTGTTGTAGATGATAGCGATGATGAAGAAGTAAGACGATTGATTAATGGTATGGGTGAAAATTTCATATACCATTCTAATAAAGAACGTTTGGGCTCAACAGCGAATTGTAATAAAGCGATGAAATTGGCACAGAAGTGCAAACCTCAATATATTAAAGTGATGCATCACGACGACTATTTTTTACATACATATAGTTTGGAAAAGATGGTCAAAATTATGGATGAGAATCCTGAAGCAGTTATAGGTTTTTCGAATCATAGTAGCGATTATGGGACAGAGATATGCGATACATGTATGGATGCTGAAGCATTAAAGAATCTTAATACAGATATATATAGCCTGCTTAGTGTAAATTATATAGGATCTCCAAGTACTACCATAGTAAAGAATTTAGGTATTATGATGGATGAGTATTTAATATGGACGGTAGATATTGATTGGTATGTTAAATTTTTAGAATATAAAAAGAATTTCATTTTTACAGAAGAAATTTTAATCAGAGAGGGCATAGATGGTAAAAGAGTATCTGATTTATGTGAAAATGATTTACAATTAAACATGAAGGAGTGGCTTTATTTGTATTCAAAGCATATGCAGATAGGAGTCTCTCCCTTCATCGAAAAAACGATACATCAATGTATTTCATATTACTATAAGCAGAAGGGGTATTGGGTAAAGAATATATACTTGGCTATTTTTAGAGATGCATTAAATGATGGAAAAAAAATATGCTTATGGTGTCCGGATGCGGAAAGCCTGGAAGAAGGCAGTATGGTTTTTAACAGGCAAAAAATTGATATTGATTATTTCTATTTAGGCAGTATAGAAGATGGAAATTATGCGAAAAAGAAGGGATGCATTTGTTTATCATATGTAGAAATGATGGAAAAGAGAAATGAGATTATTTGTATTATAATGCTTAAAAATGCAAAAGAAGTAAGAATGAAATTGGTAAAAGATGGGATCTGCGCACTTCCGTATATGCCGAAGTTTTTGGAATCAGAAATAATTTATAAATAGTAATGGAAGTAGAGATGATTATATGAAAAATATGTATGATATTAAAAAAGAAAAAAATCTTAACTTTATTTTACCCATGAATGCAAGAATAAGTATGGATAAGATGGTAAAAAAAACGGCGATTATTATTCATTTGCATTATTTAGATACAATTGAGGATTATATAAGGTATATTACATATATTCCGGAAGAAATAGATATTTTTATTACAACTTCAAATGTCAAGATTTATGAAATTTTAGAGAGAAATGAATTAGCATATTCTAAAAAGTGCCAAATTATAAAAAAGCCAAACAGGGGACGAGATATTAGTTCCTTTTTAGTTACGTGCCGAAAATATATAGTAAATTATGAGTATATCGGATTTGTACATGATAAAAAGGAAAAGCAGATTTTTCAACAAGATGACATAAAAGCATGGATTCAGTGCTTATGGGAGAATATGTTGGGGAGTGAAAAATATATTGCTAATGTATTGGATACTCTTGATAGGAATCAGGGGATAGGGCTATTGGTTCCGCCACCGCCAATGGGAGAGTATTGCATAGAAGCGTTCTCGAATTCATGGTATGAAGATTTTGCTTTAACTAGGGAGCTAGCTACTGGAATGCAGCTAAAATGTGATTTAAATCCTCAAAAGCCTCCGTTAACATTAGGAACAGCCTTTTGGGCCAAAGTATCTGCATTGAAAAAATTATTTGAAATAGAATGGCAATACGACAGTTTTGATGAAGAACCATTAAAAAATGGTGGGACTATTAGTCATGCTATTGAAAGGATTTTATCGTATGTAGCGCAGGATGCAGGATATGAAACTGGATGGATTATGACAGATCATTATGCAGGAATGCGTTTAGAATATATGCGGGATGTCTTAGAGAAATCGTTTGATTTATTAGCATCTTCCTTAGGAATTTCTAATATTAAAGAACTTACTAGTTTTGAAGATAGAAGAATAAAATTATTAGAATATATTAAAGAGTTTGAGTATTTTTATATCTATGGTGCAGGAGTTAAAGGAAAACAAGTACAGGCCATGTTGAAAGATGTAAAAAAAATACCCAAAGCTTTTTTGGTAAGCGATGGTAAAAGTAATCCTCAAAATGTCTCAGGAATACCAGTATATACATTGAAAGAAATTAGTTTAGATAAGAAATGTGGGATTATTGTGGCCGTAAGCGAAAGATATCAAGATGAAATTATTCAGGCAATTAAAGATAAAGATACAGAGTTTGCTGATATATATATATATCAATAAGGGAGCATACAGATGGTTAATGCAATAAATTGCGACATCAAGAATTTTGCACAGAACGTATATGGGAAACGTATTTTTTGCTTTGGGAGTGGCAAATATTTTAGAAAATTTGTATCTATTAATCCGGAGATTCAAATTTGTGGAGTAGTAGATAATTATCGCCAGGAAAAAGTAGTAGATATAGAGACAAGGGAATATTCAATTTATTCGATTCAGGAATTTTGTGATTTATACAGAGAAGATTGTATCATGTTGATTACAGTTCGTGGATTTGAAGAAGTAGTAGACCAGTTGGATGAGATAGAAGAGCTGGATGGGATGCCCTGTTTTTTCCCTGCAGTATTTGATGAGCGTTTTGGTATAAGCGATGATAGCAGAGCAATCATGATAGAGCAGATCAGGGAGTTGTCTGAAAGAATCTGCTCCGATAAGCAGATTGCTTCCGAGGAAATAACAGGAAGAAAGGGGTATCAGATTTGTGAATACTTTGAAAGGTCAAACATTGGAGGAAGCAAAGCGAGGACGGATATTATCCGCATACTTGAGAAAGAAGGATATTTGATAAAAAAAATCCGTTGTTATGGAGAAAAATCAGGAATCTTACAGAGAAAGCAAGAGAAATTTGAATGGGAGAGAGTATTTGAAGAGGTTGAAGAAAATTCAATTATCGTTATGCAGCATCCGGTTCCGGCAGAGCCTGAATTACCGGAAGAGTTATTTCTGCACATGAAGAGTGAAAGAGGAATTCGATTTATTATAGTAGTTCATGAGGTGGAAAGTTTGCGAAAAACATACCATTCAGCTTATAGACAGCATGAGTTTGAGGTGATGCTTTCGATTGGCGATGTTTTTATTGTCCATAATGAGATTATGCGGCGATTTTTTGTTAAACAGGGAATAGAGGAGCAAAGAGTGGTATCTCTTGAGATATTCGATTATCTTGATTCAAGTATTAATGCAGAAAAGAAATTTGAAAAATCGGTAACGATTGCTGCAAATCTTGATCTGAAAAAAAGTTCCTATCTTTTGCACTTGAAAGAGTTAAATTCTTTGCTGATACATCTCTATGGACCAAACTATGATGAAAATATCGCGAATAATGTGCTAAATATTCAGTATCATGGATCTCTGCCATCAGAGGTGATTCCACAAAGACTGGATAGAGGCTTTGGATTGATCTGGGATGGAGATAGTATAGAAACCTGTGCGGGAGGTACGGGCGAATATTTGAAATATAATAATCCACATAAATTGTCGTTATATCTTTCCGCAGGATTGCCGGTTATTATCTGGAGGCAGGCAGCTCAGGCGCGGTTTGTTTTAGAAAATAGTGTTGGATTCTGTGTCGATTCTTTACATGACATTAGCTATAAATTGGATGAAGTGACCGAAGAAGAATATAAACAATATGTACAGAATGTAGAAGCATTGTCACAGAAACTAAAGGATGGAGAATATTTTACGACAGCATTAAAAAATGCAGAGGAGATACTATGCCCAAAATATCAGTGATTATGCCTTGCTTAAATATGGAGAGATACATTGCAGAAAGCCTGGAAAGTGTATTAAGTCAGACGCTGGAGGAGATCGAGGTTCTGGTGATAGATGCCGGCTCTATAGACAGGACGGTAGAGATCATAAAGCAATATATGTGTATAGATAAGAGGATTCGCTTGCTCCATTCGGATAAAAAAAGCTATGGCTATCAGGTTAACATGGGAATTGGCATAGCGACAGGAGAGTATATTGCAATTGTAGATACAGATGACAGAATAATGCCGGATATGTATGAAACATTGTACCCGATTGCGGTTGAGTCGGGGGCAGATTATGTGAAAGGGACTGCAGATCTTTTTTACACGATGGATGGTGGATATATTTATAGAATTCATCTTCCCCAGTTTGACCAAGTGCAATACAGGGATGGCGCTATTGAGGTAGTGCCGTGTGAGATGCCAGAACTTTTAATGAGAGATTCTTTTCTTTGGTATGGAATTTACAAAAATAGTTTCTTTAAAAATATTGTTTTAAATGAAACTCCGGGAGCAGCTTATCAGGATGCAGGTGGAGTGTTGCAGACGTTTGTTTTAGCTAAAAAGGCGGTTTATGTAGATAAGACAGTCTATGAATATCGTCAGGATAATTTGGGGGCTTCAGAGTATAATCCTAAAGCGTTTTCTTTAATTTGCAAGGAATATGAGTGTGATGAAAAATTTGTGGAGAATCAATCAGTGGCATGGAAGAGAGTATTTAATTATAAATTCTTTGCTCACACCATGACAAGGTTTCCAGTGATGGTAGTTTCTGGAGGGTTCTGGGAGGAGGGTCTATCTTCCATGCAGAATATAGCCAGGCGTCTGGATTTAGCATTGAAAGAACAGATTATTGGGCAAAAAGATTTCCAGCAGAAAGAATGGGAACAATTACAGATATTTTTGGAAAATCCAAAGGAACTGTACTACCAGTTGGAATTGCAGTACAGAGAGAGTCAGGAAATGATGCGAACTCTGCTGTTCCATATACAAAAAAGTCAGGTGGTAATATTTGGAAGTGGAAAATTTGGTGCTTTTTTAGTGACAGTGGCATTATACAATCAGGTTGACACGATTTGTGCGTTTTGTGATTCTTCCGTGAAGCGACAGGGGAAAACTATTTATGGCAGAGAAATTTTTTCGCCTCAGGAAGCAGTGAAGCGATATCCTGAGGCCATATATGTTGTTGCGAATAAGAACTATTGTGAAGAAATGAAAATCGAACTTTTGAGACTGGGGATTAAAGAAGAACGTATAGATATTTATTCCTCTGGGATAGATGTGAAATTTTTGCGGAACAGACTTCTATAAGATGGTGGTGTGATTTATTATGGTAAGAATATCTGTAATCGTTACAGTACATAATGCAAAAAAATATCTCAGGGAATGCCTCGATAGTGTTATAAAGCAGACCTTTTCTGATATTGAGATTCTTTGTATGGATGGCGGAAGTACAGACAATTCCCCGCAGATTCTGAAAGAGTATGCAGAGAAGGACAATAGGATATGCATTATAAATGATCCGAACACCAGCTATGGGCACAAGATCAACGAGGGGATCCGTCAGGCGAAAGGGGAATATATTTCTGTGCTGGAATCGGATGATGCATATATGCCGTGTATGCTGGAGCATTTATATGCGATTGCAGAGAAATATCATCCGGATTTTGTCAATGCAGATTATCTGGAGTTCCGCGACATAGACGGCAAACGATATCAGATGTTGACTAAAATGTATCCCAAGCAGGACTATGGACATCTGTTAGAGAGTGGAAAGCATCCTGAAGATATGCGTCAGATCCTGCGGTATTGGACAGGAATTTTCAAAAAGGATTTTTTGCTTCAAAAAGACATCAGGATGAATGAATCGCCTGGGGCTTCTTTTCAGGATATGTCTTTTCGCTTCCTCACAAGCGCGCTGGCAGATACTTGTTATCATCTTGATGAGCCGGTTTATTTGTATCGCACGGACAACCCGTTCTCTTCTGTAGTAGATCCGAAAAAGGCTGTTGTTATTGCAGATGAATTTGAGTTTCTGAAAGCGGAGCTTGAGAGAAGAGGGATTGATGATTTTTACATATGGAGACAGTTTTACATCTGGAAATATAATGACTTCTGCGGAAATTTAGCGCGTTTTAATGAAAAGAACCGCAGAGCGCTTTGGGAGAGATGCTATCAGGAATTGGAGAAGGATCGCATAGTCTTAGAGCAAAACGGAAGCAGGGAGTATTCTCAGAGCATCAGGACATTGCTGGAGGAATCCAGGGAGGATTTCTGGAAAACATTGGAAAGATGTTTTGAAGCTTCGCAAATACAGCTACAGCGGCAGGAGAGATTGTATCGAAAATTGAAAGAGCAAAAGTTAGTCATTTTTGGATGTGGGGCATATGGCAAAAGTGTAATGGCCTGCTTGGGGGATATGGCAGAGCGTATTTGCTGTTTTACGGATAATAAGCAAGATGTCTGGCATACCAGTATAGAGGGACATGATATATTGTCGCCTGAAGATGCGGTACATCAGTACCCTGATGCGCTCTATATTGTAGCTAATAAACTCCATGCGCAGGAGATGGAACAGCAGCTGCGGAATATGGGAATCAAAGAAGATTGGATTCATGTGTATTAATTTGGATATTTCGGTCAGAACAAAAGGAAGTATATCAATATGGAAAAATCAGAACAGTCACAGGAGTTGATCCAGGGGATCAGACAGGGATTATTACAGTGGTATGACATAAAAAAAGACAGTACAGTTCTTTATATTGGAAATCATGAAGACGATATAGCCAAAATGCTGGCAGGAAAATCAATCGCCTTACAGTGTGTCTCAGTGGAACAGACATGTGACAGCGGATGGCAGCAGGAGCATAATGGGGTGTTTGATTACCTTATTTCTATCGAGGCTCTGGAGCAGTGCAAACATCCGGAGGATATTCTACACTTTTGGAAAAGCCTGTTAAAAGAAAGCGGGATATTGCTCCTTGGCATGAACAATCGCTTGGGCATCCGTTATTTTTGCGGAGACAGAGACCCTTACACAGGGAGAAATTTTGACGGTGTAGAAGGGTATCGCAGAGCCTATGCAAAGAAGGAGGACTCCTTTCAGGGAAGGTGCTACAGCAGGCACGAGCTGGAGGATATGCTTAAGAATGCCGGGTGGAGTCATTCCCGGTTTTATTCGGTTCTTCCGGATCTGCAGAATGCGGGCTTGATCTATGCACAGGATTACTTGCCCAATGAGGATTTGGCCACCAGAGTGTTTCCCACCTATCATTATCCGGACAGTGTTTTTTTGGAGGAGGCGTCGCTTTATAGAGGGCTGATGGAGAATGGGATATTCCATACAATGGCCAATGCCTGGCTGGTTGAATGCTGCCCAGAGGAGGCCGTCAGCGATGTGCTGCATGTTACCTGTTCTATGGAGCGGGGGCGTGAGCGGGCCCTTTATACGCTTATACACAGCTCCGGCAGGGTAGAAAAGAGAGCGGCTTATCCGGAGGGGGAAGGGCGTCTCAGTAAGCTGGTGGAGCATGCGGAGGATTTGGCAGGCCATGGAATTTCTGTGGTGGATACGAAGATGGAAGATGGCGTCTGTGTAATGCCCTATATACAGGCGGAAGTGGGTCAGCTTTACCTGAAACGGCTCCTGCAGACAGATGTAGAACAGTTTTTGCAAAAAATGGATCACTTCCGGGATCTCATATTACAGTCCTCGGATATTGTGGAGCCTGACAAAGGAGACGGAGATGGAGCCATTCTGCGGAAGGGATACCTGGATATGGTTCCTTTGAATAGCTTCTATATAGATGGTACCTTTGTCTTCTACGATCAGGAATTTTGTGAGGAAAATTATCCGGCAAATGCAATTATTACAAGAATGATCGCAACCTTTTATGCAGGAAATGAGGAGCTGGAAAAGATTCTTCCAAGTAGTGCATTATATGAGAGATATGGCCTGACGAAGCATTTAATGCGTTGGCGGAAGACAGAGTGGGATTTTCTGGCGGATTTGCGGAAGGAAAAGGAACTTAGAATTTATCATGAAGCCTCCAGAGCCAATGGGGAGGTAATCAATGCCAACCGGCATAGGATGAATTATTCGGAAGAGGATTATCAGAGACTTTTTGTGGATATTTTTCGGAATGCTGATACCAGAAAGCTGATCCTTTTTGGCTCAGGAAAATTCGCAGAGAGATTTCTGGAATTGTATGGACAGGATTATCCTGTATATGCGGTGATTGATAATAACAAAGCGCGGTGGGGCCAGACCATTGATGGGATTACAATCCAGTCTCCGGAGCTTTTAAAGACCCTTCAAAGCGGCGAATATAAGATACTGATCTGTATCAAAAATTATTTGTCGGTAATGAAGCAGTTAAAGGAGATGGGGATAAAGGAGTATAGCATTTATGATTCCGGAAAGGCTTACCCCAGAAAGAGAAAGCCTATCCTGCAACCTTCGGCGGCAGCAGGAGACGAGACCCAGAATACGCCGAAGAAGTATCATACAGGGTATATCGCCGGCGTATTTGACCTTTTCCATGTGGGGCATTTGAATATGTTTAAGCGGGCCAAGGAGCAGTGTGAATATCTGATCGTGGGAGTAGTTTCCGATGAGGGAGTCCGCAAGTTTAAGAAGGTAGAGCCCTTCATGTCCTTTGAAGAGCGGGCGGAGCTGGTGCGAAGCTGCCGCTACGTGGACGAGGTAGCGGAGATTCCACTCAATTTTGGTGGCACCAGGGACGCCTGGCGGCTGCATCATTTTGACTGCCAGTTTTCCGGCAGTGATTATGTGAATAATCCGGACTGGATGGCAGAAAAGCAATTTCTGGAAAAGCATGGCGCGGAGATGGTATTCTTCCCTTACACAGAAACCACAAGCTCCAGTAAGCTTAAGAAATTGATCGAGCAGAGACTGATATAGGATTTTGAGAACACGAAAGGGAATGAGGTACACCTGTTATTTTTGTATAAAGTATCTCATATATGTTTTCATAAGATACAAATAAATAGCATTACAATAATTGTAATAGTGATTTTAAAACAAAATAAATAGAGACAGGTCACACCTGTCTCTATTTTAATGTCCTCCATTTGCGTCCATGCTTCAAGGTCACACCTTTATCATTTCAGCTATCACCCTTCTTGGTCACACCAATATTGTGATACATGGATTATACAAAGTATATTCAGTAATGTCAAGATTTATTATAAAATATTTTTGATACCTAAAATATTTTCATAATCTGTACCAACATTATAGATTTTTGTACTTAGGGTATTATAGAGATCGTAAAAATCTTTTTTGTTTTTTGCTATATATCTCATTAGTTGAGATGGTACTGGATCAGCTAATTGTAGTCCGATACAATTATCACCTTTTATTGTGAAGCCAATTGATGATAGATGTTTTTTGATTTCGGATTCGATGAAGTAAATGGAACCATTTTGTTGATATTTATAAAATACATCAAGCAGATATCTGTTTTCATTAAAGCTTCTTGATTCTACACAAATTTGACCAAAAGAATCTTTATCTTTTAAGTAGTGCATAAAATTGTCTAATAATGCATAGAATCCGATATTATAATTATTTTTTGATGAACCATATTGTAATTGTTCCATCTTTTTATTGTCGAAAAAAACACCAATAATATCAAAATTAGCATCTTTTAATAATTTAACATAATCTGTCCAAAAACTATTTCTTTTTTCTTCATTTATCAAACTGGAAAAATCGTTGCGGTTCTTTTTCATATCAGAAAAATGAAATATCACATCGGATTTCCCAAAATGTTTAATTTTTAAATTACTAACATCCTTAACTAAAATTTTCTCATAATATTCTCTTTCTACAATAATTCCCGCAACACAGAAATTAGAATGGTATTTATCTGGTTTGGTTTCATCTACAAATAGTAAATAATCTTTCATTGCTTTCTCCCATATTCCCGACTGATTTCATGCTCACAAAACATACCTGTTTTTGTCAATATTTACGATATGCTTATAGATAGTGTTGTTTTTTTCTCTGATATCATCCGGATTTAGTTTATGCGTGAGCATTTGCACAAAAGTACCCTTGATATAATCAGCATACTGTTCGGCATCAAAGGGATCCATGAGATGATCCCTTAACTTAAAGGTTCCTTCATTATTGTATGGGATTTGCCTGAATTGCTTTTCTATTTCAGGAAATATATTGCATGCAATTGCTATCATGTAGTCGAGTGTAAGGTAGTATTGAAGCTCATTGTGTACGGAAAAATAATAAAAAAGAGCTTCGGATAAGAAGCGGAACAGTTTATTTCCGGCCTTGGCATATAAAAAACCAATTGTCCACATCGCATTGGAACAAAATTGCGTTTCAGGTAAGTTTCTGGTATATATAGGATAGTTGAATATATCCAACGGTAAAGGCTCTAAAAGAAAAGCAGCAGCGTCCATCCAGAGACCGCCATATTTATACAATAGATTTACGCGTATAATATCTGATAAATGTGTCAGCGAAATATTTCCGGATTCCACTTTTTGAAGAATATATTCTGGTAATCTGATATAGTTCGAATAATTATCTTCTGTTATAACAATATGTTCTATGCCTGATGGCAGATTCTTTTTCTGGCTTTGCAGGCAGACCTTAATAATATCCGGCGCATGCTCTTCTCCCTGCCACCAGCATGTCCAGGCATATTGTTTTTGACCGGAGACAGGTTCATTGAGCCGTAAAAGATGATTCGGGAAACCTTCAATAAATGGTAAAAGACTTTGCCTCACATCATGATAAGGTTTTTCCTGAAACATGTTGAAATTTAACTCTACGATGGTGGCACATGTATCACGTAAATGATCATATATTTCCTGGGTATATCGATGGCCAAGGGTCAACAGAATATGATCATTTGGTGTAATGGCATCTTTTCGCAGTACAGCAATCGGGATATCATTTATACAGGAAGGATTTCCCTCGCTGCTTGTAACCAGAATACAGGCAATCTTATTCAGAAAGTCTTTATTCAGGTTTGATGTTCCTTCCAGAAATATTCCCAGATAGTATCCGGCACCGTATAATTTTACTTCATCGATGGAACTTAGGAAATCCTCCAGTTCATCTGTTGTATTAAGATATAAAAGAGCCTTGTTGGTCATAGTAAATTCTCCTGGTATTGATGTTCTTCTGCTTTTAACTCCTCGTAAATTTTCCCACAGTCATATTCCGGAGCATACTTTTTGGCAATTCGGCAGATCCTTTCTGTATAAGAAGCTTCTTCCTCCAGAGCTTCCGCTATGGCTTCTGCGTCTTTTCCTTTTGCCAGCTTTTTACATATCTGGCTGATCAGCTTTATTGCTTCTCCTTCTATAATCCCATCCTCCCTGGCATACGCCAGTTCTTCCCACTTCTGCATATACTTCACTCCCATCTTCTCCGATAGCTTGATTTTCTTTACGTTCCTGTGGATCAGCTTAAGTCTTTCACTTTTTGAGGCCTGTACCCTGACATCTGTTGAATCCGTAATATATTGCATAAGATCCAGAAATTCCTGAGTAAAGTCTTCCCTGTTAGTTCCATTGGCATTAATAAACACTCTGGTTGCGCCATCCTCTATTTTCAGATCTGGGCATTCTCTGCAAGTTCCTTCGAAGGTATATCGGTAAAGGCCTTTTCCAAAAATGTCAAAAGGCGCAATAAGAATAAAACAGCTGTCATTTAACAGATTAAAGTCCGTCGTTCCCGGTTCTAACAGCGACACATCCAGCTGGGCTTGATACAGGCGGCTGCGTTTCCTCAGGTTTCCGGTATCTCGCTTTTGCATCTCTGTATAGTAGATTTCTCCCTCACGATCCATGCTCACCACATCCAGACGTATTCCCCGAAGTTGTGGGGACACACGCAATTCCTTCTCCGTTTCCGGCACGGTAAGCAGCTTCACTTCATCCTCCAAAAGGATACTGACCAGGGCTTCATAGGACGCTATATCCTCCATTACCTCATCGAAC
The DNA here is from genome assembly GCA_947382625.1 of uncultured Lachnospiraceae bacterium. GTDB lineage: Bacteria > Bacillota > Clostridia > Lachnospirales > Lachnospiraceae > Suilimivivens. The sequence goes on from CANDAG010000016.1 coordinate 56,490, forward strand.
AGAAATTTGTCTACCAAATTTAAATCCTCAAGCTTCGTGATCATATTGTTTGCCATACGTTTTCCTCCTTTGTGCAGGAAAAAAGCAACGTGCTTTCGTAGAATTCTGCATTGGTCTCTTGAACATGCGCCGAAAGTCTCTCTGATTTCCTGCTGTTTATTAGTTTTGGGGTTAAAAGCAGGATTTCAAGATGTAAAAAATAGATACTTTTCAGACACGGCGTTGTTCATCACTTGCCGGAAGAAATCGTTTGCTTTGAAAGTATATTACCATACTATAGGTGATAGCTCAATTGAAAATTATAGTTTTCACACATAATAAAAAATTGATTTGTCACAGTATATACGATATAATTTTAAACGGAAATTTCAGTAATCATTACAGAAGCTATTTATGGAGGAAAAACATTGAATATCAGTTGTGAACCATCAGGAATCGCAGATATTAAATTTCCAAGACAGGGATTTTCTGATATCGCCTCGGCGGGATTTCAGAGCATTTTGTTAGATATATCTATGGTCTGCCCGGCAGGGGAGCTTGAGTACCTTGGAAAAAGGAAGCCAAAAACATTTGAGTCGAAGCAGGCGGTCCATATAACGGAGCATCCGGAAGAACTTTACAATAGTTTGAAGCCTGTACTGGAGCAGTGCGAGAAGGGGAAGCTGTCCTCTCCCATTGCCATGGCTCCCTATCTGAGCTGGGAAACCAGGAGGACGGACTTAAACGGGTTGGTGGAACAGCTGACCAAGGAGAGTATCCGGGTCTGTGGTCAGACGGGGACTGAGTATCTGATCGTCAAGCCTTTATCTGCAGGGATTGCAGGCAGTGAGCTGTGGGAGCGAAACAGGGCATATTATCTGGAACTGGCTGAGGTTGCAAAGCAGTATGGCGTGCAGATTCTTTTGGAAAACCAGTGCAGGGATGTGAGCGGGCATCTGACCCGGGGAATCTGCTCTGACGGCGTTCAGGCCGTGGAATGGGTGGATTTGCTCAATGAGGCGGCAGGCGGAGAGTGGTTTGGTTTTTGTATGGATGTAGGGGGATGTAATCTCTGCGGACAGAATATGTATGATTTTATCCTGCAGCTTGGAAGCAGACTGAAAGCCGTGATTTTAAGAGACTGTGACGGGCACGGAGAAGCCTCTCTGTTGCCTTTTACCGGAGTATACCGGAGACAGACCCAGACAGACTGGCTGAATCTGATCAGAGGCCTTCGGGAGACCGGGTTTGACGGAGAGCTAGTTTTGGATCTCCAGGATACCGCGGCAGTGTTTTCCCCGATCCTGCGCCCGGAGCTGGTCCGTCTTGCGAAATCTGTGGCGGAATACTTTAAATGGCAGATCGAGATTGAGAATCTGCTCAAAAAGCATCCTTCCAGAGTCTTATTCGGCGCCGGAAATATGTGCCGGAATTATATGAAATGTTATGGAGAAAAATATCCGCCATTGTTTACCTGTGACAATAATCCCAAAACCTGGGAGACAGAATTCTGTGGATTGACAGTCAGATCACCGGAGTCCTTGCGGGAACTGCCTGGGGATTGCGCGATTTTCATCTGCAATATTTATTATAGGGAGATCGAGGCCCAGTTAAGAGACATGGGGCTGTCAAATCCTATAGAGTTTTTTAATGACGAATATATGCCCACGTTCTATTTTGACAGACTGGAGAGGGAAAGGTGAGGAAAAAGAGTATGCTGCCATTAGGGGTTCAAACCAAAAATGCTGTGAATGATGAACATCCGGAGGAGGGCTTTGCCTTGCTCGCCCGTACAGGCTTTTCCTGTGCGGATTTCAGCTTAAATGCCTATCTTTTAAACTCCACTCTTTATCAGTTGGAGCGGAACGCTTTCTTTGATCAGTCCATACAGGAACTGGAACAGTTTTTTACGCCGCACAGAAACGGCGCCGGTGCGGCAGGGATCACGATTAATCAGATGCATATGCCTTATCCCAATTATGTGCCCAGTGGGGACAAGACTCTGAATGATTACCTGCGGGATGTGGTTGCAGTCAAAAGCATGGAAATCTGCGCATTTTTCCACTGTCCTTATATTGTGGTGCATGGATTCAAGCTGGCACGGTTTCTGGGCTCTGAGGAGGTGGAGTGGGAGCAGACGGAACGCTTCCTGGACTTTCTGGCGCCAATGGCGAAGGAGATGGGAATTACCGTATGTATCGAAAATCTTTATGATGGTACGGGAGGCCATCTGGTAGAAGGGCCCTGCTGTAATGCCCGGAAGGCTGTGGAGCGGATAGAAAGGATGAATGAAAAATATCACAGTGAGGTGCTGGGATTTTGCTTTGATACGGGGCATGCAAATCTGGTGGGACTTAATTTTGAGGAATTTATAACCACCCTGGGTTCTCACCTTAAGGTGCTTCACATTCATGATAATGACGGAGTCAGGGATTTGCATCAGGTACCCTTCACCTTTACCAAGACCAGAGAGAACAAACCCTCCACGGACTGGGAGGGCTTTGTCAGTGGACTGAAAAACATCGGTTTTAAAGGGACTTTAAGCTTTGAGACGGCTCCTGTTCTGTCATCATTTCCGGGGGAGATGAAGGAGGATACGCTGAGGTTTATTGCTAGGATAGGGGAGTATTTTTCTGCGTGCTGTATATAAAGTGAGATTTCAGAATAATACAAATTTTAAAATTTATGACAGGAATATTGCATCAGGATTTGCATATATTATAATGCCAACAGGCAAACAAGTGGTTATAAGTCCATCCGGACAAAGAACGAATCCCCGAACCGTATTGCAGTACAGTTCGGGGATTCGTTGTTTCTTTTTTATTGCTCCTTCTTCAAAATATATCTTTCAAAATACTCCCCATATGGAATATCCGGATCCATAATAACGCTCTCGTGGGTACTGCCTCCGCGGACAAATTCGTGGTAATTCCCGTAAAGAACGGTCAGGATCTTGTCATACTCGGCGGGAGCGGGAATCTGTATGTTTTCAAAGGGGAGATAGACAATATTTTTGAACCAGTCCAGCTTAGGACTTTCAGGCTGGCCATAAAATAATTGGCGCACAATAAAATCTACATTCTGGGTTTCCCCAAAATGAGCAAGGCTGAAGGCTTCAAATTCCTTAAAGCGGTCTCGCTTCTCCAGCTTGATCAGGTTTACCAGAGTGGTGATGTCCAGAACGAATTGCTTACCGGCCTCCAAATCCATCAGGATTTCCCGGGGGTTGACCACGGTATCCCAGATTTCCTTCTGCACCTCCAAAATGGTGGGGGCTTCCTCGTTGATGCCGTCCGGCACCACGTCTAAGGGGAACACGTCCACAAAAATCCCCTGGTTCAGGCTGGGAGCCATGTGCTCGATGGCAGTTGTCCTGCTGTCTCTGACCTTGGCCATAAAGCGGATGATGCCGTCGGTATAGGCGTTTTGAAAAAAGTAGGGCTCTGTGAATTCCTCCGCCGCAATTTCCTGGAATTTTTCATAATCATCACGGAGCATTGCGATATCGAGGTCATCATCCCAGGGAACAAAGCCCTGATGGCGCACCGCACCCAGGAGAGTGCCATAGTATGCGTAATAGGTGAGGTTGTGTTTTTTGCATACCTCATCAATCTTTTCCAGGATACCCAGCTCTACTGCCCATATTTTTTTGCGTTTTTCATCTACCGGAAAATCGCATCGTATTTCTTCTTTAAAAAAGGATGGATCAAAATTCATAAGGATTCTCCTCCCTGGTTGACTTTACAATTGATCCATATCAGTTTATCATAGAAAAGGATCGATTGTCATCAAAATAACAGAGATTTCAAAAATAAATAGAAACAAAAATAAAAGAGGAAACAGTATGCGGTTACTATTATTTAAAGGGCCTGTGGAGTCCTTAAACCACTTTGTTGACGAATTGGAGATACAATTCCGGGGAATGGGACACGAAACCCTGATATCAGACGTTACCCGCTTTGACGCCGGTGAGGTCATGAACTTCTGCAGAGAACCGGTACAGGGAGTGATCTGCTATGACGGAATGTGCGCCTTTGACAGGGCTATATGCAGTGCATTGGATGTCACCATGGTCAATATTTTTATGGATCATCCCATGAGCTTTGCCAGCTGTATGGCCGACCCACCGGAAAAATATATCCAATTGATGCCCGATGAGCATCATGTGGAGTTTGCCAGAAGATTTTATCATATTGAGAACGGATTTTTCCTGCCCCATATGGCCAGTCTCTCTAAGGGGATCTATCAGGAGGATCCCCTTGGAAATCAAACGCGATCCTGCAGCGCGAGTTCGCTTATCGATCAAACGCTGTCCCGCTGCGCAAGCCAGCCTGTTGATAAAGAAATCTCCCTTCTGTTCCCGGGAAATTACCGCCCGGTCAATGAATTGTATCAGGATATCAACGAAAGGTTTAAGGGCAGCAGGGCAAATGAGCTTGCCCTTCAGGTATTGGAGTATTTGATCGCCAATCCGTCAGAGACTATGGAAGGGGCCTTTGACCGGTGTGCGGCAGATAACAAAATGGAAATGTCGGATAAGCTGATCGCTTATTTCCTGGATCACGCCAAGCTGCTGGACCATTTTATACGGATGTATTTTCGCAGTAAGGTTCTGGAGACCATTATCAGGGCGGGGCTTCCCATTACCATAGTGAGCGGAGGATGGCATGCACATCCCCTGGCGTCAGCTAAAAATGTAACCATTATGCCGGCCACTGATTTTGCCGGGATTTTTCCCTATATGGAGAAGGCCAATATCACCCTTAACGTGATGCCCTGGTTTAAGGCAGGAACTCATGACAGGATCTTTAATGCGCTGCTGCACAATTCCTGCCCGTTGACAGATACCAGCACCTGGCTGACGGAGCATTTTGAGGAGGATAAGGAATGCGCTTATTATTCTTTGGAGCACCTGAAGAGACTGCCTGACCAGATCTGTGCGCTGTTGGAGGATCCGGAACGGCAGAGAGAGATCATTCAGAATGGTCGTAAAAAGGTTCTGGACAACTACACCAGCAGGCAGATTGCAGAGCGGATTCTGGGATTTTTGGAATAGGCTGGGGAGAAGAAAATGAACTTTCTACTTTTTCATGGGAAAATGGAATCTCTGAACCATTTTTCAACAGAGCTTTCAGAGCAGCTGCGTCTGATGGGACATGGCACCTATATTGTGGATTTGTGTGACCCCAGCAGTCAGGGGAGTTTTGAGGGAGCCTTTGACGCCGCCATTTGCTACGACTGTATAGGCACATTTACGGGTGAGGATATTTATGATTCGAAGGGCATTCCGGTGGTCAATATTTTGATGGATCATCCCATGAGCTTTGATTACTGCATGAAGTCGCCTCCAGCGAAATATATACAGCTGTCGCCGGATGAGGATCATGTGAAGTATGCCAGGCGGTTTTTTGGAATAAATAATGCTTTTTTTACCCCGCATATGGCAAGTCTGACAGCCCCTTTTATAAAGAGGCCCTTAGAGGAGCGTCCGATCAGTGTGCTGTTTCCGGGCTCAATGGAATCCTGCAACGCCATATACAGAAGGATTAATGAAAAATGGCAGAGTGAGGCCAGCAGGCTGCTGGTCTTGGAATTGCTGGAATATTTGCTGGACAATCCTCAGGTAAGCATAGAGCGCGCGCTGGAGAAGTGTCTTGCAGACAGCGGGATGGAGCTGACGGACGAGTCCATAGCCTTATTGCTCAAGCAGTCCAAGGCGGTGGATGTGTTTGTAAGGATGTATTTCAGGGGTATGGTTTTGAATCAGGTGGTACAGACAGGGCTGCCTGTTACGGTGATCGGCATAGGCTGGGAGAGCTTTTGGAAAAAGAAGCCCTCCAATGTCACGATCATCCCGGGAGTAAGCTTTTCGGAAGTATTTTCCTATATGGAGGACGCCCGGATCACTTTGAATGTAATGCCCTGGTTTAAGGCCGGAAGTCATGACAGGATTTTCAATACTCTGATGCATTATTCCTGCCCGCTGACGGATCCCAGCTCTTGGCTGCTGAAAAATCTTGAACCGGACAAGGAGTGCGTCTATTATTCTCTGGAAAAACCGGAGGAATTGCCGGGAATCGTTTTTAAGCTTTTGAATGATCCCATTTGGCAGCAGAGCATCGTTGAAAAGGGCAGGGATAAGGTAATGCATAGCTTCACCAGCAGGCAGATCGCAGAGACCGTGCTCAGGTATCTGGCAGAGTGCTATGGCGTGGGTGAAAAATGATCAAAGAAAGGATAAAAAGTGAACGAAAAGAAAATCTCTTTTATCATATGTGCCAACAATGACTTATATTATAGCGAGTGCGCATGGTACATCAACCATCTTAAGATCCCTGCAGGGTATGAAATTGACATCCTGTGTATTACAGGGGCGGAAAGTATGGCAGAAGGATATAATGCGGCCATGAAGGACAGCGACGCCAAATATAAGGTGTATCTTCATCAGGATGTGTTCATTTATAACAGGAATTTTATAGAGGATATCCTGGGAGTTTTTCAGGCGGATGAGCAGATCGGAATGCTTGGAGTGATAGGCGGCGTGAATCTTCCTCAAAATGCGGTGATCTGGAACGGGTGGAATCTGGGGCTGACCTATGGCTGTGACCACGTAGTTGCGGCTCCTATCAGAGGCTTTCAGGAGGAAGGGGGAAGGTGGACGGAGGCTGAGGCCATAGACGGGATGCTGATGGCGACTCAGTATGACCTTCCATGGAGAGAAGATCTGATGCTGGGGTGGGATTTTTATGATGTATCTCAATCTCTGGAGTTCCGCCGTCAGGGCTACAGGATCGTGCTTCCTTACCAAACGGAGCCCTGGTGTATGCATGACTGCGGCAATTCCAAACTGATCCATTATGATGAAATAAGGAAAAAGATTTTAAAGGAATATAAAGAATTTTTCTCGGAGGAATTCCGGCCGGAATATGATCTTGGACCGGTACGTGCCCAGGAAGAGATTTTTGAGATCGTGAAGGAATGCCTGGAGCAGGGAATGTTCGAAGAGGCCCTGAAGGTACGGTCGCAGATAAGTGCGGAAAAGATCAAGGATAATAATCTCCAGTACGCAATGAATCTGTTGGAGATCTATCTGGCGGAAAAAAGACGTGACAGCGAAACACAGAGCTTTTTTGCGGATACTGCCACATGGGATGAGATGAAAAATAAATACGATGCGGTCAAATTCATTGTCCGTCACGCAGAAAACGGTACGGATCAGGAGGCTGTGGAGAATCTGATGATCAAGATCAAAAGCAAAGAGATATCTCCGGTGGCCGTGAAAATAATCTGTATCCATGGCGCGGTGGACCGGAGGAGGGCCATCGGCAGGCTGTCACTGTGAAGTCAGGATTTCACTGTAATGCTTACCCAGGCACTTCTTATAGGTCTGCATAAAGATCTGCCTGTAGTGGTCATAATCGAACAGGTTGGGGAATTTATTATCATCATGCATGCACCAGGGATATCTTTGCAGGGGAACCGCGATCTTGTATCCGTGCTGCAAAAAGTTCATGCTTTGAAAAGCATCATAAAAATCCCAACCGGTGAGCTCTGTTGTATTCCAGGGAAGATCCCGGGAGGTAGCCATAAAAAAGCCGTCGATTTCCGCCGCAAGGGAATAGCCGTCCTCGGTCAGTGAGTAGACATATTCCTTCCGGTCAGGGTAGACGTATTTTTTGTTTGTCAGATACAGATTCCCGTCTCTTTTGCCATGCCACATGATGCCGTTAGGGGACACTCTGTCATACCCGATCATTCCGATCAGCCCGATCTGAGAGTCTGACTGAAAGATCGCCAGCAGGTCGGAAAGAAGATTCCGGTTCAGGATGAATACATCCTGATGGAGATAAATCTTATATTTAGCGTCGGAGGCGTTCATAGCCTCATTGTAGCCTTCTGTCATAGAAGCAGCATCGCTGATGGTGAGCAGATCGATCTCATATCCGTCAGGAACCTCCAGATGGTTGGTATAGTGGATGGACTCCTCCAGCAGCAGATCGTTATTGGCGCAGATAATAAAGCAGAATTTATGAGGATTCATTTTGGAACTTCCTTTCTGTAGAGGCTTCAGGCTGCCAGGATTTTCAGGAGGTCTGGATCAGGGAGTGAAAAAGCTCTTGTTCACTGTCGCTCCAGTAGGTGGAATATAATCTTGCAATCTCCTGGTAGAAGGTCTGGTCTGGGCGGATCAGGTCATCCTGTGCCATCATATACACAGCAAAAACCGATACCGGATTCTGCTTTAAATAAAAAACAGCGTCTTCCACGGAAGCATCGGACAGATGAAAGAGCAATCTGCGCAGTGCGAACAGGGTCAGCATATACTTTTCCATGAGAGCGGCCCCGCTTCCGCAGCCGGTACAAAAAAGAGACATCTGATATTTTTGTTCCATACGGATAATGTAGAGGATCCGCAGGATCCGGTGGGTCTCTCCGATATATTTGTAAGGCATTTCTCCGTCTTCAAATTCAATATAGGTAATAAGAGACAGAAGCAGCGGGATATTCTGCCCGTTTCCTTCGTCATCGTTCAAGGCCTGATCAAGGATATTGCTGATAAAAAGAGAGGCGGCTTCGGTGGCCTTCCGGTTCCGGCGCAATTCCTCAAAATATTCTTCGGCTTCAGCGTTTAACTTATTCATGGCAACCTTCCTGTACAAAAGTGTAAATTGACATTTAACATTATAAACATTTTGGGGCTGTTGCACAATTCTTTTTTGCAGGGCTTTCCACTTTTCTGTCTATGGGCTATAATGAGAAGCAGAAAACAGAGGATACGGGGAGACAGTAAGAAGGCAGAGAGGAATAAAAACATATGAAGATATTGATCATGCAGCCATCGTCACCGGAGATGAAAAGGATCATTAACCGGATGAAACAAAAGCTGGAGAGAAGCCCTCAGGACTATTTTCCGGCCATTCCCATGGACAGGGATCTGAAGATCACCGTGGAAGTATGGGACAGTGCAGGCCGCCAGATCACCTGTCCGGACATACAGAGAGCAGAGGCAGATCTGTTTATTGATTTCAATCTGGCGGGGTTTGAGCAAAGCACTCTCACCGATGGAATTGCCTACAATCTGCTTAACTGCAAGCAGATCCATATCCTGCTTAAGGACAGGCTGCCGGAAGAAAAATATCTGGCGAAGCAGCTGAGCATTTCCATGTTTTTTTATTGTATGGATCCTGAATATGCCGGATATCTGAAGGGGAAATATCCGGATATCCCCTGGCTAAAGGCCGCTCAGGGATGGAAGAAGGGACAGGAAAGCAACAGTACCGGCAGTGACGATCACAATGCGGAAATTCTCTGCGGGATTGTCAGAGAGGTGATACAGATCTGCCGGCTGAAGCCCTGAGGTATGTACGACAGGGTACTATGATCGGGTATTACTGAAGCACTTCTCTGACAGCCGCTCCCAGCTGCTCGAAGCAAGGAACAAGAGCTTCTAATGCACCGGCGATTTCCGGATCCTCCTTAGAAGAAATGGCGGCGTTTAACGCCTGCATTTTCTGGTTGAACTGCTCCTTGTCAACCCGCACGGTGTCCTGGTTAAGTACATCCAGGGTGGAATTTGTAACGGCGATCTCCCAGTTGATCGCATCAATAATACTCTTTTGATACTGGTCAGTATCAGGCTGTCTGTTGCCGGAAAGCTCGCTGATGAGCGTGGGCAGATTCTTCAGCAGACGGTCATTGAACTCGGCCATGGTTTCCAATGCTTCTGATTGTTCTGCGGTGATATTTCCCATTTGTGTTCCTCCTGCAAATTTGCTATGTATTTTTATGTAATATTATTATATTATAATGCGTCTACTTGTGCAATATGAAACAGCGTATCGAGCTGCTTCGGATAGGAGAAATCCTCTTTTACTTTTTGATAGCCGTTTATGGCGATGGCTTTGCGAAGATCCTCGTGCCTTAAATAGAAATCGGCTTTGGCAACGGCGTCCTCCATGCTTTCATACAGGATCACATCCCTCTCATTTTCAAAATATTCCGCCAGCTCAGGCTGATAGTTGGAAAGGAGCGCGCCCCGGGACCCCATGATGTCCAGAGCCCTTAAGGGGATACCGGATTGAATGCATTTCAGGGTGGGGTTCAGGTTCAGCCTGCTGTAACGGAACACACAGGGCATTTCATCCGTATATTTAAGGGGACCTTTCGCTCTGACATTTTTAAGGGGCTCAGAAACAGAGGAATAAAAATGAGTATTGCAGATTTCTCCCAGCTGCTCCAGCAAAAAGCTTCGTTCCAGACGGGTGATCTTGGTGGCAATAGCGTAGGAAAGCCCCCGGTGGTTAAGGGTAAGGCTTGTCTGCCCTATTTTGCGGAAGGAGGCATTCACCGCATCCAGAATATCATCCGTGATCAGCTCGTCCAGAATATAATATCCGTAAATGCGCAGCTGCGCCTGAAGGATTCCTTCAATATATCCTTTTACAAAGTCGCCTGCAGAATACAAAAGCGTCTCCAGGGGAGAATCGTAAAGGTGTCCCACAAAGGAGACATCCGCCGTGTATGCGGCAATCTGGCGGCTCTTAAAGGTCAGGGCGTCCAGACGCCCCGTATTGACAGCCAGGGGCAAATGGAAGACCTGCTCATAACCGGCCGCCTGATACTGCAGAGCTTCTATCCTGTCAAACAAAAAGATATAGTTGGTATCATAAGAAAAGTATTCCTCCAGCCGTTCCTCCAAAGGGCTGTCATAGCACCAGGAGATGTATTTGATGCGGCGCTCATGGCAGAGCTTTGCCACCAATGGAAAAAAGTTCACACTGAACACAAGGTCATATGTAGTCTCCTGCAGATATCCCAGGAAACGTTCGCAGAAAAAATCGTCCTGAAATTTATCGGGAAAATGGTAGTAAACGGTTTTGCAGCTGTGGCCCGCCTTCTTCAGATAATACAGAACATCATTGCAGGTATAGCTTCCCATATCATAAAAAAGTATATTCATTTAAGAACGCTCCTCTCTGGATTTTTGCCAGGGCAATGGTAAAGGGCAATTACGTCGGATCAAGATTCATTATAAGCATTTTTATATCATAATTCCACAATTTCTTTTTGAAATCAAAACTGTTAAATACGTAGAAAATATCTGAGATCCAGACTTGTAAAAAGGATAAAATCAAAGGGAAAATACTATATATAGAGCGGAGCGTGATACCAAATCAAAATATTGTATTGTGCACTTTTGCAGTATGACTTTGCGGAGAAGGGATTATTCATTGACAGGGAAGCTTTGCCGCCTATACAATAAATACACGGCAGGGTCTGCTGCATTCTAAGGGGTGATTAACGGGTGAACGGTATTTGACCAAGGGAGGTAACCCGATGCAATATGAAGATAAAATTATTTTATGCTTAAATCAATTAACAGATACGGTTGGCCGGCTGGATCAAAGGATTGATTTGATCGACCAGAAAATAGGCCGGATCGATCAGAAAATAGGTCAGATGGATCAGAAAATAGACCTGATGGATCAGAAAATAGACACAGTGGAAGAATCTCTGAACAGACGGATGGATAAGCTGGAGGCCCGTATTGACGAAGTGGAGGAGAGTTTAAACCATCGTATCGATGAAGTAGAAGAGAAGTTAAGCCGCCGTATCGACGAAGTGGAGGAGGGCTTAAGCCGTCGCATCGATGAAGTGGAGGAGGGCTTAAGCCGCCACATCGACGAAGTGGAAGAGAAGTTAAGCCGTCGTATCGATGAAGTCAAAGTGTACTTAGATGACAAGATTGACATGATAGAAAAGGCATTAGATACCGAGATTGATAAGGTTTATCAGATCGCCTGCAAAAATGAGTACAGTATCGAAATGCTTCTGATTCCTTATAATGACAGAAATCTTCATGTGAATGATGAATTGGAGAAAATGTCCAGGTATGATGAGAGGATGGATGAAATCGAAGCAGTCTTGGAATCTCACAATGATGCAATACATAAGTTGCAGCTGAGCACGGCGTAGAAACGGGAGGATTTTCTGCTTAATTATCAATGAATGGAAACAAATGCTCTTCTGAGATGTTTTTTTGCCTGAAACAGCAAAATTTTTCCTTTTTTGTATTATTTAGGGATGTACTTCCATATTTGGCAATTATTGTAAGCTAAAATAAAGTATAATGTTGCCAAATATGGGAGGGCATAAGATGAGTACACAGGATATTTTAGTAGAGCGGATCAACAATTTATGTAAAGAAAAAAGGATGACATATTATGCACTGTCTTATGCATCTACAGTGCCGATGACAACCCTGATGCATATCGTGGACAAGTCCACGGTAAATCCGGGGATTTTGACCATAGGAAAGATCTGTGATGGATTGGGGATCACCTTAAAGGAATTCTTTGATATTCCGGAGTTTTCAGAAACGGGACGTTTCGAAGCGTAGGGCTGATTTTGAATGCAAAAAAGTGGTACTTTAGTACATATTATTGTAAAGTTTATATTTTTTTAAGTGACTAGAAATTAATGGTGTGTTATACTCTTATTATGTTAGTTGATGTAATGGCGCAGACGCCATCAATAATTAGGAGGTCTTTTCAATGACAAAAGCAGAAATATTAAAACAGGAGATCTTGAAACAGTATAAGAGTGTAAGGCAGTTCGCGATCGACATGGAAATTCCTTACAGCACACTGGTCACAGCACTGGACCGGGGGATTGAAGGTATGGCGTATGGAACTGTCATCCGCATGTGCGATAAATTAAGCTTAAACCCTGTAGACTTCTCCAATCTTGAGAAGGGGGAAGTGCTCGGTGAGAAAATTCTTGAGAATAGAGTTATGCAGTATTATATCCAGTTAAACAAGAAGGGACGTAAGAGGATCCTTGAGATGATGGAAGATTACGTTCAGCTTGAAAAATATCGGGAGCAGTAAGCCGTATGGACAGGCATTTTGATTATCTGATCGTGGGAGCCGGACTGTTTGGTTCGGTTTTTTCACATGAAATAAAGAAGCAGGGAAAGACCTGCCTGGTGATCGACAAACGGGAGCACATCGCCGGGAATATATATACCAGCTTGAAGAGAGGCATCCACGTACATGAGTACGGGGCGCATATTTTTCATACCTCAAACCGCAGGATCTGGGATTATATCAATGAGTTTGCAGAGTTCAACCACTTTGTCAATTCACCTGTGGCAATCTATAAGGGGGAAATCTATAATCTTCCCTTTAATATGAATACCTTCAGCAGGCTGTGGGGCATTAAAACCCCTGATGAAGCCAGGGCTAAGATCAGGGAGCAGATTGAGAGGCTCTCCATTGAAGAGCCGCAGAACCTCGAGGAACAGGCTTTGTCCCTGGCGGGGAGTGATGTGTATGAGAAGCTGATCAAGGGTTACACGGAGAAGCAGTGGGGCAGAAGCTGCCGGGAACTGCCGGCCTTCATCATAAAAAGAGTCCCGCTCAGATTCACTTATGATAATAATTATTTTACCGACCGGTATCAGGGAATACCTATAGGCGGCTATACCGCCATTATCAGCAAAATGCTGGAGGGCACAGAGGTAAGGCTTGGGATCAGTTACCGGGATTTCTGCAGACAGCAGAAGGAGAACGCCGGAGACGGCAAAGATTTTATTTCTTATGATAAGGTGCTCTACACGGGCATGATCGATGAATATTTTGACTATTGTCTGGGGAATCTGGAGTACCGATCTCTGCGCTTTGAGAAGGAGGACCTGCCGGAGTGTGATAATTATCAGGGAAATGCAGTCGTCAATTATACAGAGAGAGAAATTCCCTATACACGTGTGATCGAACATAAGCATTTTGAATTCGGCAGCGGGGAAGGAACCGTTATTACCAGGGAATATCCTGCATCGTGGAAGCCGGGGGATGAGCCTTATTATCCCATCAATGATGAACGGAATAACCTGCTCTTTTCCAAATATCAGGAGCTTGCAAAGAAAGAAAAAGGCGTCCTGTTCGGCGGAAGGCTGGGACAGTACCGCTACTACGACATGGATAAGGTGATAGAGGCAGCCCTTGCTATGGTGGAAGAAGAATTGAAATAACAAACAACGGATGGCAGGCTTCACCAGCCATCCTTATGTTAAACAACAGATGACAGGATTTGCCGGTCATACTTATGTCAATAAAAAGAACGATCTGTTGAAAGACCGTTCTTTTTTTGTTGAATGATTTATTCTGATAAAAATACTATGGTAAGGTCTTAACAAAAGCTGCTGAACAGCATACCGCTGTAGGTGCAGGTCATGTAGGGAGCAGGGAGATTGTGGCCGCTGGGATTTTTGTAGGCCACAAGCTTCTTATCCACATATTCCATAGGATCTAAGGAAATCTGATCAACCTTCCGGAGAATGGAATTGGTAAAATCCTTGATGGTGGAGAAGCGTGCCCGGCTTTCGTCATTCAATATGAAACGGCGGAAAGCATCCTCATCCATTTTCAGCCGACCCTTTTCTTCAAAGGTGAAGCCCAGACCTTCTAACTCCTGCTGGTAGTGCCTGCAGATATGCTCCATCTCATTTAGGAGCTTCCCGCTCCTGGGGTGGGACTCTAAGTACTCTGCCGCAGAATCCAAAAAGGAATTGTAGCCGGTGATAAGGTTGCCTACATTCTCGGTGAGAGAGTCCAGGTCTGTTTTCAGGCCTACCTGGGCAATGTCATCTGAGGAACTGCTCACACCATTTAAGGTGATCTCAAAGTCCTTGCCAATGGTAAAGTGGTTTGTGGACGTGCTGTGAGGCTCTCCGTTTATGAGAAACTCGGCATTGGAGGGAGCCCTGTACATAAAAGAAAGCCCGAGATAATCTATGGTACCGGAACGCTTACTTGTCTTGTCATCAGATACCTGAAATATGTAATCCTTATTTACATTCAATCCGCTGGCAGCTGAAATGAAACGAAGAGAAGAAGCCCCTTTTCCGTCTTCAAGAAGATCTGCATTTACGCCGATGTCTGCGTTGGATACCAGGCGGGCGAGACGCTCCTGAAGCTTCCGGTTAGTTTCACCCTCCCGGACATTGTATTGGAACTCATAGCTGAGTCCGTTGACGGAAATGTCAAAGGAATACGCTCCCGGTTCTAAATCAATCTTTCCGTCAGAAGGGAGAAAAGATCCTACATTTACCTGATTGGAGGCTAAAGCGTTGACCTCTATATCATAAGAAGGGACAGAACCGTCCGGCGCATCCTCACCGATATAAGTGGCGCTGACAATATTCTCATTGCTGGAAAAGGCGGCCTTTTTGCCGAGCATTTCATCCTCGTCCAACCCTCCTAAGGAAGCAATGGTATTGTGCAGGGTTCTGGCACCTTCCTTTAATCCCACCACAAACTGACGGGATTCCCTGCTGGTATCAAGCATATACAAAGGGGATTCCTTATTCAGCTTAACAATAGAATTATATATCCTGCGCAGCTCGCTTTTTTTGTGCGTATCATACTGTGAGGTCTTGGGCGTATAGGATGTTAAATAATGGTTATAAACCGAATCGAGTCTTGCACTATAGGCCATAGGATGCCCCTCCTTTCTTCCGTGAATTCTGCATAACGCCAATACCGTTTGGCGCGAGATCATCTTTTATAAACAACCTACTATATTATATGTCGGCTGAAAAGATGATTTCCTGCATAAGGGCATATAAACCTGATCAATTTTATTTTAGCATGGTAAAAACTGAAGTACAACATTTTTTCACACAAAAACCACAGAAATTTCACCAAAATTTAAGTTGACTGGAAGACAGGGATATGGTATAGTAGACAAACGAGATAAGAGACAGGTCTTTTTTTTATGCTCAAAAATCCGGCAAAAGATTGGAGGAATCATCATGCGTACAAGAATCACATTAGCATGTACAGAGTGCAAACAGCGTAACTACAATACTACTAAGGACAAGAAGACTCATCCGGACAGGATGGAGATCAAGAAATACTGCAGATTCTGCAGAACTCATACCTTGCACAAGGAAACCAAATAATTTCGCAGGCGTTTGAAAGGAGTTTAAGATGGCAGATTCCGCAAAAAAAGAAAACGCTAAAAAGGCAAAAGCATCTAAACCTGACTTTTTCAAAGGCGTCAAAGCTGAATTCAAAAAAATTTCATGGCCGGACAAGGATTCCCTCATGAAGCAGTCTGTTGCAGTGGTCTGCATTTCCGTGGTTTTGGGAGCCGTGATCGCAGTGCTGGACTTTTTGATGCAGTATGGCGTAGATTTCCTGACGAGTCTGTAGAGCGAGGGTGAAATATGGCAGAGGCGAACTGGTATGTAGTGCATACTTATTCCGGGTATGAAAATAAGGTGAAAGCCAATATAGAGAAGACAATTGAAAACAGACATCTGGAAGAAGAGATTCTGGAGGTTCGTGTGCCTATGCAGGATGTAATGGAGCTGAAAAACGGCGTCAAAAAAACAGTCCAGAAAAAAATGTTTCCAGGATATGTCCTGATAAATATGGTCATGAATGACGATACGTGGTATGTTGTCCGTAATACCAGAGGCGTGACGGGTTTCGTAGGCCCGGGAAGCAAGCCTGTTCCTTTGTCCGAGGCTGAGATGAAGCCGCTTGGGATCAAAACAGAAAATATTTCCGTGGACTTTGCGGAAGGGGATACCATTGCGGTGGTAGCCGGTGTGTGGAAGGATACCATTGGTGTCGTGCAGAGGATGGATTTCGGCAAGCAGACAGCTACTATTAATGTAGAGCTTTTTGGCAGAGAAACTCCTGTGGAGATCAGTTTTGCAGAAGTGAGAAAAATGTCTTGATGAAACAACGGATGTCAGGCTGCGCCAGACATTCTTATGTTAATAACGGATGCCAGGGTGTACCAGACATCCTTATGTTAACAACGGGCTGCACGTTTCACGAACAGCCCTTATGTCAATGAGATATTTATGATGGTAACCCTTTGGTAACCATCTATAAATATAAGCAACTTTTTCATTAGCCTGCAGGCTTTGCGGGCTGTGGGAGCGGAGGATTTCCGCGCCATACCACGATGCAAGGATATTTGCATTATAATAGGAGGTGCCACAATGGCAAAAAAAGTAGTAGGATACATTAAGTTACAGATTCCTGCTGGTAAAGCTACACCAGCACCCCCGGTTGGTCCTGCACTTGGACAGCATGGGGTTAACATTGTTGAATTTACGAAGCAGTTCAACGCCAGGACGGCCGATAAGGGAGATGTGATCATTCCCGTGGTCATCACGGTATATGCAGACAGAAGTTTCAGTTTTATTACCAAAACTCCTCCTGCGGCCGTACTTCTTAAGAAAGCATGCAATATTAAATCCGGTTCCGCAGTGCCGAACAAGACAAAGGTAGCATCTATTTCCAAGGCGAAGCTTCAGGAAATCGCAGAGATGAAAATGCCTGACTTAAATGCGGCAAGCGTGGAAGCTGCTATGAGCATGATCGCCGGTACGGCAAGAAGTATGGGTATCACAGTAGAGGAATAAAAAGCGCCATTTGCAGAAAAATTGGAAGAGTGGGAGACATAAATGTCCGTATGCTTTTCATTTGATTAGCTGGATCGCGAAGCGTGACAGCGTTTGATCAATAAGCCGACTCGCGGATCGCGAGAGCGCTTGATGTGATCAAAAGAGAAGCGTAGGGTCATGTCGTTGGAACCATAGGAGGAATTGATAATGAAACATGGAAAGAAATATTTAGAAGCGGCAAAGCAGATTGACCGCGCAAATGCCTATGAGCCTGCCGAGGCGATCGGTCTGGTAAAGAAGACAGCATCAGCTAAATTTGACGAGACAGTTGAAGCTCACATTAGAACAGGGTGCGATGGACGTCATGCAGAGCAGCAGGTCAGAGGAGCAGTAGTGCTTCCCAATGGTACCGGAAAAACCGTAAGAGTTCTGGTATTTGCCAAGGGTGATAAGGTAAACGAGGCAGAGGCAGCAGGAGCCGATTATGTAGGCGGCGACGAGCTGGTTCCCAAGATCCAGCATGATGGATGGCTTGATTTTGACGTGGTAGTTGCCACCCCTGATATGATGGGTATTGTTGGTCGTCTGGGTAAGATCTTAGGACCTAAGGGTCTGATGCCTAACCCCAAGGCAGGAACCGTTACCATGGATGTAACCAAGGCTATTAACGATATCAAAGCCGGTAAGATCGAGTACAGGCTTGATAAATCCAACATCATCCATGTGCCGATCGGAAAGGTTTCCTTTACCGAGGAGAAGCTTCAGGAAAACTTTGATGCATTGATGGAAGCAATCGTAAAAGCAAGACCTTCAGCATTAAAGGGTCAGTATTTAAGAAGCATTACGCTTACATCCACAATGGGACCTGGCGTAAAAGTCAGTGTTGCAAAGTTCTAATAGAGTTCAGAGAGACAAAACGCCGATGCGCTTATGCGCACCGGCGTTGTTTGATAGAGGGGCAGTTCGTGGAGAGTTCTGTCTGTTGTTGAACATAAGGATGGCTGGCAAAGCCTGACATCCGTTGTTTTTTCTTGGCATTATCCCCAAAATGCGGTATTCTATATATATGAAAAGAAAAGGAACGCAGTGCGGACAAAAATCGAATAAAAAACTTCGCGGCAAAAGGCAGGGGATGGGGCTGCACCTGATCTTCCTTATTACCTTTTGCGCAGTGGTAACTGTGGGGCTGGCCGGACTTTTGACGATAAAGGGTGTGAAGGGAAGGCGGACAGACCGGGGGCAGGCCGGAGAGAAATCAGAGGCCCGGACTTCTGCTGCGCCGGCAGAGCAAGGGGAACTGACGCTTTTTGGAGAAAAGATACCGGAGCCCCCCAAAGCCGGCGCGGAGGCTCAGGGAGGCACGGAAAGTGAAGGGGCGGAAGCTGAGGAAGAGACCGGACCGGCCGGAAGATATGGAAGGGAGCTGGCAGATGAAGAGTACCTGAAAGAAAACAGGATCCTGCCATGGGAGGCAGCCAGTGAGGAGGAAGTGACCATAGGATTTGTGGGAGACATTCTTTTTGATGACGAATATGCGATTATGGCAAGCCTGATAAACAGAGGTCGAGCCATAGAAAACGGCATATCCCAGGCCTTGCTTGATATGATGCGGGAAGTGGACATCATGGTGGTCAACAATGAATTTCCCTACACTAACCGGGGAACGCCTACGGAAGGAAAAACCTTCACCTTCCGGGCAGATGTGGATACGGTGTCTTATCTTCATGATATGGGAGCGGATGTGGCGATCCTTGCCAACAATCATCTTTATGATTTCGGCGAGGTAGGGCTTCTGGACACCTTAGATACACTGGAGAACGCCGGAATTCCCGGGGTAGGCGCGGGCAGGAATATAAAAGAAGCGTCAGCGCCCCTGTACTTTATCGTAAATGATATAAAGATCGCTCTGGTAGCGGCTACACAGATCGAGCGGCTGGAGAATCCGGATACCAAAGGCGCTACCGAAAGCAGTCCGGGGGTTTTTCGTTGTCTGAACCCTCAGAGGCTTTATGAGGTGGTGGCAGAGGCAAAAGAAAAAAGTGATTTTGTGATCGTATATATCCACTGGGGAACGGAATTTCAAGAGCAGCCGGACTGGGCGCAGCTGGATCAGGGGCCGGGGCTTGCCAGGGCAGGGGCGGATCTGATCATCGGTGACCATCCCCACTGCCTGCAGGGGATTGCATATATCGATGGCGTTCCCACCATTTATAGTCTGGGCAATTTCTGGTTCAATTCAAGGACGGCAGACAGCTGTATGGTCAGGGTAACCATCGGGCAGGAGGGATTGAAATCCTTTCAATTCATACCGGCGATCCAGTCCGGTTGCCGGGTGGATCTGGCATATGCGGAAGAGAAGGAAAGGATTTTGGAGTACATGAGAGGGCTTTCACCCGGAGTGACCATCGATGCGGATGGATACATCGGAAAATAAAAAGAGAAGATAAGGACGGATATAAATGTCGATCACAAATGCAGATATTAATGAATAAAAAGATTGACACACAGCATGTCTTGTGGTATGGTAAGAAAGGTCATTTGACCGCGCCGAAGACAGTAGGTGCCCGGACTGTACAGCCGTACGGACAGAGGCATAAGCAGATCGCCTACCGAGGAGAAGAGTTTGTAATGATTACGTTACCCTTCCGTCTTCGGAAGGGTTTTGTTAACATAAGGATGTTTCGCGAAGCGTTACATCCGTTGTCTGAAAACTCCTTTCGGCACCAAAATCTAACAGGAGGTAAAGAAAGTGGCAAAAGTTG
>CANDAG010000017.1 GCA_947382625.1 uncultured Lachnospiraceae bacterium
CGCGATAACCTGTTGTGACTGGAGTTCAGACGTGTGCTCTTCCGATCTCTTCCGGTACATCCACCAATGAACCGGCAGCTGCAGAGGAAGATGCAGCAGAAGACGAGGCAGAGCCTGCCGATGCAGCAGAGGATACCACTGCAGAGGCTGAGACCGAGGCAGAGCCTGCAGCAGTAGAGGGGGATGTTTCCGTATTCTACTATACTTACGGTGATACCTATATCTCCAGCGTGCGTTCCGCTTTAGATGCAGCTCTTGATGCAGCAGGGATCGCATATCAGGATTACGACAGTAACAACAGCCAGACCACTCAGACAGAGCAGGTTACCACAGCCATCGCCAAGGGAACATCCCTTCTGGTTGTAAACCTGGTAGACAGCGGCTCTGACGATGCAGCAAAGAACATTATCGATCAGGCAAGCGCACAGAATATCCCGGTAATCTTCTTTAACCGTTCTGTAAGCGAAGAAGCAGTAAGCTCTTATGACAAGTGTGTATTCGTAGGTACCGATTACGAAATGGCAGGTCATATGCAGGGTCAGATGATCGGCGAGTATCTGATGGAGAATTACGATGCAGTTGACTTAAACGGCGACGGAGTAATTTCCTATGTAATGTTCAAGGGTCAGGAAGGTAATGCGGAAGCAATCGCACGTACCCAGTTTGGTGTGGAAGATGCAGACACGATCCTTACCGAAGGCGGCAAGTCAGCTCTGAGCTTCTATGATGAGAGCAACTCCAACAAGTATCTGGTTGACCAGGACGGCGCATGGTCTGCAGCAGCAGCCAACAACTATATGCAGACGATCCTGTCCCAGTACAGCGAAGCCAACAACAACATGGTTGAGCTTGTAATTGCCAACAACGATGAGATGGCTATCGGTTCTGTGACCGCACTTCAGAATGCAGGCTATAACTTAGAAGACGGCAGCGCAACTGTGATCCCCGTATTCGGCGTAGATGCAACTGATGCAGCCAAGGAAGCAATCGGCAAGGGAACCATGACCGGAACCATCAAGCAGGATGCAGAAGGTATGGCTAACACCATCGCACAGATTTCCGCCAACTTCATGACCAGCGCTGATACCTTTGCAGATGTAGAGGCAGAGAATGTGGTTGGAACATGGCGTGTAAATATTCCTTACGCAACCTACACAGGCGAATGATGACCGGCGGACGGAGAATAAGGAACTAAGCTTATGATTACTGCAACCGCAAAAGCTGCGGTTGCAGTTTTTTAAACAAAAATAAACAGGGGGTGGCAATTTGGAAAAACAGACGACAGCACCTGCTGCGGCAGCGAAGGGCGATAGTGTCCTTTTGAAAATGGAAGGAATAAACAAATCCTTTCCCGGCGTCAAGGCGCTGGACAATGTATCCCTGACAGTGAAGGCAGGCACGGTCCACGCTCTTATGGGTGAGAACGGTGCAGGTAAATCCACATTGATGAAGTGTCTTTTCGGGGTGTACAACAAAGACAGCGGCCATATTTACCTGGAAGGCCGGGAGGTAAACTTTAAGACATCAAAGGAAGCTCTGGAAAACGGGGTTGCCATGGTGCATCAGGAACTGAATCAGGCTCTTAAGAGGAATGTTATGGATAATATGTGGCTGGGTCGTTTCCCCAGGATATCCAAATGGTGTCCTCTTACCAGTGAGTCCAAGATGTATGCGGCTACCAAGGAGGTTTTTGATGAGCTGGAGGTCCATGTGGATCCTAAAATGGTGATGAGCCGGATGCCCGTATCCCAGCGGCAGATGGTGGAGATTGCCAAGGCAGTTTCTTATCATTCCAAGGTGATCGTGTTTGACGAGCCTACCTCTTCCCTCACAGAGGAGGAAGTAGAGCATTTGTTCAGGATCATCAATATGTTAAGGAGCCGGGGCTGCGGGATCATTTATATTTCCCACAAGATGGAAGAGATCCTGCGGATATCCGATGAGGTGACTATTATGCGTGACGGACAGTGGATCGCCACCCGTCCTGCAAAGGAGCTTACCATGAACGAGATCATCCGTCTGATGGTAGGCAGGGAGCTGACCAACCGTTATCCCGAAAAGGATAATGTGGTAGGAGAGCCCCTCCTTGAGGTCAAAGGTCTGTCGGCTGTTTATTCCCAGCTGAAGGATGTTTCTTTTACTGCCAGAAGAGGCGAGGTTTTAGGGGTAGCGGGATTAGACGGCTCGGGACGTACAGAGCTTCTGGAAAATATCTTCGGGATCGCTACCCGCAAGGAGGGTGAGATCTATCTGGATGGGAAACGGGTGATGAACCGGAGTGCAAGAGAGTCTCTTGCCAACAAATTTGCCATGCTCACGGAGGAACGCCGTGCAACAGGTATTTTTGCCATCCGGGATATTCAGGCCAATACCACCATATCCAGTCTGCCAAGGTATAAGGTAGGCCCTTTCTTAAGTGACAAAAAGCTCAGTGAATCCACCCAGTGGGGCATTGAGGCTATGAGGACCAAAACCCCCAGCCAGAAGACACAGATCCGTTCTCTTTCGGGAGGAAATCAGCAGAAGGTGATCCTGGCCAGATGGCTTCTGACAGAGCCGGAGGTTTTGCTTTTGGATGAGCCTACACGGGGGATCGATGTGGGAGCCAAGTACGAGATCTATCAGCTGATCTTAAATCTGGCCAAAGAAGGAAAGGCGGTACTTATGGTTTCTTCAGAAATGCCGGAGCTTTTGGGAGTGTGCGACCGGATCCTGGTCATGTCAGGAGGACGGCTTGCAGGAGAGGTGGACGCAAAGACCACGACGCAGGAAGAGATCATGACTCTGGCTGCGAAATATGCATAAGGACGAGGAGGTATGAACTGTGGCTGAAAAGAAAATCGGAGCGAAAGCGCAGTCATTTACAGGGCTTTCAACCCAGGATAAACTGAAAAAGGTAGGAGACCTTTTACTCAACAACGCCATGTATATCATTATCATTCTGGCGGTAATCTACATATCGATCAAGGTGCCGGCCTTTTTGGGGCTGCCATCTATTGTTAACGTAATTTCCCTGACGGCAGCCAAGCTTCCCATTGCCCTTGGCATCGGCGGCTGTATCGTGCTGACAGGAACGGATATTTCCGCAGGACGTGTGGTAGGACTGACAGCGTGTATCTCCGCATCACTGCTCACCACTACGTTTAAGGTATTTCCCGATATGACCAGCGCGCCCCCTATTTTTGTAGTGCTTCTGCTGGTGCTGGGAACAGGAGCTGTTGTGGGACTTGTAAACGGCTTCAGCGTTGCAAAATTTAAGCTCCATCCCTTTATTGTAACTCTGTCCACTCAGCTGATCGTGTATGGTATCATTCTTATGTATCTGAAAAACGGTACCAACAACGGTCAGACCTTAAGCGGATTGTCTGACGGATACCGTGCTCTGGTAACAGGGACTTTGTTTAAGATCGGCAACGTAGCGGTTCCCAGATACGTACTCTATGCCATTATCCTGACGGTAGTGATGTGGATCGTATGGAATAAAACCACCTTTGGAAAGAACATGTTTGCCGTTGGCTCCAACGAGGAAGCCGCCAATGTATCCGGTGTCAATGTTTCCCGCACCATTATCCTGGT
This sequence comes from uncultured Lachnospiraceae bacterium, assembly GCA_947382625.1. Classification (GTDB taxonomy): domain Bacteria; phylum Bacillota; class Clostridia; order Lachnospirales; family Lachnospiraceae; genus Suilimivivens. Next base: position 3,577 of record CANDAG010000017.1, read on the forward strand.
GTTCGTACTGGCAGGCGTTATGTATGCCATTACCGGATTTTTGGACAGTGCCCGTATCGCTTCCGCCAATGCGGCTACCGGATTCAACTACGAGTGTGACGCCATTGCGGCCTGCGTTATCGGCGGTGTTTCCTTTGTAGGTGGTATTGGACGTATCAGTGGTATTGTGGTAGGCGTTCTGCTTTTGCAGATCATCTTTGCCGGCCTGAATTTCCTTTCAGTGGATGCAAATATGCTTTACATCATCAAGGGCCTGATCATCCTGATCGCCTGTGCCATTGATATGAGGAAATATCTGGTCCGCAAATAAAAGACAGCAGAAGAGGTGTTATTATGGAGGAAGAAAGATCACCCCGTCCGCTTCGGGGACTTTATGACCGTGTGAATATATCGGTGGGAACCTTGAATATCGTGATCATTGTGTTGGTGGCGGCGCTGCTTGTCTGCTTTGCCTATGGGATCGCCCACAGGGGGTACACCATCACCTTTGACAGCTTAGGCGGCACGGCAGTGGAAAGCAGGAAGCAGATGTATGGCGAACTCTTAGAGGAGCCGGAAGCGCCTGTCCGTGAAGGGTATGTCTTTGACGGATGGTATCGGGATCAAAACACTGCTTATCCCTGGAATCAGGAGGAGGATGTTATTACGGAATCCATGACTCTTTATGCAGGCTGGAAAGAGCTGTAACGTGATCATAGCATTGCAGGAAGCCTGAAAAATTTATAAATGACAGATGAAGGACACAGGACAGTGCGCGAAGCGCACTGTCCTGTATTTTATCGACATTACGGATGTTTCACAAACCAAGACATCCATCGTCTGTTTATTTTGCTTCCTCCATCCATACACGCATCTGGTTTTCTCCTCTGTTTCCCCAGGTATAGTAAGGAACGGCAACGGCGCTGCACTCCTTTTTTCCGGGACGGACACAGGTGTAAAGGCCTTCGGTTTCTTCTGTCCTGAAGGCAGATGCGGTGAGAGGCACGATGCCCCTAAGCAGGCTTTCGTCATAGGAACCGGCCACAGGTACAGAGTCATCCCTCAGGGAAAGAGAGAGTACATCTCCGCCATTGTCAACGCCTTCAAAGCAGTATACAAGAGGACCGCGGCAGATGGCGGTCTTGCCGGTAAGCTCGGGTACCTTAGAGGAGGCATAGACAAAATAGGGTGTTCCGTCAAGGGTAAGATTTACGGTGTCGCCGTCTGACACGGCAAGGTAAACATACCCCTTTTGGGGAACAGCTGAAAGCTCCGCCCCATTTACCGAAAGGCGAAAGGTTTTGCTGTAGCCTGGTATCCTTAAGGCTAGCCTGCCCCCTTTTTCCACCTGATAGGTAACGGAAAAGCCGTAAGGGTAATCAGTCTGACAGGTAAGCCTCATACCGTTGGAGAAGGAAACCCTGCCGTCTGCAAACAGGTGGCAGAAAGCCGTATCCTCATTTTCACCGTAGGCGTACAGGCCGAAGGAGGAAATGAGCCGTGCCACATTGGGCGGGCAGCAGGCGCAGGCATACCATTTGGGACGTACTGGGAGATCATGGCGGTGCGTGGGGGAAACACCGGAGATCCCCGGGATCACCTCAAGGGGATTGACATAAAAGAATCGTTTCCCGTCTAACTGCATTCCCGCAAGGACTGTATTATAAAAGGCCCGTTCCATTACATCGGCATATTTACCGTCTACCTCGTTTTCCAGCATTCTTGAAGCAAAAAACATCAGACCGATGGAGGCGCAGGTTTCCGCATAAGCAGTATCGCCGGGAAGATCGTAGTCCACACTGAAGGCTTCCCCGTGTACTGTGGAGCCGATACCGCCGGTAAGATACATGCGCTTTTGGGTGATGCTGTCCCAGAGTCTTCTGCAGGCGGCAAGAAGGGTTTCATCTCCTGTCAGGGAAGCTAAGTCTGCCATTGCAGTGTAGAGATAAACGGCGCGGACCGCATGGCCTACCGCATCTGTCTGCTCCCGCACAGGCTTTCCGGCCTGCATATAATCCGGATCGGCCGGGTTAGCGCCCCAGACCTTCCAGTTCCGGGCGGCGGCCTCTTTTTTATAGTAATCGGGATCACAGCCTCTGGAATTGATGAAGTGCTCTGCCAGCGCAAGGCAATGGCTGTTTCCGGTAGCCCGGTACATTTTCAGGAGTGCAAGCTCCACCTCGGGATGGCCCGGACAGCCTTCGGTTTTGCCTGTGATAAAGCGGTCATAAATATGCTCTGCATTTTTCAGCATCACCTTAAGAAGGGTGTCCTTGCCGGTGGCGTCAAAATAGGCGCAGGCCGCTTCCATCATATGGCCGGAGCAGTACAGCTCATGGCCCTCCAAAAGGTTGGTCCAGCGTTTGTCCCTGTCCTTGATGGTATAATAGGTATTTAAATATCCGTCCGTATCCTGGGCTGCGGCGATCTGGTCAATGAGCAGGTCTGCCGTCTCTTCCAATTCCCGATCGGGTGAGAGAGAAAGGGAATAAGCCACGGCTTCCAGCCACTTAGCAAGGTCGCTGTCCTGAAAAACCGTCCCGTAGAAGCCGTCTGCCGTATCCTCTCCTTTAAGGGCCTTTCCGGCGTTGATAAAATTTTGGATCACATGGCTTTTTTCCGTGTCCTGTGCCTCATCCTTAAGGACACTGTACTGATAGGGGATCACGGTCTCACGGACAAGCCTCTGGTATTTTCCGATAAAGCCGCCGGAATGGTATGCTGTAGTTTTGATCTGATGCTGTACTTTCATTCTCGCTCCTGTCTGCGCACTCTCTGAGGGCATACCGTTGGTATCCTGTTAATATCCTGCCAAATAGCTCTTTTGGGATTCCCGTCTGGAGGCGCGTGAAAATATTGATTGACAAATGTCGTTATATGTATTATGTTCTGCATTAAGAGGAAAATAAATGGAGAATAAGCGGATTTATATGGAGGATCATCGTGAATGAGATATGGCTGGATAATACTTCCCTGCCGGTAACAGGTATCTGTGATCTGTGCGCCGCCCCGGAGGACTTCTATCATGCGGACAGGACGGTGGATTTTCATGTGCTGATCTATGTGGTACAGGGAGTGATCTATGTGACGGAGGGGGAGACAGATTATGAGATCCATCCGGGAGAGCTGCTTTTTTTAAAAAGCGGTATCCATCACTATGGGAAAAGACGGATTGGGAGAGGAACACGGTGGTACTTTGCCCATTTTTATCTGGATGAAAAAGGAGCGCTTCCGGCTTTTGTACCGGATATTGCCGCTTCGCATCCGGAGGATCCGATCCGTTATCGTGTCGGATTACCCAAAAAGCTGACAGGGCTTACAGGGAGCGGGCTGGAACGCCAGCTGACAGAGCTGATCGATCTTTATCATTCGGAGGATCCTATGAAGAGATGGGAGATCAATGGGCAGCTCTTTTCACTGCTTGGCAGGATCGCCTTTTGGGGGCAGAAGCCAAGGCAGCCTAAGACACTCTCCGAGAACATCTGCGATTATTTAAGCAGCCGGATGGACGAGCCCTTTTCTGCAGAAAAACTGGAAAAAGCTTTTTTCCTGAGCTATAAACATATGGAAGCCGTATTTAAGAAGGAAAAGCAGATCACATTGCAGCAGTATCACAACAAAGTGCGTATGACGGAGGCCTGCAGGCTTCTTAGAACCACCCTCCTTCCGGTAGGGGAGATCGGCAAGGGGCTGGGGTATTCTGATATGCTTTATTTCAGCCGGTGCTTTCATCAGTTTACGGGAATGAGCCCTACCCGGTACAGGAGAGAGGCTGCATCCGTTTATTGAAACAAACGCCGATCCGCTTCGCGCATCGGCTTATTGCGAAAGAACATCCCGAAAGTCGGGATGTTCTTTTTATCACAGTCAATTTCTCTGCAATCTTTTGGTTACGTGGGATAGCAATACTCCCGTTTACTGATCAGATTGTAGTAAGGAAGCGCGCGTCTGGTATACCCGTTGGTACAAACATGGATATTCTTTTGCTGCTGCTTCTCACACATTTCGTCCAATATCTCCGGAAAGAACTTCTTCGCGGAGGAGTCGGACATATCCTGCTTGGGCTGGTGCTTCTTTTCTTCGGAGGATACCTTCCGAAGAGGCGGGATCACCGCAACCGCCTGAACTTTATAGAGCGTTTCATGTCCGTATGCTTTAGCTTTTCCCTCCATGGATCGTATTGACTGTTGCCTGTTCTATGATATATATCGGCCAAAAAGGGATTTCTCTGTACCCTGTTTGGGGATTTTGTGGTACAATAGGAAGCACGCTGATGCGTGTATTGATATATATTTTCTGAAAATCTAGGTGCAGGGGTACTGCTGATATGAGCAAATATGACAGAGAATACGAGGCTTTCCAAATCTTTGAGCAGGTGCAGGACGAGAAGGAGGCAGAAGTGTCCCGGCCACGGAAGGATGAAGAGACGAAAGAGCTTTCTCCCAAAAAGAGCAGAGAATGGGAGCCTGTAGAAATGGATGACTCATTTTATGAAATAGAATACGATTCCTGTCCCCTGCCGGGAGTGGGGAAGTTTGTGTTGCGGTCTCAGAAGCTGGAAGCACCGGTAAGGGATCCGGTCAGGGAAAGATTTGACCGTATGCGGGATATTGCCCGCAAAAATCAGTATCTGTATTACGAAAATTCCCGCTTTTATGATCAAAAGATCCGGCAGGAAAATTCCAGGATTTTTTATGAGCAGGGACGGTTTATGGAGGAGTTTGAGGATCATTACGAAAAGGAAGTCCCTTTTTCCGCCTATTTTCCCAGCTATCAGGCTATGGGCTATGACCAGCTCCGGACTTACTTCACCTGGCGGACTAAGGTGCGGCAGGGGGAGATCGAGGATACCTCCATCTCTTATATTTTTTTGTATCTTTATGAACTGCTCAACCAGATCGGGGTAAGAGATGAGGAAGAAGGGGCAGACAAGCTTCTGGAGCTTTGGCTGGTCATGAGACAAAGGCAGGGGGCTATCGGTAAGTATGTGCTCAGATGGCTGAAGGATTACCATATCTATTATGAACTGCCCTGGTCTTTCAAAGAATTTATAGACCGGAACGGTTTAGAGGCCTATTATCCGGAGCTTACGGATCCTGAGGATAATTTTGAACTGCTCTGTTCCATTTCCAAATACGATGTGCGGAAATCGGTTTTTTACAAAGAGGGGCAGGAGAAGCTGATTCGGGACTGCTTTCAATTTACGCTCCGGCGATTAAAGCAGGTCTTTGAGGATAAAGGGATCGACCTGGAGGCCATGATCTTTCAGCCGGCGAAAAATATGCCCCAGTGGACGCCTTTTAAGGAGGCTTTGTTTTGTCCGGTGAGGCGGCAAAGGGACAGACGGGTGGTGCTTTCCGAAAAGGAAATTTATTTATGCAGCGGGAACAACTGGACTTTTAGCACAAGGCTTACCACCGAAAGCGGGAAACGGCTGGTGGGGTATATTATGAAGCAAATGGAGTCCGTTCTCCGAAAGGCTTTACACTATAAATATAAGCTTTCTTCAGGCAGCTTAAGCGGGCCGGAGGAAGAGGTGCTTCGGCAGGCAGGCATTGACTTAGAGGCAGAGGTGAAGGCGGCAACGCTGGAATTTTACCGGGAGAGCACCAAAACCGTAGTCAGTGTTGATCCGGACAGATTACGGCAGATCCGGCAGGAGGCTCTTCAAACACAGGAGAGACTCCTGGTGCCGGAGGAGGAAGCAGCAGGGGGATTTGAGAGGCAGCCGGAACTGAAGAAGCCCGGGGCAGAGCTCCCTCCGGAAATGCAGGAGAAGCCCGGGGAAGCGTCGGATGTGGAGACAGAACGGGAGTCTGGACTGGAGGATCCCTGGACAGAATTAAAGAACGCCCTGACGGAGGTGGAGAGGCAGGCCCTTGGGATCTTATGGAGAGGCGGATCGGATATCCGGCAGTTTGCGGACAGCCACGGGATCATGCTGGAGGTTTTGGCGGAGGGGATCAACGAAAAAGCCATGGATCATGTGGGGGACGGTCTTCTGGACGGAGAGCTTGCGGTTTATGAGGACTATGCAGAGCAGATAGAGGAAATATTATCCTGAGGAAGAGAGAGGATCAGTCTGAGAAATTCCCCGGGATCAGCAGGAGGAATAGAAATATGAGTAACCAGGTACCGGTAAGGATCGCGAATATTCTCATCAATGCCTTAAAGGGCGGCGTGGTGCCAAGGACAGGATTGGAATATATTACGGTGGGACGGAGTCAGGAGATCGCCGCTATTTTGCATGATATCGATATGATCGAGGAAGGAGGCGCATCCTTCCGCTTTATCGTAGGGAAATACGGCAGCGGCAAAAGCTTTCTGCTCCAGACGATCCGGAACCATGCCACAGCCAGGGGCTTTGCGGTGGTGGATGCGGACCTTTCGCCGGAGAGACGGTTTGCCGGAACAAAGGGACAGGGGCTGGCTACCTATAAGGAGCTGATTAAGAATCTTTCCACCAAGGCAAAGCCTGATGGGGGCGCATTGCCCCTGATATTGGAAAAATGGATTTCCGGCATCCAGACGGCGGTCAAAAGCCAGAATCCGGGCCGGTTTTCCGGGGAGGATGAGGCCTTTGACGCTCTGGTGGAGCAGCAGATCTACGGGGTGGCGGGCTCCTTGGAGGGGATGGTCAACGGCTTTGAATTTGCGCGGGCGGTGGTTCTGTACTGGAAGGCCTATAAGGAGGATGACAGTGCGCTGAAATCCAACGTGCTTCGGTGGTTCCGGGGCGAGTACCCTTCCCGGAAGGAGGCGAAGGCAGATCTGGGGATCAACTTTATCGTTACAGATGAGACCTGGTATGACTTTTTAAAAATTTTTGCGGCCTTTCTGGTGGGAGCAGGCTATAAGGGTCTGCTGGTGATGATCGATGAGCTGGTGAATATTTTTAAGATCTCCAATTCCATCACCAGAGCCAACAATTATGAAAAGATCCTTACCATGTACAACGATGTGCTTCAGGGCAAGGCGCAGCATATCGGATTTTTGATGGGCGGCACGCCCCAGTGCATAGAGGATAAATATAAGGGCGTGTTCAGCTATGAAGCCCTGCGCTCCCGGCTGGCGGAGGGGCATTTTGCATCGGAGGGGTTGAAGGATTTTTCCGCACCCATAATCCGTCTTAAGATGCTGACCCAGGAGGAAATGTATATACTTGTTGAAAAGCTTTTAAACATCCATGCCGGTCTCTACCATTACACGCCCGGGCTTACCGATGAGGATCTGGTTTATTTCCTCACGGTGGAATATAACCGGGTGGGGGCTGCAAGCCATATTACCCCCAGGGAGATCATCCGCGACTTTATTGAACTGATCAATATTCTGTACCAGAATCCGGAGAAGACTCTTGGGGAAATTCTGGGAGACAACAGCTTCGAACTGGCAAAAAGCGGTGTGCTGGAGGAAGAGATCAGCGACGAGTTCCAGGATTTTGAAATCTGACCCCGGAAAACAACGAAGGGGATAAGGGGGGATACATCATGAACGCATTTGAGAGGCTGGCGCCTTTTATACAGGATTTTATTTATCAGAATAAATGGGAGGAGCTTCATGGCAATCAGGTGGCGGCCTGTGAGGTGATCTTTGACAGTGACGATAATCTGCTGCTGTCCTCCGGCACAGCTTCCGGTAAGACGGAGGCTGCTTTTTTACCGGTGCTCACTGAGCTTTATGAACACCCCTCCGCTTCGGTGGGGGTGATGTATATTTCCCCCCTGAAGGCGCTGATCAACGACCAGTTTAAGCGGCTGGATCTTTTGCTGGAAAATTCCAATATCCCGGTGACCAAATGGCATGGGGATGCTTCCCTGACGCAGAAAAACAGGCTGATGAAGAATCCGGAAGGGGTTTTGCAGATCACGCCGGAGTCCCTGGAAAGCCTTCTGACCAACAAGCGGGGAGCCTGTATGACCATGTTTTCCGATCTGCGGTTTGTGATCATTGACGAGGTACACAGCTTTATGCGGGACGTCCGGGGCTTACAGCTTCTGTGTGTGCTTGAGCGGCTGAAAAATCTGACCGGCGTCAATCCCAGAAGGGTGGGATTATCCGCTACCTTAGGGGATGTGTCTCTGGCGCAGAACTGGCTGAATGCAGGGACCGGAAGGGAATGTGCGGCGCCCCTTTTTGACGAAGGGAAGAAGCGGGTAAGACTTCATATTGAGCGGTTTGTGAATTATTCCGACAAAAGGGATTTCGAGGAGCGGGACGGCAGTAAGAATAAGATTGGTGACAGCTCCGGCGGGGATATCGGAGACCGGGAGCATTATGATTATCTTTTTAAGCAGACATTGGACAAAAAGACCATCATCTTTGCCAACAGCCGGGAGGAGATAGAGCTGGTGATGGCACATCTACGGGAAACTGCCCTGAAGAACAAGGCGCCGGATGTTTACCGGGTCCATCACGGAAATGTGTCTGCGCTGCTTAGGGAAAGCACCGAGGATGAGATGAAGTCCACCGATGAAAAGATCGTCACCGGGGCTACGGTGACCTTAGAGCTCGGGATCGATATCGGTTCTCTTGACCAGGCCGTACAGATCGGAGCCCCCATGAACGTTTCCAGCTTTGCCCAGCGGCTGGGGCGATGCGGGCGCAGGGGGCAGGTTCCCCAGATCCTGTTTACCTTTGTGGAGAGCCTTAAGATCAATTCCTCAGATACTCTTGGCCCCATTAACTGGGAATTTATACGGACCATAGCCATTATAGAGCTTTATCTGCGGGAGCGCTGGATCGAGCCGATCCCGCCTTTAAAGCATGCGTATAACCTTTTATACCATCAGACCATGAGCTGTTTAAAAAGCAGCGGGGAAATGTCGCCGGCAGGACTTGCCCAGGCTGTTCTTTCCCTGTCCTGTTTCCGGGAGATTTCCAAAGAGGATTACAAAAAGCTTCTGGGATATCTGATCCATATCGATCAGCTTGAGCGCACAGAGCACGGCGGGCTTGTGATCGGACGGGCAGGGGAAAAGGTGGTAAACAGTCACAAGTTCCTGACGGTTTTTCTTGCGCCGGAATATCTGCTGGTAAAGGATGAGAACCGCACCATCGGTACGGTGGACAAGGTGTATCCGGTGGGAACCCGTTTTGCCCTGGCAGGGCTTTCCTGGGAGACGGTGGATGTGAACGTGAAATCCAAGGTGCTCTTTGTCAAGCGGGTGGAAGGGATCTCAGCGGTGGACTGGGATATGGATTTTGAGGTGGATCTGCACACCATCCTGGTCCGGAAGGTCCGCAGCATCCTGAAGGGGGAGGAGGAATATCCCTATCTGAGCCAAAGGTGCCGGGAACGCTTAAACGAGATACGCTATATTTCCCGCAACAGCGGTATTCTGGAACATCTGGCCACGCCCCTTTCGGATAAGAAATTCGCGGTTTTTCCCTGGGTGGGGACCCGGCAGCTTACCACCCTTCATTATGCGCTGCTGCAAAGAAAAATAAAGAGCAGGAGGCTCTGGAGCACCACTTTGTATCTGGAGGTGATCTTTGAGGGAACCGCACAGGAGCTGGAAGCTGTGATCAGGGAAATCCTGGGATCTGATCTGGATCTGTATTCGCTTCCTCTGCCGGATAAGGTGCAGCTTCGGGGGAAGTATAATGAGTTTGTTCCGGCAGAGCTTCTGCGGAAGCAGTTTATAGAGGATTATCTGGATTTTGAGGGACTTAAGGAAGGGATGGCGCTTTTGGAGGAGCCTTAAGCAGCAAAAGAAACGATAAATAGCGATTGAAAAGAAAGGACAGCCTATGTCAAAGAAATGGTATCGGCAGGGAGAAGCCCTGCTCCAGGAAATAAAGGAAGCAATGCCGCAGCAAAACGAGCTATTATTCTGGTGTCTGGGTCAGTGCGGATTTGCCTTCAAAAAAGAAAAAACAGTGTATATTGACCCGGTGCTGAATGATATTACAGGCTCAGATGGAAGCACAAGGCGTCATTATCCTGCTCCTTTTGCACCGGAGGCCGTAGGTGCTGATTATGTGCTCTGCACCCATGGTCACTATGACCATCTTGCAGTGCCAACGGTCATGGGAATTGCCGGTGCGAATCCGGACGCCAGATTCATTGTGCCGGGAGAGTGCGCAGAGATTTTGAAAAAAGCGGGAATGGAAGAGGAATGTATCATAGAAGCCGTAGCGGGAGAGAGTATTACTCTGCCGGGGCTTAAGGTATTTCCCATTGCGGCGGCCCATCCGGAGTACCGCAAAACTGAACGGGGAGGGGATACAGCCCTTTGTTATGAGATCACCATGGGAGACATCCGTCTTTTACACATGGGAGATACTTACTTGACAGCCCAATTGCTTACAGATCTGCAAAAACGCGAGAGCCCGGATCTGTTCTTCTCAGCCATCAACGGTACAGACTATTTCCGCACCGCCGGAGGCTGCATCGGCAACTTAAGCGCCATAGAGACCGCACGCCTTGCGGTGATGCTGAAGGCGGATATGACGATCCCCATGCATTATGATATGATGATGGGAAATACCGCAGATCCCCTGGACTTTGTGAGAGTTTTCAGGGAACTGGATGGTGCCGCAAAGTGGCACATGCCTGCACTGGGGGAGGGTGTAGTGTATCGGAAGGTGTGATGGGACGATCTGAGCATAGAAAAACACGGGAGCAGCTATCTGATCCCTTCAGATACCGCACTTTTAATACAGGATTTCAGTGTAAGGGAGAGATAGGCAGTCATCTCCTCCCTTGTGCGGACACTTCTGTCAGTGAACCAGTCCAGAAGGATACCGGTCAGAGCGTTAATATAAAAGTCGCATAAGAATTGCTTGTAGTTTGGATCAAGGGGTAAGGCTGTTTCCTTTTCGGCTTCTTCAATGATCATCTCCATATATATCTTAAAGTCTGCAAAGAAAAACCGTTTCATGCCTTCTCTGCCCACAGAGTCATAGACGCAGTTGAGAATATGGCTGTTGGCATCTACATAATCGATGACAAAGCTGATCACTTCCTCATAATCCTTCGGCATGTGAAACTGCTTTACAACCGTCAAAGCTTCCTGCTCCAGCATCCAGTGGAGCAGGTCGTAAATATCCTCAAAGTGATAGTAAAAGGTTTTGCGGTTCAGATTACAGTCAGCGCAGATCTCGCTGACTGTAATCTGGGAAAGGGGTTTTAATTCCATATGTTTTTTCAGAGAGCAGACAAAGGCCTGACGGGTGTGCAGGCTCATTTCTTCATGTGTCATAAAGCAGATCTCCTTATCTGAGCTTTCAATGTCATTTTTGACAGTGTTTTTTCTTCCTGTGTTTCAGCAATAATCCCATTATCAAAAGCAGAATACCTGCCAAAACAGCCGCGGAGATGATCCGTCCGGGTGTCAGGGGCGAAGGCGTGTTCGCACAGGCAAAGGTAAAGCCTGCTTTTTCGGAGGGGAAAACCAGGTAGCTCCCATCACGTTCTGATGCCACAGGCCTCCAGCTATTTTCCTCATAAAGGAACAGCTCCGGACGATCTATGGTTTCGGGTATCAGATAGCGGACCGTAAAGGGACCGGATCCGGAGTTTGTTATGGAAACTTTCCAGCATTCAGATGCTTCCGATCCGTCCGTCAGGGTGGAAGCATCAGCGGCAGTAAGCTGTAATCCGGCTTCCGGCGAGAATTGTCCTTCCACCAGGAGAATCGGTCGTTCTCCCGCCATCTGTTCACTTTCTAAAGCGGTGATATATTCAGTATATATCGCATGGATGGTTCGGTCAAAGGTGACGGAATCATAGTCAAAGCTTTCCCAATTGCCTGTAAATCCTTCTTTTTCGGGAAGAGAAGGGAGTTGATCAGCATGGAAAGGCTCCCCATATTTTAAGGTGATCACAGAGATTGTTTCCTCATCAGCTTCGAAGGTTAAGAAAATATTCCGGAATATTTCCGGCAGATCAGGCAGCGCCATAAATTCCTCACAGGAGAGGGGCTCTGCCAATCCGCCATAGCTGACCCCGTCTACTCCGGCAGGACAGCCTTCCATAAAGAAGTTGTTTTCCAGAGAGGAAAGGGAATCCATTTTACCGGCAATAGAGCCTCTAAAGCTGTCAAACTCAGGAATGCTTACCATACTGAGGCAGTCGGAGATTGTAGAGCCATAGCCTGCAATACCGCCGACCTGATCCTTTCCGGTAAGGGTACATTTGGCGTTGCAGGACCGGATCACGGCGTTGCTGCAGCCTGCAATCCCGCCGGTCATACTGCCTTCGCTGCTCACATTGCCGTTGCCGGTGCATTCCAGGATACTCCCCATGGTCATCTCTCCTGCGATCCCGCCGGTCTTATCCTTTTTGCCCTCTACCATTCCCGAATTTACGCACTGGCGGATCACCATCCGTTCCTTATAGCGGAAGCTTAAGGAAATACCAAGATCCACATCAAGGTCATTTTCCGGATCAAGATTATTTTCTCTGGAAAGAGACCCTGCAATGCCGCCTGTGTTCAGATCTCCCTCTATCTTTCCACGGTTCATGCAATTCATAACCTTTCCGGTAATGTCCCCGGGCTGATCCTCATCAGAGACATCATTTAACAGCTCGTCAGGGTCCGGTGCCCGGTATTCTGTGATAATATTGCTGATCACATGGATCTCGTCAATGATCGCCTGGAAGTCCTCCAGAAGAATCTGGTTTTCTTCATTCAAAAGAGAGTTCAGGAGCCGCGTATCGGAGATAATGGCGGAAAAGCTGCTGCTTAAAGAATTTTGGGCGGAGGCAAGGCGATAGCTTGCAATGGAGGCCTGTTCCTGCAGGGTATCCTGTACGCTTTGCAGCACATGGGAGGCATCCTCATAGATATTATCCTGAACCTGGTTCAAATCCTCTTCGATCTTATCCCGGTCAATGCTGTCCATCACATCGTCCAACGTGATTCCGGGAGAGGGAAGAGGCCACTGGCTGGGCCACTCTGCAGGCCAGCCTGCAGCAAAGGGATTGTCCGGTTGTTCCGGTCTTGGTGATGCTGACGGTATTTCAGAAGGCGTGTCGGGGCTGCTGTTATTGCTGCCATCATTGTTGCTGTCACTGATTTCGGCGCTGTTTCCATCACTGTTGCTGTCAAGCTGTCGGGGTTCGATGCTGTCCGTTTTTTCAGAATAGTTTACCTCAGGGACATAATTTCCCACATCCTCAGTGATACTGTCCATGTCTGATCCGTCGGGATTTTCCGTCATGTCATCGGACGAAACGTCCGCATTTTGAGTGGGCTCCGGTGGCTGGGCAGGAACCGCAGGCTCGGGATCGGGCTCGGGAGAACCTGAAGGCTGCGGTAAAAAGGACGGCCAGGGGGAAACCGAAGGTTGCGGCAAAGAGGACGGCCAGGGGGAACCCGAAGGTAGTGGCGAAAAGGACGGCTCGGGGGAATCCGAAGGCAACGGCGAAAAAGACGGCCTGGGTAGCCGGTCCAGAAAGTCCAGTGACAGTGGATCCGGTGACGGAAGAGTGGTCAGATCCGTAAGGGCGGCAAAATCCTCCAGATGGCTTCCCGCATCGGAAAGGATCTGGTCAACGGCGCCCTGGGCTCCCTCTACAGAATCAAGAAGCTGATGGATCTGTCCGGTCAGCTGCCAGGAGGCATCGGAGGCGTCGGCATCCAGCCTGGTGAGCAGATCGTGAAGCTTATCAAATTCTGCGTCCAGCTTCTGCAGCGTGTCCTCCAGGTATTCCAGCTCGCTGCTGGGCTCCATCTGTCCGGCAATGCCGCCGATATCCTTGCGCCCGTACAAATGGCCGGAATTGACACAGCCTTCTATGTAGCCGGTCTGGCTTCCGGCGATCCCTCCGATATTGTAGCCCACATGCTGATAGCCGATGGTACCTTCGTTGGTGCAGGCTCTGATGATACCGGGATTACTGCCGGCAATACCGCCGATATCTGTAACGGAGGCGGCGTTTTCGGTGGTGAAAAGATTGGTTATGGTGGTATCGGTTCTTAATTCGGACAGATCAACATTGTTGTGGTCGGCCGTGGTGTTGACAAGGCTCAGGTTATTGCAGCCGGTAATTAAGCCCTCATTACAGCCTGTGATACCGCCGGTCAGATGCCTTCCTTCCACCATACCGCTTGTGTTGCAGCCGGAGATGATACCTGTAAGCTCATTGCGGCCTGCAATACCGCCCACATAGTCGCCGCCTGTGATGTTCCCAAAACTGTGACAGTCGGAAAGATACCCTGCATTGCAGCCAACCAGCAGGGAAAGGCCCAGGTGGGAACGTTCGGCGTTTGCAATACCCGATACGGTCAGCTGATAGATCTGACCGCTTTCCTGAACATAGCGGAACAGTCCGATATGATTACTGCCCCCTTCCAGATCAAGTCCGCTGATGGTATGCCCCTGACCCAGAAAGCAGCCTCCGAAGGTAGGAACAGGGGAAAAGGAGGTTCCGCTCAGATCCAGATCGCTATCCAGCACAAAAACCTTATTTTGAGACCAGGTATCTAAGGTACAGTCTTCGGCAAAGGACAGAAATTCCTCTGCGTTGGTGATATGTATGGCTTCTGCATCGGATAAAAGCTCTTCCGGAATAGGTTTTGCTTCTTCGTCCGTTTCTATTGCCGCTGTACTTTCTGTATTTCCCGGCAAAGGCTTTACCGGTGAGGCGGCAAAGGCTCTGCCGGAGAAAGCCCCGGAAAGAACCAGGGAGACTCCCAGGAAAAGGGAAAGTGTTTGATAAAATCTATTCTTCTTCATGGCTGCCCTCCATCTGTTCATGATCTGTGAGCTTTTTTAAATCGGCATCCGAAAATTCATCCTCCGGCGCTTCCATGGATACTGCTTTGCCGGAGATTACAAGGGCTTCCATTTCCCCTTTTACAATGCCGTAGAAAGTTCCTTCCACCATACCGTTTACGGTTCCGCGTATATGCCCCTGGACCCGGGTGATACCGGAGTAGGTTTTCGGAGCCAGATTGATCTTATTGAGCTCGAAGCTGGTGCGCTCAATGATGTGATCCCCAAGCACCAGAATCTGAGGAAGTACCCCGAGTACCAGAATAATAGAGATAATAGTACCCCGGCTTAAGCAGACACCGATGGCGGAGACGATAGGGTTGGTGGACATTTGTCCGATCAGCGCAGCGGCGGAAGCCAGGATAGAGCCGGAGGTAAAGATGGTAGGAAAGGCCTGGTTTAAGGCTTCTATGATGGCCTGCTTCGGATGCATCTTTTGCTTTAGCTCCTTATAATGGCTGGAGATAACAATGGCATAGTCGATATTGGCGCCCATCTGGATGGCATTTACAATTAAGTAGCTCAGGAAGAAAAGCGGGTCATTCTGCAGATACGGGAAGGAAAAATTGATCCAGATACTGCCCTGGATGACCACGATGAGGAGTACCGGAAGCCCTGCGGAATTAAAGGTAAACAGAAGGATAATGATAACGAACAGGGCTGAGAGGATACTGATCAGCAGATTATCCTGGCTGAAGGAGGAGGATAAGTCATAATCGCTGGTGGAGTTGCCCACAACATAAACCCTTTTATTTCCATAAAACCGCTCTGCCTCCTTGTGGATCACCTGCAGAAAGTCGAAGGTCTCCTGGCTTTCCTCGGGAAGATTTAAATAGACCACCAGGCGGGAATAACGGTCAGTCTTCAGCTGGAGCTTTGCCTTTTCAAGCTGGTCAAAAAGATCATCCAAAGTCTCCTGGATCTCCCCTTCCAGAGTGATATTGCCTTCTTCCATTTGCTCTTTCAAAAACAGGAACATGTCGAAGAGGGGAACCTGGTAATTATTCATTCCGTTTAAAATCTGCCCGTATTGGCTGTCGTTTACCGCATAGGCCGAATACAGAAGGCCGGCCAGCTCATATTCGATCCCGGCTAACTCAGAAAATTCCCTGGGATTTAAGGCGTCTGTCAGCACATAGCCATCCATGGCCTCGATATTGGCAAGGCCCATGGCGGATTTTACCTCCGGATAGCTCTCCAGTGCATGCAAAATAGCGCCTTCCGCTTCATAGTTGCCGGAGGGGACAATGACGGCTACCATATTTGAGGTACCGAAGGTGCTTTTGATCTTCTGGTAAGAAAGCTGACTCTCGCTTTGCCTGGCCGTGGTCAGATCAGTGGAACTATAGCAATAGGGACATTTATTGGCCCAGATACAGGTCACAACCACAACCCCTATAAAAAGAAAGGGGACGATGAACCGGGTCATCACGTCAAATCTTCCGATCAGTGTGATGGAGGGAAGGAGCTTGCGGTGTCTGGTCTTGTCGATGAGCCTGCTGAAAAGCATCAAAAGACCGGGCATCAATGTAAAAACGGATAAAAGGCTTAACAGGATCGCCTTGATCAATACCATGGATAAGTCCATACCAATGCGGAAGTGCATAAATGCCAGGGCGGCAAGCCCGGATATGGTAGTAAGGGAGGAGGAGGAAATTTCGGGGATTGCCTTGGAAAGTGCGGCAATGCAGGCCTCCCTGGCATCCAGAGTCTCGTGCTCATCGCTGAATCTGTGGCAGAGAATGATGGCATAGTCAATGGCAAGAGCCAGCTGAAGGACCACGGTCACAGAGTTTGAGACAAAAGAGATTGTCCCGCACAGAAAATTGGTTCCCATATTAAGCAGGGCAGCTGTTCCGAAGGTGGCGATCAGCACAGGCACCTCCGCGTAAGAGCGGGAGGTTAAGGTGAGGACCAGAACAATAATAACGGCGGCGATCATTACCACCACCTGCATTTCCTGCTGCAGCTCAGCAGCAGTGTCGGCTCCCACTTCAGAATTTATGTAAGTATCGTAGCCCTTGAGAAGCTCTCTGATTTCCTCCATGGCTCCGGTGCTGACCGTATCGGAAGCAGTACCGTCAAAGGTAACATCGTAGAGGGCCGAGGTGTTCTTATAATGCTCCCGGGTGCTGTCAAATTCCACGCCGGAGACCCCATCCACAGCCTCTATGGCTTCTTTCAGTTTTTCTCCTGTTTGATAGGAAATGTTAGATACCATGACCCTGGCAGAACCGTAGGTGACAAATTCATCATTCATAAGAGTAAGTCCCTGCCGGGTTTCCGTTTCTTCCGGAAGATAAGTAGTGATATCATTTTCCACCCGGACCCAGCCGGTGGAAAAAATACAGAAGACTAAGGCAAAAATGTAGAGAAGAAAAAACAGGTTCCTTTTATCTACAATAAAAGTGGCCAGCTTTTCCATGGGAGACGTCCCGTTTTCTTTCATGTAAATCAATCCTTTGTTCTTTTTTAGCAAAATTATAAAATATGAAGCAGGAAAAACAATACCCAAAACAGGACATTTGTCCGACATTTTATTTGTCTCATCTTATCTGCCATCCCGTCAAACTGTGTTGCAAATAAATATCGAAGGGGTTATAATTAAGAAGCGCATTGATGTGTATATCAAAAGAAACATAGAAGGGAATATCAGCATGTTGCCGGAGGCGTTTTTGACCAGAATGGAACAGATGCTGGGAGGAGAGTACGAGGCTTTTCTTGCAAGCTATCAAAGACCGGAAACCTTATCCCTCAGGGTGAATCTTCTCAAGGGAAGCAGCGGGGAGCTGGCGGATAAGACAGACTTTTTGTTGGAGGAGATTCCCTGGGCGGAGGGTGGATTTTATTATAAGGGAGACTCCCGTCCGGGAAAGCACCCCTATCATGAAGCGGGAGCCTACTATATCCAGGAGGCAAGCGCAATGGCGCCGGCATCGGTGCTTGGAGCCTGCCCGGGTGAGAGAGTATTGGATCTGTGTGCTGCTCCCGGGGGGAAGAGTACTCAGATCGGGGCCGCCATGAAGGGAGAGGGGCTTTTGGTATGTAATGAGATCCATCCTGCCAGAGCCAGAATCCTTTCACAAAATATAGAGAGAATGGGGATAGGGAATGCCCTTGTGGTAAGCCATGAACCGGCAGTGCTGGCACAACGTTTTCCGGGATTTTTTGACAGGATACTGGTGGACGCCCCCTGTTCCGGGGAAGGAATGTTCCGCAAAAGCGAGGAGGCTCTGAAGGAATGGAGTCCTGAAAGGGTAAGCGGGTGTGCGGGCAGGCAGGCGGATATTTTAGACCAGGCGGCGGGGATGCTCAAAGGGGGAGGACGGATGGTTTATTCCACCTGTACCTTTTCGGCGGAAGAAAATGAAAAGACAATTGTCTCTTTTCTGGAGCGGCATCCGGAGTTTGAACCGGAGGAGGAGGCGATTCCTTCTGTACTGAGGCAGGAAGCCGGGGATCTCGGCGACGGGACAGAGGGGAGGCTGAAAGGAAGCATAAGGCTCTGGCCTCATAAGCTGAAGGGAGAAGGTCATTTCCTTGCCTGTCTGCGTAAGGCTGGAAATGAAAGGATTTCCCTCGCAGAAGAAAAGGGGATTCCCCAAAGAGAATACAGCGCCTTTGAGGAATTTGCGAAACAATATTTAAACCTTTCCCTGACAGGAGACTGTGTGAGATTCGGCGAACAGCTTTATCTGCTGCCAAAGCATGCTCCGGTCCTGAAGGGCCTGAAGGTATTGAGGCCGGGACTTCATTTGGGAGCGGTCAAAAAAGAACGGTTTGAGCCCGCACACAGTCTGGCCTTGTATCTGAAGCCGCAGCAGGCCGGGTACAGGTACGAGATTTCCTTAGAGCAGGCAGCGCGCTACCTGAAAGGCGAAACCTTCCCCGCAGAGGGAGAGAAGGGATGGTATCTGATCACTGTGGGAGGATATAGCTTAGGCTGGGGAAAGCTTTCGGGCGGAATCATGAAAAATCATTATCCGAAAGGAATCAGAAACAACGGATGACAGGCTGCGCCAGCCACCCTTATGTTAATAAAAGTAGATAGGAGAGTTTTATCATGACGGACGAGAACAAGAAAATGCTGTTGGAGGCAGGGATTGATTTTGACGGGATAGCCGCAAGGATTCCCTTAAAGGAGGATTTTCTCCTGAAAATGCTGAGGAAATATCCCGGGGAGACCTGTTTTAGTGATCTCCAAAAGGCGATGGGAGAGAAGGATTATGAGGAAGCCTTCCGGCATGCCCACAATTTAAAGGGAGTAACCGGGAATCTGGAGATGACCAGACTTCATCAGGTGACTACAGACCTTGTAGAGAAGCTCCGTGCCCACAATTACGAGGGAGTGGACGATGATTTTGCAGAGATAAAGGCAGCCCATGAGAGAGCCATCGAAGCAATAGGCAGGCTGGGTTAATTTCCGGGGCAGGTCTGACGCCATGGATACCAAGTGACAGGAAACCATAGAAACGGGGAGTTGGATGAAAAACAGGCTTTACGGATTCCTTTGCGGAGCGGCCGCCGTTCTTTTGCTGGGAGGCTGCGGGATGAAGGGAAAAACTGACAATATTAATGCAGGCATGGAGGCAGTGGCTGCGCTTGAATATGATAACGCCCTTTTCAGCTTTGCAGCCGCAAGGGAAGCCGGAGAGGATCTTAGGCGCATCAACCGGGGAGAAGGCATAGCCTATCTTGGGAAAACCATGTATGCCGAAGCCGCACAGGCCTTTGAGACGGCGCTTTCCTACAGTGACGGCAGAGTAAACAGTATGGATTATGACATCAATTATTACCTTGCCACAGCCTATTACAAGCTGGGGGAAACAGAGAAGGCAATTGATGTTTACAATGCGATCCTGGCGCTGAAGGACGGGGAGCGGGACGCCTATTATCTCAGGGGAGCGATCTGGGCAGAGCTGGGCAATCTGGATCAGGCCACGGCGGACTTTGACAAGGCGATTTCTTTGGATAAGACAGATTATGACAGGCTGATCGATATCTACTGTGTTCTGGCGGAGCACGGCTACAAGGACAAGGGGCTTAGCTACCTGCAGACTGCTATGGAAGCAGGGACTAAGGACATGACTAACTACGAAAAGGGACGTATCTGTTATTATCTTGAGGACTACGAAAACGCCCGGAATTATCTGGAGAAGGCCCGGGATGAAGGAGGCTATGAGGCCATACTTTTTCTGGGAAGGACCTATGAAACCCTTGGGGATAATAACTATGCCATCAGCGTATACAGTACCTTTTTAGAGAGTGAAGGGCCTAACGCCCAGGTGCTGAATCAGTTAGGGCTCTGCAGGATGCAGACAGGAGATTACCAGGGAGCCCTGACCGCCTTTCAGAGCGCCAAGAATATAGAGGACAATGGGATGATGCAGGTGCTTCGGATGAATGAGATCATTGCCTACGAGAGACTGCATGAATTTAAGGAGGCGGCGTCCTTGATGAACAGCTATTTAAGCAGCTATCCGGACGATGAGGCGGCCAAAAGAGAGTATGAGTTTTTGAAATCAAGATAAGCGGGTCACCGGACGGCAGGGAGGATCGCTGCCGGGAGGAAACAGGAGGAAACCAATGATCGATCAATTAATCGCAAAAATCAAAAAGACAGAAGCTCCCATTGTGGTGGGATTAGACCCTATGATGAAATTTGTGCCGGAGCATATCCGGCAGATGGCCTTTGCGGAGTATGGGGAAACCCTGGAGGGAGCAGCGGAAGCCATCTGGCAGTATAATAAGGAGATCGTGGACCATATTTATGATATTGTCCCGGCAGTAAAGCCTCAGATCGCCATGTATGAGCAATTCGGGATTCTCGGGCTTTTGGCCTTCAAAAAGACTGTGGATTACTGCAAGCAAAAGGGCCTGATAGTGATCGGAGACATAAAAAGAGGTGATATCGGCTCCACCTCAGAGGCCTATGCTGTAGGGCATTTGGGAAAGGTACAGGTAGGAAGCAAGGCCTTCTATGGCTTTGATGAAGACTTTGCCACAGTGAACCCTTATCTGGGTTCTGATGGAGTGAAGCCTTTCCTTAAGGTGTGTCAGGAGGAGAAGAAGGGGATCTTTGTTCTGGTAAAGACCTCTAATCCCAGCAGCGGGGAGCTGCAGGACCGGCTGATAGCCGATGCAGGAAACCGTCCTCTTTATGAGGTGGTAGGCGAACAGGTAAACGAATGGGCAAAGGAGTGTATGGGGGATTCCTACAGCTACGTAGGTGCAGTAGTGGGAGCTACTTATCCGGAAATGGGTAAGATACTCCGCGAGATCATGCCCAAGAGCTACATCCTTGTGCCCGGTTATGGAGCGCAGGGCGGAAAAGGAAAGGATCTGGTACACTTCTTCAATGAGGACGGGCTGGGCGCTATTGTCAATTCTTCACGGGGGATCATTGCCGCATACCAGCAGGAGAAATATGCTTCCTATGGATCGGAGGGCTTTGGGGAAGCCGCACGTGCTGCTGTAGAGGATATGAGAGAGGATATCCGGCAGGCGATTGAGAGCCGGTAAGCGTTGAAGATGTGCTGAAGGATGGAAGCAGGATGGCTGATTAACCGGAATAAGGGCGTAGACTTTATAGTTTGCGTCCTTATTATGACTTATAAGGATGTTAGTAAAGGAGAGGAAGAAAGTGACAACATGGAAAGAAAACATGCAGGATACAGATCATTGGCTTGCCGGTCTTTTAGTGCGTGAGCATCAGGAATATCCGGTGGATCCTTATGTATTGGTTTACCCTGATGAAAAGTATAGGGGAATCTGGCATTTGTGCTTTAATGTGTATCAGGGAAGCTGCAGTACCTGGATGCATTTGATCGAAGGAGAAGAAAAGGCCTTGCTGATCGATACCGGATACGGGATTGGTGATTTAGAGGGGCTTGTTTCAAAGCTTACAGATAAACCTCTGCTGGTGGCAAACACCCACTTTCACGGAGATCACAGCGCCGGAAACGGACAGTTTGAGGAAGTATATTGCCATGAGTATGATGTACCTTATCTGAAGGAACAGATGGAGAAGGGAGAGGGAAGATTGTTTCCCCCGGTAGATTTTTACAGACAGGAGGATATAGTACCTTTTTCTTCTTATCAGGTGATTGGGTTAAAAAATGGGGATTTTCTGAATCTGGGAGAGGGGGATCGGATAGAGGTGATACATATGCCGGGACATACGTCCGGGGGATGTATGTTTTTAGACCACAAGACCCATTTGCTTTTTAGCGGTGATGCGGTTCTGGCAACTCCTACTCTGATCATAGAACGATTCCCAAATCCTTTTTATGCGGAATATATGACGGTTACTGCCTTCCGGGATACACTTTCGAAATTTTGCGGACGTCTCCATGAGGTGGAAGCAATTTATCCTGGCCATGGCAGGCAGGGGATTGATAATAGTTATCTGACAGACATGCTGGCATGTCTGGATGCCATTATTGATGATCCCGAAGAATTTGAAGAATATGACTATGTGGATGACCCGGGACAGAGGCAGATCAAATGTGTGGGGAAGGCAATGGTAGTGTATTCTTCTTCCAGAGTCAATCCTTAGAAAGGGAGAAGCAATGGAATATTTTATTATATCTTTCGAGATTATATTTCCCATCTTATTTTTTATGGTACTGGGGATCGTGATCAGGCAGGCGAAGCTGGTCAGCGAGGATGCCTTTGGACAGATCAACAGACTGGTGTTTCGGGTATTTCTTCCGATCAAGCTGTTTTTGGAGATTTATCAGTCTGATTTTAGCAGTGTATTCCGGCCGGGGCTGATTCTGTATGGTCTTTTGTCCGTCCTGGTGATCTACCTGCTGTCATGGGTCATAGTCGGACATTTTGTGAAGGACAGAAGAGATGCTCCTACCCTGACACAGATGATCTACCGCAGCAATTATGTGCTTTTCGGTCTGTCCATTGCAGAGAATATGTATCCTGGTGAGAACTTAAGTGTCATTTCCGTGATGGCAGCTTTTGTAGTACCGCTTTTTAATATCCTGGCAGTGATCCTTTTTGAGGTCTGCCGGGGCGGGGAGAAGCTTTCCATTCCTCATCTTTTAAAGGGGATCGCCAAAAACTCTCTGGTGATAGGAAGTGTCTTGGGACTTATGGCGAAAGCGATCGGAATAGAGCTCCCCGCGCTTTTGCAAAAGCCGTTGACGGATTTGGGGGCAATTGCAACGCCGCTGGCAATTCTGTGTGTGGGAGCAACCCTGACCTTTGAAGCTGTCAAAAAGTACCGTAAATACCTTCTATGGGCAACGATGGGACGTTTGGTGATCGTGCCGGGAATTTTTCTGGGCTTATCGGTAGCCCTTGGATTTCGGGGAATAGAACTGGCCGGCCTTTTTCTCATCTATGCTTCTCCGGTGGCAAGCTCCTCTTATCCTATGGCGAGAGAGCTTGACGGGAATGGAGAGCTGGCAGGGCTGGGAGTTGCAGCAAGTAATGTGGCCTGTCTGCTCACCATATTTTTGTGGATCACATTGCTGAAATATTTTGGATTGTGTTAGAGCGGAAAGGAAAGGTTATGGCGGTAGTTTTATTTTGGGCGGCAGTCATTGGAGGCGTATCTTTTATTATGATCTTCAGTGGGAGGAAAGAGAAGCGGGGGTGCGGCAGAGGCTGTGCTACCTGTGGAAATAGAGAGATATGCCATAGAAAGAGTAAAAAATAAAGAATGATTTGTAAACAGACAGCGTCAAAATGTAAATGTGATCGACAAAAATTTACATTTTGATGCTTTTTTTCTGCTTTCTTTGTGATACCATGGGTGCATAATACGGGAAATTGCGTCTGGGGAGAGTGTGTGATGAAAACAAGGATCTTGGTAGTGGAGGATGACAGTTCCATTTCGGAGCTGATCTGTATGAACTTAGAGGCGGCAGGCTATGAGCCGCTTCCTTTTATGGATGGACTTGCGGCAGAACAGTTTTTGAAACAGAAGGATCAGGACGGTAAAGAGGCGGCGGGAGGGGAAATCCCGGCCCTTGCATTGGTTGACGTGATGCTTCCGGGGAAAGACGGGTTTGAACTGATGGAGGATTTTCAGAAGGCGCAGATTCCGGTCATCTACTTAACCGCAAAGGATGATGTGCTTTCCAAGGTGCATGGCTTAAAAGCAGGGGCAGAGGATTATATCGTAAAGCCCTTTGAGGTGCTGGAGCTTTTGGTGCGGATGGAAAAGGTGCTCAAAAGAACCGGACGAAGCCGGAAACTGATCCAGATCCGGGATGTGACCATTGACCTTACCGAGCACAGCGTGACCAGGGGTGGAGAGCGGGTGGCCTTAAAGCCTTTGGAGTATGAGCTTTTGGTTACCCTGGCAAGCAGCAGGAATGTGGCTTTTTCAAGAGAGGAACTTTTAAACCGGATTTGGGGAGTGGATTATGTGGGAGAGACCAGGACGGTGGATGTACATATCGGACAGCTTCGCAAGAAACTGGGGTTTCATCAGGTGATCCGTACCATCTCCAAGACAGGATACCGGCTGGAGGATTAATGTAAGAATGAAGCTTTGGGTTAAATTAGCGTTGACGACAGTACTGGTATTGCTGGCGGCGACCCTTTCAACCGGGGCGGCGATGCTCTATCAGACGCTTTTGTACAATCAGGAAAAAACCATGGAAAGCGGCCATCAGCAGCTTGCCTCAACTGCCTATGCCCTTGCGAGGGAGCTGGAAAACGGCCCACTTACGGGGTACAGTGAGGCAACCAAAAATTCTTATGTCAATTATACCATGAAAAAATTCGGGGCTTCTAAGTACATTCTGATCGAAGACGGAGAGGTGCTCTGCAATATGACGCCCTTTGACCTGGCAGACTCCCGGGATGAGAGATGGCAGCAGCAGGAGGGCAGCGCGGTCATCCAAAAAAGCGGGGAACAGTATATCCTGATCGAGGGGCAGAAGGTCCCCACCTCTGGCGGCAGCTCTTATGCCCTTGTGCTGGTACAGGATATTTCGGCCCTTTATCAGGATATGAAAAGGCAGATGGTCTTTGGACTGTGGATTCTGGCAGATGCTGCAGCGATTGCCATGCTGCTTATTTTTTTGATGACCAGACGGATCCTTAAGCCATTGCGGGAGCTGCAGAAGGCAGCGATGGATATCAGCGAGGGAATGCTCACCCGCAGGGCGAGGGTGCGTACAAAAGATGAGATTGGCGTGGTAGCCGACGCCTTTAACCGCATGGCAGATAAGATAGAGAGCCAGGTGACAGAGCTTTCCCAGGTCTCCGAGCAGCGAAGACAGATGCTGGGAAGTCTGACCCACGAGCTGAAGACTCCCATGACCTCCATTATCGGCTACTCTGATACCCTGCTCCATGTGAATGTCAGGAAGGAGCAGCAGCAAAGAGCCCTCTGGCATATCAAGGAAGAATGCAGCCGCCTGGAGCGGCTCAGCAGTAAGCTGATGAATCTCATGGGACTTTATGAAAATGACAGTGTTTCTATGGAGGAGATTTCCATGGAAGAGCTTTTTGCCCATGTGGCGCAGATGGAAAAATATCATTTGGAGCAGATGGGTATGAGGCTGGACTATCGTTGCTCTATGGGAAAAATACGGATGGACAGGGATTTGATGGAAAGCCTTCTTATCAACCTCATCGATAACGGTGCAAAAGCCAGCAAGGCAGGAGATGAGATTTTTCTGGAGGGGCAGGGAAACCGTATCACTGTGCGTGATAAGGGCTGCGGGATTCCCGAGGATGAGATCGGCAGGGTCACAGAGGCTTTTTATATGGTGGATAAGGCCAGAAGCCGCAAAGCAGGAGGATGTGGATTAGGACTGGCTCTTTGTGTTATGATCGCCCGCCTCCACGGAGCAGAGCTTGAAATCCATAGTAAAGTGGGAGAAGGGACAAAGGTTTGCGTGGTATTTCCAGAGATACGTGAGGAGAGTATCTCTTAGATTTACAAAAGGTTTACATTTTACTGAATACCTTTTACAGGGGACAGGGTTATGCTTTTTTCATAAACATTTGTGTCTGTGGAAGACATGGGCACAAGTACCGCAGGAAGCGGAAATAAACATAACCGGAGGATGATGAGAATGAAAAAAAGAAGAAATGTAAAAGGAGAAAACAGGGGATCATCTATCAGCAGGCTGGCGGTGGCAGGGGCGGTGATGTGCCTTTTATCTCTGGCGCTTTCGGGTTGTCAGGACAGTGCCCGGACAGAGGAAGAGATCGTGATCCCGAAGCAGGAGGAGCAGGGAGCAGAGACTTCTGCAGAGGATACCGGGACCGGAGAATCAGACGGGGAAGGACAGATGGAAGAGGGAGCCGTGGAAGGCGCCATTGCAGAGCAGGTTCAGGCACCCGAAAGCTACAGCTGGGAGGGCAGCGATGAGGTAGTAAGCGTGAAGGTGGATGCATCCGTTATCATTCCTCAGGGGGAAGGGTTTAAGAGCTGGAAGGTCACCAGCAGAGTATTTACCCAGGAGGATTACGATAAAGTAAGCGCAGTACTTTTAAAGGGTGCAGAGCTCTGGGAAAGGGATGAGGAGCTGATGGCAGACTCCAACGGGTTTACAGCCGGTGAGATCCGGGAAAAGATCAAGACCCTGGAGCAAAGAGAAAAGGCCTACAAGGAGCAGGGGATGGAGGGAAAGGTCATAGATGAAGGAAAGGAGATAGACTATACGGAAGCGATCGAAAAATTGAGACAGCTTGAAGAAAACGCTCCGGAGGAAATCTCTACCGTGACGGTTCCGGCGGTGGTGAATTATGTGGAGAATACCGCAAACGGAGAGGAGAATATGCTCTGGGGAACGGCAACCGTTGACGGCCAGGATTTTTGGGTCAATGTGGATAATAATCTGACCGACAGCTGGCGCTGGATCAACTTTGAGATCAGAGATGTCGGGTCAAACAGCAACTTTATCAATGTGGCAGATGATGGGAGCGCTGCGGCGGCAGAGCTTCCGAAGGAAGAGATCAAGGGAATGGCCAGGGAAGCCATGGCAGCCATGGGCTTTACGGATTTTGCAGTAGCGGGAGAGGAATATTTCAGCTCCTTCAGCGCAGACGAGTCCTCCCTTACAGGGGAGACCCATATAGACCAGGTAGGGTACGGCATATACTTCACAAGAGAGCTTGACGGGATCCCTCTGACCTATACCCACGCTATGGGAACTACCATAGAGGATGGGGTGGAAACCTCATGGCCTTATGAAAATATCCGGATGGTCTATACCAAAGAGGGATTTGCCAATTTTATGTGGATCAATCCCTACCAGGTCGAGAAGGAGTCCGACGAGTATGTGTTCCTTCTTCCCTGGTCTGAGATCCAGGGGATTTTCGAGGAAATGATGATCAAAAAGTACAGTGATTTTTTCGCGGATGCAGAAGGGGTTAAGGTAGATTTTGTCCTGGATGAGGTACGGCTTGGGTATGCCCGTGTGATGGAAAAAGGCAATTTTATGGAAGGGAAAATAGTGCCGGTGTGGGATTTCTTCGGGAGTGAGTCCATCATGTATCCGGATATGGAGGAGCCCTATACGCTTGAGGGACCTTATGAAAGCTGGCTGACCATCAACGCCATGGACGGCACGATCATAGACCGGGAGCTGGGATATTAGGGAAGATCCAGGGCAGGTAAAAGTAACTGCAGGTACCAGGGCAAGGTTCGTAAGCCCTGGAATTGAAGCATAGGACAAAACACGAGGGGGAACAGTTGTGAACGGTAAAAAGGCGCTGTGCATTTTTGCGTCAAATTTCATAGGCGGCAGGAAAGGGGAGGCGGCCGGGCGTATCTGTAAATTGGCCGCAGGGGCCTTCCGGGAGAAGAAGATATCTGCAGAAATACTGGACCTGCAGGAAACAGCTCTGGCACCCTGTACAGGCTGCGGCAGATGTTTTGAGAGACAGTGCTGTGTGGAGGATGAGAATTTTAATCAGGTTTATACCAGGATAACCGAAGCCGATTACCTTTTCGTTGTAGCCCCCTATCATGCCCCTGTTCCAGCAAAGCTCTGCATTATTTTGGAAAAAATACTTCAGCTTGCCATTTCCTGCAGACAGCCGGAAGCCTGCAGGCAGCCGGGGCTCTTCAGACAGTCGGGGCTCTTCAGACAACCGGAGCTTTCCATACAGCCGGAGCTCTCTATGCAGCCGGGGCTTTGCGGAAAGCTGGCCGGGATCATTTCCTGCGGGGAAGGCGGAGAAAAGATGCTTATGCATTATAAGGCAATGGTGAATGACATCATTGCGGATGCACTGAGAGCATCCCATCTCAAAGTGGTTCCGTTCAATTCCAGATGGAATACGGGAATTTCCTTTTCCGTAACGGAGGATTTTCAGAAAAAGAAAATCCGTCCCGAAAATTCTCGTGTCAGGGAATGTGAGTGGGGACAGATCGAAGAGAAGGTGGGCATGTATGTGGAGATCATGGTGCAGACCTCAAGGACGCTTTATGCCATCCTTTAGCCGGGTGCTTTACACATTTGGCGTCATTTGCTATTATATTATAAAAATCCGGGGTGTAATGTCTGATAGACTTTAGGACTTTACACCCCGTTGTTTGATAATAAGAGGAGAAAAACCATGGTAATAGAAGCAAGCGGTCTGGCGAAGGATTATGTCATCCATCTGAAGGGGAAAGGCTTAATGGGCATGGCAAAGTCCCTTTTGAGATCAGAGAAAAAGGTGGTCCATGCAGTGCAGGACGTAAATCTCAACATGGAGGAAGGTGAGCTGGTGGGATATATCGGTCCTAATGGCGCCGGCAAGTCTACCACCATCAAAATGCTTTCGGGAATCCTGACCCCCACAAAGGGCAGCGTAAGAGTATGCGGCATAGATCCTCAAAAGAAAAGGATCCAAAATGCCATGAACGTGGGTGCGGTTTTTGGGCAGAAAACCCAGCTGTGGTGGGATCTGCCTGTGAGAGAAACCTTTGACCTGCTGCGGCGGATGTACAACATTCCCATGGAACGATACAAAAGAAATGTAGACGAATTTATGGATTATCTGGACATAGGCGCCTTTGCAGAGCAGCCGGTTCGGCAGCTTTCCTTAGGACAGCGGATGCGGGCGGAGATCGCCGCATCACTCCTCCATGATCCGAAAGTCCTTTTTCTGGATGAGCCTACCATAGGGCTGGATGTTAATGTAAAGGTCAGTATGCGGGAATTTGTCAAAAAGATAAACAAAGAACGGAATGTCACCATCTTGTTGACGACCCATGATCTGCAGGATATTGAGGAGCTGGCAAAACGTATCGTGGTGATCAACCATGGGCAGGTGGGCTTTGACGGTTCCATGGAGGAGCTGGCGTCGAAATATGCAGACGGAAAAAGAAGCGTCAGCTTCACGCTGCAGCAGGATGTGCCGGAGATCACTCTTCCGGAAAAAATGGCAGGGCATTATACAATAGAGCGGGAGGGACGGCAGGTGAAGATCCGGCATGACGGTCATGTGAACGCCTCCGACCTGATCGTGGCGTTGATACAGAAGTACAGGCTGAAGGACATTGATATCAGAGGACCGCAGATTGAGGATGTGGTCATGGAGGTTTACAGATCGTGAGGGAAACAGGGATCCAAACAATTCGGAAATATTATGCTTTTTTTTCTGCGAACCTTCAGGAGGCCATGGTTTATCGTTTTGCCTTTTTCAACAATTTTCTGGCAGAGCTGATCAAGGTTTGTGTTATGCTGGCTGTCTGGATGGCCGTGTACAGGCAGCGCAGTACCATCGCAGGCTTTGATTATCCCATGATGATCACCTATCTGCTGGTGTCCCAGGCTGTCAATAATATCTATGGCTTCAGAAATGACGCAGAAAGACCCATCAGTAATAAGATCCGAAAGGGAACCATAGTTTTTGACCTGCTCCGCCCGGTTAAGTTTGTGAATGCCCGTCTTGCGGAAAATCTGGGACAGACAGTTTTTCAGGTACTGTTTGCAGTGCTTATGATGACAGGATTTCATATATTCCTTCCGGAACTGTCCGGTCCGTCCTCCGGGTTACATGGGATCCTGTTCGTGTTCAGCGTCAGCGCCGGCTTTCTCATCATGTTTTCCGTGTCCATTATGAGCGGTCTTTTATCCTTCTGGCTGATGAATAACTGGGGGCTACGCAACGCAAAGGCAGCCATTGTGAATTTTTTCAGCGGCGCTCTGGTGCCCATCGTCATGCTGCCGGAGTGGATGCAGAAAGTAATGAATATACTGCCCTTCAAAAATATTGTGTATGTCCCGACGATGATCTATATGGGACAGTACGGGATAAGAGAGTCCCTGCTTTCTATTGGGATACAGATTTTCTGGGCGGCGGCAATGTGGCTGATGGCGAAGGGTCTGTTCAGGCTGGCGATAAGGAGGGTGAGCGTTAATGGGGGTTAAACGTTTGTGGTTCTACCTGAAACTGTATCCCTGTCTGGTATCTAAGAGCATACAGGGGACAATGTCCTACAAGGGTGACTTTTTTCTGGGAGCAGGGGCATCCGTTCTGATGCAGTCTCTTGGGTTTGTATTTCTGTGGGCGGTTTTTCGGGAGATCCCAGAGATCAACGGATGGAGTTTTTACCAGATGGTATTTGTATATGGAATGTCCGCGATTTCCCTTGGATTAAACGAATTTCTGTTTGCGGGCTCCTGGAATGTGGGCAGGTATATCAGGGAGGGGAGTCTGGACCGGCTGCTGCTGCGTCCCATAGGGACCATGTTCTCTGTTTTTGCGGATGATGTGGGGATACACGGACTCGGTTCTGTGCTGTTCGGACTGGCAGTGTGTATCACATCCTTATGCAGGCTGCAGGTAGGATTTTCTGTGGGAAAGCTCCTGTTCTGGCTTGTAGCCATGGTATGCGGCGCACTGATCTTTTTCTCTGTCAATATGATCTGCGCTGCACTGGCCTTCTGGGTCACCGACAGCCAGAGCGCCATGATCCTGTTCCAGAACACATCGGAGTTCTGCAAGTATCCTATCACGATTTACGGAAGAGGATTGCAGATCCTTCTGACCTATATCATCCCCTTCGGCTTCTGCAGCTATTATCCTGCCGGCTTTTTGCTGGATATGAGCAGTAAGCCGATCTGCTGGCTTGGCCCTCTTGTGGCAGCAGGGACTGCGCTTACGGCGGCAAAATTATTCTGGAGATTTGCGCTGGGGAAATATCAGAGCGGGGGAGGATGAGGGATTTAGTTACTTTTCATAGGCATGCCAGAAAACCGGCCTGGACGGAGGCAAAGTCCTTAAGGAGCCCTTTCAAAAACGCTGGCGCTTAGCGAGGTTTTGTCGAGCTTAGCGTCCACTGCGTTTTTGTAGAGCGAGAGCGTGGCAACGTAGGACTTTGCCTCCGTCCGGGCAGCCTGCTGGCATACGTGTGAAAAGTAACGGGATTTATACCGGTACCTGATGGAATTCTATTTTATTTCTGGAAAAGAATACGATCCTGTGTTAAACTGTTCCATAGAAAATTGCAGATGAAAGCTATTCCGGATCAGAACGTATGGAAGGACATTTGCGGAACCAAAATAGGAGGGACATCATGTTAGAATTTAAGTATGACACCCAATTACTGATCGAGGGAGAAGATCTGGATGAGGATGTGATTTCCGAGTACTTCACCGAGAACTTTAAGGGTGACTGCCTGCTGGCGGTAGGAGATGAGGAACTGATCAAGATCCATTTCCACACCAACGAGCCATGGAAGGTGCTGGAATATTGCTCCACCCTTGGGGAAATCTATGATATCGTGGTGGAAGATATGGACAGACAGTCCAGAGGACTGAAAGGATAATGACTGTAGTAAGGAGGAAACAGAACATGAAATTTTCAGAAATGCCGTACGAACGGCCCGATTTGGAAGATTTAAAGAAGCAGATGGCAGCGCTGATCGAGGAGCTTAAAGGGGCAAAGAGCTTCGAAGCCGCCAAAGAGACCTTTATGAAGATGGAGACCTTAGAGAAGAATATCGAAACCA
Source organism: uncultured Lachnospiraceae bacterium (assembly GCA_947382625.1). Lineage (GTDB taxonomy): Bacteria > Bacillota > Clostridia > Lachnospirales > Lachnospiraceae > Suilimivivens. Next base: position 35,213 of record CANDAG010000017.1, read on the forward strand.
GACACAGCCTTGCTCATATCAGATATGACATTGATACCCGTGATGAATTTTACGGGGGTGAGGTGAAGTTCTGGAACAGCGCTCTGCCGGAGCTGCAGGAGTATCAGCAGCAGTGGACAAAGGCCGTGCTTGAGAGTGCTTTCAGGCCGGAGTTTGAGAAGGAGTTTGGCAGCGTATTGTTCCTGAATGCAGAGATCAGTCTGAAAACCTTCTCCCCGGACATTATCCCGGAGCTGCAGAAGGAAAATGACTTAAGCCAGGAATACACAAAGCTGATCGCTTCCGCACAGATCCCCTTTGAGGGAAAGACCTATACGCTTTCCCAGCTCACTCCTTTTAAGACGGACAGTGACGATGCGCGCCGTCTTGCCGCCTGGAAGGCAGAGGGAGAGTGGTATAAGGAGCATCAGGACAAGCTGGATGAGATTTATGACCAGATGGTGAAGCTCCGTGACCAGATGGGACGTAAGCTGGGCTTTGACGGTTACACTCAGCTTGGTTATTACAGGATGCAGCGGAACTGCTACGACAAAAATGATGTGGAGAGGTTCCGGGAAAGCGTTGTTAAATACCTGGTGCCGGTAGCAAGCGAGGTTTACAAAAAGCAGGCGCAGAGACTTTCCAAAGAGTATCCCATGAGCTTTGCGGATAATGCCCTTGCATTCCGTTCCGGAAATGCCCGCCCGGCAGGGACGCCGGATGACATCCTGATGCAGGGAAGGAAGTTCTACGACGAGCTCTCTCCCGAGACCAGCGAATTCTTCCGCACCATGCTGGAGGGAGAGCTTTTGGATGTGCTTTCTACGGAGGGCAAAGCGGGAGGCGGTTACTGTACCAGCCTGCCGGACTATGAGGTTCCCTTTATCTTTGCAAACTTTAACGGAACCCAGCATGACGTGGAGGTGGTCACCCATGAGGCCGGACATGCTTTTGCTGCATGGATGAACAGAAACAGGGTGCCCTTAGAGACGGTGTGGCCTTCTCTGGAGGCCTGTGAGGTGCATTCCATGTCCATGGAATTTTTTGCATGGCCCTGGGCGGATGGATTCTTCGGGGCGGATACCCGCAAATTCCGCTATACCCATTTATCTGATGCCCTGACCTTTATCCCCTACGGTACCATGGTAGATCATTTCCAGCATATCGTCTATGAAAAGCCGGAGATGACGCCTGCAGAGCGTCACGGTGTGTGGAAGGAGCTTCTGGGAGTTTATATGCCCTGGATGCGTCTGGACGGGGAGATCCCCTTCTATGCAGAAGGAGAAGGCTGGCAGCGGCAGCACCACATTTATACCCGTCCTTTCTATTATATAGATTATTGTCTGGCACAGACCGTATCCCTTCAGTTCTGGGCAAGGATACAGAAGGATGCAGAAGATGCATGGAAGCATTACATGGCATATACGAAGCAGGGCGGCAGCGCCGTATTTACAGAGCTTTTGAAGAACGCGGAGCTGGATAGTCCTTTTGAGGCAACCTGCCTGAAAGAAGTGTGTGCAGCAGCGAGAGAGTGGCTGGATGCCTATGACCTGACGGGGATAGCGTAAGAAATTATGCGCGGCGGACTGTTTGGCGAACCGTCATTATGTCAAGAAATGAGGTAAAAAATGGCAAGTCAGAAAAAGTGGGGCAAAAACGGTTATCTCCAGGACTTTAAGGGAAACCGTAAGGATGGTTATGTCTATACAGGAGAGAGCTGGCAGGCGAAGGAGCCGGAGAGAAAAAGATGTCTTACAAAGCTGTGGGCGCTGCAGGCACTGATGCTGTTTGCTGTGATCCTGCCGGGACTTTTGACTACTGCAGGCCTGCAGAATACCTTTTATGTGATCCTGCCCTACGTTTTCTGGCTGATCTCAGACTTTTATCTGGCCTATGTGCTGGGAAGCCTGACCTTTGGGGGCAACCCCATGCGTAATTATGTTTATGAGCGCACCGTAGCACGGCTCGTGCCCTGCGCCGCCGCCCCCTTCGCGGGGGCGGCGCTTACGGCGCTTAGTCTGTGTGTCTTTCTGTTAAGGGGCGGCGCGGGACAGGGAGTCCTTTTATGCTTCATTTGCTCTTTTCTGCAGGGATTCTGCTTCTTCCTTATTAAAAGGGCAGATATTGCCAGTATCTGGACAAAGCTGTCATCTTGCACCAAATAATCTTTGTATTTCGATTTTTTCAGTCAAAAAATCCAGTCTGAAATGAAAAAAGTATTGACAAACCATCGTCTGAATGTATATCATAAGGGTGTTGTGTACGCATACAACATACAGTTGTATTTCTCACGTGCATAATAGCTTACAGCCAGAGCCGTAAGCTAAGAAGTTATTAAAATTCAGAAGGAGGTTTTATGAAAATGAAATCCGCAAAGAAACTTTTTGCATTGCTGCTTGCATTTGTGATGGTTCTTTCACTGGCAGCCTGCGGCGGTTCCGACAATAGTACTACGCCGGATACCAGCGATGCAGCTACAGAAGATGCCGGCGATGACAGCAGTGCGGCTGATTCGGAAACAGCAGATTCCGAGGACGCATCCGGGGAGGAGAGCGCAGCACCTGAAAACGACACACTGGTTACCACAGTGGAGCAGGGGCTGGAAGGCAAGTTTTCCCCGTTCTTTGGCTTATCAGCCAATGACGTTACCATTTGGGAAGCTACACAGGCATATACCATCGAGGTTGACCGTGTAAGTAACCCGATCATGACAGGTATTGAAGGCGAGACCCGCGAATACAACGGAACCGATTATACCTATTACACCGCTTCTGATATGGTGGTTACCGAGAATGAAGACGGTACAGTGTACTATGATATCACCATGCGCGATGACATCAAGTTTACCGATGGCACTACAGCAGACATCGACGACGTGATCTTCGCAATGTATGTATATCTTGATCCTACTTATGACGGAAACTCAACTCTGTTCTCTACCGCAATTGAAGGTATTGAAGAGTACCGTTCCGGTATCGAGCCTCTTTACTCTCTGCTTATTGCAGCAGGCGAGGACAATACCGACTTTACTTACTGGGATGAAGCAACCCAGACCGCTTTCTGGACAGAGGGTCTGCCTGCAGCAGGAGATGCTTTTGCTCAGTCCATTCTTGATTACTGTGTAAACAATGGCTATGCAGCAGCTACCGATCCGGTTGAAGTGATTGCTCCTAACTGGGGCTATGAGCTGGCCGAAGGTGCTACGGTAACAGATTTCTTTAATACCATGTTAGAAAATTTCGAAGGCGATTACAGCGCTCTGTCTGATACAGAAACAGCAAGCGGAAGCCTTTGGAGTTATATGGATCCTGCTTACCAGGTTGGTGTTGAGACCGGCGAGTCTGCACCTAACGTATCCGGTATCCAGCGTACAGGCGATTACTCCATGCGTATCGTAGCTTCTAAGGTTGACGCTACCATGATCTATCAGCTGGCTATTCCCATCACTCCTATGCATTACTATGGTGATGAGAGTCTTTATGACTATGACAACAACAGCTTCGGTTTTGTAAAGGGTGACCTTTCAGGCGTGAAGTCCAAGACAAGCGCACCTATGGGCGCAGGTCCTTACATCTTTAAGGAATACTCCAACGGTGTAGTTTACATGGATGCCAACCCTGATTACTTCAAGGGTGCTCCCAAGATTCCTCACCTCAACTTCATGGAAGCAGCAGAGGCCGATAAGGTTACCGGTATCACTGCAGGAACCATGGATATCACAGACCCCAGCTACTCTACAGATGTGGCTTCTCAGGTTGCTGATATCAACGGAACAGAGGATTTAGATGGTCCTACCATCACTACCAGACTGATCGATTACCGTGGATATGGTTATGTAGGTCTTGCAGCTAACAACGTAAAGGTTGGAAACGACGGTTCTTCCGAAGAATCCCGTAACCTGCGTAAGGCTATTGCAACCGTGATTTCCGCTTACCGTGATGAAGGTATTGATTCCTATTATGGAAGTACTGCTTCTATCATCAACTATCCGATCTCCAATACCTCCTGGGCAGCGCCTCAGGTTACAGATGACGGCTATCAGGTTGCTTACTCTGTAGATGTAAACGGAGATCCCATCTATACAGACGGAATGTCTACCGAAGAAAGATATGCGGCAGCCCTTGAGGCAGCTCTTGGATACTTCGAGGCAGCCGGATTTACCGTAGAAGATGGTAAGGTTACCGCAGCTCCTGCCGGAGCAAAATTAGAGTATCAGGTAAACATTGGTGCAGGCGGCGCTGGCGACCATCCTACTTTCCTGATCCTTAAGAATGCCGGCGATGCACTTGCTACCATCGGTATTACTCTTACAGTTAATGACCTTGCAAACTCCAGCGATCTGTATGCTTCTTATCAGACCGGTGTTGCAGAGATGTGGTGTGCAGCATGGCAGGCAGGTACCGATCCTGATATGTATCAGCTTTATCATTCACAGGGTTCTACCAACTACTATCAGATTTCTGATACAGAGTTAGATGAGCTGATCGAGGCCGGACGTCTTTCCACTGACCAGACCTACCGTAAAGGCCTTTATAAGGCTGCTATGGAGATCATCATGGATTGGGGTGTAGAGCTTCCTGTATATCAGCGTTCCGAGTGTGTTATGATCTCCTCTGAGCGTGTAAAGGCAGATACTCTTCCTTCCGATATGACTCCTTACTGGGGCTGGATGGCTGAGGTTCAGAATATCGAGCTGAAATAACAGAATGTAACAGTTTTTAAGGGAATTTCATATATATCCCCTGCTCCGTGGGGGCAGGGGATATTTTTTGAGAGAAATTGTAAATTGCAACAGGAAAATGTGATAACAACCTGTGGAATTCTGGCTAAAGCTGACCGACGGGTCAGCTTATATTACAATTAGCAATTGGCTATCCTGTGCAATTCAGCAGAGAGCTGCCTTATTTGCAAAGAGGCAGTTGTCTGGTGTGTTGCAGAGGTGATCAGAAAGATTTTCTGATTCTTTGACAGGCATCGAATAAAAAGGCATTTGTACCGGCCTTGCGCCGGACTATTAAAAGGAGGGATTTTTTTGCGTAATTACATCATCAAGCGTATTTTGCTGTCCATCCTCATTCTCTTTAGTGTGACGTTCATCATTTACGCTATTTTGCGTTGTCTGCCCGCATCCTATGTGGAGACTATGGCAATGCAGCTTGCGGCGGCACCGGGAGCGAAACCTTACGAGGAGTGGATTTCACAGCTTAACGCATCTTATGGGTTGGATAAGGGAATTCTGGCCGGATATTTTATCTGGCTGGGTGATTTTGCAACCGGAAATTTTGGAGACAGTTGGAAATTCACAGTTCCTGTAATCGAGAAATTCAATGATGTAATCTGGCTTTCTTTTGTGATGGGGGCAATTTCTTTTGTTTTACAGTTGGTGATCGCCATTCCTCTTGGAATTATAGCTGCTACCAAGCAATATTCCAAAGCGGATTATGTGATCACAGCCAGTGCTCTGGTGGGAATTTCACTGCCGACGTTCTTTTTTGCCACGTTGCTGAAGCTTGTTTTTGCTGTGAAGCTGCAGTGGTTTGATGTGTCGGGATTGGTAGGACGAAATTATGCACAGTTGGATTCCTGGGGACAGTTTATGGATAAAGCAAACCATCTGGTACTGCCCATTGTAACACTGGTGATCATATCGATCGGTTCCCTGATGCGTTATACCCGTACCAATATGCTTGAGGTGTTAAATTCCGATTACATACGGACTGCAAGGGCAAAGGGCTTAAGCGAGCACAAGGTGGTTTATAAGCATGCCTTCCGTAATACCCTGATCCCGCTTGTGACAATTGTAGGCGGTTCCCTGCCGGGCTTGTTTTCGGGAGCGCTTATTACAGAGACTATCTTTTCGATTCCGGGCATCGGCTTTACCTCTTATCAGGCTATGGTGATCGGGGATATTCCCTTTTCCATGTTCTATATGACGTTTCTTGCCGTGTTGACTCTTGCCGGGAATCTGATATCTGATATCTTGTATGCGGTGGTTGATCCCCGTGTGCGGATTGCGTAGAAAGGAGGAGTAGAAATGTCTGACAAAAATAATATGTATGCTCAGAATAATGATTCGGAAGAAACTCTCTCCCTGAACGATGACCGGCGTGTCAAGACTCTTTCCCCGGGAGCGCTTGTTATGAAGCGTTTTTTCCGTAACCGTCTGGCGGTAATTGGATTGATCATGTTAGGTACAATGTTTGCATTTTCTTTTATTGGCGGAATGATCTCTCCTTACAGGCAGGATGAACAGTTTTATACCTATACTTATCTTGAAAAAGAATATGTGGCGGTAACCAAAAATAATGATTTCCGTTATGTGGCGGCGGAGGGAAAAGAGTTTGGCTCTGCAGCCCAGGCGCAGTTTTTACTGGCGCAAATGACCGGAAAGGAAGAATTTTCTTATAAGGATGTGACTTATGGGGTAGCACAGGAAGGAACCGATTTTTATTCTCTTTCCGTAGATGGAGAACCCATCGCTATTGCCTATAAGGACATTGTAAATGCTGCGGATGGGGCAGAAGACCTTCCTTTTGCGGTAAAGTATGCGGCTTTGACAGCTTATTCCAATGAGGAGACAGGTGCTTTTTCTGCTGACGGCAAGGAATATGAGTTGGATGACGCGGGAAATATATCTGCAGGCGGAGAGATTTTAGGTTATATCAGCCGTTTTGTGGTACAGTCCAAAGAAAATGGCGTTGTCATTACGAGAGACTTTAAGGAGCGCTTAGAGGAAGCTTTGGATGGCGATGCGGAAGAATTCGCTTACACAGGAGAGGATGGGGAGGAGCATAACTACTCCATCAGCTATGATGCATCCGCCAAGGTGTGGTCTGTTATGCAGGAGACGGAAACCTATGTATATGACCAGTATTCCCAGCCTTCATCGACACATCCATTAGGTACTGACACCAATGGTATGGATATGCTTACCCGTCTGATGTATGGTGGCAGGGTTTCTTTGATCATCGGATTCATCGTTGTTATCATTGAGACTGTGTTGGGTGTTATCTTAGGCGGTATTTCCGGATATTTCGGCAAATGGGTGGATAACCTGATCATGCGTATCGTGGATATTTTCTACTGTATCCCGTCTATGCCCCTTATCATTATCTTAGGAGCTGCTATGGACGGTATGAGAGTGGATCCTCAGATCCGTATGTTATATCTGATGTTGATCCTGGGCTTCCTTGGATGGCCTGGTATTGCCAGGCTGGTGAGAGGACAGATCTTATCTCTCAGGGAGCAGGAGTTTATGACAGCGGCAGAAGCCTGCGGTATCAGTGTTTCAAGAAGAATTTTCAAGCACCTGATCCCTAATGTAATCCCTCAGCTTATTGTAACATGTACCATGAGCCTTGGTTCCATTATCCTTACGGAATCCACCTTATCCTTCCTGGGATTGGGCGTAAAATTCCCCTTTGCTTCCTGGGGAAATATCATCAACGATGTAAATAACGCTTATGTGCTTACAAATTACTGGTTTATCTGGATTCCTGCCGGATTTTGTATTCTGATTTCCGTTTTGGGCTTTAACTTTGTGGGTGACGGCCTCCGTGACGCCTTTGATCCCAGAATGAAGCGATGAGAAAGGAGAAGTGAACAATGGCTAAGAATAAACCGGAAGGTTATCTTTCTGCGAAGGAATCCCGCCGGATTTCCAAAGAAAACCGCCGCATCACCAATCAGTTTGAAAAGGAACGCAAGCGGAAAAACGTGCCGGAGTCTGAGTATACAACAACCATGCATGATTCGAACAATGCTGTGGAATTTGACAATCTGCACACCTATTTCTTTACCGATGCGGGAACAGTAAAGTCAGTAGACGGCGTGAGCTTCGAGGTTCCCATCGGCAAGACGGTAGGCGTGGTGGGAGAGTCCGGCTGTGGTAAGTCTGTTACCAGCCTGTCCCTGATGCAGCTCATTCAGCGTCCCCAGGGACAGATTGTAGAAGGCGAGATCCGTCTGAATTTAGGAAACGAAAAGGCGTACAATATCGTTAAAACGCCTAATGATAAAATGAAAGAGCTTCGGGGAAATTATGTTTCCATGATCTTCCAGGAGCCCATGACCAGCTTAAATCCGGTATTCCGTATCGGAGAGCAGGTGGATGAGGTAATTGCCCTTCATGAGGATAAGAGCAAGGAGGAAATAAAGGCCCGGACCATTGAGCTTCTTGGAATGGTAGGGATTGCTAACAGTGAGGGTGTGTATCAGATGTATCCTCACGAGCTCTCCGGCGGTATGCGTCAGAGGGTTATGATTGCCATGGCCCTTGCCTGCAATCCGCGGATCATCATTGCAGATGAGCCCACAACGGCTCTGGACGTAACCATTCAGGCACAGATACTGGATCTTTTGCGGAATCTGAAGGATAAGATCAATTCCTCCATCATGCTGATCACCCATGACCTGGGCGTGATCGCGGAAATGGCCGACTATGTAGTGGTTATGTATGCCGGACGTGTGGTGGAGAAGGGAACGGTAAGGGATATTTTTACCAATCCATCCCATCCCTATACCATCGGCCTGATGGCATCTAAACCGGTAGTAGGCAAAGATGTGGACCGACTCTATTCCATTCCCGGAAAGGTGCCGAATCCGGTGAATATGCCTGATTACTGCTATTATAAAGACCGTTGTGAAATGTGCGTGGGCGGCTGTGAGGGAAAATACCCGGAGGAGATCAGCCTTTCCGAGACTCACAAGGTCAGCTGCTATCGTTTTTATGACAGAAAGGGGGAGAAATAAATGAGCGGAACCAATACCACTGCAGAGAGCAGTTTTACGCCTGTGACCTATGATCCCCAATATATTTTGATGGTCAATGACTTAAAGAAGTATTTTCCCATCAAGGGAGGTATGATGTCCCGGACAGTAGGACATGTAAAGGCCGTGGATGGGGTTACCTTTAATCTGAAGCGCGGCTCCACCATGGGACTGGTAGGAGAATCCGGTTGTGGCAAGACCACCACCGGTCGTACGATCCTTCGTCTTTCCGGCGAAAAGACCGGAGGGCAGGTGCTCTTTAACGGAAAAGAGGTTTATGACTTTTCCGCAAAGGAAATGCGGGATATGCGTACCAAGATGCAGATCATCTTCCAGGATCCTTTTTCCAGCTTATCTCCCCGTCTGCCGGTAGGAGAGATCATCGGGGAGGCTGTCAGGGAGCATGGTCTGGTAAGCAAGGGAGAATTTGAAGATTATATTGACCAGGTAATGGATAACTGCGGTCTGCAGCCTTTCCACAAGGATCGTTATCCCCATGAGTTCTCCGGCGGACAGAGACAGCGTATCTGTATTGCCAGAGCATTGGCCTTAAATCCGGAATTCGTAGTCTGCGATGAACCGGTATCGGCCCTTGACGTATCCATTCAGGCACAGATCATCAACCTCCTTAAGGATCTGCAGGAGCAGTATAAACTGACTTATCTGTTTATCTCTCATGACCTCAGCGTGGTAGAGCATATTTCCGATACCGTAGGCGTTATGTATCTGGGCAATCTGGTAGAGTATGGTGAGACAAAGGATATTTTCAAAAATCCTCTGCATCCCTACACAAAGGCATTGTTCTCGGCGATCCCGATCCCTGATCCGGATGCAAAGATGAACAGGATCGTGCTGGAGGGATCGATCCCTTCACCAGCCAATCCGCCCACAGGATGTAAATTCCATACCCGTTGTGCGAACTGTATGGCCAAATGTAAGGAAGTAGCTCCTGAGCAAAAAGAAATTGAGCCTGGTCACTATGTAGTGTGCCACCTGTATGATGACAAATGAAGCGCAGGAAAGAGTTTGAGGACGATGGACGCACCATAGCGGATATGAGCGGGCTGGATGGAAGAAGCGGTTCGGCGAAAGGCAATGAGAAAGGAAATTCTTATTCGGAAGGAAGAGGGACGGAAGGTAGCAGGCAGCGGGAAGAGCGGCCATGGGAAAATTCGTCTTTTAGCTGGAAGGAACGTTTCTATTATATAGGAGCGGCCTTAGAGGCAGCGCTTTTGATCGCGCTGGTGTTTCTCGCAGGGATCGCTCTGGTGATTTGGCTGATCACGCTTTATGGGTAATAATGGACAGATAAATTAAAAATAAAAAGTTTTTGATCAATAAAAGCCGCCCTTTGCAGAGCGGCTTTTAAATCGCGATCATTTAAGAGAAAGATCGTTTTTTACCGGGTTGTCTTCCAGGCTTCATATTGATTTTGAGCCTCTGTGAGAATATCCTGATAGCCGGCTTCATCCAGTGCCTGTTGGAACTCCTGAAGGATGCTGTCTACTTCATCCTCATTGTAGCCGCCCTGCTCCAGAACATAACCATACTGGTTATAGACATTGGTGCAGGCTGCATTCTGGGCCTCTACGCTGGTTCCGTCAAAACGGAAACCGGATGCGCAGGAGGATTGGGATTTTTCGTTGAAGGCTTCATACAGTTCATTTCTGTTTTCAGGATCGCCTGTTTCCAGGGAGAGGGCTTTAATGGAAGTGGATTCCCATGCACTGTGGTCATAGAGTCCGCCTTTTTTCACAACATAACCGTCCTCTATATCGTAGTCAGTTCCTTCAATACCGTAGGTCCACAGATCTCCCAGTGTATTGTCGGTATAAAGCAGTCCCAGAAAATCCACACAGGCCTTTGCCTGTTCTTCGGTACAGGCGGAGGTAACGGCGTAGCAGGAGCCCAGGGTGGAGGTGGAGTGGGACCATCTGTCTGTCAGAGGAACAATGGCGCATTCCTGGCCGTAGGTGGTGGTTGCAGCACCGTTATCCGGCACATCTACCCATGCAGCAAATCCCCAGTCTTCTGTCATGATGGCGGTGGCGGGGGTTGTTTTGGTTACTTCTTCATCGCTGATATAACCCAGTGCTCCCCAACGGCACATCAATTTGCAAAAGTCAGCATAATCATCGGTCTGGATCGTGTTGACAACAGTATCTGTTTCACGGTCTACAGCCATCAGACTGCTCTTGGAGAAAAAGTCATATTTATCAATATAAAAGCGATAGAACAGATTCATCATCTGGGTCAGGAAGGGGTATTTCAAACCTTCGCTCTTGCAGTCCTCCAGCATGGGCTCAATATCCTTAAGCTCTTTGATAGAGGAAAGATCCCATCCGTATGTGTCCACCAGACGCTGAGGCAATACCAGATCATAGCCTTCCGCAGATTCTTTATAGATGGGAACAAAATAAGTCCTGCCGTCGTAGGAAGCGGAATCCCAGATCGCCTCTGGCATGGAATCATACAGAAGCGTGCCCGGAAGCAGATCGGTAATGTCATAGGCAGCATTCTGGTTATAGAGGCTGTCGGGGGGAAGGGCTGCCCAGTTTGCACTCCAGAGCAGATTGATCTCACCGTTGGATAATGCCAGATTGGCTTTATCACCATATTCACCGCTGCCCACGTCTTCCAGAGTGATCTCAACATTGATCTTATCTCCAATATATTCATTGACAGCATCCTGAACCTTCTGCACCTGCGCAGAATCAGGGGAAGCAAGATTAAATGTGGCCCTGTAAACGGCGATCTTTGTCTTTTCACCACTGTCTGCGGTTTCAGCAGGGGCTGTTTCCTCTTCCTTATCGTCAGCAGAGCTTTGTGTGGATTCAGCACTGGTGTCATTGTTATTGTCATTGCTCCCGGCAGCCTTGTCACCGCAGCCTGAGAGCGTGCCGATTGCCATAACGGCAACCAGTGACAGAGATAATAGTTTTTGTAATAGTTTCTTTTTCATATACTCATTTTCCTCCTTCGAGTTTACTTTTTGGGATGTCTAAAACTATAAAATAAACTTCCGACTTTTTCAACAGAATTGCATTGTTTAAAAAATGGATTCGTAATTTGTACAGTTTATACAAAATGAGATCGTTATAAAATGACTTTTGCTGTGAAATGCGCTGAAAGAACGAAAGTAATTTCTTGATGGCGAATCTGAATTGAAAATATTTACATCAACTCTTATAATAGGGATGCATCAAAAAATACAGAGGAATCAGGTGGCATTATGTACAACGTGCAAGGAATCAGGGGGGAATTGATCGTATCTTGTCAGGCATTGGAAGAGGAACCGCTTCATTCTTCTTTTGTTATGGCGAGGATGGCGCTTGCCGCCTATGAGGGCGGAGCGAAAGGGATCCGGGCAAATTCTGTTCCGGATATTTTGGAAATCCGGAAGGCGGTCCCGCTTCCGGTTATCGGGATCATCAAAAGGAACTATCCGGATTCGGAAGTATATATCACGCCTACGATGAAAGAGGTGGATGAGCTGCAGAAAACAGGAGTGGAGATCATTGCAATGGATGCCACCCACAGACCAAGGCCGGGTCAGGTTGAGCTGGATGAGTTTTATGCCGGAGTCAGGGACAAATATCCGGATCAATTGCTGATGGCGGATTGCTCCACTTATGAGGAAGCAATGAACGCCGACCGTCTGGGATTTGATTTTATTGGAACGACTCTTGTGGGTTATACGCCGCAAAGCCGGTCTTTCCATATAGAAGATCAGGATTTTGAACTGGTCCGGCGGCTCCTTTCCGAAATCCGGCATCCGCTAATTGTGGAAGGGAACATTGACACGCCGCAGAAGGCGGAAAGGGTGGTGACGCTTGGAGCCTACAGCGTTGTGGTAGGAGCGGCGATCACGAGACCTCAGGTTATTACAAAAAAATTTGTGGATTGTATCCATCAGGAGGGAAGCAGATGAAAGGTTTTCTGAAGAACACTTGGAAGCACAGGGCGCATGTTGCAATGTCTCTTCCGGCCGTACTGCTGTTTTTCTTTTTCAGCTATATGCCGATGGCGGGACTGGTGCTGGCGTTTAAGGATTTTGACTATAAGCTGGGGCTGTGGCAGAGTCCATGGTGTGGGCTGGAGAATTTTCAGTTTTTGCTTGCGTCGAAGTCAACTTTTGTGAACATAACAAAAAATACGCTGCTTTACTATGTAGTTTTTACAGCAGTGGGTACGATACTGGAGGTTACCCTGGCGATCGCACTGGACCGGCTTGTATTCAAAAAGCTGGGAAAGGCCATGCAGAGCATCATGATCATCCCAATCTTCATTTCCTATACAGCAGTGCAGTTTATTGTTTATGCGTATCTGAATTCGGACACCGGACTGATCAATAATCTGCTGGGTATACGGGTACGATGGTATATGGAGGCGAAATACTGGCCGGCGATCCTGACGGTGGTAAGAATGTGGAGCGGGGTAGGATATGGATCCGTGCTCTATATGTCGGTGCTGGCCGGAATTGATACACAGTTATATGAGGCGGCGGAAATTGACGGGGCGAGCAAGTGGCAGCAGATCCGTCATGTGACCCTTCCCTCACTGGTTCCGATGATCAGCATCATGCTGCTTTTATCGGTGGGAGGCATGATGCACTCCGACACTGGCCTGTTTTATCAGGTTACGCGTAACAGCGGTACTCTGTATCCTACGACCCAGGTGCTGGATTCCTATGTGCTGAATGCGATTTTTACCAGTTCTAACTATGGTTTTACTGCGGCGGCTACCTTTTTCCAGTCTGTGGTGGGCACAGCGTTGATCCTGCTTGCAAATGGGATCGTGCGTAAGCTTGGACCGGAGAATGCATTGTTTTGAGGAAGGATAGAGTATGAAGAGCAAAGAGCACGAAAATAAAAAGAAAAAGGCGGGGATAGGCCAATATATCCTGAGTGTTATTCTGATGGCATATACGGTATTCTGTGCATTGCCGATCCTGCTGGTATTTGTCGGGGCAGTGACAGATGAAAAAACGCTGACAACAGAAGGGTTCAGTTATTTTCCTTCAAAGCTGTCCTTAGATGGCGTCAACAGCGTTCTGCGGTATGGGAAGCAGTTGTTCGTCTCCTACGGGGTAACGATCCTTGTGACGCTTTCCGGCACGGTGCTGGGGGTCTTGGTGATGGGGATGATCGCCTATTCCCTGAGCCGTAAGGACTTCCGTCTGCGCAGCTTCCTTTCCATCTATATTATGATCCCCATGCTGTTTACCGGAGGACAGTTGTCGGCTTACATTATTTATACATCAACCTATCACATGAAGGACAACATATTGCTGCTGATATTGCCCATGTGTGTTTCGACGATGAATATCATTATCCTGCGGACCTATGTACAGTCCAGCATCCCGGATGAACTGGTGGATTCGGCCAGGATCGACGGAGCAGGAGAATACAGAACCTTTTTCCAGATCGTATTTCCCCTGATGAAACCGGCCATCGCAGCTGTGGGCTTTATGATGGCAACCGGATTCTGGAATGACTGGCAGAATGCACTGTTGTTTATTACAAGTGACAGCAAGAAGCCGCTGCAGCTGCTTCTGATCAATATCCAGAAGAGCATTGAGGTTTTATTAAATACCAGAAATATCCCCTCGGGAGTGCTGGCGAAGATGCAGGGGAATATTCCCCAGAACTCTGCAACCATGGCAACGGTGATCGTGGTGATCGGGCCTATTATGATAGCCTATCCGTTTTTCCAGAAATATTTTATCAAGGGTCTTACAGTAGGCTCTGTGAAAGGATGAAAAGAGTGTTATGTGCTGGTTTATTTGTATTGATATCGGCGGGACGGCGGTAAAGCATGGCGTGATGGATGAGGGGCTTGGCTTTCAGCAGTCCGGAGCCGATGAAACGCCAAAGGGAGGAGATGCTATCCTGGAACTGATCTGTACAAGGATCTCGGGATATCTGTCTTTGGGAAAGGAAATTAAGGCGGTATGTGTTTCCTGCGCCGGGATCATCGATTCGGATGCGGGGATGGTACTGGAGGCTAATGAAGATCTGATGCCGGATTTTACAGGAACCAGGATTGCCGCCAGGGTGAAAGAAAAATTTGGATTGCCCTGCTTTGTAGAAAACGATGTAAACTGTGCCGCCATGGCAGAATATTTTGCCGGATCCGCAAAAGGATACAGGTCTTGTCTGATGCTGACGGTAGGGACAGGGATCGGTGGAGCCTTTCTTGCAGATGGGAAGCTCTGGAAGGGACACACCTACAGCGCCTGTGAGGTAGGATATCTCCATATGGAGGGCGGCTCCTTTGAAGAACTGGCGGCAACCTCGGCGCTGACAGTCAGAACGGCGAAGCGTCTGCCTGTGGATCCGGCCTCCATTTCCGGAAAGTGGATCTTTGAGCAGGCACAGAAGGGAAACCGGATCTGTATCGAAGAGATTGACCGGATGTGTGATATTCTGGCAAAAGGGATTTCCAATCTGTGTTATGTATTGAATCCGGAGGTGATAGTGATCGGCGGCGGTATTTCTGCGCAGAAGGAATGGCTGGAGCCCCGTCTGGAAGCCGGGCTGGACCGTTACCTGATCCCGGCGATCCGTAAAAACACCCGGCTCGCCTTCGCAGGATTCTTAAACTATGCAGGGATGATCGGAGCCTGCTATGCCTCCGGTATGTTGGAGAGTCAGGCTCATACAAAGAGGGCGGACCTATGAACAGCGAAAAGGAAAGGATCATCAATAACATCAAAGGTGTCTACGGCAGTCTGACTAATATTGAGAGGAGCATTGCGGATTTTTTTCTGAAAGGGCCGGACATTAAAGATTTATCTGCCCAGAATGTAGCGGCGCATCTGTTTATTTCCTCTGCTTCTCTGACCAGGTTTGCCCAGAAATGCGGCTATACCGGATACAGGCAGTTTGTTTTTGATTATCAGCAGAACCGGGTCTGGAAGGAGAAGCCTGTTCTGGAGGAAAACGGCGGTTACATTTTCCAGATGCTGTCTGTCTATCAGAATTTATTGGATGAAACCCTGCATTTGTTTGACGAGGAGAAGATCAAGCATCTTTGTTCCCTGTTCGCCTCATGCAGCAGGGTCTTTGTTTATGGGATCGGCAGCTCGGGCCTTGCAGCAAACGAGATCCAGATGCGGCTGATGCGGCTCGGACTGAATATTTACAGTATTACAGACGGGCATCTGATGGAAATGAATTCTGTGATCGTGGACGAAAACTGCCTCGTGATGGGACTTAGCTTAAGCGGCAGGACCGGAGAATTACTCAAATCCCTGAAGGCCGCCAAAACGGCAGGAGCAGCTACCGTTCTGGTTACGGCGCTTAAGTCAGGCAAGTTTGACAGCTTCTGTGATGAGGTGGTGGAGGTGGCGGCAACAGAAAATCTCTCCGGCGGGAAGATCATATCGCCTCAGTTTCCGCTGCTTTTGTTTTCGGATATCCTTTATGCTTATTATCTGTCTGTGGAGACCGTGCACAAAGAACTGCTGCATAAGTATACCTTGGATATTCTGGACTTTTCCCCAAAATAAAGATCCGGCGGCGTTGTCCTCTTTCGGATGCAATAAGACAGCGCCGCCGCAGAGTTTGTACCTGTGCCTATAAGACCTCTGCGTCAATAGCGAAATAGTAAGCTCCATTCCAGTTAAAACGTATCTCTTTAAGGAAGGCCTCCCGGCCTTTAATTTTTTTGTCCATTTTTTCTTCAAGAAGGGTATTGAGCCGTTCCAGAAACCAAAGGCGGGTTTCTTCCTCCCTTTCTTTCAGAAATCCGGGATCGATCCCATGTGCCGGAGCATAATCCTCCAGAAACTGCAAAAGAGCGTTGGACTGGCACAGCCAGTCTGCGATCAGAGAACGTAGCAGGAAAGCGTCCGCGTTTTTTTTCAGGTCGGGACGGGTGATCCAGCTGTCATAATAGGAGGCCAGGATCAGGGCTGCGATCACGGTGCCGTTGGTATTCTCTGCCGTGTTCCATCCCCCAAAGGTCTGGATCTGATCAATGGTCTGATGAGAGCGCATCCGCTCCATGAAGGCATTGTCACAGCCGTTTGCCATTGTTACGTCACAGATGCCTACAGGTCTTTTATAGCGCTCTGCATAATAGGAGACATAGCACAGAAGCTCTTCCGGATTCGTACAGTTATCGGAAGAAAGGTCGCGCCCCTTTGCCTGCTGTGCAGCCTCGATCTGGCGTTTGCCGGGGGCATTGACGGCAAGCATGCAGGTGGAATCTGCAGGAGATTCCGTGTAGATGCCGCCGGCAGAAAAGATCTGCCATTTGATACTCTCACCCAGAGGACGGTCTTCATAAAGCGGCACAACGCTGCTGCCGGAAAGGGAGGAGTATCGGACATAGATCACGGGCTGATAGTTCATGATCCGGCAGAAGAGCCGGGCAAAGATCACACAGCCTGCCTCATCTGCTCCCGGATAGCAGTAAACCCGGTGGGTCACCTGTTCTTCTGCCGCTTTCTGGCTGATGGCCAGCTGGTCTGAAGCGGCGTAGCCGTATTCCGCCGTATCATCCTTTGGAACCGTCAGAATATCAAAGATACCTTCTTTTACAAGCTCTACGGAGGTCAGGTTTACGAAGCGGTCAGCTTCACGGCGTGTCAGAAAATCCTGCAGGATCTCTGCCGGGATCCGGGATTTTAGCATGGCAAGCTCGGCATTTTCCTCTTCAGAGATACCGTCCCGTGACTGCTTGTCCAAAAGCCAGGTGCAGCGCCAGATATCGTATCCATGATCCTGCCAGTAGTCGGGATCCTCATGGCTGTCGTTGTAGGCGGCAACCCGGGCAGCCAGGTTGAAGGCGTGGATCTGAAGCTTCGGATTCTTTTCTTTGAGCAGGCGGAAACGGTCCATGGCCTGCCCGCATGCTTCCAGGCTGTCGTGGTGGATCCGGGAACCGATGATATTGCCGTAGACGAGAGTGTCAACGGAGAGGATCGCGTATTCACATTGCGGGGCCTGTTCAAACAGCCAGCTCCAGATCCGTTCCCGGTCTGCCGGTTTTTTTAGAAAGCCCATCCATTCATAGGGAGGGCGGAGTAATTCGATGTCTTCAGTCATCCGGGAAAGCAGCCAGGGAAACTGGTAATTGCAATCCCGGTCATCCAGTGGAACATATAAAATCTTTGTCATAAAAGGTTCCTTTCCGTGCTCAAATGCTTTTCTTTTATTATAAGTGTTTCCCGGGAGAAAGAGCAAGAGAGCACGGTTATTTAGAAAATAGATTCAGAATATTACTTAAGCGCAACTTCTACGATGGTACGTCCGCTATCACTTTTTGCCCGCTCAAGTGTTTCGTAATAGTTTTCCTGATCGGTAAGGCAGAAATCTGTAAGCGCGCAGTCCGTACCGCGCAGAGAGAGGCGATAGGCGCTTCCGTCCTCTCTGAAAAAATACAGCCAGAAGAGCTTGCCGGGGGTTACGCCATCCTTCAGATAATAAAAGCAGTGTACCTCCTGATAGTCCTCATGGATATCCAGTTTTTCCTCCAGAAAGCTTTTGGCGGCAGTGAAAGCATTTTCAGCCTGTTCCCCGGCGTTTTCCTTCGATATAGTGGTTTCATCGTCAAGCCACTTGGCCAGGCTGACAGATACCTGCATAAGGCTGCCATCAAGGCTGTTGACATAGAAATAATAGTAGCAGTTGCTCTGGATGCTGAAGGTGATACAGTAGACAGGAACTTCAAAATAGGAATCTTCCAGGTAGCAGTTTTGCTCCATTCCCTCAGTGGACAGGGAAAAGAAGGAGTCCATCCATCCCCTGACAGCCTCGATGGCTTCCGTTTCCTCAATGCCATCGCTTTCACTGATCTGGTGTTCAAGCTGTTTCTGTTCTTTTTCCTGCTCGGCATGCACTTCCATAGCCTCCGGTGACTGCTCTAAAGCATAGTCTCTTTTGTAATTAAAATCGATGATCTGCAAAAGCTCCTCATCGGTTAATTCTCTGTCAGGAAGATAAAACAGAGAGTTTGTTTCATTGTAACAGAGCATATCCTGTGCTCTTTGCGCTTCATCTGTGATCCTCAGAAGCTCTCTCTCCGGGAAAGTACCATTCTGGTAAGCCTTAAAGAGCTCTGCCTTCCGGGAAAGCTCATCCTGGGTGTAGCTTCTGGAGAATTTATCGGCGTCACCCTCGCTCATATCCTGAGCAGGCAGCATTTCGGATATCGCGCTGATCTCTTCTTCCGGCAGACTTTCCATCCGCTCCCGGATCAGGTGACGGATCCCGGCCTGTACCGGAACGCTGATAATTCCTATTACCAATAGGGCTGCGGCGGCCATAGATAATATTTTTCCGGTTTTTATATTTAATGATTTTTTATGTGTAGTCTGAGAATGTCCGGAAGTAATTCCTTCCGTAGATAATGAGGTACGGTTACGGAGATTTTTCAGAATGTCAGTCTGCATTTCCTCCGTAATATTGATATGTTCTATGGCTTTTTTTATTTTATTCATCAGGCCTGTGCCTCCTTCCATGATAATCTTAACTGTTCTCTGCCTCTCTGCAGCCTTTTTTTGACAGCATGCTCCGATATTTTCAGCATAAGGGCAATTTCTCTGACATGATAACCCTCCACATAATGAAGATAAATGACAGCTTTATGTTTGGGGGAGAGCTCTAAAAGCTCCCGGATGGTATCCAGCTCCTGCGGCGCTGCAAGGCTGTCCGTAAATTCGTCAATGGAAACCTTCGGGTGGCGGCTGCGAAAACGCAGCATATCCCGGCAGACATTGGCGGCAACTGAAATGAGCCAGGCCTTTTCGTGTTCGCCGTCCGAAAAGTCAGGTCTTTTTTCCAGATAGCGGCAGAAAGTATCCTGAATGGCATCCTGCGCATCCTGTTCATTGCAGAGCATGACAATGCAGATCCTGTAAAGCATATTGCTGTAGTTCATCACTGCTTCTTCTATGGACATGATTTTTACCTCCTTATACCTTTAACACGTCTGAAGGATGGAAAAGGTGACTCATTCTTTGATATTATTTGCATTTCAGGGGATTTTCAAGTACAATAGAGGAAATTTCGGAGCAGCAGAGCAAATTTATGAAAAGGACAAAATAATGGACAAAGTAAATATCCTCCATCTGATCGAGGGCGCAAAGCAGGCAGAGGGACTTACAGTGATTATTGATGTTTTCAGGGCGTTTTCACTGGAGTGTTATCTGTATGACATGGGAGTAAAGGAGATACGTCCTGTGGGCACGATTGAAGAAGCTTTTTCTCTAAGGAGCAGGATTCCCAATAGTGTTCTTGTGGGCGAAAGACAGGGAAAGAAGTGCGAAGGGTTTGATTATGGCAATTCGCCTTCGGTGATCCCGGCAGAGGATGTGCGTGGAAAGACAGTGATCCACACCACCAGCGCGGGGACACAGGGCATTGTCAGTGCAGCTTTTGCAAGTGAGATCATTACAGGAAGTCTTGTGAATGCAAGGGCTGTGGCAGATTATATTCTGGCCGTGAAGCCGGAGAGGGTTTCTCTTGTATGTATGGGAAACGGCGGTGTACGGCCTGCGGCGGAGGATGAATTGTGTGCGGAATATATAAAAAGCCTTCTGGAAGGAAAAGAAATTCCGGATCTGGCGCAGAGGCTCACCGACCTAGAGCACCATGGTGGGGAGCATTTCTTTGATCCGGCCGGGCAGGATGTTTTTCCGGAGGCAGATTTTTGGATGTGCATCAACTATGACAGGTTTCCCTTTGTGCTTAGGGTAGAGAGGGATGAAATAAGCTATGTGACAAGGCTTCACAGACAATAGGAAGGGGAAGGATGATCGTATGTTATATCAGGTGCATGCAGGCTCCTATACAAGTAATGAAGATATGGATGGCATTTATCAGATTGAACTGGACACAGAAAAAGAAAAGCTGCGGCTGATCCGTACTTACAGGGAATGTGACAATCCCTCTTTTCTTGCAGTGACCCCGAATTATCTGTATGCAGTCAGTGAAAGAGACAGGGATGGCATGATCAGCGCTTATAGGAGAAACCCTGGTGACGGAGTATTATCTTTTCTTAATTCGGTACCCACCGGAGGGGACGCTATGTGCCATTTAAATGTGTGGCCCGGGCAAAAAATCTATTCGGCGGCAAACTATATGAGCGGCAGTGTTTTTACAGGAAAAATCCGGGAGGATGGTTCCTTGGGAGAGCTTTGTGCTTTTTGCCAGCATTCGGGGGCAGGCTATTATCATACCGGCCGGCAGGAAGGGCCTCATGTACATTGTACCGTGTTATCTGCAGACGGAAAGCGGCTTTATGTGTCAGACCTTGGGCTTGACCAGGTGTTCTGCTATGAGGTGGAAAGAGATGCTTTCCTGACACTTGCCGATGAAAATGCGCAGATCAGGCTTCCAAAGGGGGAAGGCCCCCGGCATTTTCTGTTTCAAAACAAGGGAAGATTTATGTATCTGACGGCAGAGTTAGGGAATAAGGTTTTCGTCTATGAAACAAAGGATGGCGGCATGACCTATGAGGAAATACAGAGGATCAGCACCCTGCCGGAGGACTATGCCGGGGAGAACACGGCGGCGGATCTGCACTTTTCCGGGGATGGCAGATTCCTTTATGCTTCTAACCGGGGAATGGATTCTCTGGCATTGTATGAGGCAGATGGGATCACGGGACGTTTGACCGCAAAGGGGCATTACGAAGCTTATGGTCAGTGTCCCAGGAATTTTTGTATCACGCCGGATGATCGGTATCTGCTGATCGCCAATCAGGGAAGTGGGAATATTGTATTATGCAGACGGAATAAAGAGACAGGGGCGCTTTGCGGAAAGGCCGATGAGCTTTCAGTTCCCCAGGCTTCTTTTGTCACAGCCTCTTTGGTCACAGCATAGGAGCATGAGGGCGTTTGATTCCACTGTAAGCAGTTTTCATGGCATTTCCCATAAGATTTTTTTTAAAACACCGATAATATAAGTGAGAAACAGAGAAATTACTGAGAAATCGGAGGTGGATCACTTTGAATATCAATTTAATGGGAAATGGCGGATTCCTTTTTGGCGGCAGCTCCATGCTGCAGGCCGGCGGCCTGAAAAGCGCCGCTAAGAGGCAGGAGCGGAAGGCTGGGAGCCAGCGGGAGATCACTTTTTTGGAGAAACAGAAGGAGAATCTGAAAAATAAAGAGTGCAGTACACTCGATGAGATCAGGCAGAAGCTGGAAATGTATCATACCTATGAGGATGAGATCGCGGCTGTGAAGGCTTCCTATAATAAGGAAGAGATGTTCCATATTCTGGATGAGGCCAAGGAGCAGGGAGAGAAAACCGCCGAAGCCATCAAGAAGCAGGAGCCCAAGACACCGGAGGAGAGGAAGAGGGAGCTTGCGGAAGAGGCTCTTGGACTGGACGAGGAGAAGGGCGTTCTCACAGAGACCATGGAAGAGCTTACGGAAAGCGTGGAGGAAGCAGTGGAAAATGCGGAAAAAACGCTGGAAGCCGCGGAAAAAACTCTGGAAGCTACGGAAAAAACTCTGGAAGCTACGGAAAAAACTCTGGAAGCGGCTCCGGAAGAGGTTCTCATGGAGAAAGGAAGATAATGTGCAAGGCTGCGCTTCGGCGCAGCCTTTTCCTAAGATTTTATAAATCCCGTTTCCCCTATCTTGACGAATCAAGGCCCCTATTGTAACATAACTGTATTAACACTATTAGTACACTTAGCAAAGCTATTTATAAGCGTGCAGAAAGGAGCCGCATATGATCTTCATAGATTATCGGGATACCAGACCGATCTATGAGCAGGTAACGGAACGGTTTAAAATGCTTATTCTGCGGGGCGTACTGTGTCCGGATGAAAAGATTCCTTCCGTCCGCAATCTGGCAGTGGATCTGTCCATCAATCCTAATACCATCCAGCGGGCTTATTCCGAGCTGGAGCGGCAGGGATATATCTATACGGTGAAGGGCAAGGGAAACTTCGTCTCAGGTGATAAAGAGCTTTTCCGCAAATACAGGGAGGAGATCTTTGCCGGACTGAGGAGCATCTGTAAAGCAGCCTTTGAGGCGGGGATCACGGAGGAAGAGATCATTCAAAGTATTAAGGGGGAAAATGCCAATGATTGAGATAAAGAATGTGACCAAATCATACGACCGTATCAAGGCAGTGGATGATGTGAGTGTGACCATCAGAGAAAATACAGTGTTTGGCCTGATCGGAACCAACGGGGCAGGGAAAAGCACGGTACTGCGGATGGTGGCAGGAGTACTGAAGCAGGAATCCGGGGAGATCACTGTTGACGGCAAACCGGTTTTTGACAATATAGAGGTTAAGAGGAATATTTATTTTATTGCTGACGAGCCTTATTTTTTTGCCAACAGCAATGCAATGGATATGCAGAAGTATTTAAGCTCTGTGTATCCGGATTTTGCAGTGACAGATTTTTACAACTATCTGATGAATTTTGGACTGGACAAAAAGCGGAAGATCAATACTTATTCCAAAGGAATGAAAAAGCAGCTGGCCCTGATCTGCGGGGTGTGCAGCGGCACCAAATATCTGCTCTGCGATGAGACCTTTGACGGTCTTGATCCGGTAATGCGTCAGGGGATCAAGAGCATTTTTGCCAGTGAGATGGAGCGGAGAGGCATGACGCCTGTGATCGCCTCCCACAATCTGCGGGAGCTTGAGGATATCTGCGACCATGTGGGGCTGCTCCATAAAGGCGGCGTGCTTCTTTCCAGGGATTTAGAGGACATGAAGTGCAATATCCAGAAGGTACAGTGTGTCTTTAAGGCTACAGAGGATGAGAGTAAGGCAATCTCTGCACTGGACATTATGAAAAATGAAAAGAGAGGCTCCTTAAATGTTCTTACGGTACGGGGGAGCAAGGCGGAGATCATGGCAATCTTTGCCACGGTAAATACCATATTTTTTGAGGCGCTGCCTCTTTCCCTTGAGGAGATATTTATCAGCGAAACGGAGGTAGTGGGTTATGACATCAAAAAGCTCATTCTTGGTTAATCTGAAAGAAAACAGCAAAAGACGGCTGTGGGTATGGGTCATATCAGCCCTTGTATTTATGCTGGTATTTCCTGTGATGACTGCCATTGTGATCAGCCAGATCAATAACAGCGCTCCCTATTTAAGTACGGCGTATACCGGGGAGGCGCTTGAGAGGTTCCTTCACGGAAAGCTTATTGCCGCTATGCGGGAGCAGCTGGGCTTTTTCTCCGCCAGGATCATAGCAGTACTGGGAATTGCCGTGATCAGCGCCGTACAGGGCTTTTCTTATCTGTACAGCCGCAAAAAGATGGATTTTTATATGGGAATGCCGGTTAAAAGGAAAAAGCGTTTCCTGGTCATATGGCTGAATGGTATTTTGATCTATGTGCTGCCCGCACTTATTGGTATTTTGATCGAAATCCTTATCGCTGCCGGAAACGGGGCTATGGACAGATCGGTCCTTGGCTGTGCCGCCTTTGCCTTTTTGGCAGATTTCTGGCTCTATCTGGGGGTTTATCATTTGGCGCTCCTTGCAGTGATGATGACAGGAAATGTGATCATCACCGGGTTTGGCATTGTGGTGTTTTTTCTGTATGAGTATGTGGTGAGATGGACGTTGAACGGCTATAAATCCTTCTTTTTCCGCTATTTTAATTATTATAATGTAAGGACGGAGCCGGTATTATCTCCTGTATCTCTCTTCAGCAATATTACCAGCGCCTTTATGGGAGAGAAGGTGACAGATTTTAAAAGTCTGGCCATGTTGATCCTGTTCAGTGTAATAACGGGCGCTATTGTATATGTATGCTACGTCCGGCGTCCTGCAGAGGCTGCCGGAAGAGCCATGGCTTTTGATATGACCAAACCGGCGATCAAGGTACTTCTGGCAGTTCCGGCTTCTCTTTTGGCGGGACTTGTGATCGCGGAAATGGTAGGTTATGATCCAATGAGTTCCTCCGATGGTATGGGATATATGATATTTGTTATTCTGGCGGTGGTGGTGATCGGAAGCGCTCTGATTCAGGTCATCTATGAATTTGATCTGAAGGGGGCATTGCACAAAAAGCGGGAGATCATCATAAGCGGTATGATCGCCGCCCTGGTTTTTGTGATCTTTCAGTTTGATCTTCTGGGCTTTGACGCTTATGTGCCGGAGCCGGAGCAGGTGGAGAGTATTGCCTTTATTCCCCAGAATTATGAACAGAACACAGCCTATTTTGACGAGGAAGGGAATTATCTTTCGGAAGAGGAGTTTGCAGACAGATATATGTATCTTCATAATGTAGAGGAGGTCTGTGAACTGGCCAGGCACTCGATAGAAGGCTATGATCAGATCGGCTTCGACTTCCAAAGAAGCTATGATGAGGAGAAAGAGGGAAGATGGTCGGAGAGCACCGTGCTTTACCGGTTGAAAAACGGAAGAACGGTCTGTCGGAGACTGTTGGTAAACGTGGATGATGAACAGACCATAGGGCTTCTGGACCGGATCATTGGTTCCAGGGAGTTTAAAGAAGGCTATATGACCGGAGTATCGGCACAGCTGCAGAATTTGATAGGCGAGGATGAACACTATAAGATCAAGGCAAATTACGGCAACACGGTTTACAGGAAAGAGATGAGCAGGACAGAGGCGGCAGAGTTTTTGGAAATTTACAGGGAAGAGGTCTCGAAAGCGAATTTCACCAATATCAGGGAAAATATGCCGGAGGGAGCGTTGCATATTCAGATATCCGAGGAGATTCCCGGAAGCGTGGGCGATTATGAGAAGCTTACCAGAAGCTGGTATGTCAACATAAATATTTATTCCTTTTATGAGGAATGCCTGGATTATCTGAGGACCCGGGGGTATTATATGGATTATCAGCTGAATCCGGAGGATGTGGCGTATATCCAGATCATGAACCGCAATAATGAAATTTATCAGAAGCTGACACAGGAGGCTTCCGATATGCCGGCAGGTGCAGAGGCGGCGGCCGTGATAGACAGGGATTATGAGAGTGACCTCGATACCCGTGTCTATGCGGAATATACAGGAAAAGAGGAGATTGAACAGATTGCAGCCTGCTGTTATCCGGAGGAGATGATAGGATACTATGATTGGGACAAAGGCCTGGAAGCAGAGAATGATTATTGGATCTATGTATATTTCAATACGGACAGTCCTTTAACCAAGAGCTACGGAATCAGCGCCAGCTATCGATTCCTGAAAGGTCAGGTTCCGGCATTCGTGGCAGAGGATACACGATACCAGGAGTAAAGGATCATATATTGATTACCGAAGACGGCAGGCAGAGCGTTTTGTGCTCTGCCTGCTGTTGATATAAGGACGTATCATTCATGGTTTTTGGTGGAACTTTCCTGAGGTGTATGGTAAACTATACAGGAAGAAAAGGGGAACGGTGAAGCCGAAGGCTGAACTGTTAAAAGCGCGGAGAGAACCATGCGCAGATGGGAGCGGAAATGGAAGAGAGGATCATAGACAGGATTATGCTCCGAAAGGTGAGGCTCGGAAAGATAAAGCTGCAGACGGTGGATCTTGCATTTGTTGCATGTCTGTTTGTTTTTGCCTTTTTGATCAGATGGAAGCTGATGCCGGTGGAGTCGGCAGATTACTGGGGATTTTTAAAAGGCTGGATGGAGCAGATCCGCAGTGAAGGCGGATTCCCCTCCCTCAGCCATCAGATATCCAACTATACATCCCCCTATATGTATCTTATGTGCCTGATCTCCTATATTACGGACAACGATCTGTATGGGCTGAAGCTTTTGTCAGTTGCCTTTGACTATCTTGGCAGCATTGCCATATTTCTGATCCTGTATCAGCTTAGCGGCAATCCCAGAAAATCAATCCTTGGAATGGCAGCCCTTCTTTTGTCGCCTACGGTGATATTAGACAGCGCTTACTGGTGTCAGTGCGATATGATCTATACAGCGTTTCTTCTGTTTGCACTGTATTTCCTTTTAAAAAATAACAGCTGCTATTGTCTTTTGCTTGTGGGTATTTCCTTTGCATTTAAGCTGCAGGCAATATTTTTTGTTCCCTTTCTGCTGATCATGTGGCTGAAAAAAAGAACCGTCAGGCTTATAGATTTTTTGTGGATACCTTCTATCTATGTTTTGAGCGCTTTGCCGGCCTGGGCTGCCGGACGGGATCTGAAGGAGCTTTTGCTGATCTATTTTGATCAGACGGAGACCTATCCATGGGGGACGTTGGAGTATCCTAATGTTTATGCGCTTTTGGGAGAGGCCATGCCGGATATGCGCCATGCCGGGGAGGTGAGCGGGGCCGGAACCTTTATGGCGATCATACTTCTTGGCTGCCTGGCCTATTATCTTTATACCAAAAAAATAGAAATAACAGGCGATCTGATACTGACACTGGCATTGTTTACAGTGGCTCTTACCGTATATTCTCTGCCTCATATGCATGACAGGTACGGTTTTTTGATCGATCTGCTTGCCATTCCTTATGGGATCATGCGGGTCAGGAGACTGCCGGTGACCTGCGGCTTTATGCTGATATCGATCCTGACCTTTATGCCCTATCTGATCGCGGTACATATAGTGCCTCTGCAGTATCTGGCAATCGCACAGCTTCTGCTGATCGTCTATGTGGGCTATGATCTGTACAGGATGGTCCAAAAGCATACACTCCAGAATACAGAGGAAATAAGGCCATGAAGAGGAAAGGAGACTTAGCAGTATTTTGCAGATGTCTGCTGATATTCACAGCAGCTCTTCTGACGGAGCTCTTTGTGTTTAATTACAGGCACTGGGAGTCTCTGGGAAACAGGGAGATACCTGCAGAGGCCCTTGAGGGGCAGATCCGGTTCGGGAGTGCATACCATCAGATGGAGGATCATACCTATTTGGTGACAGACGGCGGCCTGGAGATTGAACTGGAGGGGATCTGCGAGAGCCTGAAGACAGCCTGCATTAAAATACAGGTGTTAAATTCCGAAGAGAAGGATTCTCCGGTCATCCTGCATCAGTCTGTGACGGATGAATCTCACCGGCTCTATTATGATCTGCCGGAGCGGGAGCTGTGGGCGGCAGAGGACAGAAGCGCTTATATGACCTATCATCTCTATGGCAAATGTTCAAACCTGAAAATTGTCCCGGAGCTTTCTGCAGGTGAGCAGATTTCCTTCTTCATTTCACTGAATCCGGTGATCCCTTTGTTCTTTTCCTGGGAACGGGTGTTTTTTCTTCTTTTCTTTACAGGTCTGATCTGTCTTTTGAAGCCTTCCTCCAGACTGCACAGGATTCTTTATCTTAAGATCAGTGGAAAGAAAAGAAGTATACTGCTTTTTTCAATTTTCTTAATCCATGGGGTTTTGTTTTTCTGGCTTACGAACGTGAACCCTTATTTCCGGCAGGAGATAGGAGAAAATCAAAAGCAGTACCAGAAGCTGGCCGAAAGCCTGGCCTCCGGGAAGCTGTTTATCATGGAGGAGCCTTCGGAAACCCTCAAAAATATGGAAAATCCTTATGATTATGCCTGGCGGAATCAATTAATGACAGAGGCCGGGGAATGGTATCAGTGGGATTATGCCTATTACGAAGGAAAATACTATGTGTATTTCGGCGTGGTTCCGGCGGCGCTATTTTATCTGCCCTTCTATTTACTGACGGGGAAGCATCTGTCCAATCACACAGTGATCTTCCTGCTGTCGCTGTGCTTCCTTTCGGGCGTACTAGGGGTGATCCACGAGCTGATAAGGAAGTGGTTTCCCAGAGTCTCTCTGGGAGCCTGGTTTCTCGTTACAGAGCTTTTTCTTTTGGGAAGTAATGTTATTTATATGACCAGGCGGCCGGATCTTTATACTGTTCCCATCCTTGCGGGGCTGTCCCTGGGAATGCTGGGGCTTTGGTGTTTTTTGCGGGGGATAAGAGGGATGGGATTTTCCTGTGGTTATATAGCTGCAGGCTCCCTTTTGACGGCCGGGATCGCCGGCTGCAGGCCTCAGCTTTTGATCATCATTTTTCCGGTCATGATACTTCTGGCAGAACATATGCTATTTAATTCTTCGGACAGGGGATTACATCATGCAAAAGGAGCTATAATTTCCTTTGCGCTTCCTGTGATTTCAGTGGCGCTTGTTCTCATGTATTATAATTACAGCCGTTTTGGATCGCCCTTCGACTTTGGCGCTAACTACAATTTAACCTTTAATGATATGAGGCGCAGAGGATTCCATTTTGACCGCATTCCTCTGGGAGTGTTTGCTTACCTTCTGCAGCCGGTAAAGCTGATCCAGCAGTTTCCTTTTGCGGAGGCAGTTTATTTTGACAGTCAGTATCTGGGGGTGACCATTCAGGAGGCTACCTATGGAGGCATATTTATGACCAATTTTTTTGCATGGTTTGCCCTTGTGCCCTTTCTTTTCCGGAAATATTTCAAAGGATGCCTTCAGACGGTCCGGCATCTGGCGTCGGCAATGTTTCTGGCGGCGCTTACAGTGATCGTGGCAGATACCAATATGTCGGGG
Organism: uncultured Lachnospiraceae bacterium; assembly: GCA_947382625.1. Taxonomy (GTDB): domain Bacteria; phylum Bacillota; class Clostridia; order Lachnospirales; family Lachnospiraceae; genus Suilimivivens. Next base: position 64,393 of record CANDAG010000017.1, read on the forward strand.
ATACTGATGAGATACTTCAGCGATTTTTCAGGCTATCTTATGCTTTCCGCCGCACTTTCCGCCCTGATGCTCCTGGACCGCTTTCAGCTTAAATGGATAGAGGATACAAATTATGGACAAGGGGAGGCCTTTGCGGATCTTTTCCGGAAAGGGATGATATGGATTCTTCTGATATGCCTTTTGGGTACGCTGACCTATCAGGGAATGATATTTTTCCTGGATACGGGAGAAGCCCTGAAGGATCTGCGGCCTGACCTGTATGCACATGTTAAGTATCTGACAGTCTTTTGGATATAAAGGAGGGAAGCCATGGAGCTTCTGAACGGTATTTCTACATTGTTGTTTTTCGGATTCATTGTCTTTTCCCTTCAGACCGGAGGATTCAGGGATGATGAGTCTCTTAACAGGCAGGGGCTGCCTCTGCGCAGGCGGAGCCAGGGTATCTTTCTGCTGTTGGTTTTGCTGCTTTTAGCGCCGCGTTTTTTCAGGTTCCCGGAGATTCCGGGGGGACTGAATCAGGATGGGGCCATGGGAGCAGTGGATGCAAAGGCACTGGCAGATTATGGCACAGACCGTTTCGGAACCTTTCTTCCTGCCCACTTTACCGCCTGGGGCTACGGACAGATGAGCGTTCTGCTCTCATACCTGACGGTTCCTTTTATCAGGGTACTGGGACTTAATAAGATGGCCATGCGTCTGCCCATGCTGCTCGCAAGTCTCTTTGGTCTGTGGGCTGTTTACGGTACTGTGACAGGGACACATGGAAAAAGCACAGCCCGGCTTGCCCTTTTGCTCACAGTGATAAATCCCTGGCATTTTATGCAGAGCCGCTGGGCGCTGGACTGTAATCTGTTTCCGCATATGTTTCTGATCGGATTCTGTCTTATGACGGACGGCCTGAAAAGAAAAAGAAGCCTGTATTATTCCATGGCTTTTTTTGCCCTCAGTATGTACTGCTATGGGGTTTCCTTTTATATGGTTCCCTTTTTTCTTCTGACGGCCTGTATGATATTGCTGCGTGGCAAAAAAGTCACATGGCATCAGGTGATCCTGTGCGCGGCCATCTACTTTGGGATTTCCTGGCCCATTTACGGAACCATGCTGATCAATTTTATGAAATGGGAGACTGTAGAGCTTCCTTTTGTAACCATGCCTTTTTTCCCGGACAGCATCCGGTCTGCAGATATTCTGTTCTTTTCAGAGCACATGGGAGAGCAGCTGATCATCAATCTGAAAGCGCTTTTTAGAGTGGTATTCTGGCAGGGGGAGGATCTTTTGTGGAATGCGGTCAGGGAATTCGGGACTGTGTACCGCTGTACCATGCCCTTTGTGCTTTTGGGGGCTGTCCTTGTGCTTGGCAGAGCAGTATCGGGAAGCACAGAGGAGAAGCCTGAACGGATCATTGCAGCCCGGATTTTGGCAGTCTATTGGATTTTTGCCCTTCTGGCAGGTATCATGATCAATTCTGTGAATGTGAACAGGATCAATATCATATTTTATGCCCACATTATTTTTGCGGCGGAAGGGATTGCCTTTACAGTCAAAAAATGGAAGGTACTGGTTCCGGTGATAAGCTCTGTGTTTTTGATCCATTACAGCTGTTTTTGTATCCAGTATTTTACCGGCTGGGCAGAGGAGATCGATAAGGCGTTTTATGGGGATTTTGTCAGGGCGTTAGAATATGCCAGAGAGTGTGAAAGCGATCATTATTGCATTACACCGGACACCCAGTATACAGGCGCCCGGCAGGTAACGGAAATCCTTACATTGTTTGTGTTTGAGGTGGATGCCCGGTATTATCAGGGAGAAATAAGCAGCCGGGAAGAAAGGATCCCATATGAACAAAAATTCCGCTATGTCAATCCCCTGGAGTCGGGCGTCCTGTCTGAAAATATAACATATGTAATAAAAAGTACGGATGCAGGATACTTTCCAAAGGAAAGCTTTCTGATCACTGTATTCGGAGATTATGCAGTTGTTACAGAACAAGGATCCAATCCCTGAGCCACCGCAGGCTGAGGCCGTATTCTTTGTCTACAGGAAGACCGGATATCACGGGAAAGAAGATGAAAAAGCACAGGGCGGCTGCGGCAAGGTAGGCGATGACGGCTTTCTTTCCCCATGAAAAGTGTTCCTTGATCTGTGCCATGGTATAGCCCATCATAAGCATCACAAACAGGATAGCCGGAAAGTAATGATAAATAAAGGTGATCCTGCTGATGGACATCCAGGGAACGTATTGTGCCAGATAAGAAATGCACAAAAAGCCGGCCTTTTTGTCCTTCTTAAAGATCCAGCGATAAAACACATAGAGCTGACAGGGGATACCTGCCCACCAGATTGCGGGATTTCCCATACAACTCACGGCGCTCACCGTATTTCCGGAAACCGTATCGTTGGCGTCAAGCAGCGGCATCCAGATGATTGGCCATTCATAAAAAGGGGAGCTGTAATAATGCTCTGCCACCAGTCCGGAGTGGTAATCAAACATATACCGGGTACCCTGGATAGCCTTATCGATCAGGCCCTTGTAAGGGGTATAGCCTACTACCGGCAGGAAGCAAAGAGTGTAGACGATCAGCGGTATTGCAATAAAAAACACACAGCAGAAACCAAAGAGCCTTAAGACCTGCTTCTTTGGAAAGTGGGTGATGGTATACCAGATAAAAAGGACTCCCAGTCCTAAACCGGCATAGACTCCGGTCCATTTTGTGGCAACACCGCAGGCCATACTGATTCCGCTTAAAGCCAGAGGAAGCATTACCTTCTCAGGCGGAAATTTACCCTGCTCCGGATGACCTGATGCAGCAGGGGCACCGGGTATCAAAGCACGATAAGCGGAGTCTGCCAGAAAATACTGATACATAAAGTAATACATCAGAAGGATAAAGAAGGCTGCAAAAATATCGATGGTAGCGATCCGGGAAAGATTGTAATGCATACAGTCAAAGACCAAAAGCGCGGTGGCAGCCGCTGCAGAAAAAGGATCCTTAAAAAGCCTTCTGGCAAACAGATACATCACAGGAATCAGAAGGATCCCGAAGATCACCGACATAAACCGCCAGCCAAAGGGGTTCATCCCAAAAAGGAGAATGCCTGTGGAGATCAGTTCCTTCCCGAGATGAGGATGCGTTGTCTCATAGGTGGTGAGGCCATGGAGGAATTCATAGGCGGTCCGGCCATGATAGACCTCGTCAAACATGGTTCCTGTCATATAGGTTTTGACAGGCGCAAAGGTATCCTGCTCATCGAAAAGGGCAGGATATTCCCCGGCATTTGCCGGCAGAAGAAGAGAACCGTCGGAGGCCTGAAACACCATTTCATTCAGGATGCACTCGTCATCCGTTGCCACGATCCCCAGATAACGCAGCCGATAGCCGATATCGATCTGGTTCCATGCAAAGACCGATTCCGCAATGGCATCGCCGTTTATGATCTCCCATGCGCCTGTCATCTCGTTGAAGGCGGAGAGAGAAAAATGTCTTGTATTTAAGTGTCCCAAAAAGACGGATACCGAACCAACGTCCAGATATTCTCCAAAGTCGATCACAATATCCCTGTTTTCAGGGACCGCAGTATAAGAAGTCTCCGGCGCATAGGTATTGCCAAGCCGGAAGAAGGCCAGTGCGGCAAAAATAAAGATCAGGGTGGTGAGATAAATACAGTCCTTCTTGTAATATGTAAAGATGTGCTTCATGCAAACCATACCTTCCTTAACATTATAAAAACAGAAACAGTATAACAAGTTCTCGGGGTGGATACAATACTTATGAAATTTTTATTCAATAAGCCGGCCTGCAACAGGACAGTGTTTGTTCGAGCATGCGGGCTTACGAAAGGAGAACAGGAGCTGAAATGAAGAGATATATGCAGATCACAGGCATCCACGGGCGGGAAATCTTAGATTCCAGAGGAAATCCTACGGTGGAAGCGGAGGTCACCCTTACAGACACAATGACAGGAAAAAGATACGCAGGAAAGGCATCGGTGCCTTCCGGGGCAAGTACCGGCAGATTCGAGGCAGTGGAGCTTCGGGACGCTGAGACCAGATATTTCGGCCTTGGGGTAAAAAAGGCAGTGAACAATGTAAACACAAAGATCAGAGAAGCCCTGAGCGGAAGAAATGGGCTAAACCAGGTGGAGATCGACCGGCTTTTGATGGAGACAGACGGAACGGATAACAAGGGAAATTTAGGAGCCAACGCGACTCTTGCGGTTTCCATGGCAGTGGCAAGAGCGGCGGCTATGTCCCTGCAGATCCCGCTTTACCAGTATTTGGGCGGCACCTATACAAGGCTTATGCCGGTTCCCATGATGAATATTTTAAACGGCGGCAGACATGCGGCTAATACCGTTGACTTTCAGGAGTTTATGATCATGCCGGTACAGGCCGAAAGCTTTTCGGACGGGCTTCGCATCGGGGCGGAGATCTATCATTTCCTGAAAAAGATCCTGGAGGAAAAGGGGCTTGCCACAAGCGTGGGAGACGAGGGAGGATTCGCACCAAACCTTCCCAATGCAGAAGCAGTGCTGGATTTAATAGTGGAGGCTATTGAAAAGAGCAATTATTTTCCAGGACAGGATATCAAAATTGCTCTTGACGCAGCCTCCAGTGAATTATACAATGAAAAAACGGGCATGTACCACTTTCCCGGAGAGAGTGTGCAAAAGGGCACAGAGGTGGTCAGGGACACTGCGGAAATGATCGCTTACTATGAAGAGCTGATCGGAAAATATCCCATTCTTTCCATTGAAGACGGCCTGTCGGAGGATGATTGGGATGGGTGGAAACATCTGACGGACCGGCTTGGGGAAAAGATCCAGCTGGTGGGAGATGATCTGTTTGTGACTAATACCAAACGGTTAGATGCTGGGATCAAGCTTCATGTAGCCAATGCAATTCTGGTCAAGGTCAATCAGATCGGCACGGTTTCCGAGGCCATGGAGGCCATTGAAACGGCACAGAAAAACGGCTATAAGGCAGTAATCTCTCATCGTTCCGGAGAGACGGAGGATACCTTTATTTCGGATCTTGCGGTTGCGGTAAACGCCGGACAGATCAAAACCGGCGCACCCTGCAGAGGAGAGCGGGTGGCGAAATATAACCAGCTGCTTCGGATCGAGGAGGAGCTTGGAACTGTTGCAGCTTATAAAGAGCCTTTCAATAAGATCTGAAAAATGCCGGTGCCTTCACCTGTCCTCACTTGTTTTCACCGGATCTGAGGGCACAGGCAGAACATAGAGATACTTTCAGGAGAAATAACAGGATACCAATGGCAGGTGCCAATAGCAGAATGCCATAAGAAAAGAGAGGAAAGAAGCAAATGATAAGAAAAGAACAAATACTGAGGGCGGCAAAGAAGGCCTGCGCTCTGCTTACAGTGATGGCGGTACTTGGAGTGATGCCCGCCATTGAGGCCATGGCAGTATCTGCAAGCGGAGCCATTGCCCGTGGGATTGATGTTTCCAAGCATAACGGAGCAGTCAACTGGAATCAGGTGGCTTCTTCAGGCATCAACTTTACTTTTATTAAGGTGGGAAGCGCCAAAAGCGGAGTGGATCCCCAGTTTGCCGCCAATATTACAGGGGCTCAGGCGGCAGGTTTAAGGACGGGAGTATATCTTTATTCTTATGCAACCACTCCGGAGCAGGCAATGGCCGAGGCAAATATGGTGCTTGAGTGGATTGAGCCCTATACAGTCAATTATCCCATAGTATTTGATATTGAGGACAGCTGTCATAAGAGTCTTTCCAACCAGGAGCTGATCGATATCATCAATGCCTTCTGCATCACCATTGATGGGGCGGGATATTATCCCATGGTTTACTCCTATAAGAACATGTTTACCGGAAAGCTCAGCAATGTGGGATGGGATAAATGGGTGGCACAATACGATGATGCCTGTGATTACAATAATAATGTATGCTTCTGGCAGTATTCAAGCCACGGCAGCGTAAACGGTGTGGGTACCAGGGTGGATGTGAATTATCAGTTTAAGGATTACAGCCAGCTGATCATTCCCGAGGGCTTTATAGGCCATAACGGAAGCGTGCGCTTTTACCGGAACTGGAAGATGCAGAAGGGCTGGGTGGACTATAACGGCACAAGATATTTTCTGGATGGTGCGGGAAATCTTGTGAGCGGCTGGATGACAGATGTGGACGGAAGCACTTATTATCTGTCTCCTGCGGACGGCAGCATTGCCAGAGGCCAGTGTCAGGTGGATGGAGCCAACTATTATTTTACGGCAGAGGGAGTAAAGACCACCGGCTGGGTTGTCTTAAATGATCAGAGGTACTTTTATGATCCTGCCATGGGCGGCACCATGAAAACAGACTGGTACAGTGATGAAGCAGGTAATTTTTATTTCTTTGATAACGCCAGCGGCGTTATGATGACCGGGTGGTTTGAGACGGCAGGGAAGACCTGCTTCGCTGATGGCGAAGGACATGTGGTCACAGGTCTTTGCGAGATTGAAAACCGGCTTTACTATTTTGATGAAAACAGAGCCCTGGTCCGTGATCAGGTTCTGGAATTGAACGGAATTGCTTATCAGGCATCCCCGGAGGGAGTGCTTTCTGAGGTTCCGGCCCCTGCTTTGGAAGAAGCAGCGGCAGAAACGGCAGGCGAATAATAAAACTGTCAAAATCCCCAAATAAAGTACTTGAAATTTATCGGCCGGTATGATACACTGGTTCTCGTTATTACAATATACTTGTGCAGACAGCCATTTGAGGCGCAGGAGGTACAGATGGAAGTATTCAGAATCATCATTCAGGTTATTTTTATCATATTGTGTATTGCACTTACAGTGCTGGTGCTGATGCAGGAAGGTAAATCGGCGGGATTAGGAGCCATAAGCGGTGCGGCAGAAACATACTGGGGTAAGAACAAGGGACGTTCCATGGAAGGAAAGCTGGTGAAGTTTACCAAGTATCTGGCCATCGGATTTATGGTGTTAGCCGTCATTTTAAATCTTAATGTATTTTAGCAGGTAAGGCATTCTTGTAAGAGGATGCCTTTTTTGTTAATATAAGGATAGCTGGCAAAGCCTGGTGTCCGTTGTTTAACATAAGGGTGACTGGCGGAGCCTGGTGTCCGTTGTTTAGAATAGGCAAGGAGAAATTGTGAAAAACGATCATAATCAGGAAAAAAGAAAAAAAAGAAAGGATCTGATCTGTCAGCTGGTGGAGGACGAGTGCTATGTTCCCATGAAGGAAAAGGAGCTTGCTCTTTTTATGCAGGTGGAATCCGAAGAGCGGCAGGAGCTTAAGTCGATCCTTGAGGAGCTGGTAAAAGAAGGAAAGCTGATCTTTACCAAACGTGGCAAATATATGAAAGGCGAGGGAAGACCTTCAGAGCTTACGGGAACCTTTATCAGCAATGCAAGGGGATTTGGCTTTGTGGAGATTGAAGGAAATGACAGAGATCTTTTTATTCCGGAGGAAGAGGTAAACGGCGCATTTCATAAGGATAAGGTACAGGTTAAGCTTTTGTCCGGCGCATTGTCAGGAGCGCAGTCTGGCAAAAGACAGGAGGCAAGGGTTACGGCGATCCTCGGCCATGGGATCACCGAGCTTGTGGGAACCTATGACAATGCCGGATCCTTCGGTTTTGTGATACCGGACAATGAAAAGATACCTACGGATATTTTTGTACCGAAGGAACGATCCAAAGGAGCGGTGACCGGGCATAAGGTGATAGTTGAGCTTACCGATTACGGGGATGAGAGACACAAGCCGGAGGGAAAGATCGTAGAAATATTAGGACACATCAATGATCCCGGAGTGGATATCCTGTCTATTGTAAAGGGATTTGAGCTGCCCATGGAGTTCCCGGAGAAGGTATTGAATCAGGCAGAGCGGGTGGCGAAGGAGGTAAGCCCTGCAGACAGGGAAGGCCGCAGGAACCTTCGTGGCGTAACTATGGTTACGATAGATGGGGAGGATGCCAAGGATTTAGACGATGCGGTGAGCCTTTCCAAAGAGGGGGAGTATTACTTTTTGGGAGTCCATATTGCGGACGTGACCAACTATGTGCAGGAAAATTCAGCTTTGGACCGGGAGGCGTTTAGCAGAGGGACCAGTGTGTATCTGGTGGATCGGGTGATCCCCATGCTTCCTCATGCGCTTTCCAATGGCATTTGTTCTCTGAATATGGGAGAGGATCGTCTGGCCTTAAGCTGTCTGATGACTTTAGACGAGAGCGGAGAAGTGATTGACTACGAGATCGTCGAATCCGTGATCAATGTGAACCAAAGAATGTCTTATACGGACGTAAACCGTATTCTGGAGGGGGATGAAGAAACCGGACGCCGGTATCAGGAGCTGACGCCCATGTTTTTTCAGATGAAGGAGCTGGCAGATATTGTCAGGGAAAAGAGAAGACAGAGGGGCTCTATTGATTTTGATTTTCCCGAAAGCAAGATCATTCTGGACAAAAGAGGCAATCCTGTTTCGGTTGAGCCTTATGAGAGGAATGCCGCTACCAGACTGATCGAAGATTTCATGCTGCTTGCCAACGAGACTGTGGCCCAGCATTTTTACTGGCTGGAAGCTCCCTTTGTATACAGGACCCATGACAAGCCGGATCCCGAAAAGATTTTAAAGCTGGGAACCTTTATCAACAATTTTGGTTATCATATTAAAGTAAGAAGCGGTGACAACGAGATCCATCCCAAGGAGATCCAGAAGCTCCTGGGAAGGATTGAGGGTACGGAGGAAGAGGCGCTGATCAGCCGTATGACCTTAAGGAGCATGAAAAAGGCACAGTATACGGTAGACTGTACAGGGCATTTTGGACTGGCGTGCCAGTATTACTGCCACTTCACCTCACCCATCAGAAGATACCCGGATCTGCAGATCCACCGGATTATCAAGGAGCAGCTCCGCGGAAGACTTAAGGAGGAGCGGATAGAACACTATAGAGAGATCCTTCCCCAGGTCGCAAAGCATTCCTCAGAGACGGAACGGCGGGCAGACGAGGCTGAGCGGGAAACTGATAAGCTCAAAAAAGTGGAGTACATGGAAGGGAAGATCGGTGAAACCTTTGAAGGTGTGATCTCCGGTATCACCTCCTGGGGGATCTATGTAGAGCTTCCAAGTACCGTGGAAGGCATGATCCACGTATCAAAGCTTTCTGGCGACTATTATTATTACAACGAAGAAAGCTGTGAGATGATCGGAAGAGACACCGGCAGAAGCTTTAAGCTGGGGCAGAAGATCAGGATCGAAGTGGACGATGTGGACTATTATCAGAAGAGTATTGATTTCGTGCTGGCAAAGGATTGACAGCAAAGAGCCAGGCGACGGAAAGGGCGGATGAAGGATGGCAAAAGAAGCTATGAAGCTGGTAGCCAACAACAAAAAGGCCTACCATGACTATTTTATAGAAGAAAAATATGAAGCCGGACTGGTGCTTCACGGAACGGAGGTCAAATCCCTGCGTATGGGTAAGTGCAGTGTTAAGGAAGCCTTTATCCGTATAGAAAACGGGGAGGTCTTTATCTACGGCATGCATATCAGTCCCTACGAAAAAGGCAATATTTTCAACAAAGACCCGCTGCGTGTTAAAAAGCTGCTGCTTCATAAACAGCAGATCAGGAAGCTGATCGGAGACAGCTCCGAAAAAGGCTATACGATCGTCCCGCTGCAGGTTTACTTTAAGGATGGCAGGGCCAAAATAGAGATCGGACTGGCCAAAGGAAAGAAGCTTTATGATAAACGCCAGGACATTGCCAGGAAGGACCAGCGAAGAGAGGCAGAAAAGGAGCTTAAGATCAGACTCCGGGCATAATTTTTTTAATTAGGTTGCTTTTTTGGTCCTAAATGAGTATAATAAAAAGGTCAGCATAGGTAAGTGGTGTGCAGGCCGTAAGGGATAGTAAAGGTTTCGACAGGGGTCTTGCAGCTGGAGAAGCTATCCGCAGGCGATGCGTCAAATCGCAAAAATAAATATAAACGCTGAAGATAATTTAGCATACGCTGCCTAAGGGCAGCTGTCCGC
>CANDAG010000018.1 GCA_947382625.1 uncultured Lachnospiraceae bacterium
TTAAGTTATACCTTATTCAGGAGTTTGATACTATAAGCTTAACTAACTGACATTGTCTGTGAAAAGTAACTGTGTTACTCTATTGTACCGGAAAGTAAAAAAATTACTAGACTTTATTTTCGAGATGTGCTAAACTACATAATGAAGTGTGGAAAGAAATAAGACCATGAGAAAGAGCCGGGTTACTCCGGCTCTTTCGGTATTAATAAGCCGGCTCGCGAAGCGAGACAGCTTATTGATATAAAGGGGGAGTATTCTTTTTACAACGGGTACTCATTCAGCGCTACAATGCTTTTTGCATAAATCTTAAGCGCTTTCACCAACAGCCGCAGATTCAGGCCTTCATCGGGTTCATGGGCGCCTCCGTGACCGGGAAGGAAGATTCTTTCCTTTGCTGCTTTGTCCCGGTCATCCTCCCGCAGACTGCCGACTCCATAGGCAAAGGCATTGGGGAGCTTTCTTGCGTAGGTGCCGCCGCCCATCACAAAGCTTTCAGCATGTTCCCCGGTCAGTTCATTATATAGATTGGTGAGCAGCTCTACTGCCGGATGCTCTTTCGGGAAATAGTTGGGGGCGGAATCACGCTCCATTTCCCAGTCACAGCCCAGGGAGGAGGCTGTTTGATTCAGAAGCTCCTGCATTTGGATGGAATCCTGGGTAATGGCATAGCGAATGTTCAGCGTAAGACGAAGGCGTCCGTCCATCTGCCGAAGGACGGTGGCGGCGCAGGTGGTGCGTCCGGATATTTCATCCTCAAAAGTAATTCCGGTATTGACTCCATAATATTCTTCAGAAAGTACGGCGAGAGCAGCAAACTGCGCCCGGTCTTCTTTTGTAAGGCAGGGCAGATCCTTCAGAAGGAGGGATAGCTCATGGATGGCGTTGCAGCTTCCTTTCGGGAAAGCACTGTGCCTGCTGGTACCCTGGGCCGTGATGGTCACACAGTCCTCACCGGCAGTCACCGTAAACCGCTCATTTCCATCGATGCAGGCTATGACCTCTTCCTCCAGATTGTCTGTGCGCCGCAGTACCGCCTGTGCCCGGTCAGGGATCATATTGGAGGCGTTTCCGCCTTCGCATTTAAGGATCATGTCCGAGAGCTTTTCGCGAAAAACCAGATCCCCTTCCAGGATTCCCTTTTCTCCGTAACAGACAGGAAAGCCGCTGTCTGCGATCATGGACATGGCAGGACAGGGGTAATGGTCTGTGTAATAGGTAAGGTCTGTCATTCCCCGCTCCTCGTCACAGCCTACAAACAGGCAGAGCTGGTGGTTTAAGGGAAAGTCCAGATCTCTTAAGCACCGCATTACATAAAGCATGCCTACGGCGGGGCCTTTGTTATCCTGTGAGCCTCGTCCAATGAGGAAATGCTCTTTTATCACCGGCTTGAAGGGTTCATACTGCCAGTTGTTTCCCACCGGAACGACATCTAAATGGTTCCAGAATCCAATGGTGTTTTTCAGGTTCTTTTTTTCATTTCCGATAGAACCTACATAATATTCATAATTTTCTGTATGAAATCCATACTTTCGCCCCATGGCAAGCATCTCATCCATAGCGTCCCGGCAGGCTGCACCGAAGGGAGCCCCTTTACTGCCGTTTTCAGGATCGGAGATGCTGGGGATCTTCACCAGAGAGCTGATATCTTCCGCCAGTTCTTCTTTGTGAGTATCCATCCATTCATCAATTTTTTGATACCATTCCCTGTCCATATCCAGTTCCTCCATTTCATTTCCCGGTTTGATCACTGAAACTATATTCTTATTTTATAAAGTTAAATGTATTTTATCTTCTCGGAAACAGGAAGTAAAGTGTGCAAAAATAATTATATTATTAAAAAAGGGGTTGTAATATATCTCATTGCAAGTTAGTGTGATTATAATACGTACTAATCGTATCAAGGATTGCAGAATAAACAACAGGAGGAGCAAAATGGACAAGAGAACAAGAGTATTGGCAGCAATGAACGGCAGTGAGGTGGATCATGTGCCTGTAGGATTCTGGTTCCACTTCGGTGGAGCGGAGGCAAAGGGGGAAGCCTGTATCAATGCACATCTGAAATATTACAGGGAAACAGACCTGGACTTTGTGAAGATCATGTGCGACGGATATTTTCCTTATCCGATCACAGAGAAAATAGAGAGTGCAAGGGACTGGAAAAAGCTAAAACCCCTGGATGCAGATCACCCTTTTATCCGTGAACAGGTAGAGCGGGCGAAAAGGATCGTGGAGGAGATCGGAAGTTCACGATGTGTGTTTTATAATGTATTTGCCCCTTTTTCTTCTCTCAGATTTGGTGCATCGGAAATTGGAATTGAGGATGCTGCGGTAATGGAACACATCCGTGAGGACAAAAACGCCCTCATGCATGCACTGGATGTGATCGGGCAGACCAATGCCGTTTTGGCGGAGCAGCTGATCACGGAGGCCGGATGCGATGGGATTTATTATTGCGTCCAGGGCGGGGAGTTTGACCGCTTTTCGGAAGAGGAATATGCATCGATCATCCGTCCAAGCGATCTGTATGTGCTCGAACATGCAAACCGTTTTTCTGACAATAATATCATTCATATGTGCGGCTGGGCCGGGAACAGGAACCGTCTGGATATGTGGAAGGATTATCCGGCCAAGGTGATGAACTGGGCCGTATATGTGGAAGGGCTGTCGCTGGATGAGGGGAGATTTCTGTTCGGAGGGCGTACCTGCCTCGGGGGATTTGAAACCCATTGGGATGGCAAGGTACAGGAAGGCATTATTTACAATGGCTCAAAGGAAGAACTGCAGGGTTATACCAAAAACCTGATCCTGAACCATGGAAAAAGAGGGCTGATGCTGGGCGGCGACTGTACCATAGACGCCAACATTGACTGGGAGAGGATCCGATGGGTTGTGGAAGCGGCAAGAAGTCTGTGACCCTTTGGAGCAGTCATATTCTAAGGCAGTGGTCGGAGGATGAGAGGGAGGAGAGGGGATGAAATCAATTGCAGAGACTTTCTCCTGGAGTAAAGAAGATGGCAGGAAGAGAAATTGGTAGATAAAAGGAGAGAAGATTATGCAAAACAAACAAGGGGCTGCGGAGGGCCATTGCCCGGAATTTATCTGGAAGAGACCGCAGGTTGTGCCGCTTCCGCAGCAGACGGAAGGAATAGAAGAACCGCTGCAACTTCTGAGTGGAGAGGGCTGGAAGCTGTGCCGCAGTCCGAAACCGAATTTCTGGCAGAAGGGACAGGAAGAGCTCTCAGGCTGGGAGGACACAATGGTTCCCTTGCAGCTGGAGCCCTCTGAGGTGGAGTATGCCTACGCCCGGGAATTGGAGATCCCATCGGAATGGAAGGGAAAACGGATATTGCTTCGATTTGACGGGGTGAACTGTCAGACCAGAGTGTTTGTGGACGGAAATCTGGCCGGGGAGCATTACGGAGGATTCGTGAGCTGGGACTGTGAGATTACAGAGCTTGTGAATTTTGGAGGAATCCATCGGCTGGTGCTGGGAGTGAAAGATGATCCGGGTGGGATATGTCCCTTTCATTTTGGCGGTATTATTCGTGACATTTATCTGTTTACTTTACCGAATACCTATCTGTCCCGCTTTCATGGGGAGACTTGTTTTGATGAAAATTATGTGGATGCTGAGCTGAAGATTTCGGCAGAGGTGCGGGGCGGGAGTGGATGCCTTTCGTTTTTTCTTACTGACCCGGAAGGGAAAAGAACTATACTGGGAAGAAAGGACGCGGAGGAGGACCGGTCTGTGTGCGCAAGCTATCGGATCGTTCATCCGTTAAAGTGGGACAGTGAACATCCTTATCTCTATATCCTGACAGCGGAGGTTCTGCTGGATGGCATATGTGTGGAAAGGGCCTGCCGGCGAATTGGCTTCAGGCAGATTGAAAAGAGAGGGAATGAGGTTTTCCTGAACGGACAACGGCTTAAGCTTAAGGGGATTAACCATCATGACATCCATCCTGACACCGGAAGGGCAATTACCCACGAGCTGGCGGAACGGGATGTGCGTCTGTTTAAGGAGGCAAACATAAATTTTATCCGCACCAGCCACTATCCGCCCAGACCGGATTTTTTGGATTTGTGCGATGAGTATGGCATTTATGTGGAGGACGAGACTGCAGTAGCCTTTTTGGGGCAGGAAATTGACTGCCGGGAGAATGACCCTGCATTTACAGCCAGGTTCATGGATCAGTTTGCGGAGCTGATCGAGCGGGATAAATCCCATCCCTGTGTGATCCTGTGGTCTCTCGCCAACGAAAGTATATGGGGAAGGAATCTGGCACTGGAAAATGCCTATGCCCATCAGGAGGATCCGGAAAGACTGACGATTTTCAGTTATCCTATTACCCAGCATGAGGATGATGACAGGGCGGATATCTGGAGTATGCATTATGCTGCATGGGAACAGGATCCCATTGCGCTGGTGGACAGCTTCGACCGGAGCTGCCATGAGCCGATAGAGTGGCCGGTGCTTCACGATGAATCGACCCACATTCCCTGCTACGCAAGGGCCGATCTCAAAAGAGACCCGGGGATACGGGATTTCTGGGGAGAGACGATCAGCCGGTTTTGGGACAAGCTGTGGAACACAAAGGGCGCACTTGGCTGCGCAATCTGGGCGGGTCTTGACGATGTACGCTTTTTCCCTTCAAAAGGAAGCTATCTGGGGGCTCCATGGGGGATCATAGACGGGTGGAGACGGAAAAAGCCGGAGTACTGGCATGTCAAAAAGGCTTATTCTCCGATTCGTCTTGCCGAAGACCCGATTGTAGATGGGCAGAAAATTCTCCTTGCTGTGGAGAACCGATTCAATCATACAAATCTCAGTGAGGTGACGGTTTCCTGGCAGCTGATACAGGGAAATGAAAAGTTAAGTGGAAGCCTCCATGGCCCCGATGTTCAGCCGGGAGAAAAGGGGCTGCTGTCCATTCCGATTTCCTGCCTACCGGAAAGCAGGCTGACGCTTTGGTTTGCGGACGCCTTTGGGAATGTGGTGGAGGAGACAGAGTATGTGTTTGATGAACCCCGGCCCGAACTGTCCATTCCCGCATCCGGGGCGCCTGCTATTGAGAAAGGCAGAGACGGTATCTTGATTCGGGGAGAGCATTTTGTACTGCATTTTTCTATGGAAACCGGACTGATCACAGAGGGGAGGGTGGACGGGATCCCTGTAGTGACCGGAGGGCCTTATCTTCATCTCACAGGACTCTGTCTGGAACCATGGAAACTGGAAGAGCTTGAGACGAAACGCCTGGAGCATTGCGCTCTGGTGCTGATCACCGGCAGCTATGGAAGGGTAAAGGTACAGTTCCGGATCAGTATTGACCGGTTGGGGTTGATGGAAACAGCCTACAGTCTGCTGGAAATGCCGTGGCCCAGCCCCCGGAAGCTGGCTATGCGTGTGGGGGACGATACGGACAGCGGAGGCTATGAGGAAGTCGGCGTAGCCTTTTGTGTGCCCGGGGCAATGGATCTGCTTACCTGGAGGCGTAAGGGTCTGTGGAATTTTTATCCCCAGTGGCATATTGGCCGCCTGCAGGGGCAGGCACGAAAGCAGGCCGTCGGACAGAGTCAGTATGAACGTCCTCAAATAACACACCGGGACGCTGTTTTGGAGAGGGAATGGCAGCAGGAGGAAAAGGATCCGGTATTATTTGGAAAATACGATACAGGACGCCGGGGAACCAGGGATTTTGCCAGTATGAAATCCCATATCCTTAAGGCATCTATGAGCTATGGAGAGGATGGATGCGCCTTTACGGTCCTTTCAGATGGGAAGGATAGTGTTCGCGCCAGATTGCTCCATTGTCCTGAACATATCATTGGAATGGATGATCCCCGGGTAAGCTATCAGGGACAGTGGACCAGGCAGGAGACCGGATATGGAAGCCTTTCCGGAGGAGAAATGTGGTCAGATCAGGCTGGTGATACCTGTACCTGCCATTTTAGAGGTACGGGCTGCGCCTGGATTTCCAGCAGGGATATTCTTGGCGGCATGGCAGAGGTCAGTGTGGACGGAAAGCTAATGGATGATGCCATTTTGCTGGGAGTGAGCCTTCCCATGCCTGGCATTGCCAGAGGATACGATAAAGAGCCGGGACAGCTTGTCTTTTCTATAGAAGGGCTCAAGGAGGCGGAGCATACCCTTCAGATTACGGTAAAGGGCCGGCGGACGCCGGGCTCCAGCGGCGCCTATGTGTTTATAGATCATTTCCTTGTATTTGGAAAGGGAGATTACGGGGACACACAGCTTATCATTGACAACGAATTCAATTACCCGGAGCTTTCCTGGGGATGCTGGACAAAGGAGCCCGTCAGAGTCTATACGGGCTATACGGGCAGAGTTTATACCAGATTATCCGCAGCCAGATAAAGCCGTTGTCCAGGCGGCAGAGCTTATTTTGCAGGATGGAGAGCTTTTCTGTGACCGCAACAGGCAGGTGTATTGGCCGTTATGACAATTTCGGAGTAAGGAGTATCCGGCACTGGATGCTCCTTAAAAATCCTGTGAGGTTATTGGCCTTCACAGATAAATTGTTCAATTTTACATTTATGGGATTTACTTTTTTTATTGTAATTAATCCCTACCAATAACAGATTTCCTTTGTAGTCATTTAACGCCTGTACATATTCCTGTTTTTTTATCTGGGCGATCGCACCTTTAGCAGATTGATTCCATTTCAGTTCTATCAGTAAGGCCGGTTTACTGCAGTGTTTTCTGGGAAGGAATACCATATCGGCAAATCCTTTACCAGTGGGTAGTTCGCGGATCAGAGTATAATCCTTTTTTGAACTGTAATAAGCAAGGGTTATCACGCAGCTGAGAGAATTTTCATTGTTATAAGAAAGGATGGATGTTGAAACCGAATGGACGGCATCTATTCCTCTGGCTACGGCTTCAGCATCCATTTTCAATGTTGCATTCAGTAGTTCCTCAGATTTTTTTACAGCTTCGGCTACCTCATTCCAACCACTGCTTTTCACTGCCCTGAGAAATTCAGAACGTACCTCATCGTTAGGGATACAGACTCTGTGAGTTTCTTCATTGTAAGCCAGATAGCCCAGATGAACCAATAGGGTCAGTACGTCATCGCGTCCGCTGAAGCTTGTCATATCGTTTTGAAAGGTTCCGGTATCAATTTCGCAGCTTAATCCGCCCAGCATGGCTATAACTGCGTCTTTAAGGCCGTCAAAGTTCATATCAATATAAAACCGTAACGCCTCATAGGTTTCCGTATTGATCCAATAACTTTGAAATGAATTTTCCAGCATGGCATCCACGATAGACTTTGGATTATAAATATGATCAGCCTGCTTAAAGCCGTATCCATCATACCAGCGTTTTGCTTCGTCGAAATCCATATGATATTTTTGACATAGATTCCTTACATCAGATTCGGAGAAGCCGATATATTTTGCCAGACCCTTGGGATCCGCCATGGAAAATTCATCAAAAATATTAAGAGCTGAATGTGTGCCGTATTTTTTGATGGGCAGGATACCGGTCATATAGGCCAGTTTAACATACGTTCTGTCTTTTAAAAGATCGCGAAGGAAATCGAGGTACGCTTTTTGAGCCGGTTTATCCTCCGGGGCTTCGCGGAATATACAATCCCATTCATCAATAATAAAAATAAACCCCTTTTTCTCCCGGTCATCGTTTGCAAATAAAGCAGCAAGAGCTGTGGGAAGATGATTGGCTGCAGGAAAGGTGTAAAGCTGCCCATACATAATCTGCAGTTCCCGTAAAAGCTGCTCTTCCATATAAGGAACGAGCTGCATCGGTCCTCCGGCGCCTCTTAAAAATTGCTGGATATTAATTGAAAACACATCGTACTGATTTAGATTTGTCTCAAACGTCTCATTTTTTGCAATTTCCAACCCCTGAAACAAAGAAGCAGAATCGGCATCTTTGCTATAGTATGCTGTCAGCATCTCTGCTGTCATGGATTTTCCAAAACGGCGGGGACGGCTGACGCAGAGATACCTTTTACGCTTTCCTATTCGATTATTCGTAAAAATAAGTATTCCTGAATGGTCAATATATATGTCATCGTTGACAGAAATCTTAAATGCATCATTTCCCGGATTGATGTAGAGACCCATATCGGTTAATCCTCCTGCCGTTATTTAACATAAGGATGGCTTGCGAAGCGTGCTATCCGTTGTTTTCACATTGTAGCATGGATCGGAGGTGGTTTCAACTAATGGCATCATTTAACTGTTGTCATCCTGATCCAGTGTAAATCTTTTCCATCACATCTAAAAAAAACTGCCGTTTTGTCCGATAATATATACGTAGAAAAGGATTTCGAACCGGAAAAAAGAAAAACTGCATAACAGATGTCATGAAAAAGACATTTGTTGTAACAAAAACGCAGATAAACGCAATTCCGGTAAACAGACAAACGGAGGTGTAAAATGAATACAGTATCCCAGGCAGAATATGCGGCCCAGGCCAATGGGGCTTACGAGACAGCCGCTACGAAGAAGAAGCCGGCAAACTACGGCAGGACCATAGGCAGACCGGAGCTCAGTGAGGAAGGGCAGAAGTATTATGAGGAACTAAAAAAGAAATACTCCAACATGGATTTTATCCTTGTAAGCAAGGACATGAAGGAGATGGCCAAGGCACAGGCGGGAAGCTATGCCAATCCCAATAAGCTTGTGGTTTTGATCGATGAAGAAAAAATAGAAAAAATGGCCACGGATGAGAATTTCCGCAAGCAGTACGAGGGGATCATCGCAGGCGCCGCCACAAAGCTTCCTCAGATGCAGAAGGCGGTAGGGAATAATCCTGCAGTGAAGGGCTTTGGCATGCAGGTCAATGACGGAGGAAACGCCTCCTTCTTTGCAGTGGTTGACAAGTCCCTGGCAATGCAGAGAGAGCGGATCCAGAAGAACAAAGAAAAAAAGGCCGAGGCCAAAAAGGCTGAAGAGAAGAAGGACGCCAAAGAGGCTGCGAAAGAGCGGCAAAAGACCGGACGGGGCGAGAAGGCGGAAGCCGAGGAGGACTTAGTCACGGTGAGCGCTTCCTCCATAGAGGAGCTGATCAGAAAGATCAACGACATAACCTACGGATCCATGAGCGATTATGCACTGACGGACTTCGAAAAGGCAAGAGGACAGCATATAGACTTCAGATGGTGAGAAAAGAAAACGCCCGGCAGCGGCAGGTCGGCAAAAGGCCGGTTTTGCATGAGTGAGAATGCGTATTTTCAAAGGATTTGATCTGATGAAAATACGCTTTTTTATCCGTTGTTGACATAAGGACAGTTTGCGAAGCGTGCTGTCCGTTGTTTCTACTGAGGCGGGAATAAAAACAGGAGGCTGCAATGGACATCAATAATAACGTGAGAACAGATTATTTGCACACACAGACTGCCGGGCGAAGAAGCGCTTTGGCCAAAGGGCCGGAGACGGGAAGCTTTGCCGACCGGATCAAGAATGCCGGGGCAAAGGGGAACGAGGCTGTTTCGGAAGGAGACAAGAGTTTTCGGGAAGATAATTCTCTGCAGACCACAGAAGAAATGATGCGGTTTATCTGGGAAAGGAAACAGGAGATCCTGACAAAGGTGCGGAAAGGTGAGACGGAGGTAAAGATCCGTATCGGCGCTCAGGAATTTACCGAGAAGGAGTGGGATAAACTGATAGAGAGCTTTGACGAGGCGGAGGAGGATATCCGCAAGAAGCTTCGTGAAGCAAGAGAGCAGCAGCGAAAGGCAATGGCAGAGCGGGCAGGCGAGGCCGGCAGCGAGGAGGAAGCAGACGATACTCTGATCGAAAGGCTTCTTGTTGACAGAGATGAAACAGAAAAAGTGTTTGTCAGTTAAAAGAAAAGTATCAGGAGGTGACAGAATGCAGATATTTGACTGTAAGGTGAACCATCTGGTGAATCCGCTGGGCTATCGGATAGAGCAGCCGGTGTTTTCCTGGAAGGTTAAGGAGGCAATAGGGAAGAAACAGAAGGCGGCAAGGATCCTTGTGTCCCTGAAGGAGGATCTGAGCGAGCCTGTGGCGGACACGGGATGGAAGGAGGAGCTTGACAGCCTTGGAACAAAGCTGGAGCTGCCCCTTGCTCCATGCACCCGCTATTACTGGACGGTGCAGGTAAGGAGCGATAAGGATGAGGAAGCGGACGGGGGCTGTAACTGGTTTGAGACTGCCAAAGGGACGGAGCCCTGGGAGGCAGAGTGGATCGGCTGTGACAATGAAGAGAAGAGGCATCCTGTTTTTTCAAAGGAGTTTTCCCTGAAAGGGGAGATAAAGAAGGCAAGGCTCTATATCTGTGGACTGGGGCTTTATGAGGCCTATATCGGTGGCAGGAAGGTGGGAGATGAGTTCCTTACCCCTTACAGCAACAATTATCATGCGTGGCTGCAGTATCAGACCTACGATGTGACAGAGCTTCTGAGCCCGGAGGAAATAAAGCTGGAGGTGCTTTTGGGCAACGGCTGGTATAAGGGCAGGTTTGGCTATGATGACAGCACCGGAAAGGGTTATTACGGCGATGAATGGAAGCTGATCGCAGAGCTTAAGGTGTCTTATGCAGACGGCAGCAGTGAGGTCTTCGGCACGGACGAGAGCTGGCAGGTAGGGCGCAGCAGCATTACGGACTCCAATCTTTATGACGGGGAGCATGTGGATGATACACTTCCAGGGCTTCCTGTAAGAGGAGCCAGGCTGGTTCAGGCTCCTGGTGCGCCTCTCATTCCGAGACTCAGTACGCCGGTCAGGGTAAGGGAGGAGCTTCCTGCGGTGGAGCTGATCCATACCCCTGCCGGGGAGCAGGTGCTTGACCTGGGGCAGAATATTGCCGGGAGCTTCCGGTTCAGAGTGAAGGAGCCTGCCGGGACCCGGATCCGTCTGCAGGTAGGAGAGGTTCTTCAGCAGGGAAACTTTTACCGGGATAATCTGCGCTCGGCAAAAGCAGAGTATACCTACGTTTCCGATGGACAGGAACATGTGCTGACCCCTCATTTTACCTTCTATGGCTATCGTTATGTGAAGGTGGAAGGAGTATCCTCCCTGAAAAAA
Organism: uncultured Lachnospiraceae bacterium; assembly: GCA_947382625.1. GTDB lineage: Bacteria > Bacillota > Clostridia > Lachnospirales > Lachnospiraceae > Suilimivivens. Next base: position 11,041 of record CANDAG010000018.1, read on the forward strand.
GAGGATTTTACGGGACTGGTGCTTTATTCGGAGCTGGAGCAGACCGGCTTTTTGACTACCGGCAACGAACTGGTAAACCGGCTGATCTTAAATACCCAGTGGGGACAAAAGGGGAACTTCCTGGATGTGCCTACGGACTGTCCCCAGCGGGATGAGCGTATGGGATGGACGGGAGATGCCCAGGTGTTTTCGGCTACGGCCTGCTATCAGATGGACAGCTATGCATTTTTCAAAAAATATTTATATGATATGAGTACGGAGCAGCAGGAGGGAGAGGGCAGGGTGCCGGAGGTGGTACCTTCCTTCGGACACGAAAACACCTCCTGTGCATGGGGAGATGCAGCCTGTGTCATCCCGTGGAATCTGTATCGTTTTTATGGAGACCGGCAGATACTGGAAGAGCAGTATGAGAGCATGAAGGCGTGGGTCGATTATATGACCCGGGTGGACGGTGAGGACAACGGCTGGCGCAGAAGGTTCCATTTCGGGGACTGGCTGGCTCTTGACGGTCCCGGAGGCGTGGACGGCGTTATGGGAGGCACTGAGGTGGGCTTTATCGCCAGTACCTATTATCGCTACAGCACTCAGCTTCTGGTCAGGGCGGCAAGGGTTTTGGGGAAGGAAGAGGATGCAGCCCGCTATGAGGCTCTGGCAGAGAGGATCCTCCATGAGATCCGGCAGGAGTACTATTCTCCTCTGGGACGGTGCTGTATCGATACCCAGACAGGACTATTGCTTACTCTGCGCCACGGGCTTTCGGTGAACCCGGATAAGGCAAAGGAAGCCCTGATCCAAAAGCTTGCGGATAATAACGGAATGCTTAAGACCGGCTTTGTGGGTACTCCCCTTTTGTGTGAGGAGCTTACCCGTATCGGCAGAACAGATATGGCCTATGATCTGCTTCTCAACGAAGAATATCCCGGCTGGCTCTATGAGGTGAAGCTGGGAGCGACCACGATCTGGGAGCGGTGGAACAGTGTGCTGGCAGACGGAAGTATTTCTTCCACAGGGATGAACAGCCTGAACCATTATGCCTACGGCTCTATTGTGGAGTGGATTTATTCCCGTTGTGCCGGGATCATGCAGGATGAGGAGGTACCGGGCTTTAAGCGTGTGATCTTCTGCCCTCAGGTAAGTCTGGCGCTTGGGTCTGTGGAGGCCGCCTACAATTCCGCCGCCGGTATATGGCGCAGCAGCTGGAAGGCGTCAGATGAAGAGCATCTGGAGGTGAAGGTATCGGTTCCCTTCGGATGCAGTGCAGAGCTTTTGCTTCCTCTTGCACCGGAGGGGATTTATGAGGAAAACTCTGATAATCCTGTTTTTGCCAATGTGAAGGACGGGAGATGCTTTCTGGAGGCCGGGGAGTACTGTGTTTCCTATCAGACAGCCGGTTCCATGAGGGAACAAAAGGAAGCATGACATTTCAATGAAATTACTTTATTCATAGATCAAGGAGGATCGTGTGATGAATGGTATTATGGGAGTCGGTGGGACCAGTTCAGGTAAGGCCATTTTACGGGACAGGGATGGAAGTGTGGTCGGGACCAGGACCTACCGGAAATCGGGGTCAGGCAAAAAGAAATCGCTGCGGTACAGCTTCAAGCGGATATCCGCCCAGATCTTAGCTTCAAAAACCCCCGGCGTTGCAAGGCGCGTGGTTACCAAGGCACGCCACGAGGTGGTAAACCTTTTGAGAAAGAAAAACGGCGGGTATGATGAGGATGAGCTCAGACATGCTATCCTCCATGCAGAGAGGATGGTCCGGGTAGCCAAGAAACGGATGCGGCATTTGCAGGAGGAGCAGGACGCTAAGAAAAAGGGCGGCGTCTGCGAGGCGGAAATGGCAGAAAAGGCCGAGGAGAACTCCTCCCCGGAGGAAAGGCTTCTGGAGGATTTGGGCGGTGAGGAGATCATAAGCCAGGAAGAAATGAAAAGGCTGATGCAGGAGTTTGAGGAGATCATGCGGGAGCTTGAGGAAAGCAGCGGCCTTGACTTAGAGGAGCTTATGCCGGTGGCGTCAGAGGAGATGGATCCGGAGGACCTGGAGCTTTTGAAGAAAAAGCATCGCGCCCAGGAAATGCGTGATATCATGGAAGCGGATATGAAATATCTGAAGGCCATGTTTAACAAGCTTGAAAGGGAAAGACAGGAAAACCTGGACAGTATTAAGTGCGGCGACTTTGGCGGAAGCGGACAGTCAAATGGCCCGTCTAATGGGGTTTCCTTAGAGCTTGGGGGAGTGGTGGCGGCTCAGAATGCACAGCCCCTTACCCAGATCACTGTCATGACAGAGGGGGGAAGTATTGATATTTCACTGTAATGATTATGTTGACAGCGGACAGCTCGCGAAGCGAGCTGTCCGTTATTGACATAAGGATGGTTATCGGGGCATGGTATCCGTTGTTTTGAGAGCTGACCACAGGTCAGCTTTTTGTCAGCTATGACAGAATTTACACCCCGAGGGCGTAGCGGCGCAGCCGCCCAGTGCAGTTTCCCGAAGCTCGTAGGGGATTCTTTTGCCCACATGGTACATGGTATCCAGCATTTCGTCGAAGGAAATCATCTGCCGGATGCCGGAGAGGGCAATTTCAGCGGCGGCAAGGGCGTTGGCAACGCCGGCGGCATTCCGGTTCTGGCAGGGGTATTCCACCAGTCCTCCTACCGGGTCGCATACCAGCCCCAGCATATTGATAAGAACTGTGGAGGCGGCGTCCAGGCTTTGACGGGGAGTTCCGCCCAAAAGCTCCACGGAGGCAGAAGCGGCCATGGCAGCAGCCACGCCAACCTCTGCCTGACAGCCGCCAACTGCGCCTGCCACAGTAGCGTTTCGCATAGCCAGATAACCGATAGCGCCGGCATGAAAGAGTCCGTCGATAAGCTGCCCGTCCGAAAAGGAGTAAGCCTCGCCGAGAGAGAGTAATAACCCGGGGACGATGCCGGAGGAGCCGGCAGTGGGAGCCGCTACGATAACGCCCATGGAGGAATTGACCTCCAGAACCGCCATGGCGTAGGTAATGGCCCGGCTTAAAATACTTCCGCAGACGGCCTGCCCGCTTTCGAGGTGGGCATTGAGCATTTGGGCCTGTCCGCCGATCAGGCCGCCCATGGAGCGGATGGGAGTCTGCAGAGGGGTAAAGGCCGCCTGGCGCATGATCTCTAAGGCTTTGGCCATTCTGTCATGAACCTGGGGCATGGGGACTTCAGAAAGATCGCATTCCCGCCGTTTCATGATCTCTGAAATGGGTTGGTTCCTGCTCTGGCACAGCGTTAACAATTCTTCAGCGTTTTTGAAATCAGTCATGGTGGTTTTATTTTTGTCCTTTCATTCTAAAATCAATTCTGGATCAGCATCACATCATGGACATGAGGATTACCCATGAGGTGGGGAACGATATCGGCAGGAAGGGCTCCGTCAGACTCCACAATGGTGTAGGCGGTTTCCCCTTTGGATTCCCTGAAAATGCGCATAAAGGCAATGTTTACATTACGGTCGCCCAGGCATTTGGTAATGTGGGCAGCCACGCCCGGCTTGTCCTGCTGGATGATGATAACGGCGTTATATTCTCCCGTGAAGTCTACCTGAACCTGGTTGATCCTGACGATCCTGACCTTCCCGCCGCCGGTGGATTCTCCCCGCACGGTCATTACCCTGCCGTCCTCATTCTCCATCCGGATATCAACGGTATTGGGATGGACGTCGGTATCCCTGTCATTGGGAATGAAGGCAAAGGAAATTCCCTGCTCCCTGGCAATGGAGAAGGAGTCCCGGATCCGGATATCGTCTGTGGAAAAGCCCATGATCCCGCCGAGAAGAGCGCGATCCGTCCCGTGGCCCCGGTAGGTCTTGGCAAAGGAGCCGTAAAGGGTGAAGGTTACATTTTTCAGGGCACCGTTATTCATTTTCTGTGCCAGATAAGCAATGGCGCAGGCTCCGGCAGTATGGGAACTCGATGGCCCTACCATGTTAGGACCGATGACGTCGAATACACTGATAAATGACATGGCTGTACTCCTTTTTCGCAATGGATGTCTGTTATTTCGTGACAGTGAAGCTGACCGCTTCTCTGTCACTTATTATCTTATCATAGAATAAGGATTTCGTCTCATTTTATGCAGAAATATACAAAAAGCCGGTGGTGATCCCACGAGGGAAAGCTTTATGGAGAAAGCCACAAAATGTTTACCGGCAGTATACCAAAAATAGAAAATCTTATAATAAAATAAGGTTTGCTGATAGGAGAAGCCTTAAATATGGGCGATATATTTTAGTATTCTGACAGGGGGAGAATAGAGTGACAAAGTATGATATTTCCGAAAATGAGATCATTATTTCTACAGAAGTAGAAAATGAGCGATATTTAACGCTCAGTACAATGCCGCTTATCGAACAGGCCGAGCAATATTTTGATAGCTGGTATGCCGAGCAATATGATTGCAACAGCCTGATCAGAAACAGTGATGAGCTTTGGAACGGGGCAGTTTTTCCTTTTGTTAAAAAAGGAATAGAAATGTTGAATGCACAAGGCGTGTATACGATAGATGAACGGATGTTCCTGAGAAAATATATAGGGAATGAATGCAGCGATGTTTTTCTGGACGTTGTAGATGATATCAAGGCCGGAATAAAGGAAATTGATGGTCAGGCAAATCAGGAATATCAATACAGAGAACTGCGAAAGGCCAGCAGAGGAAGAATGGTAGGGGGCGGATTCGGACTGGGTGGAGCCCTAAAAGGAATGGCAACTGCCGGAGCCATAAATGCTACTACCGGCGTGGCGCATTCCATTGGCAATGTATTTGGCAATATGAGCACAAGCATTGCAGCAAGCGCTAATAAATCAACATTGTTTAAGGATGCCAGAGAGCCATTAAAAGAAGCGATTAGTAAGAGTGTGGCTTATGCGGTAGACGGTATTCGGACCGCATTGGAGAAAGAGGCAGGAATAAAATGCAGATATGCAACAGTTTCGGAATGTAATACCGCAAATGCAATACTCAATAATTATAAACAAAACAGAATCCCGGAAAATCAGAAAAAGGAACAGCTTATCAAGGCGTTACAATTAAACCTGTATGATCTGGAGACATATTATTTAATCTGGGAAAAATATGGGGATGAAAACGGCGAATTAAGGAAAATGTCTTCCTACTTTAATGTGGGACTTGAAGCCTATCTGAAAAGCAAGGCGAAGGAATATGGCGATGATTTATATGAAAAGGTTTGCGGGACATATGAAAAGGCATGGAATAAAAGAGAAACGGCAATAAGTCTTGAAAAGAAAATAACAGATGCATTGGATAATATGATTCGTTATTGTAATAAATGCGAATTGACGGAAGAAGTGATTCCGGCTATTGGAAAGTGTAAAAAGATTTTAGCCGATATTGATTTGGATAGAAGGACTGTATGCGGGATTACATATGATACACTTGAACTGGCAGACAATGTCAGGGAAGATTATAAGAGCTTCTACAAAGCGCTCGGAGGGCAGGATATATTCAGCGACAATGCATATGAGTGTGTAGCGGCGGTCGGTTATCATACTGAGGAGTTTTCAGGAAATCTGCCAGCGTTGTTTGAAACGGAACGAAAGCTGCGGATACCGGAAAAAATCTGTGAAAATCTTGCTGATATTATCAGAAAGAATTTGGATGAAAAATGTTACAGTGAAGGAGTCGATATCCCGGGCTGTTTGGGTTCTTTAGCTGAAAAGGAAAAAATGATTTATACAATAACAGGGATGCCGGAGGAAGAAGTGATCCTGCTTCTTTTTGACAGATCGTCAAATGGAAAATCAGGCGTACTTATTTCAAATGATAATGTCAGAATCTATTCAAAGGGGATATTCTCAAACGAAAACCAGGCATATCCGATTGAAGAGATAGAGGGGATCCGGAGCCTGGCGAATGATGAGTTTGCCTTGTCTGTCAGAGGGCAAAGTCCGATAAAATTCGGCCTTAAACGCAAAAAGCTTGCTGCAGAGGAGCAGATTGGGCTTGCCAGGACGATGTACGAAATGGTAAAGGTTGTAAAAAATTTACGTCCGGAAAGCAGAAAGGATTTATACAGGATCCTGAAAGGGGTGATCCGTTGCGAGTGTGGAATGAATTTGCTGCCTGGTGAAAAAATCTGTCCTTCATGCAAACGGATGTTGAGGGAGAACGGAACATTCACTGAAACGGAAATCTGTCCTAATTGTAATAGCTGTATACCAGCCGGTAAAAGATTTTGTTCGATGTGTGGTTTTAATCTCAGGGAGGGAGAATAAATATATGAGTAAAATATGTGTTAACTGTGGAACGGAATTAGAGGAAAGTGCTGTTTTTTGTGAGGAATGCGGAACAAAACAGCCAGATTTACAGCCGCAGCAACAAGAGATACCTTCACCGGTGCAAAAGTCGGTGAGCGTAAATCAACAGGCTCCGGATGGTGCAAAAAAACCAAAGATGGGATTGGTATCTTTTATATTAGGGCTTATTGCTATATGTACATATGGAATTCTGTTTGTTCCGGAGCTCTTAGGACTTGTTTTTGGTATTATAGCTATCAAGGAAAATAAGAGAAAAGAGTGGGCGATTGCAGGCCTGGTTATGAGTATAGTTTCCATGTTCTGGCTGGTCGTATTGCTATCGTTGGTATAAACGATAACGTTTGTTATAAAAAGTGTAAAGCCTCCTGATCATTTGATTCGGGGGCTTTACACTTTTATTCAATAAGCTGGCTCGCGAAGCGTGACAGTGTTTGATAATTACATTTCATATTCTTCAGATGGAATGCCTAAAGAAGATAATTTATTTTTGTATATTTTCAGCTGGTATTCTAATTCAGGATTGTTGCCGGTATCGGCTTTCTTTATACGTTGCAGGTTTACATAATAATCAATGGTTACTTGTTTTAACTCATCAAGTGTCATGTCTTCTACCATCCGTTCACCGCCTTTTTGTTTGATAGTATTTATTGATACGATTTTATTATAGTGGATCATATAAAAGATGTAAAGAAATTATCTTTTGTAATGACTTCTTCTTGCTTCACACTGACAGACCAGAGTATATTATACACAGAACATAAGAACCATGCTTCCGGATCACATCCGGAATGACAATAGAAAGGAGACAATATAAAATGAAAAAATTACAGTATCCGGACACCGTGAAAAGATGGGGGATGTTTGAGCTTGCAATTGAGGGGCCGCGGGAAGGAAATCCCTTTACAGACCAACATGTAAGCGCAGTTTTCCGGGGGGAGCAGGAAACCGTTACCTGCGAAGGCTTTTATGACGGGGAGGGAATCTACCGGGTGAGATTTATGCCTTCCTTTGAGGGGGAATATTCTTTTACGGTGAAAACCTCCTTCGGAGAAGAGGGGACAGGAGCCTTTCGGGCAGAGGCGCAGGAGGAGGGCAGCCACGGGCCTGTGAGGGTGTCGGATACCTGGCATTTTGCCTATGAGGACGGCACACCCTATTATTCCATCGGTACCACCTGCTACGTGTGGCAGCTTCAGTCAAAGGAAAGGAGACGGCAGACTCTAGAAACTCTGGCGCAGAGCGCATTTAATAAGATCAGATTCTGTATTTTCCCCAAACATTACGACTACAACCTGGGAGAACCGGAGTGCTATCCTTATGAGGGGACGCCGGTGGATTCCAGTAACCTGAACAGTGAGAATTTCTGGGATTACACCGGAAAGAAAGAAGGAAATCACTGGGACTTTACAAGATTCCATGTGGAATATTTTCAGCATATCGATGAGTGTATCAGACAGCTGGAAAAGCTGGGCATTCAGGCGGATCTGATCCTTATGCATCCTTATGACCGATGGGGATTTTCTGATATGGGAGAAGAGGCGGATGATCTGTATTATCGGTATGTGGCCGCCAGGTTCAGTGCGTTTTCCAATGTGTGGTGGTCCCTGGCAAATGAGTATGACCTGATGCCTCAAAAAACGCTGAAGGACTGGGAGCGGTATGCGTCCATTCTGGGTGAAAAGGATCCTTACCATCATCTCAGGTCTATTCACAATTGCTTTCATTTTTATGACTTTTCGCGCCCATGGATCACCCATTGCAGCGTCCAGAGGACAGATCTTTATAAAAGCGCGGAAATTGTAAGCGATCTGCGGCAAAGATACAAAAAGCCGGTGGTAATGGATGAGATGGGCTATGAAGGGGATATCCAGCACGGATGGGGGAACCTGACAGGAGAGGAAATGGTCCGCAGATTCTGGGAGGCCGCTTTAAGAGGCGGCTATCCGGGACATGGGGAAACCTATTTGAATAAAGAGAGCCTATGGTGGTCCCACGGAGGAAAGCTTTATGGAGAAAGCCACAAAAGGTTTGCCTTCTTATTGCAGATTCTTGAACAGACGCCGGGGGCCGGATTGAAGCTCTGGGAAAAATGCGGCTGGGATGAGGTGTGTGCAGTCCCTCAAAAGAGTCTGAACCAGGGCGGAGCCGGGGAGGATTACTATTTGTTTTATTACAGCTTCATGCGTCCCTCTTTTCGGGAATTTCATTTTGATGAGGCGGGCAAGTGGCAGGTAAAGGTGATCGACACCTGGAATATGACGGTGGAGGACAGAGGGATCTGTCAGGGGAAGTTTAAGGTGGAGCTTCCGGCAAGGCAGTATATGGCGATACAGATCCGGCGCTTAATGTATACTGGCAGTATACCAAAAACAGAATAATTTGTCATAAAATGGTATAAATTGAACAATAAAAAGAAGGGAGATACTGAAAATGATCTATGTATTGTCAGATGTTCATGGAAATAAAGAGCATTTTGACAGGATCCTTAAGAAGATCAACCTGCAGGCGGAAGACTCCCTGTATATTCTTGGGGATATTGTAGACCGTTATCCCTATGGTATCGAGCTTTTGCAGCGTGTGATGAAGATGCCGAATGTACACATGCTGCTGGGAAATCATGAGTGGATGATGATGAAGGCTCTTGATATCAGCTATTCGGGAACGGCAGATACAGGCGGCAGCGTCAGGGAATTTCCAAAGGATGAAACCCGGAAGAAAAATCCTTTTGATCTCTGGTACTGGAATGACGGACAAGTGACACATGAAGCCTGGAGCAGGCTTACCCGGGAAGAACAAAAGGAGCTGGCAGATTTCCTTTCGGGCCTTCCGTTAAGCTATGAGCTTACGGTGAACAAAAAGAAATATAAACTGGTGCACGCGGCCCCTGTGGAGTGGTATCACAGACTTCTGATGCCCAACTATGACAGTGCAGTGGATTTTGCCGTGTGGGACAGAGAAATGTACAGACTCAAGTCTACACTGGGATATACGCTTATCCTCGGCCATACGCCTACCCTTCATATGCAGGACAATAACCCTCTGGAGATCTGGACTCACAGAAATATGATCGGGATCGACTGTGGCTGCGGGTTTCCGGAAATGTCTGCAAAATTCCCTATAGAAGGCCGGCTTGCCTGCCTGCGGCTGGACGATGGCCGGGTATTTTATTCCAACTAAAAGGAGAAACTCTTATGGTTACAACAATTGCTTCCAAAATGCTCCTGAAGTATGCAAAGAGGATCGGTATCCCTCTGGTATCCAAAAAAGCAACAGAATACCTGTTTGATAAGGTGAATAAAAAGCTGGAAGAAGAAAAATCTGACAGAAAGGCTTTCCGGGAAGAGCTGAGCCGTATGTCGGAGGAAGAACTGAAGGTTTATGTTCCTGATGTTTACCAGGAGGATATCTACAGCATTGACTACGAAAGATTGAAAGCACAAGGAATCAAGCTGATTTCCTTTGACATTGACGATACCATCGATGACAGCTTTCTTAACAAAGTGCAGGATTATGTGCCTGTTTTTCAGATTACCATGCCTGATAAGGCGAGAGTTCTGTTTGAAGAGCTGCATGCTATGGGATTTAAAGTCACCCTGCTGACCAACGCCAGAGCCGAGCTGGCAGAGGCAACCTGTAAGCTGCTGGGGGCGGACGGCTATTTTGCAAGGGCAGATAAACCGGAGCCGACGGGCTTCCAGAAAATGTCAGAGGATTGTAAAGTAAATCCTTCTCAAATGGCCCATGTGGGCAACAGCATGCGTGACGATGTGGTAGGCGGTAATGGATTCGGGGTTACTACCTGTCTGATCCGGCGGGCAGGCTATTCCCTGAAGCTGGTGAAATTTGCCATGAAAATGATGGGACTTCCCACGAAGGGGCATCTGATCAGGGAACGCCTGTTGGAATGCGGGATGTGGAGAAAGCATCATAAATATTGTCAGGGAGATCAGTATTATCAATTAGGTGAGAAGCCTGCCTACCTTGAAAGAGGAGAAATTGCAGTGGTTTGTGACGGAAAGGCTCCCCGTGTCGCCGCACAAAATACGGTCAGTTACCTGAAGGTGATGGGATGGCGTATACTTCTTATGGATGCGGATGAATATCAGGCAAGATTAAAAGCTGGCGATGGTATAGAATTCGCAAAAGTGATCATTATAGGACATCATGACCTTGCCAAGGAACAGTTGAAAAAGACCGGGATCCTGTATAATAACTATGGCATGATGTTTGGGATCCGGGATGATGTATGTGTGCTTCGGGCCAGTGATTCTGTCCTCAAAAAAGAAAAGAAGGGAAACAGGAAGTTTGGGGATTATTATGATCACAGAATTTTGGATTATAAAGAAATTGCCTGTGAATATGGAATACCTGAAAGCTTTGGAGAGCGCAGCGAACTACGCAAATCCCAGTATGATCTTCTCTGGCTTGAATTCCTAAGATATGGTTTGCCTGAATTTCTGGAAGAAGGAGGTGAAGGCGGAGAAAACGACGTGGCGTATGAGGCGGCAAAGGATCTCATCGAAAAGATAAATGCGGATGAGACAGCTTATAGCGTGGGAGAGCTTCTGCAAAACGGCTACGAGCAGCAGGTAAACGCGAGAGTGGAGACGTTGCGCGCGCATCTCGGGGAAGATATCGTGATCACGGGAACCTGGGATGAGATCGAGGATATGCATGAGCTTGACGAAAGCCAGTTGCAGGAAGGAGAGATATCCGTAACTGTTTTTAACGTAGGATGCTATACGGTGCGTGAAGCAGTGTGCCTGTATAAAGATGATGATAAGGTTTCTTATACAGAGAGAGTACCGGTCACAAAACAGGATATTGCGTCATACAGAGAAGAGATGTCCGGCGGAGAAATAGGAGGATGCCGCAAGGTCAGTGATATTTCCGCAAGGCATAACGGGGGAAGCACTGCTTCTGCCTGTAGCGGGCAATATCAGGGTCTTGTGATCACCACCATGGACTGGTCTGAGAGTGTGGATTATATCTGCACGGTAAAGCGTAATGCATCGGCGCCTGACGAGGAGGCAGCTCTGTTTGTTCTCAGACGCTGCACAGGGAATGCCTTCAGTGTTGAGCACTGGTACAGGCTTAGCCCGGACGGGAAAGCTGAGGAATATGTGATACACCCTTATGATGAAGATTCTTTTAAGGAACCATGGGAGCTTGCTTAGCTCCGGAAAGGAAAAAGGAAATGGATGAAATGAAGCTTAAAAGCAGTTGGGTAAGAGGCATAGTAGGAAGAATAGCCGGCAAGCAATTAGGAAAAAAGCTTGGATATGATATTGAATTGATTGTCAATGAGGCCGAGGCGCTGATCGGTGATGAGGAGGCAACCGTTCATCTGAATTTGGATGCAAAAATGAGTAAGGCAGAGCTTGAAAAGCTTATAAAGAACTTAGTTTAAATGAGAGCCGGTCATCTGAGGATGGCCGGTTTTTATTAACATAAGGATGGCTGGCGAAGCCTGACATCCGTTGTTTAATAAGCTGTCTCGCGAAGCGTGGCAACGTTTGATGATATATAAATTAAGGCTGGTTTCTGATGCGGTAAGCTGCAGCGGAAATGTGCTGAAGTTTTTCATCCCGCCGACTATGGGTAATATGACTGTCTTGAATTTACCTGAATGGATATCGCTGATAAAGGATACTATTATTAATTTCAAGTACCAGCTCAGGGATCGGGATGTAGAAAAAGTTTTGGCAAACCGCGATATTATATGTGATAATTGGTATGAATTGCTTGGAGAGAGATAAGTCACTAACCTGTAACATTTTTGTGGTATAATATAGATAAAAAGCACGCTGATGCGTGTTTTGATATCATAAGAGCAAATATTATAAGGCGGTTACTGGTATGGTTGAACTATTTTATGCTGAGGATGACCCTGATATTGCGGGCGCTGTGAAGGAATATCTGGAACAGAGAAATTTTAAGGTAGTGATATACCGCAGGATTACAGAGGTCAGGCAGGCACTGGAAAAACATGTGCCCGCTATTGTTTTGCTGGACTGGAATATGCCCGATGGTTCTGGAGAGAGTCTTTGCAGGTGGATCCGCAACAGATGGAAGGAGCTGCCGGTTATTTTTCTTACGGTCCGGGGGGATTCCCCTGATATTGTTTCGGGTTTTCAAAATGGTGCGGACGATTATGTGGTAAAGCCTTTTGAGTTAAGTGTGCTGTATGCGAGGATCCAGGCGGTGCTCCGAAGAACGGGAAATGCAGCAAAAAAGTATCTGTCCTGTGACGGGATCCAGGTTGATGTAAGCCGCAGGGAAGTTTCCTGCGGGGCAGAAGAAATAGATTTAAGCGTATCAGAGTATGAGCTGCTTTTATACCTCCTGCAGAATAAAGGGAAGACGGTTACCAGAGAAAAAATCCTGGAACAGGTATGGGATGTAAACGGCAATTATGTAAATAACAATACTCTGACAGTTACTGTGAAGCGATTGCGGGACAAACTACACCAGCCCTCCTGCCTGAGGACGATCAGAAGTGTGGGATACCGTATGGAGGATACCATATGAGCGGACGAAAAAACCTTATGGTTGTATTTGGACTTGCAGCCGCCGTCAGCCTGATCTCGTCTGCTGTTACAGCAATGCTGGTTTCCCGGCATTACAGCAGGCTCTCATTTGATCTGGTAAATGTGATCTGCGGCGAAGTGCTGGAACGAAATCCGGAAATGGAGAATGTGGTTTTTGCTGTATTGAAAGAATATACAAGCGGGAATGTGGATGGCGGAGCGGCCAACGATGTTTTATCCGTTTTGGGCTATCGTATCTCTGATTTTTCTGATCCGGCTGTTACCTATAATGGTATATTCACAATAACAGGATTTCTGGCAGGGATCGTCCTTTTTGGCATTACTTTTGTATTTCGGAACAAAAGGGAAGCGGAACGGATAGAGGCACTGTCGGATTATCTGGAGCAGGTGAATACCGGAAAAGCTGTTGTCCTCTCTGTTTCAGGAGAGGATATTTTTTCCGGGCTTGAGGATGAAATATATAAGACAGTCACATTTCTCTACCAGACCAGGGATGCGGCAATACAGGCCAAAAATGATTTTGCGGAGAATCTGTCAAATATAGCACATCAGATCAAAACTCCGATCACTGCAATCTCTTTATCCCTGCAAACATTATCTGAAACTACAATGCTAAAGGGATATGAAAAAGAGAAGCTGGATCAGATACAAAAACAGTTGGTCAGGCTTACCAATTTAGAAGAATCCTTACTTGTTTTATCCCGTCTTGATGCAGGGACACTTAAGCTTCAAAAAGAGGAGGTGGATGTTTTTACTGTGCTTGTCCTTGCTGCAGACAATTTACAGGAATTATTTGAAGACTCCGGTACCTCCATTGATATCCCGGAATCCGGGGAGATGGAAATAACAGTGGATTTGGACTGGACCATGGAAGCGATCATGAATGTAATGAAAAATTGTATGGAGCATAATGCCGGGGGAACCGTTCATTGCTCTTACGGTCAGAATCCGTTATATACAGAAATAGTGATCCGGGATGAGGGGGATGGCTTTGCCAAAGAGGATATCCCCTATCTTTTTGAGCGGTTTTATCGGGGACAGAGCACTGTCGCAGACGGAAATGTCCGGGAGGGCGGCATTGGAATAGGGCTTGCTTTGTCAAAAGAGATCATAGAACGTCAAAACGGGACGATAAGGGCCAAAAATCTGCCGGATGGCGGCGCATGTTTCGAGATCCGGTTCTATAAACGGTAAATTCCTGTGGGGTCTGCCCCAGTCACTGAGCTGTAACTTTCATCTGGTATAGTAAAAGACAAAATAATTTGTTGTTCACTATACAGTATAGCCTGTAAATAGAGGTAGAACATTCAGGAAAGGAAAAAAATGAATATCTTAACATGTGAAGGAGTCCGAAAAATGTATGGTTCCGGCAATAATCAGGTGGTTGCATTGGACGGGATCGATCTGACAGTGGGCAAGGGGGAATTTGTGGCGGTGATGGGAGCGTCCGGTTCCGGCAAATCCACGCTGCTGCATATTCTGGGGAGCGTGGATAAACCTACAAGCGGAAGGGTTATTATAGACGGAACAGATCTCTCTGAACTGAATCAGACCCAGGCCGCAATTTTTCGCAGAAGAAAGGTGGGTTTGGTGTATCAGTTCTATAACCTGATCCCGACGATTACCGTGCAAAAAAATATTCTTATGCCCCTTGTCCTTGATAAGAAGAAGCCAAACAAAGAGTATTTTGATAAGATAGTCGGTTCCCTTGGCCTTGCCGACCGGCTGGAGGCATTGCCAAATCAGTTATCGGGCGGGCAGCAGCAAAGGGTTGCCATAGCCCGTTCCCTGATCTACCGTCCGGCTCTTCTTCTGGCGGATGAGCCCACCGGAAATCTGGATCAGAAGAATTCCGGAGAAATTATTGATATGCTGAAATTATCCAATCGTAATCTGGAACAGACGATCGTGCTGATCACCCATGATGAAAAAGTGGCTTTAGAAGCAGACCGTATCATAACCATAGAAGACGGACATGTGATAAGTGACGAGAGGCGGAGGTGACGGGTTATGTGGAAGGATGATTCATCAGCTATGTCTGTCAGGATAGCCGCATTGATATCAGCTCTGCTGTTATCGCTGCTCCTGGGGTTATTTTACAATGCATGGAAGTATGAAATTGAAAGGATTAAGGAGGAAGAAGGAGACTGGCAGAGCAGGATCGCCGGAGAATTTGGGCAGGAAGAGATTGAAGTCATAAAGAATTTTGCCAATGTAAAGGAAGCGCAGACCTTCGAAACCATGGTGGAGATTTATTTTGATGATATGAGGGCTGTTCTTGGCGATACGCCGCGGATCGCCGAAGCTTTGGGCGTTTCGTCCCAAAAGGTTTTTTATAACCATGAGCTGTTGGCAATGTATATGATACGCGATCCCGGGGATACCGCGCCAAGACTGCTTTTTCCGATGTTTCTGCTGATCGTTTCAATTGCATCGCTCTCACTTATTATCATAATCCATAATTCTTTTGCAGTGTCTATGAACGCCAGGATCCATCAGCTTGGTATTCTATCCAGTGTGGGAGCCACGCCGAAGCAGATACGGTCATCTCTTTTGCAGGAAGCGGCCGTCTTATGTATTCTGCCGGTTTTGACCGGAAATCTATTAGGGATTTTGATCAGCATGGGACTGATACGCATGTCGAATGATCTGTTGGGGAGCGGCGTGCCGGGAAGACACGAAGCAATATTCGGTTATCACCCGTTGGTTTTGGCAGGGACACTTCTTTTGACAGCTGTAACTGTATGGATTTCCGCATGGATGCCGGCCAGAAAATTAAGCAGGCTCACGCCCCTTGAAGCGATCAGGGGTTGCCGCGCTCCGCGAGCCGGTTTATTTGCCCAAAATACAGGCGAATTACAGTTAAATCGTAAGAAAAAATCTCCCCTGCTGGCCTGCTTTTTTGGAATGGAAGGCGAATTGGCAGGTAATGCATTGAAGGCGCAGAAGAGAGCCTTAAGGACAGCATCTCTTAGCCTGATCCTTTCTTTTTTTGCTTTTAGTATAATGCAATCCTTTTTTGCCCTTTCACAGATCAGCACCAGGGAAACCTATTTTGAACGTTATCAGGGCGTCTGGGATCTTATGGTTACCCTAAAGGATACCGATGTGGATTCCTTTGGCGAAACCGAAAAGATCCGGGAGATTCCCGGAATAAGGAGCGCGATCGTATACCAGAGGGCAATGGCCAAAAGAATCCTTACAGAGGATGAACTGAGCAGGGAGATGAAGTCCTTTGGCGGTTTGGCCGCGGCCGGGGATCGGTATGTGACAAAGACGGAGGAGGGATGGCTTGTAAATGCTCCCATTGTTATATTGGATGACGTGAGCTTTCTCGCGTATTGTGAACAGATTGGCATCACGCCGGCCCTTGACGGGGCAGTGATATGGAATCAGATCCGTGATGTGACGAATCCGGATTTCAGACATCCGCGCTATGTGCCCTATGTGAAAGAGGAAGAGGCCATAGGCATTCTGGGTGTATCGAATGGCTCTGTGGAGATTCCTGTTTTGTCCTATACGGAAAAGGTACCCGCTTTGCGGGAGGAATATGCAAAGCTTGACTATTATGAGCTGGTGCATTTCGTTCCTGTATCCTTATGGATGGAAATTAAGGGACAGGTTGGAGGCAGTGAGGAAGATACCTGCATCTGCATGCTTGGCAGGGAAAATGCAACAATTGAGGATCTGTCTGCTTTACAGGAGCAGGTGGACAGCCTTATTGCCGGGAGCTATCAGACAGAAAGCGAGAACCGTATCCGGGAGCTGGAAGTAAACGATAAACAGATACAGGGGATGATGACTATATTTGGCGGATTCTGTGTTTTGCTTGCAGTGATTGGGATAGGAAATGTGTTTTCCAATACGCTGGGCTTTGTCCATCAGCGAAAAAGGGAATTTGCACGGTATATGTCCGTGGGAATGACACCGGGAGAAATCAGAAAAATGTTCTGTGTTGAAGCGCTTGCCCTTGCAGGACGTCCGATTTTGATCGCCCTTCCACCAGCAATTGTTTTGGTTGGATTTATGCTGAAGGCCAGCTATGTGGAGGCGGGAACCTTTCTTGCAGAAGTACCGGTTATTCCAATCCTGATCTTTTTGCTGGCTATTTGGGGAACTGTGGCGCTTGCCTATTATCTTGGCTGGCGCAATATACGCAGGATCGATCTGGCAGAGGTTTTACGGGACGACACAATGATGTGAAGTTTTCTGCAGGCATAAACGCGGAGAGTGTTTATGCCTGCGTAAGGTCGGGACATCCTTTTTGCTGCTCGATAAATCCCTGAAATATCTTATCCTCTTTTTATTCTCCGATTATTTCCATACCATCCGGAAAATCCTGTATTACAAGGGCACATGTATTTGTCAATTTTAGATTATCTTTTAATGGATATGTCAATTTGCCTCTTTTTTCCCCTGTTATGCAATGGACGTCTAATTTCGTATCGATCAAACCTAAATTTTTATCCAGATTATTGCAAAAAATAATACTTCCGGCGCTTACCCCTATTACCAGGCCGTTATTATTGATGTATTCCATCAAAGACCTGTTAAACCCGGTAGCATTGATCCTCTCAAGCAAATAACGGGTATTTCCACCGCACAAATATACTACGTCATATTGCTGCAGCTTCCCGGACTCCATTCCGGTATGTAAATCATATACGTCAATATTTTCATTTAAGATACCGCACTTTAACAGATCGTGCATGCATTTTGGCAAAACCTCTATAGCCTCTGCATCGATTGCCGCTGTAGGGATAAATAGTGCCTTTACAAAAGCCATACTTTTGCCTGCCATATCCATAAAGCACTCTTTGATTTCTTCAGTTTCCAAACCTGCTGATGTTAATAATACTCTCATGCTTCCTCCTATTCCGGCCAGTTCATTTGCTCATTGGCAATACCTGATTTCCGGCATTCATGGCATACATATTCCTTTTCGTCCTGATTTCCAATCCGATATTTTAAAATCTTATCTTTAAACACAATGTATTTTTCATTATCCGCCTTAAAATCAACAAACCAATTCTCGCCCTGATCAGGCTCGGAGCGCATGACTTTTGAGATTTGTTCCGGAAAATCCTTTGTGTCGCTTGTAAAAAACAATGCTGTCCAGTATTTGGGTTTCCCGCCGGTATTCCATAATTCAATTTTATGGATATTAAGGCAGTCGATGATACTATCATCCACCAGGCTTTCTTTGATCAATATCCCTTCATATAATTCCTGTTTCTTTTTGTGAAGCGCATTGCTGCCACAGCTGCGGACATCGCTTATCTCATTTAATGTCAATTCATCTTTTAGCAGAATATCCATAGATACCCGAAAAGTATCTCCCAGTGTCAATAGCTTTTCCGTCTCCGGCAATGCAATGTTGGCTTCCCATTTAGATATGGATTGCCTGCTGACATTACATATTGCGGCAAGCTCTTCCTGGGTCATTCCGTTTGCTTTTCTCAGGGCTATGATTTTTTCTGATAATTTCATTGCTTCACCTCGCTTACTGATCTATATGATACAAAATAACAATGCTGTTTACCACCAACATGAAAGTTCTTTTTGGCAACCTGAAGTTGCGGGTAAAGAGTATCATGTTTTCTGGTTTCAGTATATCCAATTTTAAATAATCTGAGATCTCTTTTCGGAATTGTGTATTCTTTAAAAGTAAATTATAATGGTATTGAGAGATTGCAAAGGAGAATAAGTTGATGGGTTCAGATATTCTTTTTAAGACAGAGGACTTTGTATTTTCATACAGAGTAGGCGGATTGCTTATTAAAAACAATAAAATATTACTGCAAAAACCTAAGAATGATGATTTTTCCATTATTGGAGGTCATGTATCCTGCCTTGAAACAACCGCGGAGACTTTGAAAAGAGAATTTGAGGAAGAACTTCATGCAAAAATAGAGGTAGACAGTTTGTTTGCTGTTGGTGAAATCTTTTTCCCCTGGGGACAAAAACCATGTCATCAAATTTGTCTGTATTATAAAGTTCATTTACTGAATGATCATGATATACCATTAGATGGTATTTTTCATGGATATGATGATCTGGATAATGAAAGAATTGATCTGGATTTCTGTTGGATTTCGTTAGAAAATTTGAAAAATGGATTAAAGGTATATCCGCTGGAACTGATACCATATATTTTGAACGATAATGATGGAATTGTACATTTTGTTTCAAAGCAGGATGCACCGACTAAAGCATAACAAAGATATAACGATAAAGACCAGACTTTATAAATCATTTTCTACAAAGATGACGTAAGAGTAGAGCATACGAAAACCAACCGTGGCTGCTTAATAGTTTATCAACCACATTGGGATATATCTACAATCCGCTTACAGAATCAGAGACATATGACGGCATAAAAAAGAGCTTTTACTCGATACTATTGATTTTTACATCCTGTTTCTCTATTAATTTATCCAGACTTACACCCAAAGCAATAGAAATTTTATAAAAAGTTTCAACAGAAAAATTGTAGGCAACTTTCTCACTTTCTATCTGTCTGATGAAATCATGAGAAAGGTCGATCATTTCTGCAAGCTGAGCCGAAGTCAACCCTTTTTCCTTACGATATTTTTTAATATTCCGCCGTATTGTATTATAAATATTATCATCAAATTGTAACTGTTCTATTTCTGTGTTCATTCAAATTATCACCCACTAAAATTTTAGCTTTTAATCATACAAAAGTATGTGAGGTGATAATTAACATTACCTGGTTTGATATAATTTATGCTACTTATCAATTAGCTTGTCCAAACTAAAATCTAAAACAGGAGAGACTTTGTTGAAAACATGTGAGACATTAACTCACATATTTATTGTTTTACAAAGAATCGTGTGATAAAGTGTTTGTTAGATAATAGCTAACACTTTAAAGGGGGAAGTAGCAGTGATTTCCTTTATCAGGAGATTATAAAACATGGACATAGAAAGATATATTGCATTTAGAAAAAAATTAAACTTTATCACTGTATATATTGTAGATAAAGAAAAAATTGAGATGCAAATTTCTAAAAATGTATTTTATCGACAGCCGTATTCAACGGAATGGCATGACTATATAAAAAAAACTTGTCTGCAAATATTTCCAAAGATAGAAAATCCGTTACAAGTGTTTATCAAACTGTATAATTACATAAAACTTCAAAGCCCAACGGAAAAGACATTTCGGTAGAACGAACAACCTCAAGCATTTTCAAGACAATACGTATCAGAAAACAAATGAAGATCGTTTGGTTGCTCCGGTTCCCAAATTTTTAATCGCCGCCTTTCTCCATGCATTTTTTTCCTGCTCGGTCAAGGACACATTTACATATATTTGAAGACCGCCAGTGGCCGATTCTTCAAAATCATTTTCATTTTCTATTGGTACGATACTATCATAGCGGATTGCGCAAAAGATGTAAAGGAATCTGTTTCCTCTGACTGGGTTCTGATTGTGAAGGCAGCCTTTTTCTGGTATAATTTGAGGCGGAAAAGGGTGGCAACCGTCCGCTGTCGGAATGAAAATGTCATTTCCGATTTGTAGGGGTGATAGATTGATGGATAAGCAACAAGTATATGATTATTTAAAACAAGAAAATATTTCGTATGAGATAACGGAACACAAAGCTGTTTATAACATGGCTGAAATTTCCGGTATTGAAATACCTTATCCCGAATATGGTGCTAAAAACCTCTTTGTTTGTGATGATAAAAAAAGAAATTATTATCTGATAACTGTCAAGGGAGATAAGCGGGTCGATCTGAAGGAGTTTCGTAAAAACAACAACACAAGGGCATTATCTTTTGCGTCTGCGGGCGATTTAATGGATATTATGGGATTGATACCCGGAGCCGTAACCCCTCTTGGGCTGTTGAATGACTCTGAATGTAAAGTGACTTTGTTTTTGGATAATGACTTTATGAATGATCTGGGGATGATAGGTGTTCACCCAAATGACAATACTGCAACAGTTTGGATGAAAGCAAAGGACCTAATGAAGCTCATCCGGCAACACGGAAATACAGTAAATATTGTTCAGATCTAGATCCATCATTTATTAAGACACTATTGGATCACGCTGTGAAAGGAAGCTTCCGGTTTATCTGATCCGTGGACACTATGCCGCTTTGGAATAATCAATGACAGCGATTTCCTGCATAAGCTTTTTCGCCATATTTACAAGGGATTCAATCTGCATTGCCACTTCATCTGAATAGTATTTCTCACCGCATTGCTCACATTCTTCACAGGGCACATTTTTGATGATGATAATAGAATTTTTATAATTTACTACATGAGTTGTCAAAGCCGAAATTGTATCTTTACATTTACAATACATACACATGATTACTGCTCCTTTCTTGTCTTTAAATCCTTTTCAAATTTATCAGTGTTCGGGAAATAAGCTGTTATAAAAAACAAATTACTGTTATCTGAACCTACCACAATATGCAATATTTTATTTTCTTTTGTGTAACCGAAAACGAGACAACTGGGGTGGGGAAAATCATCAGGATAGTCCTCTATGATTTCTCCCGTTTGCAGACAGGATTTCACGTCATCAATACTGATATCTCTTTCTTGCATACGCTCTAAACAGTGTTTTGACCATTTTATATTGGAAGAGGTATTTAATAGCTTTTGAAGCTCTATAATATTCATAGGCGTATTTCCCTTTTGATCAATAAGCCGGCTTACGAAGCATGACAATATTTGCTGTTTACAAATATGATATGCTATTTGAGTCTGGAATAAAACAGGATTCAAAGTGATTCAAGAATCACACGAAATAAAAAGAACGAAAACGCTGTAGCTATCAACGTTTCCGTACCTTTTCAAAGAGCGCGAGACGGGACTCGAACCCGCGGCCTCGACCTTGGCAAGGTCGCGCTCCACCAACTGAGCCACTCGCGCATTTATTTGCCATGTCCAACGGACAAATAATACTATACATTATGTTTTTGGATTTGTCAACTTTATTTTTGAAAAAATTTGAAAAAATTGTAACAGCCCGATCAGAGAGGCTGGTATGGACGCAAAAAGAGGATAATTCGCAGAGCGTGCCAGCGGTTGATCTGAAATAGGAATTGAAATATATGCATCAAACGGATATATTTGGAACAAGGATAAGAAGATGAATGAGGTATTCAAAAGGAAGCGGGCAATGGGCAGAATTTTTAATGTAAATGGAAATTGTATACCACAACTGCACTATATCGTGGATCTCACAGAACGATTAGAGCAGATAAAGGTAATGGTTGATGCCGGAGAGTATTTCACGATCAACCGTGCCAGACAATATGGGAAGACTACGCTGCTTCGGGCATTGGCGGCCTATCTGAAAGAAGAATATATTGTTGCAAGTCTGGATTTTCAGAAGCTAAGCTATGTAAATTTTGAAAGTGAACAGGCGTTTGTAACAGCGTTTGCAGGTGAATTAATAGATTGTGTAGAAAGCTTACCGGAGGAAATCGGGAGAAAATTAGACGCATTTGCAGAAGGGAATGCTAAAAATCCGACACTTCTGGCGCTGTTTCGAGTGATAAACAGATGGTGCGGCCAATCATCCAAAAGAATTGTGCTGATGATTGACGAGGTGGACAGCGCTACTAACAATCAGGTATTTCTTGATTTTTTGGCACAACTGCGGGGCTGTTACATTAACAGGGATATCAAACAGACTTTTCAGGCAGTTATTCTTACAGGTGTATATGATGTTC
This sequence comes from uncultured Lachnospiraceae bacterium, assembly GCA_947382625.1. Classification (GTDB taxonomy): domain Bacteria; phylum Bacillota; class Clostridia; order Lachnospirales; family Lachnospiraceae; genus Suilimivivens. The sequence continues at coordinate 33,629 of CANDAG010000018.1, forward strand.
GTAATGTTAAAAGAAAAATCTGGCCAGAAGAAGACCATAAGACTAACAGTCCATGGAACATTGCTGCCGATTTTCTTGTAGATCTGAATTTTTCAAAACAGGATATTGCGGGAATGCTCGCCCAATATGAAAGCGATCATATGACAGGAATGGATGTGGCAGAGATTGCAGAATTGCTGTACGACTACACTTCGGGCTACCCGTTTCTTGTCTCACGTATCTGCAAGCTATTGGATGAACGCATCAGGCAGAACAAAGACTTTCCGGACAAAAAGGCGGCCTGGACCAGGGAAGGAGTAACGGGAGCGGTGAAAACACTGTTGACAGAGCGGAATACGTTATTTGAATCTTTTGTGGAGAAGCTGAACAATTATCCGCAGCTCCATGACTTCATTTACGCATTGTTGTTTAATGGAAGGACGATCCCTTATAATCCATTGAATAAAGCAATCGAAATGGCTGAAATGTTCGGTTTTATAAAAAATTCGTCGGGCAATACAACAATTTCAAACAGGATTTTTGAGACGGTTTTATATAATCTGTTTCTTTCAGAGGAAGCGCTCACAAGTGATATTATAAAGGGGAACAGTTTATAATAGAACTTAAGCTTTGGCGGGGAAATTCCTATAACCAAAGAGGAGAAAAACAGCTTCTGAATTATCTTGATCATTATCATTTAAAGAAAGGCTATATGATCAGTTTCAATTTTAACCAAAAAAAGCAGATTGGTGTAAGAAAAATCACATTCGGTGACAAAATGCTCGTAGAAGCTGTGGTGTGAATGATCAATGGCCAGGCTTTAGACCCATCCTTATGTTTCAGCAAAGCGGGACTGTGACAGGAAGCCGCAGGCTTCCTGTTACAGATCCATCAGCTTCATTTTATCATCGCCGGAGAGCCGGTGCTTTCCGCGGACGGACTGGTAGAGAAGGGCGGTAAAGATCACTACGGTGTTAACCGCACAAAGGGTTGTGATCACGGCCCTGTGATATTCTCTGATGTCGGCGTTTATGTGTAACATAGAAAGATAAACCCTGTTCAACATGAGCATGAGCACCAGCGTATAGAGCAGAAACAATCCTGCCATTAACCCGAAGCGGAGGGCGGGACGGGATGTATGCCTCAGCTTAGACAGCAGAAATCTTGCGGTGATGCCCAAAATAAGTGTTAATATGGTAACGATCAATATTTCATAACTGCTATTCATTCTCTTCTTTCTCCTTTCCATCTATAAGCTGACCCGCGGAGCGTGACAGCGTTTGATATTCCCGGATCAGCACCATAGCGGCGTCAAATTCCAGCTTTTCATCCAACACCATTTTTTTGATCAGATTAACGTAGGCGTCTTCCTTTTTTTCATCAGCAGAGAGGATTTGCCGGATGACCCGGTCTAACCGGGAGCGTACGGTAGGGTAGGTCACGTTATAAATCCTGGCCATCTCCTTGAGGGAGCCGGAGGAGAGGACAAAGCGTTTGATAAAATTCAGGTCTTCCTCCGCCAGTTCTGTGACCCATTGGGGGATATTTTTCATTGGCATCACCTCCTGTGTAATCCTTCTGATAGACAGAGCGTTTCATCTGTCTTTATTATAAAGTTTAATTTTATTAAAGTAAATATTAATATTATTTAAATTAATGAATGATATTGTTGAAATATATGTAAATGGATTTGTGATTTGAGATGGGCGCAGAGCAAAGGGAGAATGAAGGAAAGGGGATCGATCAATGCTTGACATATTGTACTTCATAATATATACTTACTATTAGTAATTACTATTAATAAATAAAAGAGACGGGAAGAATTTATTGATCAAACAGATCAGGAGGAGACCTATGGATGCAGAAAACCTGAAAAAGTTGCTGGACGCCTGTTTTACGGCGAAGCATGTGATCGAGACAATGCCGGAGCTGCCCAAGGGGATGAAGCCCCGCCATATCCACGTGCTCGATCAGATCAGCATGGCGTGGGAGGAGCGTAAAGAGTGCCGGGTCAGTGATGTAAGCGAAGGCCTCAATACTACCATGCCCAGCATTACCCGGTTGGTACAGGAGTTAGAGACTATGGGGATGCTGGAGAAATATCCGGACGGAGAAGACAAGAGAGTGACCCTGCTCCGGCTGACGCCCAGGGGGGAGGACTGCGTAAGGAAGTATGTATATGATTTTCAAAGAGAATGGGCAGAAAAGCTAAGCTTTGTGCCCAATGCCCGGGTTCGGGAGACCATTGAACTGATCAGGTGCCTGGACGAGACCATGCCGGGAAGATGAGGATCAATATGCCGCAGACGCGGCGGAATGGAGGAAAAAATGTCTGAAAAAAATGGAAAAGAAATTTCTTTTGTGAAAGGGCCTGTCTTTGGCTCATTGATCCGGTTTGCCCTGCCGGTGCTTGGGGCGCTGATCCTGCAGGCTGCCTATGGGGCGGTGGATCTGATGGTAGTGGGCTGGTTCGGAGATGCGGCCAGTATTTCCGCGGTGGGGACCGGAAGCGGATTTATGCAGATGGTCACCTTTATCATCACCAGTCTGGCTATGGGGTCTACCGTGGTGATCGGGCAGCATATCGGGGAGCAGAAGCCGAAGGAGGCCGGGAACACGGTGGGAACCACTATCCTGCTTTTTGCCGGGATCGGGGTTGTGATGACGGTTGTGCTGGAGGTTCTTGCGGGAAGGATCACGGGAATGCTGCAGGTGCCTGCAGAGTCTGTGGATAAGACCATACTTTATCTGCGTATTTGTTCGGCAGGAATTCTGGTGATCATTGCCTACAATGTGATCAGCGGCGTGCTGCGGGGCGTGGGGAATGCCAATCTGCCCTTTCTCTTTGTGGGGATCGCCTGCGTGGTCAATATTATAGGAGATCTGCTTCTGGTAGGCGTATGTAAGCTGGATGTGGCGGGGGCTGCGCTTGCAACGGTTCTGGCACAGCTTGTATCCGTGGTACTCTCCGCAGTGATCATCCGCAGACAAAGGCTCCCCATTTCCTTTTCCCTTGCGCAGTGCAGAGTTTACGGGGAGGAGCTGAAAAGGATCCTGAATGTGGGCGTTCCGATCGCGGTTCAGGAGACCATGGTGCAGATTTCTTTTCTGGTGGTCAACACCATTGTAAATCAAATGGGGCTGATGCCGTCGGCAGGGTATGGGATTGCCCAGAAGATCATTTCATTTATCATGCTGGTGCCCTCTTCCGTAATGCAGAGTGTGTCGGCGTTTGTGGCTCAAAATATCGGAGCCGGGCAGAAGGAGCGGGCCTTTAAGGGTTTCCTGACGGCCATGGCCACGGGATGTGCAGTGGGAGTGCTGATCTTTCTGGGAGGCTTTTTCGGAGGCGGTCTGCTTTCTTCTGCTTTTACCGGCGACCGGGAGGTGATTGCCCAAAGCGCGGCTTACCTGAGGGGATTTTCAGCAGAATGTATCCTGACCTGTGTACTTTTCAGCAGTATCGGTTACTTTAACGGACGGGGAAGAAGTATCCCGGTGATGCTCCAGGGGATCACCTCCGCCTTTTTCATCCGTATTCCGGTCTCCATCTTTATGTCAAGGCTTCCGGGGGCATCTCTGGTGCTGGTAGGTCTGGCCACACCCATCACCACTGTTTACGGAATCCTGTTTTTTGTAGTATGCTTCTGGAGATTAAAAAAGCAGGAAAGCAAAGCCGTGAATTGAGTGATGGTCCTGCAGAATGAAATATTAGGAATTGACACAAACAATTGTGTTTTGAAGACCGATGCCTTATAATGTTTTCCATAACACAACAGACAGATTATGGAAAGGTATGGTTATGAAAATGCAGAAAAATTGGTGGAAGGAAGCGGTGGTATATCAGATCTATCCCAGAAGCTTTATGGACAGCAACGGGGACGGGATCGGCGATTTAAACGGCATTACCTCGAAGCTGGATTATCTGAAGGAGCTGGGGGTGGATGTGATCTGGCTTTCGCCGGTGTATCAGTCGCCGAATGACGACAATGGCTATGATATCAGCAATTATCAGGCGATCATGAAGGAATTCGGCACCATGGAGGATTTTGACCGGATGCTGGCAGGGATCCATGAGAGGGGAATGCGTCTGGTAATGGATCTGGTGGTCAACCACACATCGGATGAACATCCATGGTTTGTGGAGAGCAGAAGCTCTAAGGAGAATCCCTACAGGGATTATTATATCTGGAGAGAGGGAAAGGATGGCGGAGCACCCAACAACTGGGGAAGCTGTTTTTCAGGCTCTGCCTGGCAATATGATGAAGCTACGGATATGTACTATCTCCATCTTTTTTCCAAAAAGCAGCCGGATCTGAACTGGGATAACCCCAAGGTGCGGGGGGAGGTATTTTCCATGATGGACTGGTGGTGTAGGAAGGGGATTGACGGCTTTCGTATGGACGTGATCAGTCTGATCTCCAAAAAGCCCGGGCTGCCAGAGACGAAGCTGCCGGAGGGGGCTCTTTATGGAGATCCGGGGTGTGCCAACGGTCCTCATGTCCATGAATATCTTCAGGAAATGAACCGGGAGGTTCTTTCCCGTTATGATTTGATGACGGTAGGGGAATGCGCCGGGGTGACCATTGAGGAGGCTAAGAAATACGCCTCTCTTGACGGGAAGGAGCTGAACATGGTATTTCAGTTTGAGCATGTGGAGCTGGGAGACGGTTCCTTAGGCAAGTGGACGGATAAGCGTTTTCCTTTCCGCGAGTTCAGACAGGTGATGAGCAGCTGGCAGAGAGAGCTTTCCGGGAAGGCATGGAACAGCCTGTTTTTGGGGAATCATGACCAGCCCCGCTCGGTGTCCCGTTTCGGGAATGATGGGCCCGGGTATCGGGAGATCAGCGCCAAAATGCTGGGCACCTTCCTTCATATGATGCAGGGAACCCCCTATGTGTATCAGGGAGAGGAGCTTGGCATGACCAATTGCCCTTTCCCGGGAATGGAAGCTTTTCGGGATATTGAAAGCATCAATGCTTTCAATGAACTGACCGGAGCGGGAAAGGCTGCCCCGGAGGATATGATGCGTTATCTTCTTCTGCGAAGCCGTGATAATGCCCGTACTCCCATGCAGTGGGATGGAAGCGAAAATGCCGGCTTTACCAAAGGGGAGCCCTGGATCATGGTAAATCCCAATTATCAGGAAATCAATGCTGAAAGGGAGCTGGCGGATGAAAATTCTGTTTTTCATTATTATAAGAAGCTGATCGCCTTAAGGAAGCAGGAAAAGGTTATGGTCTACGGGAGCTATGAGCTGCTGGAGCCGGAGCATGAAAGCCTTTATGTTTATACCAGGACACTGCAGGAGGCAGATTCTCAGGAAGAAAAATGTCAGGGATGCTCCCTTCTTGTGATATGTAACTTTACGGAAAGGGAAACCCCTTACGAAATCCCGGAGCAATTTGCGGCGGCAGAGATTTTGATCGGAAACTATCAGCGCAGGGAAGTGCCGGAGAACATCATGGTTCAGCCTTATGAGGCATTAGTGCTGAAGATGGGCGGAAAGGAGTAATACATCATGAAATCTTATTTAAAAATGGAAACCCACCCTAAGGCAAGGCCGGAGAATATCATTCAGGGGGATCACTACAGGATCACATTGCTGACGAAGAGTCTGGTGCGTCTGGAATACAGCCGGGAGGGGCGTTTTGTGGACGAGGCTACCCAAAGCATCATCAACCGCGATTTTCCAAAGGTGGATTTTTACTGTAAGGAAACAGAGGAAGAGATTGAGATCCGCACAGAGTATTTCCAGCTGAATTATGATAAGAAGGAATTTTCAGGAAGAGGGCTTTCCTGTCAGGCTCTTAAGGTAGAAGCGGAAGGGGCAGGCGGAGGAAACCGTACGCCATGGCGGTATGGGGAGAGAGAGGATACCCTGAAGGGAACCACCAGAACACTGGACAATGTGGACGGATCCTGCCGGTTGGACGAGGGACTGATGTCCTTTAAGGGGTGTACCTGTGTGGATGACTCCCGTTCCCTGCTTCTGGGGGAAGACGGCTGGGTACGCCCGAGAAGTGGACGAGGAGAGGATATCTATCTTTTTGCCTATGGATTCCGGTATCGGGAAGCGCTGAAGGATTTTTATTATCTGTGTGGAAAAACTCCCATGCTGCCCAGATTTGTCCTTGGAAACTGGTGGAGCCGGTACTATAAGTATACGGAAGATTCTTATATGGAGCTGATGGAACGGTTTGATCAGGAAGGAATCCCCTTTACGGTGGCAGTGATCGATATGGACTGGCATCTGGTGGATATTGATCCGAAGTACGGAAGCGGCTGGACAGGCTATACCTGGAATAAGGAAATGTTTCCGGATCCGGCCCGCTTTTTGAAGCGGCTTCATGACAGAGGAATGCATACCACCTTGAACGTTCATCCGGCAGACGGGATCCGTGCTTTTGAGGACTGCTATCCCCGGGTGGCAGAGGCCATGGGCGTGGATCAGGAAAAGGAGGAGCCGGTAAATTTTGATATTGCCGATCCCAAATTTCTGGAGGTATATCTGGAAAAGGTACATCATCCCATGGAGGAAGAGGGCGTAGACTTCTGGTGGATCGACTGGCAGCAGGGAACCAATACCAGAGTGGAAGGGCTTGATCCCTTATGGATGCTGAACCATTATCACTTTCTGGACAGTGCCAGGGACGGGAAGCGCCCCATGACATTTTCACGCTATGCAGGAGTGGGCTCTCACCGTTATCCTGTAGGGTTTTCGGGCGATACAGTGATTTCCTGGGAGAGTCTGAATTTTCAGCCCTACTTTACCAACACGGCGTCCAATATCGGCTATGGCTGGTGGAGCCATGATATCGGCGGCCACATGAGGGGGACAAGAAGCGACGAGCTGGAAGCAAGATGGTACCAGTATGGGGTGTTTGCACCGATCACCCGTCTTCACAGTACCCAGAACGAGTACATCGTGAAGGAGCCCTGGAAGTTCCGTAAGGATGTGTGCGAGACTATGAAGGATTTTCTGCGGCTCCGCCATCAGATGGTGCCTTATCTTTATACTATGAATTATCGGGCGTGGAAGGAGGATCTGCCGATCTGCCAGCCCATGTATTATGAGTATCCGGGAAGGGAGGAGGCTTATATCCGGAGAAACCAGTATTTCTTCGGCAGTGAGCTGATGGTTGCTCCCATTACAACGCCGGGGATCCCGCGGCTTAACATGGCGGAGGTAAAGGTGTGGCTGCCGGAGGGGCTGTGGTTTGACTTCTTTACCGATATGGCCTATGAGGGCGGAAGGAGTCTGTGCATGTATCGCAGCATCGATAAGATTCCGGTACTGGCAAAGGCAGGAGCGATCATACCTATGACGGAGGATTATTCTGCTGCAGGCGTTCTTGAAAATCCTTCAGAGCTTACGGTACGGGTGTATCCCGGAGCGGACAACAGCTTTACCCTGTATGAGGATGATAATGCATCAAACGGATACCGGGACGGAAGCTGTGCGAAGACCAGGATGAGCCAGGAATGGTCCGAAGGACAGCTCCGGTTTGTGATCGATCCGGTGGAAGGGGATACCTCTCTGATCCCTGGGGAACGTACCTTCCGGATAAACTTTCATAAGCTGCAGACAAGGAGTGTAACAGTAGTGATAAACGGCGCGTTGCAGCAGGGAGAGGTGCAGCGCATGGGGGATACCTGTAAGGTGACCATAGCTTCCGTTAAGCCCCAGGATAAGGTGGAGATCCTCATGGAGGAAGGCGTAAGGATCGCCGGAAATTCCATAGAGGAAGCCGCCGCAGAGATCCTGAACCGTGCAGAGACAGGGTTTGAGCAAAAAGACAGGATCGACGCTCTGGTACGCAAAAACAAAAAGAATCCGGCAGCGTTGTTTGGAGAGCTGCAGGCCTTAGAGGTATCAGAAAAGCTTTGCGGAGCTCTTATGGAGATCGTGGGCGCCATGTCCTAAGGAGGAATTCAGAGAGTGGAGTATATGCTTTTTGTACTGGATATGGTAGGGACGGTGGCTTTTGCCCTGTCAGGAGCAATGACAGCCATCAAAAAGAAAATGGACATTCTGGGAGTGATGATCCTGGGAATGGTGACAGCCGTAGGCGGAGGGATGATCAGGGACATAGTCCTTGGCATCCTGCCGCCCCAGGCCTTTCGGGAGCCGGTCTATGCCCTGAGCGCCCTTATTACATCCGCATTTATCTTTATTTATATTTATTTTCGGGTCAGGGGATATGAGGAGATCCCCGGCGCCCATTTCCAGCAGATCCTGATGACGGCAGATACCCTGGGGCTGGGAGTGTTCACTGTGGCAGGGGTGCGTGCAGCCTTTGACAATCAGATGGGATTTAATTATTTCCTTCCTGTGTTTCTGGGAACCATTACGGGGGTGGGAGGCGGCCTGTTAAGAGATATGATGGCGGGAGACCGGCCCTATATCTTTGTAAAGCATGTGTACGCCAGCGCCTCTATCCTGGGGGCATTTGTCTGTGCCTTTTTGTGGAGGAGGACAGGGAGCGAGACCGCCATGCTCTCCGGAGCGGTATGTGTGATCGTCATGCGGTTTCTGGCCATTCATTTTAAGTGGAATCTTCCGCGGATCGACAACTTCCTCTAAAGCTTTTCCTGTCAGAATATGCAACTATGATGCAAAAATGATGTAACTATGATGCACCCGGAGGCTAGAATAAAGGGGTACCAGAGAACATCTGCGGGATTGAAAGAGGAAGTTATATGGGCGGCAGGATCAGAGAGAATATATATAACCTTTTTACAGTGCTTTTCGCAGGAGCAATAGTGGCCGCGGGAAGCATTGTTATTTTTGAGACCACCCGGCCAAAGGATCTTCCTGTAAATGAAGAGGATGGATTCTATGAAATCTATACGGCCTATGACTATGAGAGATTCTGGCGGAAGGCGGAAAGCCAGGATTTTATTTCCGGCAGGCTGATGGCGGATATTTATCTCAATGATCTCTCTGGCCGTGAGAGCTGGAGAAGGACTCCGCCCTCAAAGGAAAGCCTGGGGCCGGAAACCTTCCGGGGTGAATTTGACGGAAACGGCCATACCATATACGGTTTATACAGTCCGCAGGGCTATGGTCTGGTGGAAAAGAATTGGGGGCAGATCTATGATCTGGCCATCCGCAATTCTCTGATCCTGGGGTATGACAATATTGGGGGTATTTGTCAGTGGAATAATGGTACGATCGAGAACTGTATATTTGAAGGGGAGCTTATGACCAGGGAGGAGGAGCCCGGTGAGGAGAGTAAGATAGCGGGTATCTGCGGGGAAAATGAAGGAACCCTTATAAAATGCGGTTATAAGGGGACGATGACCCTGAAGTCAGAATGGCTCTGGAAAGGTATCCGGGCAGGGATCTGTGCCGGGAACCGGGGGATTATAGAAGGCTGCTATAACCTTGTAAGGCTGGATCGCAATACTTCCGGGGACTTCTGCTACGCCATTGCGGAGGGCGGGATAAAGGGTTGCTATGTACGGCGGGATTCCGGCTGGCTGTCTCCCGAAGAGGACAGAGAACAGATCATAGAGCTGGATGAGGAGGAAGCCTTTTATCTTCCGTTTGTGATGAAAAGAGATTTTTCAGAGTGGTATTCGGACAGGATCACATTCTCGGAATGCATCCGGCAGGGAGAGGAAATAAATGCCGGGCTGAGGAAGGCGGATCGGGACAAGGAGAAAGAGAGGTCAAAAGAGAGGAAGAAGTCCGCCGGGGATGGCAGTGCAAAAGCAGCTTACGATGTGGCAGAATACGGACTATGGAATCGTCCGGGCGGTGAAGGGGAAAACGAACGGGAGCAGCAGCTCTGGGCAGGAAGCGTCCGGATCGATGATAGCCATGTCCTGACCAAGGAAGCCCTGGCAGACGCCCGGATCAGCAGCTTTGTGAGAGAGGCTTTTTGGTGTAAGGGAGAGGGCTGGAGAAACTTAAGACTGGAGGTGCCTTCTCCTTCGGACGATTCGCTGAACGAGAAGGGGCGGACGGTCTCGGAGCTGAGGCTTCTGGATACGGAGAACGGGGAGACAGTGGAGATCCATGCTTATTTGCTGGAGAAGGATGCCGTTCCTGCGTATCGGGATGCCTTTGAAGCAAGAGAAGAAGTCTGGGGAGTTGACGGAGAAAAGCTGTGGGCTGTTTGCGGAGGCCTTCTTGGAGAACAGGGAGAGGCAGACTTTAGCCACCACACATGGCAGCTTCTGGAGGGCAGATTTAAGAGGCCGGATGGCAGCTTCGTATTATATCGGACAGAAGAAGGAAAAAGAGGATTCTTTTATCAAAAGGAGAGAATGCTCTATCAGGTAACAACGGATGACGGATCCTTTGAAACTCTGGAAGAGATGGAGACGGCGATCAGGGAAAACCACGGGCTTTGGGAGTCTTTGCTTCGGTGCGTCTGGGAAAGCCGGGTTCCCGGGGACGGATTTCTCTGGCATGAGGAAAGGATCAAAAGAAGGGCTTATGCCCAGGCCGGATTTTATGAGGAAGAGATTCCTGCCATGGAGCAGCTTATGGAGATAGAGAGTCTGGATCTGTATAACTATAATGAAATGGATGTGGAAACCCTGCAGGATCTGCAAAAATTCCCCGGACTTAGGAAGCTGAAGCTGTCGGCTTATGATGAGACGGAGCTTACCCTTGTGCAGGATATGGCGCCGAAGCTGGAGGAGCTGTCCATAGAGGGCATCCCTCTGAAAAAGGAGAATCTGGAGGCCCTGCAGGAGTTTCAGGGACTTAAAAAGCTGCGTCTTGTGGGCTGCGGGCTTAAGTCTCTGGCCTTTCTGGAAGGCAGGACAGAGCTTGTAAGCCTTATCCTGGACAGAAATGAGATCGAGGACATTTCTCCTGTGGCGGGACTGAAGGATCTGAAAGAGCTTTCTCTGGCAGAAAATGAGATTGAGGATATTTCTCCTGTAGCGGGACTGAAGGATCTGAAAGAGCTTTCTCTGGCGGAAAATCAGATTCGGGATATCAGTCCTATGGCAGATCTGAGGGAGATAGAGGTATTACGGATCCCCGGAAACAGAATTGAGGATTATACCCCTCTTTATAATAAGGATAAGCTTTGTATCCTGGCAATAGAGAATAATCCCGGGCAGGAGATCGGAAAAGCGATTTTTACCCCTCTGTTCAGCGGAGGTAACTACCATCATGAGGAGCAGGAGGCACTTTTGGAAGCTCAGGATTTTCTTGACCGTTTTTATCAGGGGAAGGGGATTACGGCGCGGGAGCTGGCAAGAGGAGACTTAAACGGAGACGGCAGGGAGGATGTGGCGGTTACCGGACTGTCTCCGGAAACAGAAGAGGAGGAAGGGTGGCAGAAAAGGCATATTTATGTATTCTTAGGGCAGGTGGACGGATCTTTTCGTCCCATAGAACCATTAGAAACCTTAGGGGTCTATGACGAGGGCGGCGAGTTTGATGATTATCAGGGAATGCTCATCGCAGAGCAGATGCTGGTGATCTGCCTTAGCGGGTACGACTGCGATACCCGGTGGGACGAGACAGAGACTTATCGTTATCAGGCAGGGAAGCTGGTGGAGGACTGGCAGATGGAGATTGACTGGATCTATGGCGGCGAAGGCGCAGTGTTTACCCTGTATAATAGAGAGGAAGGGATTTATCAGGACTATGCTATTGCCAGGGACGGAGAGGGACACCGGGAGGCTTTGCTTTTGTCGGAAGAATACTCTCTGCAAAAAGGCGATGGAGGAGAGCTTCGGAGAATCCTGGAGGAAGGATTAAAGGAGATAGAAGAAAAAGCCGGATATGTTCTTCCGGAAATTTATGACGGTGCCCTGGAGCCTGCGGTTACATTTTGGGAGGAAGAGTCCTACGGGTACAGGATACAAAGCTATCCGGTAAGGATTTCGCCCGCTTTGGCTCTGGCCCGGGCTGCAGAGGAGCTTTTAGAGGATGCCGTGGCGCTTCCGGTTACCGGTTATACCACTGAAGAGATCAAGGTAAACCATGACCGTCTGGCAGGAGTGGAGCTGCCGGAGGAATTTTATATAGGATGGATCGAAGAGGCGCCTGTCATGCTGGTCTATGATTCCTGTGAGGCAGACGGAGAGGGCGGTTATGTCCATTGCTTTACGCTTCGTAAATGTGATGAGGAACATACCCAGTGGTTTTGGGGCGGAAGGATATATTTTTATGAGAATTCGGGTACAATTGTAATAGAGGAGTAAATCCGGAAAGGATGGAAGAAATCAGGATGGATATTGAGTTGAATCAGGATGAGAACAGAGAAGGCAAAAGACTGCTGGCGGCGGGGAAATATGTATTATGGGTGCTTATGATCCTGGTGTCGGTTTTTCTGGCGTCAAGGTCACTGATGATGTAGGGCAGATTTGGGGTAATTATTCAGCCAGGACTTTGCACTTGCTGCAAAGTCCGTGAGAAAGCGTAGATAAAGCCAACAGATTTGGCGAGTCTGTCTGTAAAAAACATGAGGAGGGAAATTGTGATGAGGAAAAAGCAGCTTGCGATGCTGCTTGTGCTTGCGGCAGTACTGGCAGGATGCGGAAGCACAGGAGAGAAAACGGATATAGACGGTAATGCGGGCCTGGGAACAGAAGCGGCAGAAGAAGCAGTAGCAGTAGCAGTAGAAGAAGCAGAAGAAGTAGAAGAAACAGAAAAGGCGTCCGGTACGGAGAACGAGGAGAGTGGCTTAGGGCAGGAGAGTGTGTTGCCGGAGGGCATCTGCCATGGGCAGGCGGTACTGGAGGATGAAGAGGCGTTTTACTGCTGCGGTATGGAGCAGATCCGAAGGATAGAGAAGACGGACGGAGAAACCAGTATCCTGTGGGAAAAGAAGGCGGAAGGGAGAGAAAGCTCTTTTTCCATGGAAGGAAACGGGATCCTTCTGGGGGATAACCTTTATTTTCTGGAGCAGGGCTGGGAGGAATCTGACGGCAGTTATGGGCGCGGTCTTTCCGTGATAAAGACCGATGGCAGCAGCTATCACAGGGTTACGGAACCTGAGGACTACCCGGATAGCTTCTACTACTATGACGGCGCACTGTACCTGGAGGAGAACGGGTATGTCAGGGGCTGTCCGGTGACTGCAGAGGGCGATATTCCGGAGGGAGAGGAAATGCAGGAGGTACATCTTAAGAATGTGCCGGAAGACTGTTATTCCCTGAATCTCTGGCAGGGCGGAAACCGGTATATGGGAGCCTTTGAGAGCCTTAATACCTTTGGCTGCTATCTCATGGAAAATCAGGATCAGGAGGCGGTGGCGGTCGATCCTGAAACAGGGGAGAAAAGAGTTCTTCCGACGAAGGGGAGACTGCAGGCTGTAACCCCGGAGTATTTGTTGTTTTCCGATTACGGAGAGGGGCAGGAGGAACTCTGGCTGCTGGATACGCATATACTGGATACATTGTTATCGGAGGCGGATGCATCAGAGTCTGCCTCGAAAAGTACGGAAGCCTTTGACGGCCGTCTCCTGACTGCTTTTGAAAAAGAAAACTATCAGTCCGGTATCGTGGTTCTTCATATGGATGAGGATTATGTCTATATTGTGGCCGAAAATCCTACAGGAGACCCGCAGGAGGGCAGTATTTACGAGACGGTCAGTCTGGAAACCGGAGAGCACAGGGAATTGTTCCGGCTTGAAAGGCAGCCGGGCATGGAGGGAAGCTATCCCTTTTATGCGCGGCGCATGACTTTTATGGACGGATATGTCTATTATGCGGATTCACAGGATTACAAAGTGTATCTTATGCGGAGAAGTCTGGAGGATACGGAAAGAGTGGAAACTATCGGCGATGCCTTCTATGACAGCGGCATCAGCCAGGTGGGGACAGTGGATAACTATTTTGAGCGGATCTACAGCGAGGTCATGCCGGACTTTGTGCTGTCGGAGATCGACCTGGTACGACTTGTGGTGGATGAACGATTTGAAGGAGCCGGGGAGATCAACCGTGTCTTTACGGAAGACCAGAAAGCGATCATCAGCTATGAAAAAAATCCGGAGGATTTAAAATGGCGGGAAGAGGAGCTTGCCGCCTGTTCAGAGGATGATATCATCCCTTATACCTTAAGCTACAGCTACAGCAGCTATCCTTCGGAAGTTTTTTATTTTGACGGGGATCGGTTCAGCTTTTTGCAGATGGACTATGATTATACGGGAGGCGCTCACGGCATGCCCTATTGGGAAGGCTATACCTTTGATCTGCACACAGGGCAAAGACTTCTGCTTTCGGATCTCATAGAAAACAGCGAAGAAGAATTGAAAGAGATTGTGGTCAGATACTTTGACGATTATTTGTCCCAGGCTCCGGAACGCTTCTGGGAGGACGCCCTGAAGATCGTGGAAGAGAGTACCAGTCTCTCATCTCGTTTCTACCTGACAGAGGAGGGCATTACCTTCTACTTCGAGCCCTACGCCCTGGCCTCCTACGCCGACGGCTTCCAGGAAGTAACCATCCCCTACGGGGAATTTAAAATGAAGATCACCTCGAATACATGAAGGCGGGGATCACACCCCGCCTCCCTTTCCTTTGATAAAGTCCCTATACTCCTTAGGCGTCTTCCCGATATATTTCTTAAAGGTCTTGGTAAAGTAATTCACATCAGGGATGCCGCAGTACTGTGCAATGGTCTGTATCTGCATGGTGGTGGTATTCAGCAAAAAGACCGCGTGCCGGATCCTCTTTTTGTTCACATACTCTGTCAGCGTGATCCCCATTTCTTTTTTGAACAGTGTAGAAAGGTAACTGGAATTAACATTCAGCAGGTTCGCCTGGGCATTTAGGCTAAGATCGGCAGTGAGATCGGAGTCGATCTGGGTCAGCACCTTCTGCACCAGCAGAGAATAGCTCTTCAGGGAATAATTCTGCACCAGAAGACAGTAGTTATGTATCATGTCCCGGCTTAAGGATTCCAGCGCCTTGGGAGAGACACACACCTCGATCTTCTTTGCATATTGGGAAGAGATATTGTCAATATGCAGAGGATGGACAGAGGCCTGCTCTGCCGCCTTGCGGAGCAGGGTGTTTAAGATGATGGCATAATTCTTACCGTTCCGCAGAGGGTCGGCCAGGCGCTGCTCCAGCTGCCGGGAAAGAAAGCTGTTATAGTGGACCATTGCCTTGTGGCTCTGCCCGGTGCTTACGGCTTTCATCAGCTCATTTTCATCGTAATAACGCTTTTCTAATACCTTCATGGACAGGGACGGTGCCAGAGGCTTTAAGGAGGTTTTTTCTGTATTTTCGATACGGAGGTCTTCCGATATGGTATCCGGAATGTCCTGGAATGAAAAATTCTCTTCGTTTCCCCAAAGCTTTATTCCCAGAGTGTAGATCAGAGTAAAAAGCTTGCTTTCATCTATAATAACGGGAACCTCCTGATAAAACTTCTCCAATTGGGGAAGTATTTCGGCAGGATAGGAAAACCGGCTGAAAATATCCAGTATAGCCTGCCGGGATATTTCAGTGAGGGTATAAGGGCCGATGATGGCATAAGCCGTCTCTGTGTCATCAGGAATACGGAAAAAGAGATAATGGCATGAAGAAAAATCCTTCACCCGGTAAATGGAATTGGGGCGGCAGGCTTTTTCAAATCTGCTGTACAGTTCAATGTAATCAAAATCATGCCGGAAAAGCTGGCGAAGCCCGAAATCGATCAATGAAAAAGGCAGGGCTATCGGACTTTTTAA
The DNA here is from genome assembly GCA_947382625.1 of uncultured Lachnospiraceae bacterium. GTDB lineage: Bacteria > Bacillota > Clostridia > Lachnospirales > Lachnospiraceae > Suilimivivens. The sequence goes on from CANDAG010000018.1 coordinate 49,264, forward strand.
CATCGTGAATGATAAGTGAAAATTACTCAAAAGTGCTTTTACAAAATTCAGCTCAGCGTCGTATTTCATAGAAATCACCCAGAATAGTTTTTTGGAATATGGTTTGCCATCAGTGAAAAAAGGAAAGGCCATACAGCCAACCGTCACTTGGTCAATCCTATTTTCGTATATTTTCAGAAAAAAATCAAGTCATCCTAAAAAAAGTTCTATAAATACTAAAAATCATCACGATATACATAATGTAAGTCTTCGATGCCAAAAATAGTCATAGTTTGGCGAGGGATAAACCGGGGCGGGACAATAGTGATATTATACAATAAAAACAGCGCAGAAAGGTTTTTAAAGGGATGAAATGGTTCCTTTTGGGAAAAAGTGCACAAAAATTTGCAAACATAAAAAATATGAAACGATACATACATCACTAAATATAATACTATTTTATGAATATTTAATAATTATTTGACATATATGTACAAAAATGGTATAGTTTTAGTAGATTGCATTAGAGGAAATAAACAACTTTTTAGAGAAGGAGATTTACTATGAAAAATGACACCTCAAAGTATTACGGCGAGAATGGTATCCATCGCGTTCCGCTGTGGCGCATCGGTGGATTTGCGCTGAACAACTCCGCAACGAACCTGTATCTGTTCTTTATGGGCTATGTTGCCTATTATCTGACAGGCTTTGTTGGGATCGCAGTAGTGGCAGCTTCCAGCTTTTCCATGATCATGCGTCTCTGGGACGGCGTGACAGATCCTTTTATCGGGTTTGTAGTGGATAAGACCAATGGTAAATTCGGTAAGAACCGTCCGTTTATGGTGATCGGGCAGGCAATTCTGTGTATTACCAGCTTTATCCTTTTCCATGTGACCCATATGCTTCCCGAGAATACAGCGGTACGTTTTACATTCTTCGTGATCGTTTCCGCGATTTATTACATTGGTTATACCTTCCAGTGTGTAGTAACGAAATCGGCTCAGACCTGTCTGACCAATGACCCTAAACAGAGACCTCTGTTCTCTATTTTTGACGGTGTTTATAACACAGTTATCTTTACCGGTCTTGCGATTCTGGTGGCTAATATCAGTGCTAAATATGGCGGAACCTTCTACGAGGCAGGATTCTTCCATGATTTCTGGGTATTTACCGCAATTGCATCCGCAATCTGTACTGCGATCGCAGTATTCAGTATTGCACCCAAGGACAGAACGGAATTCTTTGGAACCGGTAAGCCGATCAAGATTGGTCTGAAGGATTACTGGGAGACCTTAAAGGGAAATCGTGCCATCCAGATGCTGGTGGTATCCGCATCTACCGATAAGCTGGCAAGCTCTGCCAGAACCAGTGCCGTAACTGCTGTTATGTTTGGTGTGGTAGCAGGTAACTTTGCACTGTACGGAATTTTAAGCGGTTTTACATCCATTCCTACCACGATCCTTTTGATCTTGGGAATTGGAACCCTTGCAACTATGCTTGGCCAGAGAAAGGCTATGCTGATCGGTTCCTGGGGCGAGATCATTGTATGTGCGCTGCTTTCTGCTTTGTGGCTGTTTGGTAACCCCACCAGCATGGATAACGGCAGCGGCGGACTTGCATTTGGATTCTTTACCATTGCCTATATCGTACTTACCATAGCAATGGGCGGTTTCCAGGGGATTGCCGGAAATATCGTTATTCCCATGACGGCAGACTGTGCGGACTATGAAGTATATCGTACCGGTAAGTATGTGCCCGGTATGATGGGTACCTTATTCAGCTTCGTGGATAAGGTGATCTCATCTTTGGCTCCTATGATCGCAGGTTTAATGTTCTCCGCCATCGGATTTAAGGAGGCTCTTCCTGACGCCAGCACACCTTACAGCACATCCCTGCACTATGTGGGCGTGTTCCTGATGTATGGTATGATCATCCTGGGATGTCTGTGTAATGTAGTTGCCCTGAAATTCTATCCTCTGACCAAAGAGAAGATGGAGGAAATCCAGGAAGAGATCGCTGCAATCAAGGCTAAAGCTATGCAGGAATAAAAGTATCTTGAGGAAATTGGCGTTTCCGGTAAGGAAACACGGGGATTATAGATTATTAGAGAAGGTAATTTATAACATATAAGCTTGAGCGCCGGATATTTCCGGCGCTCTTTGAAAGGAAAAGGGCAATATGGGAAAAAAGAACGGACCAAAAGGGAAGAAGAATGATGTAAGCTTTGATGACTATCTGGCGTTGCAGCAGGAGCTTGACAGAACCCGGAAGGAGTACGGAGTAGAGGTCAAAGAAGGCAGGATATCCAGAATGATCTCCAACTTCTTTGACAAAAGGGAAAACAGAGAGCCTCAGCCTGTTCTTCGCAAAAAATATCTGCTTCTGGCGCTTTTTACGGGATGGATGGGCGGACATCGCTTCTATGCCAGACAATATCCTACAGCCATCCTGTATCTTTTGCTTTTCTGGTCGGGCTTTCCTATTGCCATGACATTGATCGATCTGATGGTGGCGATTCCCAAAGAAGCGGATAAAGACGGGAAGATATTGATCTGAATACCACAGATTTTGACAGATAAAAATGGGATTTTGTATGTTAATGAAAAACGGCACGCCTTTGAAAGCGTGCCGTCTGTTGTTAACATAAGGGTGACTGGCAAAGCCTGTCACCCGTTGTTTATTATATATTTCTTTATACGTATTTCTTCAATGTAGCTCTCACAGCGCCAGGCTCTGCGATCATTTCATTCAGATAGCCAACTACTGTCTCAGCCATACCCACATCATACAGGTTCACACCAAAGATCTTGGTATTTTCCAGTACAGGCTTTAAGGTTTCTTCACTGGCAGTTCCGCCAAGCTTTAAGTCAGCCACGTAAGGACGAACGGTATCAAGCAGCGGATCAGGGCTTAACTCAAAGGCTTCTCCCTCATCATTGATTCCCATAAGGTAGCGCAGCCATCCTGCAAAGAGCAAGGGGATGAGCTTCAAGTCCTTCACATCCAGCTCAGGAGATGCCTGGTAAGCTTTGATGGTCTCTCCAAAACGGATTGCAAGCTTCTGGGAGGTATCAGTAGCAATACGCTGAGGCGTATCCGGCATAAATGGATTCGGGAAACGCACATTGATCACGGTATCGATAAATTCCTTCGGGTCAAGGATTCCGGGATTCACTACCACAGGAAGACCTTCCTTGTAACCTACGGTCTTGATCAGCTTTACAAGCTCCTGATCCTTTAATTCCTCGGAGATTTTCTGATAGCCGAGAACACAGCCAAATACAGCCAGGCAGGTGTGAAGAGGATTTAAGCAGGTGCAGACCTTCATCTTCTCTACCTTGTCAACCGTTTCTCTCTCAGTATAAATGATGCCGCCTTTTTCAAGTGCAGGTTTTCCGTTGGGGAATGCATCCTCAATTACAAGATATTCACATTCCTCTGCGTTTACGAAAGGAGCTACATAGGTATTCTTGGAGGTGATAACGGGCTCTAATTCTTCTATGCCGTCATCCTTCAGGATCTTCTCTACGGAAGCATCCGGGCGGGGAGTGATCTTATCGATCATACTCCAGGGGAAGGAAACCTTTGACTTGTCATTGACATAGCTCTTAAATCCGGCATCTGCCTTTCCGTTTTCTACCCATTTCTCAGCGAAGGCATTGATGGCGGCATAGAGCTTATCTCCGTTGTGGGAGCAGTTGTCCATACTTACCATGGCAATGGGTTTTTCACCGGCAACGAAACGGCTGTAGAGCAGAGATGCCACCTTGCCGATATAGCTCCTGGGTTTCTCCGGACCTGCCTCAAAGTCAGCAGACACATCGGGAATCGTATCACCCTTACCGGTTACAAGGCTGTAGCCCTTTTCGGTGATGGTAAAGCTTGCCATCTGGAGGGAATCTTTTTCAAAAATTTCTTTCAGGCGGTCATACTCTTCAGCATTTTCGGAATCCAGAATGTGGGATTCCACTACGCTTCCAACCACAGTTTTGTCGATGGTTCCATCAGCCTTTAAGGTTACGGCAATACCGTAATCATCATGAGGGCGGTTCATCTTCTCGATGATCTCATAGTCAAAACCTTCAGCTACCACCAGACCTCTGTCCAGAGTACCGTCATTTAAAAGGTTCTGTACTACATTTGCCTGAAAAGCGCGGAAGATGTTTCCGGCTCCGAAGTGGATCCAAAAGGGATTTTCTCTTGTGGCTTCTGTGACTTTCTGACGGTCATATTGGGGGAGTAAAAATCCGGCTGCCTCCCAGGCGGCTCTGTCCTTTAAACCCTGTTCACTTAATTTCATAACGATTCTGTTCCTTTCTTAAGTTGTAAGAAATGTCCCGGCAGCTTATCTGCGTAAACAATGCAGACAACCTGCCGGAAAAATTTATCTACTATTTGTTTGCAGCATCTAACTTATCCAGCATATCCCAGATACCCCACATATACATGATTCCCAGGGCACGGTCATAGAGACCATAGCCGGGACGTACAGTGCCGGGGCCTTCGTTCCACAGATGACGTCCGTGGTCGGGACGGATGTAGCCATTATAGCCGCAGTCGTGGTATGCCTTGATGATGTCCACAATACCGGTTTCTCCGTCGCAGTCGCGGTGACTGGCCTCGGAGAAATCCCCGTTAGGGAAGTGCTTGATATTCCGGATATGGGCAAAAGCAATACGGTCGCAGTGTTTGCGCACGATAGAAGCTACATTGTTATCCGGGTTGGCATTCAGGCTGCCGGAGCAAAGGGTCAGGCAGTTATAGGAATCGTCCACCATCTTAAGGAATCTGTCAATAGACTCTTCATCCACCATGAGACGAGGCAGTCCGAAGATATCCCATGGGGGATCATCCATATGGATCGCCATTTTGATGTCGCATTCACGGCAGGTGGGCATCAGGGCTTCCAGGAAATATTTCAGGTTTTCCCAGAGCTTTTCTTTGGTAACCGGCTTGTAAGCCTCGAATAATTCATCCAGCTTGGCCATTCTTTCAGGCTCCCAGCCGGGGAAGGTAAGGCCATGGAGATTATTTAAAATGTAATCAGCCATTTCCTTAGGATCATCGTGGATCTTGCTTGCCTCATAGTACAGGGCGGTGGAACCGTCCCCTACCGGATGGAACAGATCGGTACGTGTCCAGTCAAAGATTGGCATAAAATTGTAGCAGATTACCTTAACACCGAACTTGGACAGATTGCGGATCGTCTGAATATAATTCGCAATATATCCGTCACGGCTGGGCAGGCCGATCTTAATGTCATCATGGACATTTACCGATTCAACCACATCCATATTAAAGCCGTAGGGCTCTAATTGCTTCTGAACCTCGGCAATTTCAGCTTCTTCCCAAATCTCACCGGGCATCTTATTGTGAAGCGCCCAGACGATGCTCGTCACACCGGGAATCTGCTTAATGTCTGACAACTTAATGTCATCATTTCCTTCGCCATACCAGCGAAACCCCATTTGCATAGAAACATCCTCCTGTCTTTTCATTTTTGAAAAAGAACCGTTTTGTTCTTTCTTTATTTTACCAGAAAATGCATACTTCCACAAGTTCACAGCGGCAACAAGAATTTGCAGAAGCAAATTCTTGCAGAGTTGGCCTAACGGCCAACTCTTTTTACAGCCGTGTATCCCATACGCCGCAGTAGGAATCCACAGGATCCTGTCCTGTAAAGGCGGCAGCGCCTGTCATCAGCTTCTCTACCAGCGCGTCAAAGGTGGTATCTAAAACATCGTATGTGTTGATGTAGGTACGTGCCTGGGGAATATCCGCCAGCACGAAAGGCTGCTTGGTGGAAATGACGATTACCGGAAGCTCATGCACATACCAGGGGATCTCTCCGCCGCCCTTGGTCATGCCGAAGGCAGGTCTTGCCACAGGCTGGAAACCACCGGGAATGTCTACCAGGGTGATGATCAGATCCTGCTTGGACACGAAGTCCTTGATGGCATCCTTTCCTGCAAAATAGAGATTGATGTCGGGCTTTTCACCGGCCTGCATCTGCTGCATGATCTTCTGGATCGGGCTTTCATAGATGAAGGCGTCAAAGCCTTTGGCGATCAGCTTATCTCTCAGCTTTTCGGCAGGAGAAACCTTATTCTTGCCCAGAATAGCACCCAGTCCGGGAGCCTCTAATCCCTTTACATAAACGATCATGATACGTTTGTAACGGTCGGGGATCATGGGAAGGACATCTTTGTCTTTGTATTTGACAAGGGTGATGGACTTCTCGGAAATCTCCTTCTGCATAGCCTTGTGCTCTTCGCAGCCTACGATCTCATGAACCTGTGCTTTGGGCGGTACAAGCTCTGAGGGAGCCTTTTTGTGGAGGCCCATGTGAGCCTTCAGGGCCAGGATGCGGTGAAGGGCATCGCTTAAGCGCTCCTCCGTGATCCTTCCGTCCAGATATCCCTGCTTCATGCTTTCAAAATCTTCATCCATATCGTTGAAGAACAGGAACATGTCGATACCTGCGGCAATGGCAGCGGGCATCAGGTCGCTTCTCTTCATGCGGCAGGTAAGTCCTACCATGTGGGAAGCATCGGTGAGTACCATGCCGTTAAAGCCAAGCTTGGTGCGCAGAAGACCGTTGATCAGTTCCGGTGAGAGCGTAGCAGGCATGATGTCGTCATCTTCAATTTCCGGATTGAAGTGTCTGGTGTAAGCGGGCTGCATAATGTGTCCGGCCATGATGGCTTCAAGTCCGTTGTCGATCAGGTTCTGGTATACTTTACCAAAGGTTTCATCCCATTCTTCACAGCTGAAATCATTTACACTGTTGGCTACGTGCTGATCACGGAAATCCAGTCCGTCGCCGGGGAAGTGCTTGGCAGCACAGCAAAAGCCCTTATTGGCGTGGGCGCCATCCATGTAGGCTTTGGTCATTTCCATAACACGCTCTACATCGTTGCCGTAGGTACGCAGGCCGATCACCGGGTTTTCCCAGTTGTATAAAATATCGCTTACAGGCGCAAAGGAAAGGTTACATCCGATGGCGGTTGCTTCCTTATTGGACATATAGCCCAAATTGTAAGCGTAGTCTACATTGCGGGTTGCACCAATCTTGGTCTGGCTGCCGATGGTGGTTCCGTCCACACAGGCGCCGTCTCCGCCGTTTTCTGTGTTGCAGGCGATGATCAGAGGAATTTTGCTGTTTTCCTGCAGAATGCGGTTCTGTTCATGAACCTCATCCGCTGTAGCGGGATTGTAGCGGATTCCGCCGATGTGATACTTGTTTACCGTCATTTTCAGGTATTCTTCGTCTCTTGAAGACCCCATGTTAAAGAATAGCTGTCCGATCTTTTCGTCAAGACTCATTCCTGCAATGGTGTCCTCCACCCATTTACAATCCTCATCAGATAAGTAAAAGGGATTTGCTTTCATATCGACCATGATAATAGTCTCCTTTCTGATTTTTGGTTTTTATTTCAGATTGTTTAAAAATGCATCAATTTTTTCCTGCTGGTAAGCGCCTTCATAGGTTCCATTAAGGAGCCTTGCAAGGGCTTTGTCCATGAATTCCTTCCAGGACTCTGCTTCATGGCGAACCAGGATAGGATAGTAGAATACGCCGTTTTTCTGAGCAGCATCCAAATCGCCGGGGGCGTCGCCGCACATCAGTACATGGTCTTTGGCATAGCCTGCTTTTAAAAGCTCTCCGATACAAAATGCCTTGCTGCCGGAGTCCTGTGCAAGCACAATGTCGGTGTTGGGAAGCAGGCCGTAGCGTTCCCATTCCTCTAACACCGCGTCAAGGTTGGCGCTGGAGACAATGGCCACGTCTACCTTTTCGTGAGCCATGGCAAGTGCTTCTTTTACCCCTTCAAAGGGAAGCTTCTCGTCGTCGGGAAGCTGGTTGATGGATGCGTTGACGGCCTTGCTCCAGGAAAGAGCCTTTTTGAGACTGACGCCGGGATTTTCAGCAATGGCCTTTTCAAGGGCGCCGTTGGATAATTCAGGGCTGGTTTCCACCCATTTGACCAGGGTGTCCAGATCTTCAATGGGAGTATATTTGGCGTTGATCTCTGAGAGGGCCATGGAAAGCCCTTTATAACGGTTGATCCCCCGGGTCATGGTGTAAAGATTGATGTCATTCCAGCGGCTTAAGATCTCATCCTTCCATTCCTCAAGATGCCATTCTGTTACCATACAGGGACCGAAGCAGCGGATGTGCTTGATATCCATGGTGTCCATGGCACAGCCATCGCTGTCCACACAGATCAGATAATCCTTTTTCTTTGTATATTCTGATAATTTGCTCAAAATATTTCGCTCCTTTATATTGTGCTGCTGATTATGCATCAGCAGCACATGAAATAAATTGTGATATCACTTTGGATCATAGTTTGTCAACTAAGATCAGCTTGGCGTTGACACTCTCCAGGAAGCCTTCAGGGGCCATGGAGCCTGCCATGCCCACCATCTTCTCAGGGGTCATGGATTTCATCATATCCCACATACCTACGCCGGGCTCTAACTTCATGTTCATGGTGATCTTGATGGCATCTGTCATGACCTTCAAAGCCTCAGGAGATTTGGCGATCTCTTCCATAGTGTCATGGATGCTGTACTTTCCTTCCGGAAATTCCATGGGAGCCTTCAGATCCAGATCGCCTACCAGATTGAACCAGTTGGCAACGCCTTCCGCTCTTTCATTGACTTCGGGGAGGACGTAAATAGAAGGCTCTTTTTCTACCTTTTCAAGGGTCATGCTGTCTTTTAGATCACCGGCAACGGCTGTAACAATATTGAAGCCGGCCTTTAAAGCTGCCTGGAAGACAAATACCTTATCAGCGGATTTTTCTTCTACCAGCTCGCCGTTCAGATACAGGGCAACAGTGGGCTGGTTGGAGTAAACCCTGATCTCTGTGGTCTCGCCTGCTCTTTGGGCATAGCGTTTGCCTGCAAGATGCAGCATGGGTTTTTTGCTCCAGTAAGCCTGGTAAACATAGTAGCTGTCCTTTTTGGTCTTGCGATCCATGGTGATGAGTCCTTTGTTATTTCTTCCGGCTACGCCGCCTTCATCACGGGCAGCACATCCAAAATCGAACATGTTCCATACGTGGCTGGACCAGATCCAGGGGCGTTCATCGAAGACCTTGGCAAGATGTTCATGATATAATGCCTGGTATTCCTCACTGTAATCCTTGCAGGCCGGATTGGGGCCATGATAAGTGATGATGCCCTCACAGCCGTATTCGGAAACGCCGATACAGATTTCCGGATGGATCTTGTGGAAGTTATCAAGCCAGGGACCATTATCCTCCATCTTGCCGCCGTACCAGCCAAAGTAATTATTATAGCTCTCCACATCTGTAATGCCATGCATAGGGCCGTTGATGGGGGTCATGGACACATGAGCGATGGTGGTAAGACGGGTATCGTCAAGCTCCTTACATAGAGCGTTTAATTCTTTATGGTTTTCTACCAGCTGATCGGAGATGCCGCCGATCAGGATCTCGTTGGAAATGCCCCAGAAGCAGATGGAGGGATGATTGTAGTTCTGGATGATCAGCTCCTTCATCTGGCTGATGCAGTTCTGATGGGCTGCCGGATCCTGGTTCATCACACTGATGAAAGGAATCTCCGCCCAAATGATAAAGCCCAGCTCATCACAGGCATCATAGAAATCCTGGGAGTGCTGATAGTGAGCCAGACGGATAGTGTTGGCTCCCAGCTCTTTAATGAGCCTTGCATCTTCATAATGGTCTTCTCTGGAGAGGGCGTTGCCCTTATAAAGACGATCCTGATGACGGCTGACGCCTCTGAGAGGAACTTCTTTTCCATTTAAGATAAAGCCTTTTTCGGGGTCACAGCTAAAGCTTCTTACACCAACTCTTGCGCTGATCTCATCATAGGCTTCATTTCTGCGCTGTAAGATGGCGGTTACGGTGTAAAGATAAGGATTGTCAATATCCCATTTTACCGCATCAGGCACATAAACGGTGACTGTTGTCTGGTCAAAGGGGCGGCAGGCGCTGGCAACCTCTTTGCCTTCCGCATCCTTAACAGAATATAAAACCGTGAAATTTTCGTCTCCGTTTGTGATCCAGGAGGTCATCTCAAAGGTGGCTCCGCCGCTCTCACAGGGTCTGGGAGTTACCTTGAGTCCGGGGCCTCCAAGATAGTCAAGATCAAAGTGGGTATCGGGCACGCTGATCAGACGGACGCCTCTGTATAACCCGCCGTAGAAGGTAAAATCTGCTGCCTGGGGGTAGACATTGCTCTTATTTTCGTTGCTGCAGGCGATCACCAGAAGATTATCCTCATCCGGCTTGCACAGATCCGTGATATCCGCACGGAAATTGGAATATCCTCCCTCATGATAAATGACTTCGGTGCCGTTAACGTATACGGACGCCTGCTGGCCTGCTGCCGGGATCTCCACATACACCCGTCCTTTGGCAAGAGGCTGTACGGGGGTCCTGAAGCTTCTGGCATACCAGCCTTTGATACGTGCATAACCTCCGTTCCCGTCATGGCCGTCCACCGCGTTCCAGGTATGGGGCAGATCCACCCTTTCCCAGTCCGAAGGCAGAGCCTTGGGCAGACCGGCATCTTCGCGGGTAAAACGCCAGTCCTGATTCAAACAGATCAAGTTTCGCATTGTTTTCCTCCTTCGCGAGTTTTCTTATATTAATTGTTCCAAAAAAAGAGTTTTTGATGTTATGATTTGTCTATTATTGACATAAAAGATATACCCAAATTTGCCAACTTTTACATAATTTCTCTTCTAATTATAATTAGATTGGACTTCTTTTTATAGTGATTATTTTTGGTATTTGTAGTACGATTTTTGGGTTGCGGTTATCATTGATTTGTACCGAAAAAGATTATATAGTAATAGAAAAGAGAGGTAAAAGCGATGGATTTTCTGGAATCGGCGGTTATTCTGATCCCGTCCCTGACCGGCATGGGAGTGAGGGTCTATAGCGGGGAAATGAAGGTGCTGGAACAATTTGAAGAGCAGTACTGCTTTTCGGAAGGACTGCAGAGGCTGTATACTGCAAAAGGGCTCCGGGATTTCCTGGAAAAAGGAGCGGAGGAAATCATTTATGAGATCACAGAGCCTATGGAGTCGCATCTGATCATCTTTCATACAGAAGGCGCCTGGATCCTGCTGGGGCCATATGTGGAGGAGGGATGGAAGGATAATTCCGCCAGGCAGCTTTTGGGAAGACTGGGAATTTCCCAGGCTCATACAGCCTCTTACAAGAACTATCGCTGCCAGCTGCCGATTTCCGGCCGGGAGCAGGCTATGCGTGCCGTAATGCTTCTTTTAGAGCATACTGGTGACGGCGGAACGGGGCGGATGGTGAAGGCTGTAAATGAAAGCCGCCAGGCTCCGGATATCTCCCTGCCCTTTTCTGATAAATATGAAAGCAGCAGCGTTGTGAACAGACGCTATCATCTGGAGGAATGCTTTATAAAGGCGGTAAGCTGTGGAGAAACAGAAAAAGCGCTTGGCATTTTAGAGGAAATACAGATGGTATGTACAGATTTAAGATTTATGTCAGCGGACCTGAGAGATCAGATCGTAGGAGCCGGCATAGTGAGGACATTGACCAGGATGGGGGCCAAAATGGCAGGCATGAGCCCTGTTTTGATCGATTCGATCAGCCAGGAATATGCACAGAGAATGCAGCATACTGCTTCGGCAGAAAAACTAAGCGACCTGACGGCACAGCTGGTGGAGCGTTTTTGCAGGGAAGTGTTAAAGGAGCAGAAAGAGCATTATTCCATGTATGTAAAAAAAGCGGTTGAATATATGGATATTAATCTGAGCAGGCCGGTTACGGTCGCAGAGCTTTCGGCAGCCGCCGGTATCAATCAGCAACAGTTAGTGAAGTTGTTTATCCGGGAAACGGGGATGACCATGAAACAGTATCTTGCAAAGAAGCGCTCTGACCTTGCGGCGGAGCTTTTGCTGGAGAGCAGGATGAGCGTCCAGGAGATCGGCGCTTATGTAGGGTATGGAGATAACAACTATTTTTCCAAGGTTTTTAAGGCAAACATCGGTGTTTCCCCCAAGGAGTACCGAAGGATGTATTGGACAGCCATTGAAAAATAATAAGTATTTTTTCTAAAAGCTATTTGTTTTTTCTAACAGATGGCTTTTCTTTATGTTAGGATAAATACAGATCAACTGCAGAAAACATATTAAGGAGGGTTTACTATGGAAGCAGCAGATACAAGAGTTTCAAATGAGCAATGGCTGGAAGAGGTTTATCAGAAATTGCTGGTAAAAATGAAAAAGGAATGTGAGAGGATCGGAACCATGATCCCTTACAGCACGCGGGACGGAAAATATCATGATCTGGATGTGCCCGGAGGAATTTATTTCTGGACCAATGGGTTCTGGCCGGGAATGCTCTGGCAGATGTATGAAGCAACCGGCGACGAAGCGTACAGAAAGGCTGCGGAAGGGGCAGAGGAGCGGCTTTCTGAGACATTGCAGGGATTTGACAAGCTGGATCATGATGTGGGATTTTTGTTTTTGCTTTCTGCCGTGGCTGATTACAGAAAAACAAATAATATGGAATCCAGACGGCGGGGGCTCCATGCTGCCAATCTGCTGGCAGGACGTTACAATCTGGCAGGAAGGTTTATCCGTGCATGGAATGACGAGGTAGGAGCTATGATCGCCAAGGGACGCAATATGAGCGGAGGGATGATCATCGACTGTCTGATGAATATTCCGCTGCTTTACTGGGCCAGCGAAGAAACCGGAGATCCCCGTTTTGCTCAGATCGCCATCAACCATGCAAAGACAGCCCAGCAGTATATTGTGCGGGAAGACGGGAGCTGTAACCATATCGTGATCTTTAACTCGGAAACAGGGGAATTTGTGGACAATCCCGGCGGACAGGGCTATGAAAAGGGTTCCTCCTGGAGCAGGGGACAGTCCTGGGCAGTTTATGGGTTTGCCTTAAGCTATCGGCATACAAGGGACGAGTCTTTCTTAAATACCGCCAAGAGATGTGCTCATTACTGTATTTCCAATATGGCAGTTTCAGACTGGCTTCCGCTGGTGGATTACCGTGCTCCCGAAGAGCCGGTGAAATATGACTCCACAGCAGGGATGATCACAGCCTGCGGATTATTGGAGCTGGCAGAGCATGTGGGAGAGCATGAAAAGAAGCTTTATATTAAGGCCGCGTTCAATATCTTAAGGGCCTGCGATGAGAAATTCAGTAATTGGGATCCGGAGCAGGATTCCATTGTGGACGGCGGCACATTCTTCTATCATGACCCTGACGGAAAGAATACGGAGGTGCCTATTATCTATGGGGATTATTATTTCATCGAGGCGATCCTGAGACTGAAAGGAAAGGCTTTGTTTGCCTGGTAGAATATGGTTTAATGGAGCATGCGGCAGACAGGCTGGCTATGGCTGGCCTGTCTGTTTTGCAAGAATTTCATACGCCTGCTTACAGTACTTCTCCGGGATATCCGGCCAGACACATTCTCCCCGCTCTTTTCTGCACAGATCCATTGCCATTTGAAGGAGCAGCGCATGGGCGCTTATACCGGTGTGCAGAAGAAGTATGGTAGCCTTGCACCAGTAAGGGGCAAGCTGGTCCAGCCTGGCGGCGTACAGATGATCGATTTCCTTTTGGACAGGATAATCCAGAGAGAGGAATTCCTCTTCCCAGGTATTTTTGTTTTGATGAAGGAGCATAAATTGAGTTTTTTGGCAGACACCAAGAGGCGAACCTACAGAACCTGGATTCAGGATGGCCTTTTCCCCTGCCGAAATCTTTTGCTGGATATGGGTGTGACCGCACAGTATAAGACGCGTGGGACTGCGGCCTAAAATATTCAGGGTGTTTTGGTCCGTCAAAAGAAGCTTTTCTTTGTTGCTGAAGGGAGACCCATGGCAGATAGTAAATGGCTCCGCATTTTCTAAAGCAATGGTCCGGGTAATCCCCATTTCTCCAAAAAAGTCCAGATCCCGATCGGTAAGATTTTGATAGGTGTAATGCAGGGAACCGGTAATGGTATTGTATGGCACCCAGCCTGCTGCCCCTGAATCGTGGTAGCTTAACCAGTAGTCTTCTTTGTTTCCTCTGATAAAAATGCAGTGATATGTATCCCTGAGGTGATACAGATATTCCATGGTTCTCTGGGGGTATGCAAAATCACCCAGATAATCGCCTAAAAACAGGAATGTTGTGATCCCTCTTTTCAGGGCGTAATTGGTACAGGCTTTCAGTGCCTCATAATTTCCATGTATATCGGATAATACTGCGATGTCCATAGCGGTCTCCCATTGAGAATATTGAATGAAGAATCATGCCTCAAAACCGTGTTCTTTTGCCCAGGCAAAGAGACTCTCATAGGCAGCCTTCTGGTTAAGAATGGTACTTTCTTGCGCCTGTATAATATTGTCCTTTTCTCCTAAAAGAGTATCCTTTTCTTCCAGTAATGTGTCTTTTTTCTTAAGCATATCCTGCCATCCCAGTTGTGTACGGTAGTAATCTTCCCGTGCTTCGCATTGCATGCGGATTTTTTCTTCCTGAGTGAGTTGGTAAATAGTTTCGACAGCTTCATTAATATACTTATTTTTGGGTGTAAGGGTCATAAGTTCCTCCCATGTGGTGGATCTGAAAAGAGAAGCCCAGTAATCTATCTGATATTGTTTGTCTTCCATAGTTGCCAAGTCTGTACGAGTTAAGTCTAACACAGAAAGACGTAGCTTGTCACTATATAAAGAATGATTCTTTACATTTAAAAAGACAATCCCACCACACCTTTCAAAATAAAATCTTAATATTTCCCCAAGAAAAAAATAACCAATCCTAAGTAAAATCTAAAAAGGCTCGTTTTCCTTTTTTGTTATGCTTTTAGGCATAAAAACAAACTCTCCGGTGTCAGAAGAAGGGTTTAAGGAAGGAAAATAACGATGGATAAACTGAATGTTGCAGTATTTTTTGGAGGAAAATCCTCCGAATACAGTGTGTCTTTGGAATCCGCCTATGCGGTGATCAAAAATATAAACAGGGAGAAATACCGGCCTGTGGCGGTGGGGATTTCAGAAAAAGGGGACTGGTTTTATTTTCAGGGGGATGTGGAGAAGATCAGGGAGGATACCTGGTTAAATGAGGAGGATGCGGTTCCTGCCATGCTCTCCCCCAGAAGGAGTGAGCGCAGGCTGTTGATACTTGGCAGGGAAGGGATCAGCTTCATCCCTGTCGATGCGGCGTTTCCGGTGCTGCACGGAAAAAACGGAGAGGACGGCACGATTCAGGGGCTGATCGAGCTTTCCGGGATCCCTCTGGTGGGCTGTGGAGTTTTAGCCTCCTCCCTTTGTATGGATAAGGACAGAGCTCACAGGCTGGTGGGGTTAGAAGGTGTGCGGGTACCAAAGGCGCGGGTGTTCCGGCAGCGTCAGGCCGGGGAAGTGAAGGGCTTTGCCGGGGAGCTTGGGTATCCTCTTTTTGTGAAGCCGGTAAAGGCCGGCTCCTCCTACGGGGTCACCAGGGTGCAGAAGCCGGAGGAGCTGGAAGCTGCCATCTGGCTTGCCTTCCAGCATGATGATGAGATCATTGTGGAGGAAAATATAGAAGGCTTTGAGGTTGGCTGCGCAGTACTGGGGAATGTGGACCTGATGGTAGGGGAAGTGGATGAGATCGAGCTTGCAGGGGGATTTTTTGATTTTACCGAAAAGTACACCCTGAAAACCTCCGCAATCTATGTGCCGGCAAGGATTGACAATGAAAAAGCAGCAGAGATCAAGAGGGCGGCGCAGGTTATTTATAAGGCCCTTGGATGTAGGGGCTTTGCACGGGTGGATATGTTCTTAACGCCTGACGGAGAAATCGTTTTTAATGAGGTAAACACGATCCCGGGCTTTACGGAGCACAGCCGCTATCCGGGAATGATGAAGGCGGCAGGCTACTCCTTTCAGGAGGTTTTAGACAAAATTCTGGCATTGGCGCTGTAGGAGCAAAGAGAAGCAATGAAAAAATTGGTTTTGCAGAAAGAAGAAATCTATTCCGGCAGTCTGATACTGGTAAACCGGACATATGCCTATAAAGAAAACAGAAGCGGATTCCCGGAGCTGTCCCTGCTGCCGGGTTTGGAAGAAGAGCCGGAAATTCTTTTGCAGCGCAGGGCGGCAGTTCTTCTTTTATATTTAATGGACAAGATTAACGGATGGCAGGGAATCGTGCCGGTCAGCGGCTGGCGTTCTCTCAGGGAACAGGAGGAGATCTGGGACAGCTCTCTAAAGGAAAACGGCAGAAAATTTACGGAGACCTATGTTGCGGTTCCCGGGCACAGCGAGCATCAGACAGGTCTTGCCATCGATCTGGGAAGGAAGCAGGATTCTGTTGATTTTATCCGTCCGGAATTTCCCTATACCGGTATCTGCGGCGTTTTTCGGGAAAGGGCGGCGGAATATGGATTTATAGAGCGGTATCCTGAGGGGAAAGAGGCTGTTACCGGGATTGGATATGAGCCCTGGCATTTCCGGTATGTAGGGGTTCCTCATGCAGGGATCATGGAGCGTGAGGGGCTGACATTGGAGGAATATATTGATTTCCTCAGACAGTTTCCTTATGGGGAGAGGCCTTATCGTTACTGCAGGGAGGGGCAGGAATTTCTGGTTTCTTATCTGGAGCTGTCGGAAGCGATTACGATCGAAATAGACGACAGCCATCCTTACTGGATTTCCGGCAATAATGCGGATGGTTTTGTGATCACTCAGGAAAGGAGCAGGCATGGGTACTAGACGAAGCTATGGAGGACTGGATCATTTTAGGATGATCGCGGCGGTTCTGGTGATCGCGATCCACACCTCGCCTCTGGCATCCTTCGGCCCGGAGGGAGACTTTTTTCTCACGAGAGTGCTGGCAAGAGTGGCAGTGCCCTTTTTTTTCATGGTCACAGGACAGTTTGTACTTTCGGATGTTCTTGCCCGCAAAAGGGGGAGCAGCAGGCGGCTTTTCCGGTATCTGAAAAAGACGGCTCTGCTTTACGGGATTGCCATTTGCATCTATATCCCTATCGGGATTTATGCAGGGCATTATAAGGAAATGACAGTGGGGCTCCTGCTGAAAATGTTGTTTTTTGACGGGACCTTTTATCACCTGTGGTATTTTCCGGCCTGTCTATTGGGGGTGATGCTGGTATATCTGATGAGCAGATGCATGGATAAAAGAGGGATGACTGCCGCGGCGGGAGGTCTTTATGTGCTGGGACTTTTGGGGGATAGCTATTACGGGCTTACCCAAAGCATACCGGTGCTTTCAGCGGCGTATGAGGCCGGTTTCCAGATTTTTTCTTATACCCGGAACGGCATTTTTTTTGCGCCCCTTTTTCTGATCCTGGGAGCGGAGGTCGGCGGAGAACAGCCGGTAGGCAATAAGAAGGACACAGGGGAAAGGGGTGTTACGGGCAGAGGCTTTGATGGTCTGCTCCTGGTTTTTTCTTTTCTGGCAATGACAGGGGAAGCTTTTTTGCTGCGGTATCTTGATTTTCAGCGTCATGACAGTATGTATCTGGCCCTGATCCCCACCATGATCTGTTTGTACAGAGTGCTTTTGTCCTGGGACAGGAAGCCGGCAAAGGTACTTCGTATCCTTGGGGCATGGATCTATATTCTGCATCCGGCCATGATCGTGGTGGTACGCGGCGGGGCGAAGGCAGTCCATATGACGGAGCTTTTGGTGGACAACAGTCTGGGCCATTATCTGGCGGTAACCATCCTTTCCGTAATCGCAGCCTTTTTGGTTTCCCTTCTGGTCATCCGTTTGAGCAGGGTGAGATTTGGCTGCAGCAGAGCCTGGGTGGAGCTGGATATGGAAGCATTGGGGCAAAATGCGGATTTTCTTAAGTCACGGCTGGAGAGGGAGTGCCTCCTGATGCCGGCAGTCAAGGCGAACGCCTACGGTCACGGGGCAGTTTTGGTGGCAGGGGAACTGAATCGGAGAGGCGTCAGGGCTTTTTGCGTGGCCTGTGCAGAGGAAGGGGCGGATTTAAGAGCCCATGGGATCGAAGGAGAAATTCTGATCCTGGGCTATACCCATCCGGATGAGTTTGACCTGCTTTTGCGTTATGGACTGACCCAGACCGTGGTGGATGTTTCCTATGGGGAGCTGCTTGACAGGTACGGGAAGGCTGCGAAGCGCAAGATTCCTGTGCATATCGGGGTTGATACCGGAATGCACAGGATCGGGGAAGCATGGGAAAATGTTGAGGGGATCGCAGGCCTTTTTCACAGGGAGTATCTGGCAGTGGAGGGGCTGTTTACCCATCTGTGTGCCGATGATGTGCTTAAGGAGCGCGAAAGGGAATTTACCCTGGGACAGGCAAGGGCTTTTTATGAGCTGGCAGGAAGGCTCAAAGGCAGGGGATGCTTTTGCCCGAAGCTCCATCTGCAGTCCAGCTACAGTGTGCTGAATTATCCGGAGCTGGCCGGGGATTACGCCAGGGTTGGGATTGCGCTGTACGGGGTGTTAAGCACCAGAGAGGATACGGAGAAATGGAAAAATGCTCTGCAGCCCGTATTGTCCTTAAAGACCAGAGTAGCGGCAGTCAAAAATCTCCATCCGGGAGAGGCAGTAGGCTATGGACTGCAGTTTACGGCGGATAAGGAAATGCAGATTGCCACTCTTTCCATCGGCTATGCGGACGGGCTGCCCAGAGATCTTTCGGGAGGGGTTGGCAGCGTCCTGATCGGCGGCGTGAGGGCACCGATCCTTGGACGGATGTGTATGGATCAGACCATTGTGGATATCAGCCGTGTGCCCATGGTACAGACAGGCGATGAAGCGGTGCTGATCGGGAGATCCGGCGGCGAGGAGATCACAGCGGCTGATCTGGCGGAGCAGGCAGGGACCATTACCAATGAGATTTTGAGCAGATTAGGGGCGAGGCTTGAGAGGACTGTGGTGCGTGGTGAAGTTCAGTAGGAGATCTTTGCAGTAATGCAAAAATCCACATCCTTCTCTTATTATATTTTGCCCTGGATCGACTGTAAATTTATCATGGAAACCATCTGGCTTTGCACTTCCTCAACGGTTTCAATCCTTACCCTGCCGATCCTGTCTCTTATCGATTTAAAATCTATATCGGGAAATAGTCTTTCACATAGACTGTTTGTTTCAGGCGATGCTCCCATGCAGGCTGTGACGAGAGAATCAGCGTCAAACTGTTTGAATGCCTCTCTTAAATCCTTTTCGGGAAGGGCAGATATCTGCTCAAAATCAGTGACACGCTGCGGCTGTATATTTGGCTCTAATATATCGTTTATCGTGACATTGTATAATTTGGAGATTTTCAGCAAAACCTCTAAATCAGGAATCGTTGTTCCTGTTTCCCATTTTGAAACAGCCTGTCTTGAGATGTTTAGCTTTTTCGCTAAATCTTCTTGTGTGTAATTATGGCTTTTACGCAGAAATTGCAGATACCCTGCTATAAGATTCACGTTCATAAAAATCACTCTCCTTTGCTGTAATTATATGGCATATGGACGGAAGGGAAAAGAATTTGATAAGCGCACAAAAGCAACTGTCGGTTGCGTATACTTTATTGTATCCTGATATTTTATATGTTATAATCAGATCACTTAAATGTTATATTATAACGCAAGGGGGGAGCCATGAAAAGTTCCGAAATCATTAAGGAAATCTCTCAATTTGAAGGAAACCATATGATTGAAACGAATGAAGTCGTAACTCTTTATCATGGCTCGAAATCAGGAATACATGATGCCATTGCCCCTATAAGCCGGGAACGCTGCGATTTTGGTAAAGGATTTTACATGGGGACCGACCGGACTCAGCCGTTTACTTTAATTTGCAACTATCCTGATGCCAGAATATATACACTAAGTGTTGATTTATCCAATCTCAAAATTCTTGATGTAGAGGTGGGATTAGACTGGGCGTTATTAGTCGCATATAATCGTGGTAAGATGGAGTCCGTGAAACATTCAACAATCTATAATCGTTTTTCAAATTTAAGCAAAAGCTGTGATATGATCATCGGCTATATTGCTAACGATAGAATGTTCGTTGTTCTGGACCGTTTTTTCAATGGAGAAATTACTGATATAGCTCTTGTTCATAGTCTTTCGGCGTTAAAGCTCGGTAAGCAATATGTAGCACTAACAAAAGAGGCCTGTCAAAAAATAGAAATCCTTGCTGAGCAAAAGCTTACTGAAAATGATCGCGAGAAACTAAAGCAGGAAAGTGAGGCCAATCGTTCGAAAGGCATTGCAATGGCAGATGAAATTTGCCGAAAATACCGTCGTGACGGGCGGTTTTTCGATGAAATATTAAAGGCAGGTGAATAAAATGGAAAATTTCAGCCTTGAAAAGCGTCAACTTTGTGATATACAGGGACGATTATTTGAACTCGCTTTAAAAACAAAATTAGATTGCCCATTATTTATAGAAGCCTTTATGAACAGTAAAACTGCTGCTGCCCTTGATGACGTATATGATCGCTTACAATGGGCGGGCGAAGAATATATTCTTGAAGAATTAAATGATGAAGTTAAAGGACTCAAAAAGGCTGGCATAATTTTTCCTTCAGAAATAATGTACTGGATAGGGTATACCTATCGTTATTGGCATTACTACACGGGTGAATATAGTCATGAAATATATAAAGTGGCTGATGCTAAAACAATGAGTGAATGCTGGCTTGGCTTTCATACTTTTGATGTTGAAATGGCTGTTGATGATCTGAAAGAAATTTATAAGCAAAAATGTAAGGTAGAAAAGCGGTAGCAGATGGTAACTATGAAGCCGCAGGCTGGATAGCGACATCGGCTGCCGAGTGTTCCTCCGGGATATACATGAAAGTGAACCGAGACACCGGCAATACGGATGACCGCACTCCTCCCGGAACCGATATCGTTTTTATTATATAACGCTCCGGAAGAAAGAGCAAGTACGGGTTTGTTAAATATGAGGCCATGATCAAGATGACCAATATATAGTTACAAAATGATTTAAATACCAATATATATAGTATTCCTTTAAGGTCGCATTTCAGGCAATAAAAAAAGAACGCCGAAAGCGTCCTTTACTGATTGTTGGGTATAAATTCCAAAATATCATTGGGCTTGCAATTTAGTATGCTGCATAATCGTTCTAATGTGTAGACTGTAATTCCCTTGTTATGTTTCAGATTGTTTATTGTTCGGGGATTTATTCCATGCTTTTCTATCAGAGTGTAGGTTGATATTCCTTGCTTTTCCATTGTCTCCCAAAGCGGCTCATAACTTACCATGCGTTCACCTCTTCCACAGATACATTATGAATCGTGAAATTTTGCTTGCATATCCTTACAAATGTATCTATACTGATAAATGTAACTATATATTTGGACGTGTAGAAGGGAGAGAAATATGCGGATTGAGGATGATTTAGTGGAGCAACTACTTAACCCTTTTGTAGTTGACCGGTTAGCTGATGTTTGCTCAAAAGACGAGGAATACCAAAAGCGTCTAAAAGAAGAGGTCTTGATTTATCAGAAGTTATCAGAAGAATTACCAAACGAACAAGCGGAAGAATTAGAACAGTATTTCATAGCCGCAAGCTCAACAGCAGCAAGAAAGGAGACTCTGACCTACATACGAGGTATGAAAGATATGCTTACACTTTTAAAATCTTTATTAAAATAATAATGGAATTAAGAATAGAAAATGGGAATGGAATGGGAATAGGGAACAAAAAGAAGGCCCTGCACGGTTGGCAAACGCCGCTACGCTTCGCGAGTCGGCTTATTGACGAAGAGAGCGGAGCTTGCCACCGCTCTCTTCATCTGTAATCAACCTTTGAAAAGCCTGCCTGACGGAATACGGATCAATCCCAATTTCACCATTCCGATGATCAATATACCGATAAATACAATGGTATCCACCAACAGAACGGCCACAATATTTTCTGCCGCACCGTAAACAAATAGAATGGAAAAAACCTCCACGGACAAAACAATAAAACAGATATAGTTGGTCAGATATTCTGTAATGACTTCAGCATAATGGCCGGACATCCGCAGCTTTGTATAGATCAGGGGCCTTAGCAAAAGGCGGACTGCGACACATACTGCCGGATAGGCGAAGATCATTTTTTTGTCTGCAAGGGAAGTTGCTGCGCCGTCATTCCACTGTACCGGAATTTCCGGCGGCAGCTTCGGGTAGAACAGGATACCGATGAACAGGCATAAGGCTGTGATCGCTGTCCATATGATAAAATCACTCCATACATACAAAAAGCTGACGGAATCCAGCTTAAAAACAGGCTGGTTGCTCTTCCAGTAATCCTGTATCTCTGCCACGTATCTCTCCACCTGCAAATCGGCAAAACTCGTGTTTGGGGTGTTGAGCATTTTTTCACATAAGACCCTGGCGTTATTTAAATCTGTGATCTGACTCTCCAGAGCCTTGCTTTGTTTCCTGACAGCTTCCTGCAGAGAGATTTTTTCCGATATAACCTTACGGATATCCTCCACAGAGATTCCAAGTGTGCGCAGATATGCAATTTTCTTTATATTCTCCACATCACTTTTGGAATAAACCCTATAGCCGTTGGTTTCATCTCTTGATGGTTCAATAAGCTTTTCCTTTTCATAAAAGCGGATATTTGATCGCGCCAGCCCTGTTTGTTTTTCTACTTCTTTTATAGTCATGGTGTCAGCCTCCTTCAGTTCAGAAATTGTTTTGTTCCTTTCAATATAAAGTATCAACGAGGTTTACAGTCAAGTCTTTTTGTTTACTTTTCACACGCAATGTCAGTTAGTTAAGCTTATAGTATCAAAGTCCTGAATAAGGTCTAACTTAAATTCTTCTAAAATTTATCCCAAAAGGGTTGACTCAGTGGAAAAAATGTGCGGCCGCCCTCGTTACTGATCGCTTTTATAAGGTAACGAGGGCGG
>CANDAG010000019.1 GCA_947382625.1 uncultured Lachnospiraceae bacterium
GGCGCAGGATATCTGAGAGGAGCTGTCCTTAGTACGAGAGGACCGGGATGGACGGGCCGCTGGTGTACCTGTTGGGGACCAGCCCCACGGCAGGGTAGCCAAGCCCGGAAGGGATAAACGCTGAAGGCATCTAAGCGTGAAGCCCCCCTCAAGATGAGATATCCGTGTAGAGATACAGAAGGCCCCTTAGAGAGTATGAGGTAGATAGGCCTGGGGTGCAGGCACAGAGATGTGCAGAGCTGACAGGTACTAATAGGCCGGAAGCTTGACCCAGTGGTATGAGGGTGTAAGGATGAGTAAGATCGGTGTTCGGTTTTGAGGGTATGGCTCTCATGAAATAATATTTGAATGAAAAGCAGTCAAACTGCTTTTTTTGTTGTTTAGAAAACAAAAATATGATATAATTGTAGCGGCCAGGAATTATACAATACGGGGTGATGTGATGGACACAAAAATTCTTCTTGAAAATGGAACGAATGAACTGGAAGTATTGGAATTTGTTTTGGATGGATATGCCTATGGAATTAATGTAGCGAAGGTGAAGGAAATCATACCTTATCAGGAGACGGTACCTGTACCGCATGCCAATCCCTGCATTGAAGGTATTTTTATGCCCAGGGACAGACTGATCACAGCGATTGATCTGCGGAATTGTCTGGAACGTGGGCCATCCAAGCCGGGCGGATTATATATTATCACTAATTTTAATAAATTGGATATAGCTTTTCATGTAGATGCAGTGAGGCGGATCCACAGGGTTTCCTGGGAAAATATCATTAAGCCGGGAGCTGAGCTGTTTAATGAGGAGGAAAGCATTACGACAGGAATCGTAAAGCTTGAAGGCAGACTTGTCATCATTCTTGATTTTGAAAAAATAGTGACGGATATCAATCCGGAAACAGGACTTCGGATCAGTGAGATTGATGAATTAGGTACAAGAGGAAGAAGTGACGTCCCGATATTGATCGCGGAAGACTCAGTGCTTCTGAACCGTTTGATCGTCAATTGCCTGAAGAAGGCCGGATATAATAATCTGACGCGTACATATAACGGGATGGAAGCCTACGAATATATTATGGAATGTAAGAACCAGGGAACCTTGCACGAGGATGTCCAGTGTATCATAACGGATATTGAGATGCCCATGATGGATGGTCACAGACTGATCAAGCTGGTGAAGGAGGATCCCGCTGCAAGGGAAATTCCCATTATTATTTTCTCCTCGCTGGTAAATGACGAGATGAAGAAAAAGGGGGAAGCCCTGGGAGCCAGTGCGCAGCTTTCAAAGCCTGAGATCGGGAATCTGGTGAGAGTGATAGACGGGCTGGTTGGCAATGCATAGGACGTTGCTGGTGTGAGAGCGGAGAGTATTTACAGATACGCTCATGAGCCGGGAGAAATTCCGGCTCGTTTCATGCTGTGTAAGGGCCGTTTATAGCCTTTGTAAATAGCGGATATCAGGCTTTGCCGGCCATCCCTATGTCGATCAAACGCTGCTATGCTCCGCAGGTGGCTTATTGAATTTTAAATAGAACAAGTAAAGACGGGATTTATCAGATGATTGAGGACGTGATCAGAAAAATAGAAGCAGCGGATATGATATTGGTCGGCATCGGGGAAGAATTAGATTCACTTTGTCATATTGAAAAGGAAGAGCAATATCGAAAGACCGCGGCAAAAATAAATAGCGAAGAAAGTGCATGGATGCTTCCTTTCTTAAAAAAGTCCATACTGCAAAGAATTGAAAAGAAGCGGACAGGTATCTATGAGGGACTGCAGACGATCCTTAAGCAAAAAAATTATTTTGTTGTATCCCTTTGTCAGGATGGACTGCTGCGTCAAAGCGGACTGGATCAGGAGCGTATTACAGAGCCCTGCGGTGGTTATGACCGATTTCAGTGTACTAAAAAGTGCAGCGCGGAATTATATCCGGTTGAAGAAAGGATGATCGAGCAGATCAGGGGATTTTGGGAGAGCGGACAGCTAATCGACAGACCGAAGGAGCTTTTTTGCCCAAAGTGTGGCAGTGGATTAGAGTTTAATAACATAGATGCGGCCGATTATTTGGAGGAAGGTTATCTGGAAAGCTGGTCGCGTTATAAAAAGTGGCTTCAGGGGACGGTAAATAAGAAGCTTTGTGTTATCGAACTGGGAGTCGGGATGAAATATCCTACCGTGATCAGGTGGCCTTTTGAGAAAATTGTATATTTTAATCAAAGGGCTGAGATGTTCCGGATTCATGACAGGCTTTATCAGATTCCGGAGGAAATCAGGGACAGAGCCCATGGGATTTGTCGGATTCCGGAGGAATTTTTGATGGAGCTTGACGTCAAATGATGGAGGGATGGTGTAAATATGGAGAAGGATGTTAAGGAAATGAAAAAAGACTCATCTTTGGAGGGACAGGAAAGTTTAGAGACTGTAGATACAGATTTGGATGGAATCGGGGATATGTCCGGGAACGATGAGTGGGAGATCAATATTGACCAGTTGTTAGAACAGGCGGATATGCTTGTTAATAATGATATGATGCCGCCTATGCCTGAGCTTGAGGGAGAGAATAATAACTGGGCGATCAGCAATGATGCTGCAGCGCCGGCGAGACAGGAAACTACCGGGAAACCAGAGGCTGCTCCTGAACCAAATACGGAAATAGATTCAGATCTGGATGAGATTAACAGTCTTCTGGAACAGGCAAATCTGAACGAAAAAATTGATGAGGATATGCTGGCTCTACTGGAAAGCGCCACTGAAAATCAGGCGGATGATGATAATCCGGACGAGGTTTTTGATATTTTTTCAGAGGAAGATATGCCCTTAGGAGATATGAAGAGCAGCGGTATACCGGAGCAGACAGAGGCAGAAGGTGAGGAAGCAGAAGAGGGAAATAAGAAAAAGAAGGGCGGCAAAAAAAAGAAAAACAAGAAAAAGAAAAATGCTTCTGCCAAGGATGGTGAATCAGAGAATAAAGATAAAAAGCCCGGATTTCTTGCAAAGATCACGGCTCTTTTTGGAGGGGAAGAAGATTTCGATGAGGAGCCGGACACCGCGTCAGAAGAGAATGTTAAAATATTGAATGAGTTAAACGGTGATGAAGGAGGAAAGCCTCCAAAGAAAGCCAATAAAAAGAAAGATAAGGACAAGGGGAAGAAGAAAGCGAAGGAGGCAAAGCCCAAAGCAAAGGCAAAGGAGAAAAAGCCTGCAGCTGCAAAGAAGAAGAAAGAAAAACCTATTGAAAAGGCAACCGAGAAGCCGGTTAAGATATTAAACGGCAAAAGCTTTGCGGCAATTGCGGGGCTATGCTTTTCTATTATTGCAGGTGTGATGATCGTGACAACCTTTATCCCGGAATATGCGGATAAGCAGTCTGCCCGTAAGGCATTCCGCGATGGAGATTATGAGACTGTCTACAAGCTCTTTTATGACAAAAAGTTAAGTGCCGATGAGGAACTTCTTTTTTATCAATCCAGGGTGATCCGTCAGATGGAAAGGCGGTTGGAGGCATATCAAAATAATATTACCCTGGGCCGGGAGCTGGAAGCTGTGGATGCTCTGATGCGCGGAGTAGAAACCTATCAGAGCTTGTGGGAAGCAGATGAGTATCAGGTGCGAAATGAAGTAGACGCTTTGTATGGACAGATATGTGGTATCTTAGAGAGTAATTACGGTGTCAGCCGGGAGGAAGCGGTGGCTATTGCTTCTTATGATAAGATAGAGTATACCAAAGCCTTGTATACAATTTTGGGCAACGGAGAAATAGGCTTCGAGAATGAAGAGGCAGATGAAGCAAGGGAAGTTGTCCAGGACGGGGCAGACGCAGGAGCGGATGCCTTGCCCTCAGAGGATAGGGATCCGGAGGAGGATATATTGCCGGATGATCTGCTCCCTGCGGAAGAGGATATCATTGATTAAATATGAGGATACAGATATTCAGGTTATAGAAAGGGCATGGTTGTTTGGATGACAGCGATCATAGATTATGATGCAGGAAATATTAAAAGTGTGGAGAAAGCCCTTTTATACTTGGGTGAGGAAGCCGTTATAACCAGGGACAGAGAGGTGATCCGAGCTGCGGACAGGGTTATTTTACCCGGAGTAGGCGCCTTTGGTACGGCGATGGAAAAGCTTCGTGCTTATGGACTGGAGGAAGTCATTCATGAAGTGGTCGAGGAAGGTACTCCTTTCCTTGGTATCTGCCTGGGCCTGCAGTTATTGTTTGAACGCAGTGAAGAAAGTGAAGGCGTCAAGGGACTCGGGATCCTTCCGGGAGAGATTCTTCGGCTGCCGGAGGAGGAGGGGATTAAAATTCCGCATATCGGTTGGAATTCCTTGAAATTCCCCAACAGAGGGCGTCTTTTTCAGGGGATTTCAGAGGACTCTTATGTGTATTTTGTCCATTCCTATTATCTGAAGGCAGAGGATGAGAGGATAGTTACAGCTTCTTCGGAATATGGAGCTTTGATTCATGCTTCCGTGGAGAAAGACAATGTTTTTGCCTGCCAGTTCCATCCGGAAAAAAGCTCACAGGCAGGTCTTACGATCCTGAAAAATTTTGCTGCTTTGGGCAGGGAATAAAACCTGTAAATACAGGCAGCAATAGGCTTAGGCAGCGGAGGATATTATGCATACAAAAAGAGTTATTCCCTGTTTGGATGTGAATAATGGAAGGGTAGTGAAAGGAACCAATTTTATTAATTTAAGGGATGCCGGAGACCCGGTGGAGGTCGGGAAGGAGTACGACCGTGCGGGAGCAGATGAGCTTGTCTTTCTTGATATCACTGCGTCATCAGATAACAGAGATATTCGTGCGGATATGGTGAGAAAGGTTGCAGAGAATGTATTTATCCCTTTTACTGTTGGCGGCGGCATTCGGTCAGTGGAGGATTTTCGGATGATCCTGCGGGAGGGAGCCGATAAGGTGGCGGTTAATTCAGCAGCTATCATGAACCCCGGGCTGATCAGAGAAGCGGCGCAGCAGTTTGGAAGCCAGTGTGTTGTTGTGGCGATTGATGCAAAGAGAAGGACGGATGGCAGCGGCTGGAATATTTTTAAGAATGGCGGCCGGGTAGATATGGGGATTGACGCGGTGGACTGGGCCGCAGAGGCGTGCCGGCTGGGAGCAGGGGAAATTCTGTTGACCAGTATGGATTGTGATGGGACCAAAGCCGGATATGATATTGCCCTTACCAGAGCAGTAGCAGAAAGGGTATCTGTTCCTGTGATCGCTTCCGGCGGGGCCGGTGAAAAGGAACACTTTTATGAGGCTCTGACAGAAGGCGCGGCAGAGGCTGTTCTGGCTGCATCTCTTTTTCATTTTAAAGAGCTGGAGATCAGAGATCTGAAGGAGTACTTACGTGAAAAAGGAGTCTCGGTGCGGTTGTAGAAGCGGATTACGGAAAGGATAAGGTAATTGCAATGGCAATGATCGACAATGACTGGCTTACTTATGTACAGGATGAATTTAAAAAGCCCTATTATAAAGAATTGTATACTTTTATCAGACAGGAGTACAATACCCGCGTGATCTATCCCCCGGCAGATGATATTTTTAATGCATTTCATTTGACACCTTTAAGCGAAGTTAAGGTATTGATATTGGGACAGGATCCCTATCATGGAGAACGGCAGGCTCACGGACTTTCTTTTTCGGTACTGCCAGGTCAGGCGATTCCTCCCTCTCTTCAAAATATATATCAGGAGCTTAAGGATGATGTGGGGTGTTATATCCCAAATAACGGATATCTTGAAAAATGGGCCAGACAGGGAGTCCTTATGCTCAATACGGTGCTTACTGTGCGTGCCCATCAGCCGGCCTCTCATCAGGGAAAGGGATGGGAGCAGTTTACCGATGCCATTATCCAGGCAGTAAATGCCCAGGACAGACCCGTTGTGTATCTGCTGTGGGGACGTCCTGCACAAAGCAAGATTCCCATGCTCACAAACCCGAAGCATTTGATATTAAAGGCGCCCCATCCAAGTCCTTTGTCTGCTTTCAGGGGATTTTTCGGGTGCAGGCATTTCAGTCAGGCCAATGAGTTCCTGAAGGAGCATGGTATAGCGCCTGTTGACTGGCAGATCGAGAACATCTAGGAGGAGAAGATTATGAAGAAGGTACCGTTTGTCACACTTGAAAAGGTGCAGGAGATCGTTAAAGCTTATCCGACACCTTTTCATATTTATGATGAAAAAGGAATTCGTGAGAACGCGAAGGCGGTAAAAGAGGCTTTTGCCTGGAATGCCGGCTTTAAAGAATATTTTGCGGTAAAGGCAACACCTAATCCCTGTCTGATCCGGATTTTAAGAGAATTTGGCTGTGGCTGTGACTGTTCCTCCATGACAGAGCTGATGCTCAGTAAAGCTATGGGGATTCAGGGGGAGGATATCATGTTTTCCTCTAATGATACGCCGGCGGAGGAATATGCTTACGCCGCCGGGGCCGGGGCGATCATTAATCTGGATGATATCACTCATATTGATTTTGTGGAGAAAATTTTGGGAAAGCTTCCCGAAACCATGAGCTGTCGGTATAATCCGGGCGGAATTTTTAAGATGAGCAATGGGATCATGGATAATCCGGGAGATTCCAAGTACGGATTTACTACGGAGCAAATGTTTGAAGGGTACAGGATCCTGAAGGCAAAAGGGGTTAAGAATTTTGGCATTCATGCATTTCTGGCCAGCAATACTGTAAGCAATGATTATTATCCGGTGCTTGCCAGAGAGTTGTTTGAGCTTGCAGTCCGTCTGGAAAAGGAAACAGGGGCGGACATTAAGTTCATCAATCTTTCCGGAGGCGTGGGAATACCTTACCGGCCGGATCAGGAGGCAAATGATATCAGGATCATCGGTGAAGGGGTACGAAAGGTATATGAGGAGGTGCTGACACCGGCCGGCATGGGTGATGTTGCCATTTATACGGAGATGGGACGTTTTATGATGGGACCTTACGGCCAGCTTGTCACTCAGGCCATTCACGAAAAGCATACCCACAAAGAATACATTGGAGTAGATGCCTGTGCAGTGAATCTTATGCGTCCGGCCATGTATGGCGCTTATCATCATATAACAGTGCTGGGGAAAGAGAATGCATCCTGTGATCACAAATATGATGTGACTGGCTCTTTATGTGAAAATAATGATAAATTTGCAATTGACAGAATGCTTCCGGAGATTGCCATGGGGGACTATCTTGTGATCCATGATACAGGAGCTCACGGACATGCCATGGGATATAATTATAATGGAAAGCTCAGATCGGCGGAATTGCTTCTTAAAGAGGATGGAAGCGTTGAGATGATCCGGAGAGCTGAAACAGCTAAGGATTATTTTGCCACACTGGATTGTCTGGATGTGTATAACAAGCTTGAGCTTTAAGTGAATATGAAATTGGGATATATTCTGCAGCAATTTGGATAAGACGGATTGCTGCGGGATTTCCCAGATTCTTTCCCAAAAGGGTTTTAAAAAGCGTGAAAAAAATCCATAAAATTCTTGTAATTGAGAATTGAATATGATACAATATCTTTCAGTTGCGAAGCAGCTTACTAAAAAGCCGATGTGGCGGAATTGGCAGACGCATCAGACTCAAAATCTGACGATGGCAACATTGTACGAGTTCAAGTCTCGTCATCGGCATAAAAGGCACTGAATGATAGATTCAGTGCTTTTTGTCTTTGATCAATAAGCTGGCTCGTGAAGTAAGGCGGCGTTTGGTCAATAAGCTGTCACACAAAGCAAGGCAGCGTTTGGTCAATAAGCTGGCTTGCAGAGCAAGGCAGCGTTTGATGGGATAAATGAAAGAGAAGGAGAGAAGAAGAAATGAGGATCATCAGAGCAAAAGATTATGCGGACATGAGCAGGAAGGCAGCGAATATTATTTCTGCCCAGATCATTATGAAGCCCAATTGTGTATTAGGGCTTGCCACAGGTTCTACACCTATTGGGGCTTATGAGTGCCTTGTAGAGCGTTATCAAAAGGGAGATCTGGATTTTTCAGGTATCACAACTGTTAATCTGGACGAGTACAAAGGGCTTACCAGAGAGAATGATCAGAGCTATTATTACTTTATGCATGATCATCTTTTCGGTAAGGTGAATGTGGATCTGAAAAGAACCTTTTTGCCGGATGGTATGGAGCCGGACAGCGAGAAGGCATGTGCTGATTACAATAAGGTGATTGCGGCCACTGGCGGAGTGGATCTGCAGCTTTTGGGACTGGGTCATAACGGTCATATCGGATTTAATGAGCCGAGTACGGAGTTTAAGGGAGAGACCCACTGTGTTGACCTGACAGAGTCCACGATCAAGGCAAATCAGAGATTTTTTGCCTCTATAGATGAGGTGCCTAAGCAGGCATATACTATGGGGATTAAGACTATTATGCAGGCCAGGAGGATCCTGGTGGTAGTCAGTGGTGAGGATAAAGCTGCCATTGTGAAGGAAGCTTTCTTTGGAAAGATCACACCGCAGGTTCAGGCTTCTGTGCTTCAGCTGCATAATGATGTTATTGTTGTGGCAGATGAGGCGGCTTTGTCACTTGTGTAAAGGTGGAAATGACAACATATGACGAAAAATTTTGCAGAAGGAAAGGTTTGGAAAAATATTGTATCCCAGTCTATTCCGCTTATGCTGGCACAGCTGGTACAGCTTTTATATAACGTGGTAGACCGGATTTATATAGGGCATTTACCGGGGGCAAACAGCATGGCGCTGACTGGTATCGGTCTGGCATTTCCGCTTGCAACAATTATTGCGGCGTTCACCAATCTCTTCGGGACTGGAGGAGCGCCGCTGTTTTCAATTGCAAGAGGAGCCGGTCAGGAGAAGCGTGCAGAAAAAATCCTTGGCAATACCTTTTCTCTTTTGTTGGGCAGTTCACTTGTGCTTATGATGCTGTGCTTTCTGCTTCGCAGACCTGTTTTGTATCTGTTCGGGGCCAGTGATGCTTCCTATGTGTATGCAGATGCGTATTTAAAGATTTATCTTTTGGGAACGCCCTTTGCAATGCTTTCTACGGGCCTGAACGGCTTTATCAATGCTCAGGGATTTCCTAAAACGGGAATGATGACTACCCTTTTGGGAGCGGTGCTGAATCTGATCCTGGATCCGATCTTTATTTTCAGTCTGCATATGGGAGTAGGTGGAGCTGCTCTTGCTACCATATTGAGTCAGATCGCTTCCTGCATATGGGTTTTGCATTTTCTTTCCGGGATCCATTTCCGCAGCAGAAGCAGGCATTCCTTGAAAACGGAAAATCAGCTTCGGATCAAGAAGGCAAATCTCGGGGTGGACTGGAAGCTGGCATCGGAAATCTCCGCACTCGGTATGGCAGGCTTTATTATGCAGGGAACCAATGCGCTGGTTCAGATTGTATGCAATGCCACGCTGAAAATATATGGCGGAGATTTATATGTGGGGATCATGACCGTGATCAACTCGATACGGGAGATTCTGTCTTTGCCGGTCAGCGGCCTTACAAGCGGTGCCCAGCCGGTTCTGGGTTATAATTACGGAGCAAAAAGAACAGAAAGAGTGTGCCAGGGAATCCGCTTTATGTCAGTGATCGGTATTCTCTATACTTTGTTGGCGTGGCTGGCTGTAATTCTTTGTCCCAGGCTGCTGCTTTCTGTTTTTACAGAGGATGCAGCCATGCTGGAAGCCGGGGTGCGGGCAATCCGGATTTATTTCTTTGGATTTTTCTTTATGTCCTTTCAGTTTTCAGGGCAGGCCTCCTTTACGGCACTGGGATACTCCCGGCAGGCAATTTTCTTTTCTCTTCTTCGAAAGGCGGTCATTGTTGCGCCGCTTACCATATTTCTTCCCAGGCTTGGTCTGGGCGTGGACGGGATATTTCTGGCGGAGCCTATATCCAATGCCATAGGCGGATTGGCCTGTTTCCTTACCATGTATTTTACCTTGTATCGAGGATTGAGGAAAGGCTAAGCTTTCTTTTTGTAAAGGTGCTCAGCCCACTGGATGCACTGGTATAATCCCATGGCAATGACACACAGGATAATGATGGATGTGATCACCATGTTGAGCTGGAAGACCTGAGATCCATAAATGATCAGATAACCCAATCCCCGTCTTGCAGCCAGGAATTCTCCAATGATCACACCTACAAGAGCCAGACCGATATTGACCTTCATACTGCTTAAGATGGCCGGAATGGAGGAGGGGAGAACTACCTTATGGAAGGCATCGAACCGTCTGCCGCCGAGAGTGTAGATCAGCTTCAGCTTTTCGGGATCCACCTGTTTGAAGCTGGTATACAGGCTGATCACCGATCCGAAGATTGCCACGGAGATGCCGGCTACAATGATCGTGTTAATGCCGGTACCCAGCCAGACAATAAAAAGCGGGGCAAGGGCAGATTTGGGCAGGCTGTTAAGCACCACCAGATAAGGCTCGGAAATTTCCGACAGGGTTTTTGAATACCACAAAAGGGTGGCCGACAGGATGGAAATGAGAGTGATCAGCAAAAAGCTCAGAAGAGTTTCAAGCAGAGTGATCCCGGTATGGGCAAAAAAGGAACCGTCCATAAGCATTTGGACAAAGAAGGAAATTACCATACTAGGGCTGCTGAAGAAGAAGGTATCGATCCATCCAAGTCTGCCGGAGCATTCCCACAGAGTAAGAAAAATGATCAAAACGAGAATACGCAGAAGCGTGATCATATGGTGGTGCCGGTGGTGTTTTTTTACATAGAGCTGTTGTGCGTTCAGATTTTGTTGATTATCCGCTATATTCATCAGATATCTCCTTCCACAGTAAACTGAATAAATCCTGAAATTCAGGTGCATTTCTTGCCGCTAAGGGCGTATCTTCCGGTAGCGTGAGATGAACCGGAATATTGTTTTTGATGGTGGCCGGGCGTTTGGTGAGAACCAGGATCCTGTCAGCTAAAGAAATTGCTTCTGACAGATCGTGAGTGATCAAAATGGCAGTGATACCGGAGGCACGGATGATAGTCCCGATATCTGCGGATACCATCAGCCTTGTCTGGTAGTCTAAAGCGCTGAAAGGCTCATCTAAAAGAAGAAGCCCCGGTTCCATGACCATAGTTCGGATCAGTGCGGCGCGCTGTTTCATACCTCCCGAGAGCTCTCCGGGTTTTTTGTCCTTAAATTTGTACAGACCATAATCTTTAAGAAGCTTCTGAGCCAGGGCCTCCTTTTGCGGAGACAGGGATTTGCTTATTTCCGGTCCAAGAAGTACGTTTTTCCAGATAGTACGCCACTCTAAGAGATGATCCTGCTGAAGCATGTAGCCGATGCGGATTTTGTTCTGCTCATTTTCATTTAACAGGATTTCGCCGGATTCCGGCTCCAGAAGACCGGCAATAATGGATAGGAGGGTTGATTTCCCACACCCGCTGGGCCCTACGATCGCCAGAAATTCCCCTTTTTTCACCTGAAAAGATATATTGTTCAAAGCTTTGGTTTCGCCTTTTAAGTTGTGATAAGAGAAACAAATATTTTTGCATTCCAAAATCGGATCCATAATCCCTCCCACAAATTCTTAAATCAATAAGCCGACTCGCGGAGCGTGGCGGCGTTTGATGATAAAGTCATAGATGCTTGTTATTTTCTATATAATTATAAGTTATGAAGGATGAATATTTTTGTGCATCAGATCCGGACGGTGAATTTGAGATTGAAATCCATTAAAAAGTATGATAGTATCAAATTCAGATTTAATTATTAGAAGCGCTTGATGTGGAGGAGAAAAATATGGCACAGCTATGGGGAGGGCGTTTTACCAAGGAGACGGATGAACTGGTATACCGGTTCAATGCATCGATCACCTTTGACAGGACGCTCTTTGAACAGGATATAGAGGGCAGCATTGCCCATGCAGTAATGCTGGAGAAGCAGGGAATCCTTACCTGCAAGGAGAAGGATGATATCGTAAAAGGTCTTACCGGTATCCGGGGGGATGTTCTGGAGGGACGCCTTGCGATCACGGAGCAATATGAGGACATCCACAGCTTTGTGGAAGCGGTTTTGACAGAGCGGATCGGGGAGGCAGGCAAAAAGCTGCACACAGGAAGGAGCAGGAATGACCAGGTAGCGCTGGACATGAAGCTTTATGTAAGAGGCCAGGTCGTGGAGATTGCCTCCTGTCTGGGAGAGCTTCTTGAAACTCTGAACGCTCTTATGGAAAAGAACCTGACTACCTATATGCCAGGCTTTACCCATTTACAAAAGGCCCAGCCTACCACGCTCTCACACCACATGGGAGCCTATTTTGAGATGTTTAAAAGAGATACCTCAAGGCTCCAGGACATTTACAAAAGAATGAACTATTGTCCTTTGGGCTCCGGTGCTTTTGCGGGAACCACCTATCCGCTGGACAGATACTATACCTCTGCACTTATGGGGTTTGAGGGGCCTACCTTAAACAGCATGGATTCCGTGTCAGACAGAGACTACATTATAGAGTTTCTTGGAGCACTTTCTACCATTATGATGCACTTAAGCCGGTTTTGCGAGGAGATCATTATCTGGAATTCTAATGAGTATCGGTTTGTGGAGATTGATGATGGCTTTTCTACCGGAAGCAGTATCATGCCTCAAAAAAAGAATCCGGATATCGCAGAGCTGGTGCGGGGAAAGACAGGACGGGTTTACGGCGCGCTGATGTCAATCCTTACCACTATGAAGGGGCTTCCTCTTGCTTACAATAAAGATATGCAGGAGGATAAGGAGGTTACTTTTGACGCCATAGAAACAGTTAAGAATTGTCTTGTTCTGTTTAACGGTATGCTTTCCACCATAAAATTCCGTAATGAGGTGATGGAGGAGAGCGCAATGAAAGGATTTACCAATGCTACGGATGCGGCAGATTATCTGGTAGGTAAAGGGGTGCCCTTCAGGGATGCTCACGGAATTATCGGACAGCTGGTGTTATATTGCCTTGAGAAAAATACCGGCATTGATCAACTAAGCTTAGAAGAGTTAAAGGCGATCAGTCCCGTGTTTGAGGGAGATGTCTATGAGGCGGTCAGTTTAAAGACCTGCGTGGAAAAGCGGCTGACAGTAGGCGCGCCCGGCAGGGAGGCCATGGAAAAGGTGATCGCCATGAATAAAAAATATCTTGGGGAGCTGTGGTTTGAAGAAAAGAAGCAGTGAGAGGTGTAAAGCAGGCAGTCTGGATCTATAGTAAACGACAAAATAGTTTATCGTTCACTATATATAATACAAAAACTTTATGATGAGGAGAGCAGAAGATGAGTGAAAAATTGAAGGTTGGTATTTTAGGCGGAACAGGTATGGTAGGGCAGAGATTTATCGCCCTTTTGGAGAATCATCCATGGTTTGAGGTGACCACCATCGCTGCAAGCGAGAGATCGGCAGGAAAGACCTATGAAGAGGCCGTGGGCGCAAGGTGGAAAATGGACACCCCCATGCCGGAGGCTGTAAAAAATATTGTGGTGATGAATGTGGCTGAGGTGGAAAAGGTTGCTGCAGATGTGGACTTTGTGTTCAGCGCGGTAGACATGACCAAGGATGAGATCAGGCGCATTGAGGAGGAATACGCTAAGACCGAGACTCCGGTGGTATCCAATAACTCTGCCCATCGCTGGACGCCGGACGTTCCTATGATGATTCCGGAGATCAACCCGGAGCATATGGCAGTGATCGAGTCTCAGAAAAAGAGACTGGGAACCACCAAGGGCTTTATTGCCGTGAAGCCCAACTGCTCGATCCAGAGCTATGCGCCGGTACTCAGTGCATGGAAGGAGTTTGATCCCTACGAGGTGGTAGCTACTACTTACCAGGCAATCTCCGGCGCAGGAAAGACCTTTAAGGATTGGCCGGAAATGATAGAGAATGTGATCCCGTATATTGGCGGGGAAGAAGAAAAGAGTGAAAAGGAGCCCTTAAGGATCTGGGGTGAGGTAAAGGATGGTGTGATCGTCCCCGCCGTTTCTCCGATCATTACATGTCAGTGCATCAGAGTGCCGGTACTGAACGGCCATACAGCTGCCGTATTTGTAAAATTCCGCCAAAAACCTACGAAAGAGCAGCTGGTCGAAAAGCTTCTTGCCTTTAAGGGCAGACCTCAGGAGCTGCAGCTTCCCAGCGCGCCAAAGCAGTTTATCCAGTATATGGAGGAGGATAACCGTCCTCAGGTAAAGCTGGACGTTGACTTTGAAAAAGGAATGGGAGTGAGCGTAGGACGGCTTCGGGAGGATACCGTTTATGATTGGAAATTTATCGGTCTGTCCCATAACACTGTGAGAGGAGCCGCCGGTGGAGCAGTGCTGTGTGCGGAATTATTAAAGGCAGAAGGGTATATTGGCTGAGCCATAGAAGATCAGGGGGAACAAAATGGTACCGGAACGTGTTTCGGAGCTTCGATATCTAAATTCATATTTTAATCAGGAAAACAGCCAGATCCTGGTAGTTTACGGAGAGAAGAATGTGGGGAAGACCACTTTGCTCTATGAGTTTTCTAAAGGGAAGGACTACTTTTTTTACAGAGCACGTTCCGCTTCAGAGAGAGAGCAGCGCAGTCAGTGGGCAAGAGAGCTAAGGAACAGCCTTGGTAATACAGTGCCGGGAAACAGCAGAGAACCCCAATATCCTTCCTATTCAGAAATTTTTGATGTGATCCTTGGGGAGGAGCAAGAGCCTGCCCGGGAAAAAAAGCTTTTGGTCGTGGATGAGTTCCAGTATATGGTTAAGGCCGGCGACGGGTTTATGAAAGAACTTACAGCTATGATCAGGAACAGGGATGGCAGCCGGCCGGTAATGGTTATCCTGTGCAGCTCTTCCATTGGATGGGTGGAAAACAGCATGGTGACCAGGATCGGTGAGGCAGCCTCCGGGCTTTCCGGCTTTTTGAAGGTCCGGGAGCTCGGTGTGGAAGCAGTGAGAGATTTCTTCCCGGATTTTACCAGAAGACAGTGTGTGGAAACCTATGCCATTTTAGGAGGAGTTCCCGGCTATTGGAGACATTTTGAGAAAAATTTAAGTGTCAAAGAGAACATCTGCAGGCATATCCTTGCGAAGGATTCTTTTTTGCATGGAGAGGGACAGAGGATCGTGGAGGAGGAGCTGCGGGAAACCGGGGTTTATAATACCATCCTTGCCTCCATAGCTGCCGGCCGGCGTAAGCTAAATGACCTGTATCAGCACACTGAGTTTTCCAGAGCCAAGATCAGTGTTTATCTGAAAAACCTGATGGAGCTGGAGCTGGTGGAAAAGGTCTTTTCCTATGATACAGAAGGAAAAGCCAACACACAAAAGGGCGTTTACAGGATCAGCAATCATTTGGTACATTTTTATTTTACCTATTTATATCCTAACTTAAGTGATTTAGAGCGGATGGGAGCGGAGGAATTTTTCAGGGCATATATAGCGCCTTCCTTTAATCTTTATGTAGCAGATTATTTCAGTCTGTTCTGCAAGCAGCATTTTGAGAGATGGAACAAACAGGGAAAGCTTCCGTTTAAAGTAGAACGAGTGGGAGAGTGGGTAGGCAAATTCGGTACGATCGATATTGTTGCACAGAATGAAGAAGGAAAAACCATTTTGGGGATCTGCAGCTGGGAAAAGCCGGTGATGCG
Organism: uncultured Lachnospiraceae bacterium; assembly: GCA_947382625.1. Taxonomy (GTDB): domain Bacteria; phylum Bacillota; class Clostridia; order Lachnospirales; family Lachnospiraceae; genus Suilimivivens. Next base: position 15,578 of record CANDAG010000019.1, read on the forward strand.
GTATGATGATTATGAGTGGTTTCTTTTTTGTGCAGAAAAGGCAAAGCTGAACCCGGATTATATTTACCTGTTTTCCGTGCACAATTTTGAAGAACGGCTGAAGCTGGAGGCCAAGGTAAAGTCAAATATGAAGCTGATCAGTATGGATGAGATGTAATGGGAAAAAATCTTTATATAGCAGAAAAGCCCAGTGTGGCAAGAGAATTTGCCAAGGCGCTGCAGATAGGCGCCGGTAACAGAGACGGTTATATGGAATCTGCGGACGCGGTGATCACATGGTGTGTAGGACATCTGATCACCATGAGCTATCCGGAGGTTTATGATGAAAAATATAAAAAATGGTCTTTGGAAACAATTCCTTTTATTCCCTCAGAATTTAAATATGAGGTGATCGAAAGTGTGAAAAAGCAGTTTGGCATTGTCAGCGGGTTGCTGAACCGGGAGGATGTGGAGACTATTTATGTCTGCACTGACTCCGGGCGGGAAGGAGAATATATCTACCGTCTGGTAGAGCAGCAGGCCCATGTGAAGGATAAAAAGCGAAAAAGAGTCTGGATCGATTCCCAGACAGAGGAGGAGATCCTGCGGGGCATTCGGGAGGCAAAGGATTTATCGGAGTACGACAATTTAGGTGCAGCCGCTTATCTGCGTGCCAAGGAAGATTATCTCATGGGGATTAATTTCTCCAGGGTGCTGACACTTAAGTATGGCAATTCTGTAAAATCCTATCTTAAGGCGGACAGAGCCGTGATCAGTGTAGGCAGGGTCATGACCTGTGTGCTGGGAATGGTGGTGAAACGGGAGCGTGAGATAAGGGAGTTTGTAAAAACTCCTTTTTACAAAGTGTGCGCGAATCTGCTCCTTGACGAAAAGAGCTGTGAATGGGAGTGGAGAGCTGTCCCGGATACAAAGTATTTCGGTTCTCCTCTTTTATATAAAGAAAATGGATTTAAAGAAAAGAAGGATGCCGAAGAACTGATCCGGTCCCTGATGGAAGAACATCCGGTGACAGCGGAAGTGGAGTCTGTAGAGAAAAAGAAGGAGACGAAAAATCCGCCTCTTTTGTATAATCTGGCGGAATTACAGAACGACTGTGCCAGGCTTTTTAAGATCAGCCCTGATGAAACTCTGAAAATAGCTCAGGAGCTGTATGAAAAAAAACTGACTACCTATCCCCGTACCGATGCCAGGGTGCTCTCTACAGCGGTGGCCAAAGAGATCCATAAGAATATCAAAGGACTGACGGGGGTTGCCATGATAAGAGATCTGGCAGCAGGAATCTTGGAGAGTGGAAGCTTTAAAGGGATTGCAAAGTCCAGATATGTAAATGATAAGCAGATCACAGACCACTACGCCATTATTCCAACGGGTCAGGGATTAAATGCCCTGAATTCCTTAAATGCATCGGCCCATAAGGTTTACGAGATCATAGCACGGCGTTTCCTTGGGATTTTCTGCCCGCCAGCAGTTTATCGGAAGATTTCTCTCCAGGCTTCGATCAGGGGAGAGAAATTCTTTGCAAGCTTCAAGGTGCTGGAGCAGGAAGGATATCTGGCGGCTATGAAGTATTCTTTTGCCCGCAAAAAGGAAGAATCAGGAGCAGAGAATAAAGGAGCAGAGAATGCAGCTGAAAGAGAAGAGGAAGGCTCTACGGACAGGGAGCTTTTGGAGGCTCTGAATCATCTTAAAAAGGGGATGAAGCTTCCGGTTCAGGATATGCAGATTAAGGAAGGGGAGACAAAACCGCCCAAGCGCTACAATTCCGGGACGATGATCCTGGCCATGGAAAATGCAGGACAGCTGATCGAGGATGAGGAGCTTCGCAGCCAGATCAAGGGCAGCGGGATCGGAACCTCTGCAACCCGTGCTGAAATCCTGAAGAAGCTCATAAATATTAAGTATCTGGATTTGAACAAGAAGACTCAGATTGTTACGCCCACACTGATGGGAGAGATGATTTACGAGGTAGTGGACAATTCCATCCGGCCTCTGCTTGATCCTGCCCTCACGGCAAGCTGGGAAAAGGGGCTTACTATGGTGGCCGAGGGTACGATTACCGAGGCTGAATACATGAAAAAGCTGGATGATTTTGTATCCAGAAGAACCAATATCGTGAAAGGGTTAAATAACCAGTATGTACTGAACCGGCAGTTTCAAAAGGCTGCAGGGAATTACAAGAGATAAAAAAATAAAAAAAGGAGAAGAGGAGAATATGGAACAGTTTACGATTCAGCAGCTTTATAATCTGGAGGAGACCATTGCGGCTCAGCTTTTTGAAGGAGCAGTTTATCCATGGGAGCTTTTGCCAAAGATCAGGGACTTCATTGTGGCGTTAGGGAAAAGACTCCCCAAAGATAAGTACACAGAGATAAAAGACCGGGTCTGGGCGGCCAAATCCGCCAGCATAGCGCCTACAGCCTGTATTAACGGCCCGGCGATCATTGATGAGGAAGCGGAGATCAGACACTGCGCTTTCATCCGCGGCAATGCTATTGTAGGAAAGGGCGCTGTAGTAGGCAATTCCACCGAGCTTAAAAATGTGATCTTGTTCAATAAGGTTCAGGTACCTCATTACAATTATGTGGGAGACAGCATCCTTGGCTTTAAGTCCCACATGGGCGCAGGCTCCATTACTTCCAATGTAAAAAGTGACAAAACCCTGGTGACAGTAAAGTTTGGAGACGAAAAGATTGAAACAGGGCTTAAGAAATTCGGGGCTATGCTGGGTGACAACGTAGAAGTAGGATGCAACAGCGTCCTTAATCCGGGCACAGTGATCGGACGAAATACCAATGTGTATCCTACCAGCATGGTGCGCGGCTGCATTCCTGCAGGAAGTATTTATAAGAAACAGGGCGAGATTGCCGGGAAGAGATAGTATTATTTGACCCGACCGGATATCAGAAGAGAGAAGAGAATTGTCAGATTTTGCTTGAATCCCCATGCCTGTCATGCTATAATGTGAGGCATGGGGATATAGCTCAGTTGGGAGAGCGATACGTTCGCAACGTATAGGTCACGAGTTCGAGTCTCGCTATCTCCATTTCCTCATATTTTCATATATGAGTGTATTGCTTCTTATTATCAGTGATATTCAACAGACTGATAGTATCTTAAAGAATCGTATTTTCTTTTATTTATCCACACAAAGTACTTTGATAATTGAATAGACTTTATACTTTGGTTATGATACGGTTATTGCATGGGGAGGTATAAGACTATGGACATGGAAGGGAAAGAAATGCTTCAGGTGATCCTAAAGCGTTTTGACAGAGTGGACGAGCGCCTGGATAAGATGGATGAACGCTTCGAAAAACTGGATAATCGTTTGGATGTGATAGAACATAAGGTGGAATGTATAGAGAAAAAGATGGATGGTTTGCGACATGATGTGGCGGCAGGACAAAGAAATATGCGGTGGGAAATATTTAAGCTTCAAGATTCAATGGATGCAGCAAAGATAGAAATATTAGAAGTAAACGCATTATTGCACGATAAAAAGGCAGTAATGAACAGCTGAAATATTCAGCTGAAATATTTACTTGGCCAAAGTATAAAGCCTGTTGAGCTATCAAGGAATAAAAAAGTACCGCAACCCCAGGGATTACGGTACTTTTAAAGTTTACTTTACGATCTTGATCAAGCCTGTTTTAGAATTTGCCAGCCTTGGCAGCTTCCTCTACGGAAACAGCAACGGCAACGGTAGCGCCAACCATCGGGTTGTTACCCATTCCGATCAGACCCATCATTTCAACGTGAGCCGGTACGGAGGAGGAGCCTGCGAACTGTGCGTCAGAATGCATACGTCCTAAAGTATCGGTGAAACCGTAGGAAGCAGGGCCTGCAGCCATGTTGTCCGGATGAAGGGTACGTCCTGTACCGCCGCCGGAAGCAACTGAGAAATACTTCTTGCCTGCTTCGGTTCTTTCTTTCTTGTATGTACCTGCTACAGGATGCTGGAATCTGGTAGGATTGGTAGAGTTACCGGTAATGGAAACATCTACGTTTTCTTTCCACATGATAGCAACGCCCTCGGGAACGGAGTTCGCACCATAGCAGTTAACCTTTGCACGAAGTCCCTCGGAATAGGACTTGCGCTCGATCTCCTTAACAGTGTTGGTGTAAGGATCATATTCGGTTTCAACAAAGGTGAAGCCGTTGATCCTGGAAATGATCTTGGCAGCGTCTTTGCCAAGTCCGTTTAAGATAACGCGAAGAGGTTTCTGACGAACCTTGTTTGCCTTTTCAGCGATACCGATAGCGCCTTCGGCAGCAGCAAAGGACTCATGTCCGGCAAGGAAAGCGAAGCACTCAGTTTCCTCTTCCAGGAGCATTTTGCCGAGATTGCCGTGGCCAAGACCAACCTTACGGGTATCGGCTACAGAACCGGGGATACAGAAAGCCTGAAGGCCTTCGCCGATTGCAGCGGCAGCGTCAGCAGCCTTGCGGCAGTCTTTCTTGATAGCGATCGCAGCGCCGACTGTGTAAGCCCAGCAAGCATTTTCAAAACAGATAGGCTGGATCTTCTTAACCTGCTCATAAACATCGAGTCCAGCGTCCTTGGTGATCTTTTCGGCTTCTTCAATAGAAGAAATGCCATAAGAGTTTAAAACGGAATTGATTGTATCAATTCTTCTTTCATATGATTCAAATAATGCCATTTTTACATTCCTCCTATTTAATTATTCTTTTCTGGGATCAATGACCTTAACAGCATCATCTACGCGGCCGTACTGTCCGCAGGCTTTTTCGTATGCGGTATTAGGATCGTCGCCTTTTTTGATGAAGTCTGTCATTTTTCCAAGGTTGACAAATTTGTAACCGATGATCTCATTGTCAGCGTCAAGAGCAATGCCGGTTACATAACCTTCGGCCATTTCCAGATAACGGGGGCCTTTCTTCAGGGTTCCGTACATAGTACCAACCTGGCTTCTGAGTCCCTTGCCTAAGTCTTCAAGACCTGCGCCGATAGGAAGTCCGTCTTCGGAGAAAGCGCTCTGGGTACGTCCATAAACGATCTGGAGGAATAATTCTCTCATGGCGGTGTTGATCGCGTCACATACAAGGTCAGTATTCAATGCTTCCATTACGGTTAATCCGGGAAGGATTTCCGATGCCATAGCAGCAGAGTGTGTCATTCCGGAACATCCGATGGTCTCAACCAATGCTTCCTGAATGATGCCTTCCTTTACATTCAGGGTCAGCTTGCAGGCGCCCTGCTGGGGAGCACACCAGCCAACACCATGGGTTAATCCTGAAATGTCTTCTACTTTTTTGGCCTGAACCCACTTTGCTTCTTCAGGGATAGGAGCACAGCCATGATGAACACCCTGTGCAACAGTACACATTTCTTCAACTTCCTTTGAATAAATCATGTGAAAACTCCTTTCAATTATGTAGATAATACTTGCTGGCAAAACATTCTCATAATTTGTGAATATTTTGTCATAATCACAGTTCCTATTGTCGCATATCTTCCGCAAAAAATCCAGACCTTTTGGGAATTTTTAAAGGATTTTGAAGAGACATTTCAGAATTTCTTCAAAATGCAGGTAGTTTCCTTTTCTTACCGGAGCATTGAAAAAGATAGATTATCGGAATTGTATATGTTAAAATAATATAGTCGGCGGAAGGATTTGATCTTGATTCAAAATTGATCCTCTCAAAATCTGGAAACAGTTCGGCTTTGCAGTAAGTGCAAAGTCCTTGCTGAGCAGTTACAAAATTTGTTCCACATATGGATAAAAGACTTGAATTTATTTCAAGATATAGTAAAATAAATCATATATGCATAAAAGGAGAAGGGATCCATGACAGCAGATGACCTTACGGTTGCAGGAATACGCTTCCACACCCGTGCGGATTATGAGGCTGCGTTACGTGATCAGAAGAAGATCAATGCGATCAGGGCGCGGATCAATTTGGACGATCCGAAGGAATTGTACAAATTATTCAGCGTGCTGCAGAGCGGCAGCTACCGCTTTGAGACGCAGTTGGGGAACAACTTTGACGATGAGATATATGAAAAAATAGAGAATTTAAAGAAACAGGGGATTACTCCCGCCAATATGAGCCTTAGCCAGAAGGAGCAGGGGCAGAAGGCTCATCTGTCTGTAAAGAGGCAAAAGGCGGTATTTGTCGATAAAGATGTCGGCAATAATCCCGAAAGAAAGAAAAGCAAAGAACCAAAACGAGGCAGTGAAAGCAGGAAGCGGTCAGAGCCTGCGCGGCTGGAGGATTATGATAAGGAAATGCAGCAGCAGATCCTTGCCGAGATCAAAAGGAGAGAACGGCGCAGGAAACTGGTGGTAGGGCTTGCTTCTATAGTAGCAATGGGGAGCTTTGCTTATTTTGGTGTCTATTATTATTTCAGCGCAAGAACCAGCGCGGATTATGAAAGTCTTGCATCACTAAAGAACAGTACCGTACTTGCCGAAAATCAGACAAGAAATGAGCTTTCCTTACATAAAACAGGAGAACTCCGGCTTCCGGATATCTTAGAGGAATATCAGACTTTATACCAAAAAAATAAAAAGCTAATCGGATGGCTGAAAATTGACGATACAATAATAGATTATCCCGTAATGCAGACTTCAAATAATGAATACTATCTTGACCATAATTTTAATCAGGAATATGATAAAAACGGTAGTATTTTTTTGGATGCAGAATGCGGAATCTATCCGCGCTCCACGAATTTGATCGTTTACGGGCATCATATGAAGTCGGGCAAAATGTTTGGCCAGCTTCAGAAATACGCAAAGGAATCCTATGGAAAGAAGCATGATCTGATCCAGTTTGATACGATCTATGAAAAGGGAACTTATCAGGTAATGTACGTGTTCCGCTCACAGGTCTATAATGAGGATGACTTTGTTTTCAAGTATTACCAGTTCATAGATGCAAACTCAGAAGAAGAATTTAATTCTTATATGAAAGAGATGGCTGCCATCAGTCTGTATGATACTGAGGTTACAGCAAATTATGGTGACAGTCTGCTTACCTTATCAACCTGCGACCATTCACAGGAAGACGGAAGGTTTGTGGTAGTGGCAAAAAAAATAGGGTAACTCAGGAGGAGTGTTACGATGGTCAAAAAAGTAACTAAAAAGAAAAACAGAAGATTGAGAAGACAGATCCGTAAAACAATGGGCTGTCTTTTGCTGGCTTCATCAATTATAGTTGCCGCCTTGCCTGTGCCTGAGATCAGCGCCAGAAGTGATCAGAAGGTAGAGAGAGTAGCGGTGGTGAATCATACCAGCAGTACGGATCTCGCGCAGTTTGAAACGATCGGTACTGACGGCAGAGAAGCCCCCCTTGAGTGGCAGAGCAATGTGCCACTTGTGGGAAAGGATGAGTATATCTATACAACGGCAGACAGCTCCCTGCAGTTTGCCTATATCAATTATCGCGGGGAATGGATAGCAGTCATCCTAGGGCGTAAGATCAACAGCCTGCCGAACGGAAGCTTTACAATCCCTGCGCAGGTGGACGGGTACAGGACCTATGATGTGAATATGACGAACGGCGGTCTGTGCGCCGTGGGACAGGACGGTAATTTCCTGTACTACAGGATACCGGCGCAGTACCAGTATACGAATACAAAGCAGGGGATTACTTATACCGTCCCTGATACAGATAAGAGTCTGGATTTGAGCGCAACAGGGCCAAGGTATCGGGTCTTTGATACAGAAGAGCAAAAAGACGTATGGTATCCTGCCCGTATGATTACAGAAGAGAGTTTTTCTCCTTGTTATCAGAGAGATCTGGCGAAATGGGAAAATATAGCAGATGAAGATTTGTATTTTCAGAGCGGCACAACCACTGCATCAACGTTCTCTTTGCGGGATATGAATCAGCAGGCAATGCCATCTGCAACGGAGTCGCCGTCCCCATCTCCTACGGAAACGCCGACTCCTGAGGCTTCGGCAACGCCTACAGAAACGCCGGAAGCAACCCCGGGAGGTGAGGAAGTGCCCGCAGCGACCCCTGTGGCAGAGCCGTCAGAGATGCCCACAGTGTCGCCGATGCCCACAGAGCCTTCGGAAGCAGTACCTTCAGATGCGCCCACAGCTGCTCCGGAGGGAATGCCGGGAACGGATGTTACACCGAGCGAAGAAGATACACAGGATCCGGCAGACGATTTAAATGAAAAAGGATTTGAGTCTCTGATACCGTCATCGACAGCGGTACCTGCAGAAACGCCGACTCCAACAGCATCGCCGGAGACGGAGGATCCCGAGGTTACCACCAGTAAAAGTGGGGAAGCTGCTAGTTATAATGTAGAAAGAATTGTAGTTACCAATGATAATTTGGTTATGGCTGCCAACAACAAAGCGCAGACTTTGACAGGCGGGATCATACAAAAAACAGGTCGTGCGCCGGTTCCTGTTTATACCAAGGTAAAAGAAGCAGGAGATCAAAAAGCTGAGCATATGAGAATCCATAATGCCGCCGTGAGATATATCGGAAGGCAGTATCTGACAGAACATTCGGATGCGGGAACCTGGACAATCGGCGATTCGACTAATCCTAACGGGGAGGTGACCAGCAAAAATCCTGAACGGGGAGTATTTGCCGGATTAGGACAGTTGGTACATCTGGTTACAGAGGCAGAGGCATCGACAGGACTGAGCGCACTTGTGGGAATTGGTGATTATGCCTTCTACGGTTGTACTTCCCTGCAGAGTGTGGATTTGGCCAATGGTATTAATACTATTGGAAACGGTGCCTTTGAACAGTGTCTGAATATGACCAGCTTTACGATTCCCAGAGCATCCAATCTGATGGCCTTTGGTAAGGATGCGTTCAGCGGCTGCCGGAAATTAAAGAGTATAGTGATTCCTACCAATGTACGCGCTATCGGTGATTATTGCTTCCAGGATTGTGTGGCCCTTGAAACCATAGAAATGGGAGGAGACGGCACGGAGGTTGCCCTGAATGTGATCGGATGGAGGGCATTTGAAAACTGCAGCAGTTTATCCTCTATTACCTTCCCGGGTACATTTACCCAGACTTATCCTTCTGGGGATAAATGGAAGGATATACGGGAGAAGGAAAATAATAAAATTCCCATCACCTGGTTTGACGGATGCAACAGCCTGCAGTATATCAAGGTACAGAATACCACGTTAGATATCGTTGACGATGATGAGATGACAAAGGTTGGTTCTGATGACTCAGAAGAGAGCCACGTGAAGAAGCTTTTGAATAACCCGAATGCAAAAGATGATATTCTTAGTTTCCTTGACAAGGTACCTGAACTGTTCTATTTTGAGGGACCGGGAGCGGATGCCAGGATCTGTAATACTGCCAGGGTACACTCGGCGGCCTTCAAGTATATGAGCCAGGACAAATACGAAAAGGTAATGTGGTGCGAGGCTCATGACGGTGATCATAAAGCAATTTTTGCGGTGAATTCCAAAAACCAGCTGGTGGAGATGACCCTTGAAAAGGAATGCGGTATTGTGGATATCCCGGCGCAGATCGGAGCCAGACATATCGATACCATTGGAGAGTATAGTTTTGATAAAAGCAGATGCTTCTTAAAGAGGATTACGATACCTTCCACGGTTCAGGTAATTGAGAAGAATGCGTTTAAGGGCTGTCATAATCTGGAGGATGTGATTTTTGACCAGAGAGGGAGTAACGGACCGCAGATCGGGACAGATGCTTTCGATACCCAGGATGCTCAGCTCCATAGTACGGATTGTGCGGATAAAGGAAGCACCTTCCATGCGCTGACCTTTACAGGAGATATTTCTCCGTCCTCTACACCGTTTTTGTATGCCATGGATGCGGGCAACAATTATAACAATGGATCTCAGGTGGAAAGCTTTATCACATTTTACAGTGGATGGCCTACCAACCTGACGGTGCAATACAATAAGAAGACGGATAAGAATGAGCTAATCAATTATCCGAAGATTGAAGATCTGTTAAATTATGAAGTGAAGAGCTATGACGGTAGTACACCGCCAGCACCGACTCCGGCGCCTACAACGGATCCGGCAGCAACAGCGGATCCGAATGCCACTACAGCACCAAGTGTGACGCCTGGAGGCAGTAAGATATACTATCCTTATCTGACGGCGGATAATGTCGAAGCGGCTAAGGCGGGGGCGCATAAATTCCTTACAGATGCTGCAATGACAGGAGAGGAAACCGTTGCAGTAAACGGAGCACTGAATGTAAACCTTCCGGCAGGAATCGAGTCTATTAAGCCGGGATTATTCTCCGGGGTAGATAGTGAGAACAAATCGGTGGTAGCAGGAGAAGATCCGGAGCCGAATATATATATTGAGTCAGTTACCATGAATACGGTGGAAGAAGTAGAGCCCTATACATTTTCTGGATGTAAAAATCTGACAGGTTTCTATATGGCCGGAGGTAATAAGATAGGAGATTATGCTCTCAAGAACTGTGAGAAGCTTGCAGTGGCGGAAATTGGGGCAAGTATAACCGAGCTGGGAATAAGACCCTTTGCCGGATGTGTAGCTTTGACCAATGTGGCTTTCAGGGATAACCCGAATTTTACCTGCGATAACAGGATCATATATGGAACAAAGGACGGAGTGAAGAAGACGCTGGTTGAATGTCTGGAATCCAGAGATGAAAGGGTAAAGGCAGATGAACTGGCCGGTCTGGAGAGTATGTATCCTGAAGCGTTCATGAACTGTAAGGACGTGGACAGTGTAGATTTTTCTGAGAGCAGTATAGCTATTATACCGGAACGGGCTTTTGCAAACAGTAAAGTGCATGATGTCACGCTTTCAAGCGCGACTACCAATGTGCTGGAGGGCGCATTCTGGAACTGCAATGATCTGAGATATTTAACAGTCAACAACCCGATCACGATCCTTGATAATAATATTTTTGATACGGCAGTGCTGGATGGTACAGATATCAAATGGGATGCTGATGGGAAACCTATACTGAGTGTGAGGGATAAGAAGGTTACTTTAGTGGTTCCGGAAGGCTCCGTAGCGGAAAATTATGCGAATGGCAAACCTTATATTGGTCTGGAAGTAAGCATTCCTATCGAATATTGGATCACGCCTCCTGACGGAAGCGGCAGACCTTTCAAAGCCTATGACAGGGTTACTACAAGGAGTAAGTTCCAGGATCCCGAGGCATGGGAGGAAGAGAAGGATAACATAGAGCCCGATAAGGTGGACCGGGATCATCCGTACCCGGGATGGCAGTTTGAAAAGTGGGGCGAATATACGGAAAGCAGTGGATCCGGTATCAAGACACTGCAGACATACGCAGAATATACCCAGCTTGCAGGAGAGAAATTCAGAGTAACGTTTGTGGATGAAAGACAGCCGGATGTAACCAAGAGAATGTGGTACGTGGATAAAAATCCGGGTGAGTCTCTGACCTTTAGCGATATCAGAGATCCATATGATACGGAGAATTTTGAGAGATGGGAATCTGATAACGGAACGGCTTTTTCGGATCCGATCAATTCAAATGTAACATTTTATGCGAGATACAGAAATTCAGGGGTGAGCCCAACGCCTGACGGAAGTCCAAGTACTTCACCGGGACCCGATGCCAGTCCCAGTATAACACCGGGCGGCAATGGCGGAGCAAATGTATCACCATCTGCAAAGCCATCCAGATCACCTGAAGCTACTGCTACCCCTACAGCAACGCCAAATAACGGCGATGACGTAGTGAAATATACGGTAACTGTATCAGGCGGAAGCGGAAGCGGAAGTTATCCCGCAGGAACTGTCGTGGCGATCAACGCTTATTACAGAGGCGAGGGACAGGAGTTTGACAGGTGGACCACATCCACTGCAGGCGTAGGATTTGCAAATCCTGAAGCCTCCTCAACGACCTTTACCATGCCGGCTGCTAATGTGGCGATCACAGCCACCTACAAGACAGGCGGAGCAACTACAGCGGCAACCAATACAAGCGGTGGAGGCGGCGGAAATACTGTCACAGGAACAGCCACCAATAATGGCACCAGGGTAGACGTTACCAGACCCGGGATTTCCAACACGAACCTGGCCGGTGCCACAGTAAGCGGGGCCACCGATAACTTTGTGGTCAAGGTGACAGAAGACCAGGCGGCCACAGATGCGGCAACCACAGCGTTACAGGCAAGATTTGGCGACCTTAGCAGGATCAAGTATTTCCCTATGGATATCAGTCTTTATGATTCCACGGGACGTACCAAGATTGCAGATACATCGGGAATTTCTGTAAACCTGACTCTTCCTTTGCCGGATGAGCTGGTACAGTATGCAGGAAATAACAAGATCGCTGCAATCGCAGGAGGAGCTCTGGAGGATCTGAATGCCAGATTTACCACAGTGGACGGTGTGCCGTGCATCAACTTTACGGCAACACATTTCTCACCTTATGTGATCTATGTGGATACGGCAAACCTGACAGAGGCCACCATTGATGCAACGCCCAAGACCGGCGATCCGATCCATCCGAAGTGGTTCCTTGCCCTGGGTATGGCGTGCATGTCGTTAATACTGTTCTTTAAACGTGATAAGGCAGTTATAAAAACAAAAATAGCATAGGAGTTCCCTATGAACAGAAAAATTGCAAAATCTCTGAGTGCGCTGCTGCTGGTAACAGCAGTAGCGGTTACTCAGGTACCAGTATCAGATGTGGAAGCAGTAGCGACTGCATCTGATTTTGAAATGGATGGAAATAAATTATTGCGGTATTCCGGCACAGAAGAAGTGGTGTCTATTCCTGATGGAGTGAAAGCCATCGGGGAGGAGGCCTTTGCCGGGAATGACAATCTGGTGAAGGTGGAGATCGGTAACCAGGTGAAGTCTGTAGGATACCGTGCCTTTGCGGAGTGCGATAATCTGCGTACCATCACCGTAGGGGATGGGGTAGAAGAGATTGATACTGCGGCCTTCAGCAATAACAAGGAGCTTGTGAATGTAAGCTTCGGTGCAGATGTGAAAAATCTGGGAAGCGGTATTTTTGCAGGAGATGATCATTTAGAGAATCTAACCCTTTCGGAGGATAATACCCATCTGCATTATTCCAATGGTATTTTGTATGATGCGGATGAGACGAAGGTGTATGCCCTGATGCCTGCCTATGAAAAGGGAGCCTATACGCTTCCGAGTACCGTGCAGGAGATTAAGGGGTATGCCTTTTGGGGAAATCCTTATCTGGAAAAGGTGACCTTAGGAAGCGGTCTTCTGGAGGTGCCTGCCTATGCCTTCTCAAATTGTCTGAATCTGAAGGAAGTGGAGATTCCCATGGCAGTCAGAGGGATTGGAGCAAAAGCCTTTGAGGATTGCGTGAATCTTTCTTCGGTATCTCTTCCGGAGACAGTGACTCAGATCAGTGATTCTGCCTTTGACGGATGCCCCAATGTGGAGTTTAACGCTGCGCCGGGGAGCTATGGAGCGGAGTATGCTGCCGCCCGCAAGACCTCCGAGGTAGAAGAGGTGGAATATGAGGATGTGCAGGATGCTCAGGTGATTGACGCGGATGCAATTTCCGAAGGAAAAAGTGAGGGGGAAGCTTCGGAGGAGGAGCCCTCAGGGAGAGAATCCTCAGAGGATAAGTCTTCACAGGAAGCGCCTTCGCCGGAGGTGCAGGAACCTGCTTCCGATGATGAAGATAAGGAATCAATAGAAAACAGTGAGGAAGAAAACAGGGAAGCGCCCACTCCGTTGCCGGAGATCCAAACGATCACAGGGAATGTGAGCAACAGAACCTTGCTTGGGGAATCCAGTATCGTTTCCGGCAGAGCGTTGATCTTTATTGATAACAGAAGGCAGTCTGTGATCAGTGGAAGCAGCAGTGAGAGCGGCGGCGAAAGCAGAAGTAATAGCGAAAGCAAAAGCAGTGGCGAAGGTGGAAGCAATAATGACGATCAGAGCGGGACAGGAACCGTCGGGAAGGTGGATCTGTCCGTGATGGAAAACGCGATCAGCCAGGTCGGGAACGCACTGGGAAATGCTGCGGTCCAGGAGGCAAATTCCATAGGAAATCTGATGGCGGATAATGCCCAGAAGGGAAAGGATTTCCCTAAATATACCGTAGTAGGGGGAAGCAGGATTGCTTCTCAGGCCTTTTATCAGGACAGCTCTCTTACGTCCTATGAGATTGAAGACGGAATCACGGAAATCGGAGAATTTTCCTTTGCCAGATCCGGTCTCACCTCAGTGGTGATTCCGGAAGGCGTGACCAGTATTGGTTATGGAGCTTTTTATCATTGTGATGATTTAAGTGAGGTGGAAATCCCGGATTCTGTGACGGAGATAGCACCCTATGCTTTTGATAAGACCCCTTGGATGACGAAGCTGCAGGCAGATGCCTTCGGGATTGTAGGAGACGGTATCCTGCTTTCCTATTCCGGAGCAGATAGTGTGGTGAACATTCCGGCCGGCGTGAAGCAGATCGCACCGGGAGCCTTTAAGGAGCATATGGGCATTACTGCGGTAAATCTCCCGGACAGTGTTACGGTGATCGGGGAGGAAGCCTTTATGAACTGCCGGAACTTAAAGACGGTGAACGGCGGTGATAATCTGGTTAGGGTGAAGGATCGTGCCTTTATGAATTGTCCTTTATCTAAGGTAACGATCCCGGCCGGCATGGAGGAGATCGGACTGGGTGCCTATGCTCTTTCGGGTGGCACGGATACTGTGGTGTTTATGGGAACGGATCTGCCGGTGCTTTCCATGGAGACCGGAACCACAGGGCGGCTTGCCAATAAAGAATACAGAACCTATGCCTTTGACAATATCAAAAATGCAATCATCCTCGAGGGAGCGGATCTGGAAGGGACGGTGCTTGAGACAGGAACCTATGGATTTAAGGGCATCATTTCCACGGAGACGGGAAGCCGGTCGGTGGATAATCAGGCAGGCGTAGCCCTTACGGATAATGGGGGTGTGTCAATGCGGTTTAACAGCTCGGTGATCGCAGAAAGTGAGAACGCATCAGCAAAGATCCCGGGGAATGAGGACGCATTTATCCTTGAGATCAGGGACTCCGAGGATGGAGCAGAGAGGATATCGGCTGCCTATGGAGAGCTTTATGGCGGAAGAGAGCCTTCCGGTCTGCAGGTCTTTGACATGACATTGTATGACGCATCCGGAAATATACCGATCACGAGACTTGGAAAGCAGTATCTGTCCGTGCAGGTAAAAATGCCTGAGGGCGTCTTGGGAGATAACCTCCATGTAGTGACGTTAGATCAGGATGGCCAGCTTGAGGCTGTGGAGCATCGGATCGAAGAGCTTGAGGATGGAAATTATATCCAGTTTAATACCAGTCATTTTTCACCCTTCGGGATTTATCAGTATACCAGTATGAATGCCCAGGCGGTGGTAAGGGACGGAAAGGCAGTGATAACCGATCCTTCCGGAAATAAGGATGATACGCCGGATACCGGTGATCTCCTCCATCCTAAATGGTTTCTTGCATTAGGACTCATGGCAGGAGCCGTAGCCTTGTTTTTTTACAAAGGAAAACCCAGAAAATCCATGACAAAATAGAACTGTTTGAAGCTCCCGGCATATGATAATTAAAAAGCCGGGAGTTTTTTATGCTTCGGGTCAGACATCAGGTCGGCTGCAGTGATGAGCTTGTGGCCTCCTGCGGAAAAAACGGAATAACTATTGCAATGTTGGATACAGGGGTGGCCATCCACCCTGATTTTGATAACAGGATCATTGCCTTTCGGGATTTTGTGAATGGAAAGAGAGAGCCTTATGATGACAGCGGACATGGGACTCATGTGGCAGGCTGTCTGTGCGGCAGCGGACGGCTGTCGGAGGGAAAATATAAGGGGATCGCTCCTGCAAGCAGGCTGGTGGCAGGAAAGGTGCTGGATTATAAGGGCGATGGCAATGTGGAAAATATGGCGGCAGGAATGGAGTGGATCCTTGATCATATCCGGGAATATGATATCCGTATCCTGAATATTTCCATCGGGATGGACGAGAGCATCGACAGAGAACGGATGGAGCAGGTGGCAGAGCTGATCGGGAAGGCATGGGAGGAAGGGCTGATTGTGGTGTGTGCCGCCGGGAATATGGGGCCGGATCCCATGACCATTTCACCCTTAGGAGCCAGGAAAGAGGTGATCACGGTAGGATGCCACGAGGACGGATATTTCAGGAACCATCCTCATTTATGCGAGGATTATTCCAGCCGGGGACCCAGCCCCTATGCTATGAAGAAGCCGGATGTGGTGGCGCCGGGGACGGATATTGTCTCCTGCAATGCCCGGTTTTCCAAAAGGGGGCGTTATTATAAGAACGCTTATATCAGCAAAAGCGGTACTTCTATGGCAACTCCTATTGTATCAGGAGGGTTGGCGTTGCTGCTTCAGAAATACCCCTTTTACACCAATGGGCAGGCAAAGCAGAAGCTGATGTATACCTCCAGAGATCTGAATGAGCCATGGAATAAGCAGGGATGGGGGATGATCCAGATTGACCGGCTTTTGAGATGAGCGTAACCGCTATCTGCTGACGGACGAAAACTTATGAAAGAAGGGATTGACAGAAAAAGTTTTATTGTATACAATTATACATGGCTTTGAGCAGATAGCTTTTCAGGACTTTAGAGGCCATGGAGGAGGAGATTACAGTGGAGGAAGGAAACAGATATTTTACCAACAGACCGGTATCACTGAATGAAAAAAATAATCTGTTAGAGATCGAGGAGCATATGTACATATTGGATGATGTGGAAAAGCCCAATGTGTTTAGAAATATGTTCCCTTATTCGGAGGTTCCCAAGATTCCCTTTAATGACAGGATCGTGCCCAACAATATGCCCAGGCAGATCTGGATCACGGATACTACCTTCCGGGATGGACAGCAGTCCAGGGCGCCTTACACTACCGAGCAGATCGTTAGGATTTATGATTATCTTCATCAATTAGGCGGCCCTAACGGGATGATCCGTGCCAGTGAATTTTTTCTGTACAGTAAGAAGGACAGAGATGCTGTCTGTAAATGTATGGAAAAGGGGTATCAGTTTCCGGAGGTAACAAGCTGGATCCGTGCCAGTAAGGAGGACTTTAAGCTGGTGAAGGCGCTTGGGATGAAGGAAACCGGTATTTTGGTGAGCTGTTCCGACTATCATATTTTTCTGAAGCTGAAAATGACCAGACGGCAGGCTATGGAGCACTATTTGAGTGTGGTCAGGGATTGCCTGGAGGAAGGGATCAGTGTCAGATGTCATCTGGAGGATATTACCAGGGCGGATATTTATGGTTATGTGGTGCCCTTTTGCTTAGAGCTGATGAAGCTGATGGAGGAATACAAGATCCCCATTAAGGTACGGGCCTGTGATACCATGGGATATGGCGTAAATTATCCCGGTGCGGTAATTCCCAGAAGCGTGCAGGGGATCATTTATGCGCTGCATACCCATGCGGGGGTTCCTCATGAATTACTGGAATGGCATGGCCACAATGATTTCTATAAGGCAGTGGTCAACTCTACCACGGCATGGCTTTATGGATGCTCAGGGGTTAATACCTCTCTTTTTGGTATTGGTGAGCGGACCGGTAATACACCTTTGGAGGCCATGGTTTTTGAGTACGCTCAGTTAAAGGGTGGATTAAATGGTATGGATACCGGGGTGATCACGGAGCTTGCGGAGTATTATGAGAAGGAGATCGGCTATCACATTCCGGAAAGGACGCCTTTTGTGGGGAAGAATTTCAACGTCACAAGGGCGGGGATCCATGCAGACGGATTGTTGAAAAACGAGGAGATCTACAATATCTTCGATACGGAGAAATTCTTAAACCGGCCGGTACTCTGTGCCGTTTCCAACACCTCCGGGCTGGCAGGGATCGCCCACTGGATCAATACTTATTATAAGCTGCCTGAGGATAAGCAGTTAGATAAGAATAGTGCTCTGGTGACAGAGCTGAAAAAATGGGTGGACGAGCAGTATGAGGACGGCCGTGTGACAGTCCTTACCGATCAGGAGCTTGTGCAGAAGATTGCAGAGCTCGGCGGGATTAAGTAATGAAACAGGAAAAAATAACAATATGTAGAAAAGGAAGCAGTCAGTCATGAGCAGTTATGATGTAAAGCGGGAAGTATCAGATCAGTATTCCCTGCGTGGCAGGGTGTTTCACAGGTTACGAGAGGACATCCTGAACGGAAAGTATAAGGAGCATGAAGAATTAAAGGAGGTAGCCATCGGTGAAGAGCTGGGAGTGAGCCGTACGCCGGTGCGGGAGGCTTTCCGCCAGCTGGAGCTTGAGGGGCTGATCCAGATCATTCCCAATAAGGGAGCCTATGTCACAGGCATCACCGCCAAGGATGTAAAGGATATTTATATGATCCGTTCTTCCCTGGAGGGAATGTGTGCCCGGCTTGCCACTGAGCAGATCACGCCGGAGCAGCTCGAGGAGCTGGAGGAGAATGTGTATCTTGCCAGCTTTCACGCCTCCAAGGGGCATATGGAGCAGATGGCGGAGCTGGACAACCGGTTTCACAACATTCTTTACGAAGCCTGTAATTCCAAAATGCTGGAAAATCTTTTGCAGGATTTTCATCAGTATGTGATTCGGATCCGCAAAAAAACCCTTTCCACAAAGGAAAGAGGGATTGCCTCCAATGAGGAGCATAAGGCGATCATGGAGGCCATCAAGGCAGGAAAGGCAAAGGAGGCGGAGAAGGCAGCTACGCTTCACATGGAAAATGCCTATGATAATATTGTAAAGAGCGGATTATATGATATATTTGAAGCAGAGGATAAATTAAGCGAGAAATAAACCGAGAAATAAGAATGGAGGGAAACAATGGAAAAAATTAAGATGACCACACCCTTAGTGGAGATGGACGGGGATGAGATGACCAGAATTCTCTGGCAGATGATCAAGGAGGAGCTCTTGCTTCCTTATATCGATCTGAAGACAGAGTATTATGATCTGGGGCTCTCTTACAGGAATGAGACAGGCGACCAGGTAACAGTGGACAGTGCCAATGCAACAAAGAAATATGGCGTGGCGGTAAAGTGTGCCACCATAACCCCCAATGCAGCCAGAATGACGGAATACGATCTGAAGGAAATGTGGAAAAGCCCCAATGGGACCATCCGTGCCATTTTGGACGGGACCGTGTTCCGTGCCCCTATTCTGATCAAAGGGATCGTTCCCTATGTAAAGAACTGGACCAAGCCTATTACCATTGCCCGTCATGCTTATGGGGATGTTTATAAAAATGTGGAGATCAAGGTTCCCGGTAAGGGAAAGGCGGAGCTGGTGTTTACAGCGGAGGACGGAACAGAGGTGCGGGAGACCATCCATACCTTTGACGGGCCGGGAATCCTGCAGGGGATCCATAATACGGAGAAATCCATTGCAAGCTTTGCAAGAGCCTGCTTTGGTTATGCCATTGACACCAAACAGGATTTATGGTTTGCCACAAAGGATACGATTTCCAAAAAGTACGATCATACCTTTAAGGATATTTTCCAGGAAATTTACGATGCGGAGTATAAAGAGAAGTTTGAGGAGCTGGGGATTGAATATTTTTATACCCTGATCGATGATGCCGTTGCCCGTGTGATCCGTTCCGAGGGAGGCTTTATCTGGGCCTGCAAGAATTATGATGGCGATGTGATGTCCGATATGGTAGCTACAGCCTACGGCGATCTTTCCATGATGACCTCCGTGCTGGTGTCACCGGAAGGCGTGTATGAGTATGAGGCGGCCCATGGAACGGTACAGCGTCACTATTATAAGCATCTGAAGGGGGAGGAGACCTCAACCAACTCCATTGCAACCATTTTTGCATGGACAGGCGCGCTGCGCAAGCGTGGAGAGCTGGACAACATTCCGGAGCTTATGGCCTTCGCGGACAGACTTGAGAGAGCCTGTATCAAGACCGTGGAGGATGGAAAGATGACAAAGAGCCTGTCTCTGATCTCTACCTGTGAAAATCCTGTGATCTTAAACAGCCTGGATTTTATTAAGGCTATCAGAGAGACCCTGGATACCATGGAATAGAATAAGAATCCTATAAGAGCCATGTAAGAGAGGACTGCCCGCCGCGGCAGTTCTTTTTTGATAGCCATATTGTGAAAAATAGTATAAAATAGAAGCAGAGTGCATTATCGGAATATGACCTTTTTGCCGTACATAAATTCCAGTACAGGAGGAGACAGGATATGGAACAAAAAACAGATATCAGGCCGCCGGTAGAAGTGCGTTATCGCAGAGAGCTCGCGGCGCTGAAGGCTTTAGACAAGGAGAGAAAGCCTTTAAACTGGCAGCTTTCCCCTAAGGCAGTACGGACATTTATCTTAGGCAGCAGAGAGCCTTTATTCTTGGAAGGGGAGGAAATACCCATCCGCAAGAAATATCTGGGCAATGACGCATTGGTGGAACGCTGCATCATCACTCTGGCAGGCAACCGGGGGCTGATGCTTGTGGGAGAGCCGGGGACAGCCAAAACCATGCTCTCAGAGCTGTTGTCAGCGGCGATCAGCGGCGTTAGCACCAATACCATTCAGGGAACGGCCGGGACTACGGAGGATATGATCAAATACAGCTGGAATTATGCCCTTCTTCTGGCAAAGGGGCCGGTGCGTGAGGCGTTAGTGCCTTCTCCCCTTTATACTGGCATGGAAAAGGGGATCATTACGAGGTTCGAGGAGATCACACGTACTCCGGCGGAGATCCAGGACAGTCTGATCAGCGTCTTAAGCGACAAGGTGCTGAATGTGCCGGAGCTTGGGGAGGAGGGGCTTCTTTTTGCAAAGGAAGGCTTTAACGTGATCGGTACGGCCAATACAAGGGATAAGGGCGTCAATGAGATGAGCAGCGCCTTAAAGCGGCGGTTCAATTTTGAGACTGTGATGCCTGTAAAGGATGTGGCTCTCGAAAAGCAGATCATCATAAGCGAGGTGGAGGCGTTGGCGAAGGAAGCACGGATCGCCATGCCGGTGGATGAGGATGTGGCAGAGCTTTTGGCCTCCACCTACCATGAGCTCCGGGAGGGTGTCTCTTCCATGGGGCACCGCATTGACCGGCCATTCGCGGTGATGAGTACGGCGGAGGCAGTGTCGGTTTATTATCAGACCATGATGAGTGCCTATTATTATGGAGATTCCCGCATGGAGTTAGGAGATTTGGTGCAGAATCTGGTAGGAGCCGTCCAGAAGGAAAATGGAGAGGACATGGAAAAGCTGCGAAGCTATTTCCAGACTGTGGTGCGCGACAAGGGAGGAAAAGAGGGCGGTTTATGGAACAAGTACTACGAAGCCAGAAGCTATCTTCGATAGCTTCCGAGTTATCTTCGCTAGCTTCCGGGTCAGCCGCGTCCCAAAACGCCTGTGATTTATCCGCTCCGCTTTTGTTCTTTCCGGTTCGTCATCACAGCCCGGTCTGCGCCTTTCATCTGCAGAAGCTCATAGAGGCTTACCAGCCCGACTGTATTCTGATAGAGGGTCCCGAAAACGCCGGGGAGATGATCCCGGTGCTTGCTCATGAGGATACAAGGGCGCCTGTTGCGCTGTACTATTTTTATAAGGACAAAAAAGGATTGCTGAGCGGGGAAAAGGAAGATTACAAGTGTTATTATCCATTCCTGGACTGTTCTCCGGAGCTGGTAGCGCTCAGGGAGGCCAGGGCGCGGGGGATAGAGGCGAGATTTATTGACCTTCCCTATGGGGAAATCCTGTTAGGGACCAGAGCACGGCAGGGAAACTCCGGGGATGCCTCCGGAAATGGAGAAAAGCACACCTATAATGACGATTATCTCTTATCCCGCAGCCGTTATATCCGTCTTTTGTGTGAAAAAACCGGGCTCCGCAGCTTTGAAGAGCTGTGGGAAAAATATTTTGAGATCGAGGGCCTGTTTTTGCAGACAGAAGCTTTTGTGGAGCGGATGCTGGTATATTGCTCTCTTTCCAGAGAGCATACGCCCCGGGAGGAGCTGGAGGAGGACGGATGTCTTCTGCGGGAGCGGTATATGGCAGGCAGGATCTGCGAGGCATCCCGTTCCTTCCGGCGGATTCTGGCAGTAACCGGCGGTTTTCACACGGCCGGTCTTAAGGAACTGATCAGGCGGGAGGAGGATTATTTTGTATATACCGGAAAGGCTGTAAAGCTCCATTCCTTTGGGGAGGGGGAGCAGGGCGTTTATCCACTGGCGTATTCCATGGAGGCCACAGATGCCCTGAACGGTTACGCCAGCGGCATGCAGTCTCCGGGGTTTTATCAGCAGGTGTGGGAGAGGCTTCAGGAAAAGGAGGCCCTTAAGGGGGCTTATGAGGAAGCGGTATTGCATCAGCTTGTACAGGCAGGTCGCAGGGCCAGAAGAAAGAAGGAAAATATTTCTTCCTACGATGTGATCTGTGCGCTTTCCATGGCGAAGGGATTAGCAGCCCTCCGGGGAAAACGGCAGCCGGGGCTTTATGAGCTTTCGGACGGCGCTTTGTCTGCCTTTGTGAAGGGAGAAAATAATCCATCCACAGATCTGCCTTTAAGGATTTTGAAGGAGCTGAACACGGGAAGCAGCACAGGAGTCCTTTGCAAGGATGCGGCAAGGCCGCCTCTTTTGTCGGATTTTGAGGAGCAGTGCCGCAGATTCGGTCTTAAGATCCAGTCCTCTGCCAGGCAGGAGGTAACCCTGGAGCTTTTTGCAAAGAAAAAGCATTTGGCTCTGAGCCGTTTCCTTTATCAGATGGAGTTTCTGGAAACCGGCTTTGCAAAACGTAAAAAGGGCTCGGATCTGGTAAATCGCAGGGATAAAAGCAGGATACGGGAGGTTTGGGAGTATCGGTTTTCGGCACAGGTGCTTTCCGCCCTGGTGGATGTTTCCATGGCAGGAGGAACGGTGGCGGAGGCCTCACGGAGTCTTTTGACCCGAAGGTTTGCAAAAAGCACAGGCAGCCGGGAGGCGGCAGCGCTTTTAACGAAAGGGTTCCTTATGGGTTTTCTGGAGGAGCAGGCGAACATGGGGGCCCATGTAAAGGAAATATTGCTTTCGGATGGGGATTTCTTTTCTCTGACAGAGGGCTTTTCCCACCTTCGGATGCTCTACGAGCTTCAGGATCTGTATCAGGTGGAGGATTCGGCAGAGCTTGGTGAGCTGATCAGGATTTCCTTCCAAAAAATCGTACAGCTTCTGCCTTCTATGGCACAGGTGAAGGAGGAGCAGGAAAATGCCTGCATGGAAAGCTGTCTTTCTCTTTACCAGATGACGGGCAAAAGGGGATTTACCCATTTCAGGCCGGTGCTTCTGGAGGCCATGGAGCTTCTTTTACAAAAAAAGGAGATACAGCCGGGGTTGGAGGGGGCCGTGCTGGGGATTCTGTATGGCTATGAAAGCGCTTATGGAGAAAAAATCCAGGAAACCGCCGCAGGCTATCTGAAGGGAACTGAAAAGAAGCAGCTAAAAAGCGCAGCCTTCCTTCGTGGACTGTTTTTTACCGCAAGGGATCTGGTGTTTGTCAGGGAAGAATTTCTTACTATGATACATGAGCTGCTTTTGGAGTTATCTGTGGAAGCCTTTATGGAGCTTCTGCCGGAGCTGCGTCAGGCCTTTGGATATTTCACCCCCTTAGAGATTGACCGGATCGCGGGAAAGGCGGCGGCACTTTGCGGGGCAAAAAGTCCGGGAGCTTTCGGAGCAGAGTCTTCAGGCGGAGGACTTTCCTCCATGATCCTGAAGGGCAGGATGGTAACCCCGCAGGAGTATGCCTATGGAGAGCTTTTGGATTCCATAGGACGGCGCGGAGTAGGTGAGGACAGTTGATTCTGTGCCAGGCCTTATATACAGGGGAAAGGAATGAGAAGGAAATGGCGGTAAATACCAGTCAAATGAACAGATGGCGTCTGATCCTGGGAGGCTATGCCCAGAACCGTCTGGAGTTCGGGCCGGGAGCGTCCTTAGAGAACGGGATCTCCTGCATGGATCTGGAGGATGTTCTGGATTTCCTTTATAACAGAGAGCAGGGAGAGGATGTGCGCAGGCAGGGCGGGTCAGAAGGAAGTCATTTAACGGCGGCCACCTGGATCACCCGCATCCGGAAGCTGTTTCCCAAAGAAACGGTGGAGATTTTAGAGCGGCATGCCCTGGAAAATTACGGGATGACGGAGCTTCTTACCGATAAAGAGGTTTTGGAGAAGCTGGAACCCAATCAGGAGCTGTTAAAGACCATTTTGCAGCTGAAGCATCTGATGAAGGGGGAGGTGCTGGAGGAAGCCAGACGGATCGTAAAGAAGGTGGCGGAGGAGATTGCGGAAAGACTAAGACAGGATATTCGCCGCTCCCTCCTTGGGCGGGTGGACCGAAATACCAGCAGCCCCATTCCCTCTATGCGGAATCTGGATATCCAAAAGACGATCCGAAAGAATCTGAAGCACTATGATCCGGAGCAGGAGAGGCTGATGCTGGAAAAGGTATATTTTAACAGCCGGGTCAGACGATTCAGCAAATGGAGGGTGGTCATAGCGGTGGATGAAAGCGGCTCCATGCTGGATTCTGTGATCCACAGTGCGGTGATGGCAGGGATTTTTGCAAAGCTTCCCATGTTAGATACCCGTCTGGTGATCTTTGATACCCAGGTAGTGGATCTGAGCGGCTATCTGGAGGATCCGGTGGCTACGCTGATGAGTATCCAGTTAGGCGGCGGCACCTATATCACAGGGGCTTTGCAGTACTGTGAGTCCCTGATCGAGAATCCTCATAAGACCATGGTTGTACTGGTGTCAGACCTGTGTGAAGGGGGCAGTATCCAGGGGCTTTTGGGAGTGAGCCGGGGGATCATTGAGAGTGGCGCTAAGCTGATCTGTCTGACAGCGCTGGATATGGAGGCAAACCCGGTCTATGATCGTCATACGGCCCAAAAGCTGGCGGATCTGGGGGCTTATGTGGGAGCCATGACGCCGGAAGCGCTGGGGGATTTTATGGGGAAGATCATGAATGCTTAAGGGGGCTGGGATATGGAAGCTTTGAAGGCTTTGATCAAAAATGTAGATGATGATTATCTGATCGGTCTCAGTAATAAGGGCACGGTAAAAAGAGCCTATAAGGATCTGGAGCAGGAGATGCCAAAGCTGACCTGGCAGGGGGAAGAGGCTTCGGTGAGTCTTAAGGAGGAGAATTGTATGCTGCGGTCGCCTCTTGGGGAAAGCATCTGCAGCTGCCCTTCCCACAGTATCTGCAGGCATATTGTGACGGCCATTTTGTGGATGAAGCGGGAGCTTGAGGCACAGGGGGAAAACTTTGGGGAAATACCCGAACAGGCAGAGGCGATGACTTCGGGAGAGACCGTGGAAAAGGAAGCACATGCAGAGGCAGTAGCTCCCGGAGAAATCACAGTTCAGTCCGCAAAGAAGCCGTCAGTATTGAACGGGATTCTGGAAATCCCACGGGAGCGACTTATGCGTGCCTGCGGCAGTAAGCGTTTGGCACAGTTCCTTATGCATATGCAGGCGGGAGAGCTACCGCCTGTGACGGAAGGATCTGTTGTGACGGTGGTCCTTCCATGGGAGAAGGCCACGGTAAAGCTTTTAGAGCCTGTAGAATATACGGCCTGCAGCTGTCACAGCAAGGAGCTGTGTGTCCATAAGGCACAGGCCATGCTGGCCTATCAGCTGCTGAAGGAACGGTACACATTGCAGGAGCTGGAGACGTTAAAGGAGCCGGAGGCGGGATGGGACAGTGAGCTGGTGGCGGGAGCCTGCAGGAGTATCTGTGAGGAGCTTTCACATCAGCTTTGCACCGGACTTTCCAGAGCCTCAAAGGAGGCTTGTGAGAGTCTTCTGCGACTGGCAGTGATCGCTCACAGGGCCGGACTTCCGGCGTTAGAGGGGGGACTTAGGGAGGCAGGCGCCTGCTATGAGCAGTATTTTGCCCGTTCCGCAGCTTTTCGGGGGGAGGAGCTGGGCGGAAGGCTCTTAAAGCTGTACCGGAGGGCCTCTAAGCTGCAAAGGGCAGAAAGCGATGAAGAAATCCGCAGTCTGGCAGGAACCTTCCGGGACACCTATCTTCCTGTGGGGACACTCCATCTTTTGGGGATGGGGGCAAGAACCTTTTCCAGTAAGACCGGATATGAGGGGGAAATCTATTATTTCTTGGAGACCCGTCAAAAAAAGTGGTACACCTGGACGGATGCCCGTCCTACCTTTTACGAGGGGAAGACGGCTCCCAGACGGCCCTCGGAAAATGCACCGGCGCCCTGGGAATTAAATTGCAGCAGGCAGCAGCTCCAGAGCCTTTTATTTGATCTCTATCATGCGAAGGCTGCTTCAGGAGAGCGTCTGTCCGTAAGGAAAGAAAGCCGGGGAGAGACGGTGGGGGTAAGAAGCCCCGGTCTGGAAGAGGCCTGGGATATGATCTGGTGGGATTATGAAAAGCTGGTGAGCCAATGTCTGGAACAGAAGGGCCTGCGGGAGTCTTTAGTCTTAGCGGGAGCTGTGGACTGGGATGAGGCCTCCTTTGACAAGGTGCAGCAGAGATTTGGCTGGAATATTTATGACCCAAAAGGCAGGAGCCTTTCCATCGCCTTAAATTATACCAAAGAGGAAGGGCTGATCATTAAGCTTTTGGAGAGACTGGAGCAGCGTCTTAGAAAGAACCGGCCAAGGGCCCTCGTATTTCTGGCTTCCTTTTATATGGACCCGGAGGGAAAGCCCTGCCTGTATCCGATTGAATTTTTCAGCGGAGTACTCCCGCCTGAGAATGAGGAAAGGAAGAAAGAAGGCAGAGAAGAGGCAAACGACCATGCATCCCTGGAGCTTCCGTCAGAGATCGTGCTGGGCAGCATGGAGCAGTACTTCGGAGAGGTAGAAAGACTTTTGGGAGATTTGTTTATCAGCGGCCTGTATTCCCTGCAGGGAGAGATGCTCTCCTGGTGCCGCAGGCTTGGGGAGGAAGGAGAGCAGATGGGACTGCATCAGGCGGGGAAGGATTTGAGGACGGTTTATGAGCTGTTAGAGGGCAGGCGTCATCAGATGGATTTTTCGCCGGAGCCGGTGATAGAGGCTCTCGGCAGGGTGGCAATCTATGCAAATGCATGCCGGCAAAGGCTTTTGAGGGATAAGGCGCTTTTGAAGCTGAGAGGCGCGGAAAGAGAGTAAGGCGAAGAAATCCATCCGGATTTAAGATAAAAATTTATAAGGGGTGAAGGTGTTATGAATTTAAGCGAAGAACGGAATTATCAGAAGCTGATGGAGACACTGGAGGCGATGGAGCTCTCAGAGGAAAACCGCAGGCTTGCGGAGCAGTATCTGGATATGTCCATGCCGGAGCGGCGGGAGCTTTTAAAGGAAGCAAAACGGCAGGATTTTTCCAGGCTGGATGAGCAAAAACAGTATAAGGTCAAGCTTTATGGAGAGCATCTGCAAAAACGGGGAAAAACACAGGAGCTGGAGCGGTTTGTACGTCTTTCGGCGGCAATAGGAGGTTCTACGGCCTGTTATGTGGTGATCTCCACGCCCTGGAATCTGGATAAGTGTAAGGACTGGCTTACTCCTGCCCAGATGACGGCTATTAAGGCAGAGTCTATGGCGTGGATCACCTGGAGGGTTCAGGAAATCTCCAAGCATATCGATCAGAAGGATCCGGCGCTGTTAAGAGAGGCGGCAAAGCTGTGTTATCACAAGAGCGGCAATGCCCAGGTATTGCTCCTCGGATTGAGTTTGCGTTATGAAAAGAGCGGCAAAGGCCCGGGAGGCTTTTTAAAGGGACTTTTTTCCAGAGAAAAGCAGAGCAAAGAGGTTGCAGAGGTGGTGAAGGAGCTGGAGAAGAGTCTGTTTAGCAGCATCGGAAATCTTTTTGTGGGAACGGCTCCTTCTGATGAAGATATTAAGGTTCTGGAAAATTTTGTAAGGAAAACCTCTTTGGAAAAGAAACCGTTATCGTCAGCTTCCATGGAGATCCCATGGGGAATTCCCCGGGAGATCACAGCGATCCTGCGGGGGAAGCAGACCTCCGAGTATCTGGTGGCCCTGCTTTCCGGGGCGGCATTTCTGGGGATCGAGCATTCGGAAGGTTTGGTGAATTTCCTTCGGCTTTTGGGGCTTATGGACAGGGAGATGGGCCGCACAACGGTACTGGATACCTGCCTGAAGGTGGGAGGAAAGCCCTGGTTTGAGGAGCATGCAGAGGCGCTGGAGGAGCTTCTGCCCCTGGAAGGGGATGCCTTTGAGCTTTGGTGCCTGGCTCACAGGGCAGATGCTTCCCTGGGACGGATGATCAGGAAGGATCCCCAGATCATCCGGCAGACCATGCCCCAGGTGCCCACAGAGCATTATGATTACCTTATGGAGAGGATCGGCAAGGAAAATCCGCCCCTTTTTAAGGAGCTGAGTATATCCGGCAAGGAGGATTTCCGCAGACGATTGGCGGAGGAATTCACAAGCTTTATCAGGGTACGGTCAAACGGACTGGGACAGCAGGAGGCTGCCCGTTACCTGCTGGGAGAGGCGGAGCTTTCTGATATCTACGCCTTCGTCGGCGAGTGGCGCAAGGGCTGGCTTTATGATAACGGACGATTCCAGAAGATTTATAAGCTGAAGGAAAACGGCCAGGAGCTTCAAATGTATCGCAGGGCAGTGGTACTGGAGGGGCTGTGTACCCGGGCAACCTTTTTTACTTCCTATTGGTATGGGAAGTATCGGAAGATTGACAGGCAGGAAATCAAGGAGATCCTTCAGGTATTTGAGGAGGAAAAGCTTCCTTTTTCTTATCAGATGGAGGCACTTGTAGGGATTCATGACGGCTATTACAGTGAGAAGGATAAAACTAACTTTATCAATGAGTGTGTCATGGTGCTTGCCGGCAAAAGATCCCAGTGGGAGGAAGAATTCATCCAATATGCCAGGGAAGGCTCTGCGGTTACCCGTTTTATATGTATCCGGGTGCTGGATGTTTACTGGAAGGAATACAGGGATGTCCTTTTATCCTGCGCTATGGACAGTGCCAAACAGGTGCGGGAGCTTCTGAGCGCTGTTTATGCCAGTCATAAGGAATGGGAGCCCCAGATCATTGCCATGCTTTCCTCCAAAAAATCCCAGGAACGGGAGCTGGCGGTGCTGGTTCTGAAAAATTGGGGAGCCTCCGGATATCAGGAGCTTTTGGAAAATGCCCTTGCCGCAGAAAAGAGCAAGAAGATCAGAGAGCTTTTAGAGGGCAGTCTTGGAAGAGCGTCTTCTAAGGAAGCACAGACGGGCGGCGGAGAGAAAACAGATGCAGATCTTGTGAAGGAGATCCTAAAGGGCGGCAAAAAGAGGAAGATTTCCTGGGTGTTGGAGGCGCCCCTGCCGGTGGTTCATAAAAAGGACAAAACCGAGGCGTCAGAGGATGAGCTGGCGGCTATTTTAGTATGCTATGCAGATATGGGAATCCCCGGCGTCAGCAGGGAGGCCGCAAGGCTGGCGGCGGTTTTGGAGCCTAAGGAGCTTGCGGCTTACGTGACCATGGTCTTTGGCAAATGGCTGGATACCGGGGCGGAAGCCAAGAAAAAGTGGGTGCTTTATGCCGCCTCCATCCACGGCGGGGAGGAGATCATTCCGGCCCTCCACGCCCAGATCCAGGAATGGCCCAAGGCTTCCAGAGGAGCTATGGCGGCGGAAGCAGTGAAGGCTCTTGCGTTGAATGGAAGTGCCACAGCCCTGCTTATGGTAGACCAGATCTCCCGGAAGTTTAAATTCCGCCAGGTGAAGACAGCCGCCGGTGACGCCCTTTCCTATGCGGCAAAGGAGCTGGGGATCACAAAGGAGGAGTTAGAGGATCGCATTGTACCTGATCTTGGCTTTGACGAAAGGATGGAGCGCAGCTTTGACTATGGGAGCCGGAGCTTTAAGGTGGTTCTGACCGGAGCACTGGAGCTTCAGGTCTTTGACGGAGAAGGAAAGAAGCTTAAGAATCTTCCGGCTCCCGGCAAAAAGGATGATCCGGAGAAGGCCGGGGCGGCCAGCGAGGCGTTCAAGCTGTTAAAGAAGCAGCTTAAGACAGTGGTGGCCAACCAGAAGCTGCGTCTTGAGCAGGCATTAAGTGCAGAACGGATGTGGCCTGCAGAAAAGTGGCAGGCGTTATTTGTGGAAAACCCGGTCATGCACCAGTTTGCCATCGGGCTGATCTGGGGCGTATATGAGAATGGCGCCTTGAAGGACACTTTCCGCTACATGGAGGACGGCAGCTTTAACACCGTGGAGGAAGAGGAGTATCAGGTGCCGGAGGCAGGCTCCATAGGTCTGGTACATCCCATTGAGCTTTCGGAGGATATCCTGGCCGCCTGGAAGGAGCAGCTTTCCGATTATGAGATCACACAGCCCATTGAACAGCTGGAACGAGCTGTTTATCGTCTGAAGGAGGAAGAGCAGGAGCAGGAGGAGCTTACCAGTTTCGGCGGCAAGATCTTAAACGGCCTGTCTCTTTCCGGCAAGCTTCAGGGACAGGGCTGGTATCGGGGAAGTGTCCAGGATGCCGGCGGCTATTACAGCTTTTACAGAGAAGATGGCGACTTAGGTGTGGAGCTGGAGTTTTCCGGTCTGTTTGTTGGTGACGAAAATGAGGAAGTAACGGTTTATGGCGCACAGTTTTATCGCGCAGGCACCGTAAAAAGAGGCAGCTATGTTTACGACACCGTGAAAAAGGAGAATCGCTACCGGTTAGGCCAGGTAAGTCCCCGGTATTTCAGTGAGATCGTGCTGCAGCTTACCAGGGCTACGGCATCCAGCACGGAGCAGGCAGAGTATCCCGCATGTAAAGAGTAGGAGGAGACGAAAATGGAGCAGAAAACGGGGGAAGCAAAACAATCGAAATACAGCAGGGAAAATATCCGCAGCGCGGTGACCATGGCGTGGCCGGCTATTGTAGAGTCCTTCTTTACTGCCTTTGCAGGTCTGGTGGATTCTTTGATGGTAAGCTCATTAGGGGCTTATGCGGTGGCGGCGGTGGGACTTACCACACAGCCGAAGTTTATAGGGCTTGCCCTGTTTTTTGCCCTGAATGTGTCGATTTCGGCATTGGTGGCAAGGCGCAGAGGAGAAAATAAGAAGGAGGATGCCAACAGGATCTTACATACGGCTTTACTTTTTCTGGTGATAGCGGCCGTTATTTTAAGCATCCTTTTTGTGGCTCTGGCCAGCCCCATCATCAGCCTGTGCGGTTCCACACCGGATACCCATGACAGTGCGGTGGCCTATTTCCGCATTATTATGGGCGGCATGATCTTTAACTGTATTCAGATGGGGGTCAACTCGGCTCAGCGGGGAGCGGGCAATACCAAGATCACTATGCGGACCAATATCACCTCCAGTACCATCAATATTATTGCAAACTATCTGCTGATCAACGGTCATTTGGGTTTTCCGGCGCTGGGAATCCACGGAGCGGCGCTGGCAACTGTCCTTGGGACGGTGGTGGCATGTATCATGAGTATTTTGTCGATCATGAAGGCGGACGGGTTTATCAGTATTCCCTATATGATCAAGAACAGGATAAAGCCTGCCTGGGTGGCTTTTGTGAATCTTGTCAGGGTGGGCTACAGTATTTTCTTTGAGCAGATCCTTATGAGAATCGGGTTTATGCTGACGGCAGTGATGGCGGCCCATCAGGGGACCGATGCCATGGCGGCTCATCAGGTGGGAATGAATATTATGGGACTTTCCTTTTCCTTTGGGGACGGTCTGCAGGCGGCAGCAGTAGCGCTGATCGGACGGAGTCTGGGAGCAGGAGATAAGGAGCTTGCCAGGGAATACGGGAGGATCTGCCGTATGCTGGGCGGGATCATTTCCGTCTGTCTTGCAGTGGTTTATTTCCTTGGAGCAAGGCCGCTGTACGGCCTGTTCTTTGCCGAGGCCCATATTGTGGACATTGGGGTGAATATTATGCGTGTCATTATTCTGGTGGTGGTCTTCCAGATCAGCCAGGTGATCTATATGGGATGTCTGCGGGGAGCAGGCGATACTCTCTATACTGCAGCAGCCTCTACCATCAGCGTCACCATTATCCGTACTGTGGTTTCTTATTTAGGCGGTTATCTTTTCGGCTTAGGGATCGTAGGGATATGGCTGGGAGTCTTAGGCGATCAGGTTTCCCGGTTTATCTTTGCATCCGTCCGTTTTAAAAAAGGAAAGTGGACGGAAATTAAAATATAAGAATATTTTTCCAATCTTGTCCATATCTTATATAAGAGTATCAATTTTTTACAAAACGCGCTTAAGTACGCAGATAGGAGCAAAATATGGCAAGAGGACAGAGAAAAACAATTGAGGAAAAGATCGCAGAGAAGGAGAAGCTGATCCAGGCCCTGAAAACCCGGTTAAAATCAGAGCAGGGAGAGTTAGACGCCCTTTACAGAGAAAAGAGGGACAGGGATCTGGAAGGTCTGAATCAGATATTATCTGATGCGGGGATGGATATTGACGAGGCTTCGGATATCCTTCAAAGCTACATTCAAAACAGAGAGGAAGAGCAAAGCGCCTGATAACAGGCGCTTTGTTTATGATCAATAAGCTGTCTGGCGAAGCCTGGCATCCGTTGTTTATTCCGCGGGATTCTTTGCAATGGTGTTTCTGATAGAAATTCCGTTGACCTCCACGTGATCGGAGAGCTCGATCACAAGACATGGTCTTCCGTCCAGAGTCATGGTATTGACCAGATCCGCACGCTCCGGGTTTACCTTTACCACAACATCCGGGGTTTTGACCTCAAAGGTTCTGGTGTTGGCCACGTTGTCCACCATAAGAGAAGTGTTTTCTCCGGCGGCAGTGTCGTAGATCTTTTCAAAGTCTGTGAGCTTTTCCTCTTCAACGCCGCTTTTTTCAAGCAGATCCTTTACCTGCTTTTTGTCCAGCATGAGAGGCTCCGGGATTTCTTTGTGTTCTTCGATCATTTCTGTTAAATTCTCGTGGATGCTCTTGACCACCTCATATTCGGCGTCCTCCCCTAGGGTCTCCTCGATCAGGGTATGGAAGGTCTCCTTCTGGCTTCCTGCCGTGAGGGGCAAAACGGCGCCCAGAATACCGTCCACAAACTCAGGATGGGGTTCCTCGGGATTTTTGGTGTAATACAGGGTGCTGTGCAGATCGGTAGCCCTGTCGTTAAAGGCCGGGAATAAAAAGCCGGTCTGAGGCGCTTCCACGATCCAGTCCCTGATCCGATTGTGAAATTCGTTTGCCTCTGCGTCGTAGCTTAAGCCGGGCTTGGAAAGATTTACCGGGCACAGGCAGCAGAGCAGATATTCATAAACAGTGTCGGAGGCATCGTCCATGGTGAGTCCGTCTGTGGTTTTGCCGGGGACGTCATAGGCGTCGTGTATGATAAGGATCAAATAATTGCTTACATATTCGTAGGAGCCGATCACCCGGTCATAGAATTCCTCGATCAGGGCGTCGTCCTTTAATTTGCTGTCCCGAAGCCGAAGGAGAAATTCCTGGGTACCGTCTTCCTCCTCGCTGGCAAGGGGAAATTCCAGATTCAGCATATTTTTGCCGATGGTGCCGGAAAGAGTTTTGCGCAGAAGTTCAAAATATTTAAAGATTTCCTCCTCGGGAAGGGACAGGAAGGCTTCCTTGAATTCTGTTTTTTTGTTTTTTTCTCCGTCCACATAGCAGCCGCAAATGCGGGTGATGGAGCAGTTTCTCGGCGTATAAAGCCGTTTGATCTCATTTACTTCCTGTTTGATCATATAGATATCCCCTCTTTCAGATTTTTGTGAGCGGTGGAGAGCATCAGCTTGATCCTGTTTAGCTGGTTCACTTCACTTGCTCCCGGGTCATAGTCAATGGCAACGATATTGCTCAAAGGATATTGCCTTCGCAGCTCCTTGATCACGCCTTTCCCCACTACATGATTGGGCAGGCAGCCGAAGGGCTGGGTGCATACGATATTATTGACTCCTTCATGGATCAATTCCACCATTTCCCCGGTCAAAAACCAGCCTTCGCCGGTCTGATTGCCGATGGAGACAATGGGCTTTGCGTATTCCACCGTTTGATAGATACTGGTGGGCGGGAAGAAATGCTTACTCCTCTTAAAGGCTTTGGAAGCAGCTCCTCTCAAAAATTCAAGGGCCTGGATACCTGCCCTGGATACCAGAGCAGCCTTTTTGCTTGTGCCAAGCTCTTTGGCCTTGTAAATCTGATTATAAAAGCAATAGAGCATAAAATCCAGAAGATCAGGCACCACGGCCTCTGCCCCTTCAGACTCTAACAGATCCACCAGATGATTGTTTGCAGCAGGGGCAAATTTTACAAGGATCTCACCCACAATGCCTACCTTGGGTTTCGCTTCCTCAGTAATGGGAAGGTTGTCAAATTCTTCGATCATCTGCCGGCACATTTTGCGGAAGGTGAAAAAGCTCATATGCCTTGAGGTTACAAAGTCTTTGCATTTTTGGAGCCATTTTTGGTGAAGAGCCTCCACGCTGCCTTTTTGTTTTTCATAGGGGCGCATGCGGTAAATGCATCGCATGAAAATATCACCGAAAACCGCGCTGTATGCGGCCCGGGTGAGCAGCTCCAGGTTAATATGAAAGCCGGGATTCGATTCAATTCCCCCCAGGTTTAAAGAAATAACAGGGATATAGGACAGGTCTGCTTTTTCAAGGGCCCGGCGGATAAAACCGATATAGTTGGTGGCACGGCATCCGCCTCCCGTCTGAGTAATAATAACAGCTGTTTTTGAAAGGTCATATTTGCCCGATAAAAGGGCGTCCATGATCTGACCGACTACGATCAGAGAAGGATAGCAGGCGTCATTATTTACATATTTCAGTCCCATGTCCACGGCCTGGCGGTTGTCATTGGACAACACCTCGAAATAATAGCCGCAGGCATTGAAAGCAGGCTCTAACAGGTCAAAATGGATAGGAGACATCTGGGGACACAGGATCGTGTATTTGTCCCTCATCTCCTCCGTAAATTTCACTTTTTGGATGGCAGAGGAGCGGATCGTGCGTTCCTCCTTATAATGCTCCTCCTTCAGCCGGTTCTTTTCACGGACCCGGATGGCAGAGAGCAGGGAGCGGATCCGTATCCTTGCCGCACCTAAATTGTTGACCTCGTCAATCTTTAAGCAGGTATAAATCTTGTCCGAACCGGTAAGAATATCATTAACCTGATCGGTGGTTACGGCATCTAAGCCGCAGCCGAAGGAATTTAACTGGATCAGATCCAGATTTTCTACGGTTTTGACATAGCTGGCGGCGGCATAAAGACGGGAGTGGTACATCCACTGGTCGGATACGATCAGGGGACGTTCCGGCGCAGCCAGATGGGAGATGGAATCCTCTGTCAGCACTGCAATGCCGTAGGAGGTGATCAGCTCCGGTATCCCGTGATGGATCTCAGGGTCGATATGGTAGGGCCTTCCGGCAAGTACGATGCCCCGCCTGCCGGTCTCTTCCAGATAAGCAAGAACCTCTTCTCCCTTACGTTGCATATCCTTTCGAGCCTTTGCAAGCTCCTCCCAGCCAAGATGGGCCGCCTCTAAGACCTCCTCTACGGGGAGCTCCGAAAATTCCCTGGACAGGGCTTCGGAGACCGTTTTCAGATCCCGGAAGGACATAAAGGGATTACGCAGCCGCACCCCGCCTTTGCCGATCTCTTCCACGTTGTTCTTGATGTTCTCGGAGTAGGAAGTAACGATCGGGCAGTTATAATGGTTATTCGCCTCTTCGAATTCATTCCGCTCGTAAAAGAGAGCAGGATAAAAAATGAAATCTACCTTTTGATTCACCAGCCAGCTTACATGTCCGTGTACCAGCTTGGCTGGATAGCATTCTGACTCGCTGGGGATGGATTCGATCCCAAGCTCGTAGATCTTCCGGTTGGAAAGAGGGGATAATACGATCCGGTAGCCCAATTTGGTGAAAAATACAGCCCAGAAGGGGTAGTCCTCATACATATTTAAAGCCCGGGGGATTCCTACTGTGCCTCTTTTGGCCTCATCGGCAGCAAGGGGCTCATAGTCGAAGATCCGTTTCAGCTTATAGTCAAACAGATTGGGGATATTGTTTTCATTTTTTTGTTTGCCGAGTCCCCGTTCGCAACGGTTGCCGGAGATATACTGGCGGCCGCCTGTAAAACGGTTGATGGTAAGACGGCAGTTGTTGGTGCATCCCTTACATTTGGCCATACTGGTCTCAAACTGCAGGGTATCTATCTTGGCAAAGGGGAGCATGGTAGTCTCATAGCCCTCACTGAAACGCTCCCTGGCGATCAGGGCGGCGCCAAAGGCGCCCATGATCCCTGCAATATCAGGACGGATCGCTTCACATCCTGCGATCTTTTCAAAGCTGCGCAGAACCGCATCGTTGTAGAAGGTTCCTCCCTGGACCACGATGTTTTGACCAAGGGCAGAGGCATCGGAAACCTTGATGACCTTAAACAGGGCGTTTTTGATGACGGAATAGGCCAGTCCGGCGGAAATATCCGGAACCGAAGCCCCTTCCTTCTGAGCCTGCTTCACCTTGGAATTCATAAATACGGTACATCTTGTACCAAGATCGATGGGATGCTCCGCAAAAAGAGCAGCCTCGGCAAAATCCTCGACAGAATAATTTAAGGATTTGGCAAAGGTCTCTATAAAGGAACCGCAGCCGGAGGAACAGGCTTCATTGAGCTGTACGCTGTCCACGGTCTGATTTTTGATCTTGATGCATTTCATGTCCTGTCCGCCGATGTCGAGGATGCAGTCTACATCCGGATCAAAGAAGGCGGCGGCATAGTAGTGGGCCACGGTTTCCACCTCTCCGTCATCCAAAAGGAAAGCGGCCTTCATCAGCGCTTCTCCGTAGCCGGTGGAGCAGGAGCGGACAATGGCAACATCCTCAGGGAGCAGGGAATAGATTTCCCGTATGGCCCGTATGGCTGTTTTCAGGGGGCTGCCATCGTTGCTGCTGTAAAAGGAGTAAAGCAGGGAACCATCTTCCCCCACAAGAGCCACCTTGGTGGTGGTGCTTCCGGCGTCAATGCCCAAATAGCAGTTCCCGCGATAGGAGGCAAGGGCGCCTGCCTTTACATGGTGTCTGGCATGACGGGACTTGAAGCCCTCATATTCTTCTGTAGAAGAAAACAGGGGCTCCATCCGTTCAACCTCGAATTCCATTTTGATGTCAGAGGAAAGCTTTCCGGTCATTTCCTCCATGGTAAAGGAGATCTCTTCCTTTGCGTTCATGGCAGAACCGATGGCTGCAAAGAGATGAGAGTGCTCCGTTTCGATAATGTGCTCCTCATCCAGCTTCAGGGTGCGGATAAAGGCAGCCTTCAATTCGGAAAGGAAATGTAAAGGCCCGCCCAAAAACGCAACATGTCCCCGGATCGGCTTGCCGCAGGCAAGGCCGCTGATGGTCTGATTGACTACCGCCTGGAAAATGGAGGCGGACAGATCTTCCTTGGTAGCGCCGTCATTGATAAGAGGCTGGATGTCGGATTTGGCAAATACGCCGCATCTGGCTGCAATGGTATAAAGCAGATGGTAATCTTTGGCAAATTCATTTAAGCCGGAGGCGTCTGTCTGAAGCAGGGAAGCCATCTGATCGATAAAAGAGCCGGTTCCGCCTGCGCAGATACCGTTCATGCGCTGTTCCACGTTGCCGCCTTCAAAGTAGATGATCTTGGCATCCTCCCCGCCAAGCTCAATGGCCACATCCGTCTTAGGAGCCAGCTCCTTAAGGGCTGTGGCTACGGAAATGACTTCCTGGACAAAGGGAAAGCCCAGGTGGTTGGCAAGGGTCAGACCGCCGGATCCCGTGATCACCGGGTGCAGTCTTAAATTGCCAAGCTGTCCATATGCCTTTTGAAGTAAATCGGAAAGTGTTTCTTTTATATTTGCAAAATGTCTCTGATAGTCAGAAAAAAGTATATGATGAGTATCATCTAAAATGGCAATCTTGACAGTGGTGGATCCAATGTCAATGCCAAGTGCAAAGGATTGATTCTCCATGACCTACCGCCTTTCTGGTTGTTGCAATAAGCTGCCTGCCGCATTTTACGACATGCGTTGTTATTATACGACAGGATTTTTTAAAATGCAATCAGAGGAACCCTAAACATTTTGTAAAGAAAATTCTTATAAATTTCTTTAATATTTAAAAAATCTAAAAAATATGCGGCTTTATTTACATTTGAAAATAAGAATGATAAAATATATAAAGTTTTAGTCAGGCCTATGTATATACCTTATGTAAGGAGTTGGAAAACAATGAAATTCTCAAGCAATTTCGAAAAAAAGTTCGGGAAATATGCGATTAAGAATCTATCCATGGTACTCATTATCTGTTACGCCTGCGGGTATCTGATCCAGATAGCAGCCCCCGGTCTGCTTAATTATCTGTACTTAAATCCCTATGAGATCCTTTTTCACGGCCAGGTG
The DNA here is from genome assembly GCA_947382625.1 of uncultured Lachnospiraceae bacterium. Classification (GTDB taxonomy): domain Bacteria; phylum Bacillota; class Clostridia; order Lachnospirales; family Lachnospiraceae; genus Suilimivivens. The sequence goes on from CANDAG010000019.1 coordinate 53,893, forward strand.
TGGCGGCTTGTGACATGGCTGATCGTACCGCCCTCAGGGTTTGATCTTTTTACCCTATTGATGCTGTATTTCTATTATTCACTGGGAACCACCTTAGAGCGGACCTGGGGAACTTATCGGTACAATGTCTATATTTTTTCGGGAATCCTTTTTACCATATTGGGCGCGTTCCTTTTATTCGGCTATACTGCCGTTGTTCAAAGTGAGGCGGAGAGGGAGCTGGCTCTTTATCTGACATGGGGAATGAATACGACGCTCAATCCGGCGCCCAGGTTCAGCACCTATTATGTAAACATGTCCATTTTTCTTGCGTTCGCCTGCACCTATCCCAATATGCAGGTGATGATGTTTTTCCTGATCCCTGTCAGGATCAAGATCCTGGGCATTATCTATGGGGCGCTTTTGGTGTATCAGTTCTTGACAGGCTCCATTGCCACTCAGTTTGTGATCGCGGCTTCACTGATGAACTTTATTGTATTTTTTATAACCGGAAGAGGGAAGGTCCATTTATCGCCTAAGCAGGTAAAGCGCAGGCAGGAGTTTAAGCGGGAAGTGAAGAAGACCACGAAGACCACCCGGCATAAGTGCGCAATATGCGGCAGAACAGAGGAGACCAATCCAGAGCTGGAATTCAGATTCTGCTCCAAATGTGAGGGAAATTATGAGTACTGCCAGGATCATATTTTTACCCACACCCATGTAAAAAGGAATTAGAGAGTAACTATTCAGCCAGGACTTTGCACTTGCTGCAAAGTCCGTGAGAAAGTATGGATTCAGCCAGGAGTGAATCTGCCCCTTCGCCGTAGGCGACTTTAAATGGGCAGATTCAAGTAACTATGAAGCCGAAGGCTGAATAGTTACATTAGAGGAGAGCTTTATGGGAGAAAATCAGGAAATCCTTTTTGCCAGAACCCTTGAAAAGGTGAGAAAACAGGCAAAGGAACAGCAAAACTGCATTTCGGAGGAACAGGTGCGGGAGGCTTTTGAGGGGCTGTCCCTGGGGGAAGAACAGCTGGAGCTGGTGTTCGATTATCTAAGGAAGCATAAGATCGGCATTGGCGAACCGGCAGACCCGGATGAATATCTTTCCGAGGAAGAGACCAGCTATCTGGAGGAATACAAAAAGGAGATCCTCATGCCGGATCCGGTCAGTGACGGAGAGAAGCAGGCACTGTTTTTATCTGCCATGGCGGGGGAACAGGATGCCCAGCAGAGATTGATCCATGTTTATCTTCCTCAGGTTACAGAAGTCGCCAAGCTTTATGCAGGACAGGGAGTTTTTCTGGAGGATCTGATAGGAGAGGGAAATCTGGCATTGGCTGTTGGTGTCACCATGCTTGGGGCTTTTGAGAACGCTTCGGAAGCAGAAGGGATGCTGATGAAGATGGTGATGGATGCCATGGAGGAGAGCATTGCCGAAACCCTGAAGGAGACCGACAAGGATAAGAAGGTTGCAGGCCGTGTGAACCAGGTGGCAGAGAAGGCAAAGGAGCTTGCGGCTGAGCTTCACAGAAAGGTAACGGCACAGGAGCTTTCAGAAGAAACCGGAATGTCTGTGAAGGCCATTGAGGATGCCATGCGGATGAGCGGGTATTCCATAGAGGATTTGGAGAGACAATGAAGATAACAGAAAGTGTTACCAGATACGATGACTTTAAATATGTACTGCAGGATGTGGGGAGTCTTTATCTGGGAGCCGGCTTTTCCTATGAGGAATTGCTCTCCGAGGAACGGGTCCCCTTCAAATTAAAAGCAATCCTGTCCCGGTATGTGCTGAAAGAAGCCGCGCCGGAGACCACCCTGGAGAGCCAGTTTTATTATCTGGAAGAGGGTACCTTTTTGTATGAGGTGTTTTCCCAGCTGAAGATCCAGGTGAAGGTGCAGGAGCAGGTTATAAAGAAGCGGCCACACCGGTTCCTGGGGAAGGAAGCCTCCGGCGGGAAATCCGCAGACCAATATGCATATCAGGAAAGGGTTTATTCCTTAAAGGAGCTTGCCGGGATCAATCTTGCACGGAAAAAGGCCTGCGGTATGCTGGTGAGGGAGATTGTGGTGTCCAAGCTGGGGATGATGACTTTCAGTTTGTAGGACACTCGACAACTTATGAATGGCATGGCTGAACCGTTACAAGTATTTTCATAAGTTTCAATTTTCATCTTGCAATTATTCATGAATTATGTTAAAGTAAATCCAGTCGGACATTAATGGACGGCTATGATTTCGGTAAAATTCCCCTTTTACACTGAACGGGCTGGAGACGTTGTTTTCCGCCCGTTCTTTTATATGCGCAGAGCCGCACAGATGAATATGCCACTGGCGCGGCGTGCGGCTCGCGCGCCGTGGAGGGAAGGGACTTCCCTCCACGATTCAAAAGCAGACCCGTGCAAAGGAAGGTGCCGCTGACGCGGCGCACGGGTCGCGCAACGGCGAGGGAAGGGACTTCCCTCGCCGATTCAAAAGCAGAGCCGCACAGATGAATATGCCGCTGGCGCGGTGTGCGGCTCGCGCACCGGGAAGGGAAAGAGCTTCCCTCCCGCGATTTCAATATAAAATTCAATATAAACTGGGTATACTTATGACAGGCGGCATAGCTTAGCGAAAATGTCCGCAAAAAATATGAAATGGAAGGAAGAGGGCAAATGAACAGACAGGTGGAAAGTGTGAGTGCTTATGAGGTTCTTGAGAGGAGAAGGATCAGCGATCTGAATTCGGAGGGCTATGTACTCCGGCACAAGAAGACAGGGGCGGCAGTGACGTTGCTTTTAAATGATGACGAAAATAAGGTGTTTTATATCGGGTTCCGCACGCCGCCTAAGGACAGTACCGGCGTTGCCCATATTCTGGAGCATTCGGTGCTGTGCGGCTCTAAGAGCTTCCCGGTAAAGGATCCCTTTGTGGAGCTTGCCAAGGGGTCTTTGAATACCTTTTTGAATGCAATGACCTATCCGGATAAGACGGTTTATCCTGTGGCCAGCTGCAATGATAAGGATTTTAAGAATCTGGTCCATGTGTATCTGGATGCGGTTTTCTATCCCAATATTTACAGGGAAGAGAAGATCTTCCGGCAGGAGGGCTGGCACTATGAGATGGAAAGCTTAGAGGACGAGCTTACCATTAACGGCGTGGTTTATAATGAAATGAAGGGAGCCTTTTCTTCACCGGATGACGTGGTGGAGCGGGAGATCATGAACTCTCTTTATCCGGATATCACCTATGGGCTGGAGTCAGGCGGTGACCCGGAGGTGATCCCGGAGCTGACCTATGAGGAGTTTCTTGCTTTTCACAAGAAATATTATCACCCTTCTAACAGCTTTATTTATCTTTATGGAAATTTAGATGCGGCAGAGTACCTTACTTTTCTGGATGAAAAGTATCTTTCAGATTTTGAAGCTCTTAATGTGGATTCTGCAGTAGGACTTCAGAAGCCCTTTGAAGCACCGAAGGAGCTGGTAAAGGAGTATCCGGTCATGGAGGATGATCCGGTAGAGGACAATGCTTATCTGGCCTACAATGTTTCTATGGGAACCAGCCTTGACAAAAAGCTTTATGTGGCTATGGAGGTGCTGGATTATGTGCTTTGCTCTGCGCCTGGGGCCGCTCTGAAGCAGGCTCTGATCGACAAAGGCATCGGCAAGGATGTGTACAGCTCCATGGAGAACGGCATTTACCAGCCTTACTTTTCTGTGGTTGCCAAAAATGCAGGAGAGTCTCAGAAGGATGAATTCGTAGCTGTGATCGAGGAGGTGCTTGCCGGGGCAGTGGAGAAAGGGTTAGACCAAAAGGCTCTTGCCGCCGCCATCAATTATTTTGAATTTAAGTACAGGGAGGCGGATTTCGGCTCTTATCCCAAGGGATTGATGCTTGGCCTGCAGGCTCTTGACAGCTGGCTTTATGATAACAGGCAGCCCTTTATGCATATTGAGGCCAACGAGACCTTTAAGGAGCTGAAGGCATCGATCGGGACAGGCTATTTTGAAGGACTGATCAAAACCTATATGCTGGAAAATCCCCACAAGGCCTATCTCACCGTGAGACCCGTTCCGGGGCTTACCACCAGGAAGGATAATGCTCTGCAGGAGAAGCTTAACGCTTACAAAAACACTCTTTCCCGACAGCAGCTTGACGAGATCGTGGAGCAGACGGCTGCCCTGCGGGCTTATCAGGAGGAGCCGGATACGCCGGAGGCCCTTTTGACCATTCCTCTTTTAAAAAGGGAAGATATGAAGAAGGAGGCAGCGGGTTTTGTAAATGAGGTGCGGTCTGCAGAGGGGACTACCATTCTGTTCCATGATATTTTTACCAACGGCATCAGCTATCTGAATCTGATCTTTGACCTTGGAAAGGTGCCGGAGCGGCTGTTCCCTTATGTAGGGATCCTTAAAAGTATGCTGACTATGGTGGATACGGAGCATTTCGGATATGGAGAGCTGTTTAACGAGATCAATATCCATACCGGCGGTATCAGAGTGACTGCCAATACCTATACCAATGTGGATGACCTGAAGAAATATAAGATGACGATGGAAATCCGCGCCAAAGCTCTTTATGAAAAAAGAGACAAGGCTTTAGAGCTGATGAGGGAAATCATCCTTACCTCTGATCTTGAAGATACCAAGCGTCTGTACGAGATCATTGCAGAAGCGAAATCCAGAATGCAGGCCGCCATGATCAGCGCCGGACATTCCGTAGCGCTCATCAGGGCTTTGAGCTATTTTTCGCCTACTGCGGCGGTTTCGGAGCAGGTCAGCGGAATCCCCCAGTACCGGCTGCTTGAAGAGCTGGAAAAGAATTTTGATGACAGGAAGGAAGAGCTGGTTAAAAATCTTAAGGAGCTGTGCCATATCATCTTCCGGCCGGAAAATCTGCTGGTAGATTATACGGCATCAGAAGAGGGCTATCCGGGATTAGAGCAGGCAGTCTGCGGGCTGAAGGAAGCTTTGTATACCGATGAGGTGGAAGAGACAGGGTATCAGCCAAAGCTTTCAAAGAAGAATGAAGCCTTCATGACGGCAGGTCAGGTGCAATATGTGTGTCGTGCCGGAAATTTTGTGGATAAGGGGCTTCCGTATACCGGCGCTCTTAAGGTGCTTAAGGTGATGATGGGGCTGGATTATCTCTGGAATCAGATCCGGGTAAAGGGCGGCGCATATGGCTGCATGTGCGGGTTCTATAAAAACGGGGATGGTTATTTTGTGTCCTACAGAGATCCTAACCTTGAAAAGACTATTGATGTTTATGAGCAGGCAGCGGAATATATTAAGAACGCCGAGCTTGATGAGCGGACAGTGACACAGTTTATCATCGGAGCAGTCAGTGAGCTGGATACTCCCATGACGCCGGCGGCAAAGGGAGGTTATTCCTTAGGAGGTTATCTCACCGGTATTTCCATGGAACGGGTCCAGAAGGAGCGGGACGAGCTGCTTGCCGCCACGGAAGAGACCATCCGGGGGCTTTCGCGGTATGTGGAGGCTTTTATGGGAGATGAGGAGCTCTGTGTCGTGGGAAATGGAGAGAAGATCAAGGAAAACAGCGGGTTGTTTTTGAATGTGGAACAGTTGTTTCGCAATTAGCCGGGATTTTCCGCAAAAAATCCAGAGATCTCCATAAATGCAGATACTTTTCTTCGTAGCTTATATATAGGAAATTTTTTGCAGGGAGGGATTGGAATGAAAAAAGAAAATGGTTTCATGTGGAAAATGGTTGCGGTACTGGGGATCGCAGGGGTGCTTTTTAGCGGATGCGGGTCATCGGCGAATGGCTACGTTTATGAGTCGGCAGCGGATACGGCTGCCGCGGAGGCCCCGGCTGAGGCATATGACGGCGGCTATAGCGGAGGCACCTTTGGAGGTGGGGTTTACGCCAATTCCAAGGCACAGGAGACTGCCTCAGAGGAAGTCAGCGAGCTGGCGGAGTTTGACGAAGCGATAGAAGAAGGCACCGGGGCCCAGACGCCGGAGGTGCAGGATACCTCCAGAAAACTGATCAAAAATGTGGATCTTGAGGTGGAGACGGAAACCTTTGATGATTTGCTTTCCTCGGTCAAAGAACGGACCGGGCAGGCAGGAGGCTACATAGAGGAAAGCTATACCTATAACGGCAGCAGCTACAGCGGAAACCGTCTTCGGAACGCCAGGCTGACCATCCGCATACCGGCAGAGCATTTGGATGAATTTCTGGAAAATGTAGCAGAGGTTTCCAATGTGATCAGCCGGAATGAGAGTGTAACGGATGTGACCCTTCAATATGTGGATATGGAGAGTCACAAAAAGGTGCTTCTTGCAGAGCAGGAAAGACTCCTTGCACTTTTAGAACAGGCGGAGAGTATTGAGGATATCATTTCCCTGGAGGGACGCCTCTCCGAGGTCCGTTATCAGTTAGAAAGCATGGAATCCCAGCTTAGGGTTATGGATAACCAGGTTTCCTACAGCACGGTTTATCTTTATATTGATGAGGTGATCAAGCTGACGCCTGTGAAGGAACAGAGCGTGTGGGAGAAGATCTCCACCGGTTTTGCCAACAGTCTTTATGATGTAGGGAACGGATTTGTTGATTTTGGGATTGGCTTTTTGATCGATCTGCCTTATATTATAGTAGGGGCTGTGATCCTTATCCTTGTTGTTTTGATCCTGAGACTGGTTCTGAAACGGATAAGGAGAAAGACCCCCAAAGAAAAAAAAGAAAAGATCTCAGACAAAAAGGATACAGAAGAAAAGGATACAGAAAAATAAAAGCTTGGAAGCACAGAAAGGAAACAGAGAATGAATGACCAGTACAGATCCGGGTTTGCAGCATTGATCGGAAGGCCCAACGTAGGAAAGTCCACGTTGATGAATGCCCTGATCGGACAGAAGATCGCCATCACATCAAGCAAGCCACAGACCACCAGAAACCGTATCCAGACAGTGTATACCTGTGAGGAAGGGCAGATCGTATTTGTAGATACGCCGGGAATCCATAAGGCCAAAAACCGTCTGGGAGATTATATGGTCAATGTGGCTCAGAGGAGCCTTAAGGAGGTGGACGTGATTTTGTACCTGGTGGAGCCCTCGGACTTTATCGGACCGGGGGAGCGCCATATCTTAGAGCAGCTCCGGGGCTTGCAGACGCCGGTGATACTGGTCATCAACAAGATCGATACGGTAAAGAGAGAGGAGCTTTTGGGTTTTATCGATATTTACCGTAAGGAAATGGATTTTGCGGAGATCGTTCCGGTGTCAGCCTTAAAGAAAGATAATCTGAAGGAGCTTGTGAAGTGTATCATGCTCTATCTCCCTTATGGTCCGGCCTTCTTTGACGAGGATACGGTGACCGATCAGCCGGAGCGGCAGATTGTGGCAGAGCTGATCCGGGAAAAGGCGCTCCGCAGGCTGGAGGAGGAGATCCCTCACGGGATCGCAGTTACCATAGAGAAGATGAAATGGCGGAGAAATATTGTGGATATTGACGCCACCATTATCTGCGAAAAGGATTCTCACAAGGGGATCGTCATCGGCAAGCAGGGAGCCATGCTGAAAAAGATCGGTACAGACGCAAGAAGGGATATTGAAAATATGCTGGAGAAGCAGGTCAATCTTCAGCTTTGGGTGAAGGTAAAGAAGGACTGGCGGGATTCCGATTTTCTTCTTAAAAATTTTGGCTACAATCAGAGGGATGGCGAATAGAAAAAAGAAAAAAGTAAACCCTAATAGTATATTTTTACTGTCAGGGGGCGCAGGATGAGAGCAATAAATTACTGGGAACAATTTTTAAGTACAGGAAGGATAAAGGATTATCTGTCTTATCGGGAAAAAGAGGCGGAAGATCAGCCGGCAGGAGAGGCGGCAGAAGAAACCGAAAGCGGCAGCAGGAAAGAGGGCAGGGGTGAGGGATCAGATCAGTGTTACCGGGATGGTATTAAAAACAGAGCCTGTTGGTGAATATGACAGACGGGTAGTGTTGTTAACAAGGGAGAGGGGGAAGATCGCAGCCTTTGCAAGAGGCGCCCGGAAACAGGGCAGCAGGCTGCTTGCTTCCACCAATCCCTTTTGCTTTGGAGAATTCACGCTTTATGAGGGGAGAAGCGCTTACGGGATCGCGGAAAGCAATATCAGCAATTATTTTGAAGGATTCCGGGAGGATTTTGAATCCGCCTGCTACGGCATGTACTTCCTGGAGGTCATGGATTACTATACCAGGGAAAATAACGATGAAAAGGAAATGCTGGGGCTCCTCTATCAGTCTCTGCGGGCTCTTCTGCATCCGGGGCTTCCCGATGAGCTTGTGCGCTACATATTTGAGATCAGGGCAATTGCCGTGAACGGAGAGTACCCGGGGCTGCCGGTGCGTAAGGAGCCTTATCTTCCCTCCACCGTTTATGCGGTGGATTATATCGTGGGCTGCCGGATAGAAAAGCTATATACTTTTACGGTGACAAAGGAGGTACTTTCGGAGCTTTCTGAGATTGCTGACCGGTACAGGAAGCGTTTTGTGGACAAAAAAATGAAAAGCCTGGAAATTTTAGGTGAAATTCCATGTTGAAAAACAGGGGTAAGTCATTTATAATGGATGAGATAAAATGGAGGGTGAAAAGGTCATGAGATTTTTACACAAAGCGGCGGCAGGTTTTATGGCTTTGGGATTATTGTTCCTTGCCGGATGTGGAACCCAGGATGGGGAAAGCAGCGGGGCGGCCATTTCATTTACAAAGGAAGGAAAGATCCGGGCAGAGATCAGAGAGAGCTTTGAACAGAGCTATTACGATAAGGACGAGCTGCAAAAGACCATATTGGCAGAAGCAGCCGATTATAACCACAGGGCAGGAGATGGCAGTATCACTGTTGAAAAGGTAGAGGTGGAGAACGGTATGGCGCTGGTTTCCATGACCTATGCAAAAGCGGAGGATTATGCCTCCTTTAATCAGGTTGATTTTTTTGCCGGATTCCCGGAGCAGGCACAGGCAGCAGGATATGATCTGAATGTGGTCTTAAGCAGTGTTAAGAACGAAAGCGATACCATCGGAAAATCCGATATCCTGGCTATGAAGGACGCTACGATCCTGATCACGGATGAGAAGGACGCCATTGCCCTAAACGGTAAGGCTCTTTATGTCAGTGACAACGTGGCTGTTTCTCAGAATGAAAAGCAGGTTCAGAGGACAGGAGAGGAAAACGGTTTGGCATATATTATTTTTAAATAAATATGAAACAACAAAGAATCATTTATGGGCGAGAGGAAGAAGATTATGGAAAAAACAATGGAAAAGATCGTTGCACTGGCTAAGGCAAGAGGGTTTGTATATCCCGGCTCCGAAATTTACGGCGGGCTTGCAAATTCCTGGGATTACGGCAATCTCGGAGTGGAGCTTAAGAACAATATTAAGAGAGCCTGGTGGCAGAAATTTATCACAGAAAATCCTTATAATGTGGGGATTGACAGTGCGATCCTCATGAATCCCCAGACTTGGGTGGCATCCGGACATTTAGGCAGCTTTTCGGATCCTTTGATGGACTGCCGGGAATGTCATGAGCGTTTCCGGGCAGATAAGCTGATCGAGGATTATGCTGCAGAGAACGGTATTACCCTTGAAAGCTCCATTGATGGCTGGAGCCAGGAGCAGATGAAGGATTTTATTACGGAATATAATATCCCCTGTCCTTCCTGCGGGAAACATAACTTTACGGATATCCGACAGTTCAACCTGATGTTCAAAACCTTCCAGGGTGTTACGGAGGATGCCAAGAACACAGTCTATTTAAGGCCGGAGACCGCACAGGGTATTTTTGTGAATTTTAAGAATGTACAGCGTACTTCCCGCAAAAAAATTCCTTTCGGGATCGGTCAGGTAGGTAAATCCTTCCGGAACGAGATCACCCCCGGTAACTTTATTTTCCGTATCCGGGAATTTGAGCAGATGGAGCTGGAATTTTTCTGTGAGCCTGACACGGATCTTGAATGGTTTGCTTATTGGAAGCAGTTCTGCATCAACTGGCTTAAGACCCTTGGCATCAAGGAGGAGGAGATGCGTGTCCGTGACCATGACAAGGAGGAGCTCTCCTTCTATTCCAAGGCTACCACGGATATTGAATTTCTGTTCCCCTTCGGCTGGGGTGAGCTCTGGGGAATCGCAGACAGGACAGATTATGACCTGACCCAGCACCAGAATGTTTCCGGTGAGGATCTGACTTACTTTGATGATCAGAAAAATACAAGATATGTGCCTTATGTCATTGAGCCTTCTCTGGGAGCAGACAGGGTGCTGCTCGCATTTTTGTGCTCCGCCTACGATGAGGAGGAGTTAGAAGGCGGGGATATGCGTACCGTGCTTCATTTCCATCCGGCCATTGCACCGGTGAAGATCGGGATACTGCCTCTTTCCAAGAAATTAGGTGAGGGCGCCGAGAAGATTTACGCACAGCTTTCCAAAAAGTTCAACTGCGAGTATGATGACAGAGGAAATATTGGCAAGAGATACCGTCGTCAGGATGAGATTGGTACACCCTTTTGTGTGACCTATGATTTTGATTCCGAGACAGACGGCTGCGTAACGGTCCGGTTCAGGGATTCCATGGAGCAGGAAAGAGTGGCGATCGCGGATCTGGACGCTTACTTTGCAGATAAAATGACATTTTAATCAATAAGCTGCCTCGCAAGGCGTGGCGGCGTTTGATGGAAACGAGGTGTGGATATGAAAACCTATGGCGTAAATGAACTGCGCAGAATGTTTTTGGAGTTTTTTGAGAGTAAAGGGCATCTGGCCATGAAGAGCTTTTCCCTTGTACCTCATAATGATAACAGCCTGCTTCTTATTAACTCCGGTATGGCTCCCCTGAAGCCTTACTTTACAGGGCAGGAAATCCCTCCCAGGAAAAGAGTGACCACCTGTCAGAAGTGTATCCGTACAGGTGATATTGAGAATATCGGAAAGACGGCACGGCACGGCACCTTTTTTGAGATGCTGGGGAACTTTTCCTTCGGGGATTATTTTAAGCATGAGGCCATTGCCTGGACCTGGGAGTTTCTGACAGAGGTGGTAGGACTTGACAAGGATCGGCTCTATCCTTCTGTGTATGTGGAGGATGACGAGGCCTTTGAGATCTGGAATAAGGAGATCGGCGTACCTGCAGAGCGGATCTATCGTTTTGGCAAGGAGGATAATTTCTGGGAGCACGGCTCCGGCCCCTGCGGCCCCTGTTCCGAGGTCTATTATGACAGGGGAGAAAAATACGGCTGCGGCAAGCCGGACTGTCAGGTAGGCTGCGACTGCGACCGTTATATTGAAGTATGGAATAATGTGTTCACCCAGTTTGACAATGATGGTAAAGGGAATTATTCAGAGTTAGAGCAGAAGAATATAGATACCGGAATGGGGTTGGAACGTCTGGCTGCCGTTGTTCAGGATGTGGACTCTATCTTTGATGTCGATACGATTTGCGCACTGCGTAATAAGGTAAGCCAGGTTTCCGGCAAGGAATACAAGAAGGAGGATAAGTGGGATGTTTCTATCCGGATCATCACCGACCATATCCGTTCGGCTACCTTTATGATCTCGGACGGTATTATGCCGTCCAATGAGGGAAGAGGGTATGTGCTGCGCCGGATCATCCGCCGTGCCGCCCGTCATGGAAGGCTTCTCGGGATCCAGGGAGAATTTCTTGCGGATCTGAGCAATACGGTGATCGAGGGAAGTAAGGACGGTTATCCGGAATTAGAGGAAAAGAAAGCCTTTATTTTTAATGTACTTACCCAGGAAGAAAACAAATTTAACAGGACTATCGATCAGGGACTCAGCATCTTGAGTGATTTAGAGGATGCCATGATCAGGGAAGGCAGATCCATGCTTTCCGGAAGCGATGCCTTCAGGCTGTATGATACCTTTGGCTTCCCGCTTGATCTTACCATGGAGATCCTGGAGGAAAAGGGACTTGGCGTAGACCAGGAGGGCTTCGCTGCGGCCATGCAGGAGCAGAAGGATAAGGCAAGGAAGGCCCGGAAGGTTACCAATTATATGGGAGCGGATGTGACGGTTTATGAGTCCATTGACCCTGCCATCACCACAGAATTTGTGGGATATGACCGCTTGGCCCATGATTCAAGGATCACGGCTATCACCACGGAAACGGAGCTGGCAGAAGCTCTTACCGACGGGGAGACGGGAACCATTATTGTGGAGGAGACTCCTTTTTATGCCACCATGGGCGGTCAGTGCGCCGATACAGGTCTGATCCTTTGCCCGGAGGGAGAATTCCAGGTAGAGGATACCATAAAGCTTCTTGGAGGCAAGGTTGGTCATATCGGCAAGGTGACCAGGGGCATGTTCAAGATGGGGGATAAGGTTACTCTGCAGGTGAATGAGGCAAACAGAGCAAATACCTGCAAGAACCACAGCGCAACCCATCTGCTCCAGAAAGCGCTCCGTACGGTTCTCGGGACCCATGTGGAGCAGGCCGGTTCCTTTGTAAACGGGGACAGGCTCCGGTTTGACTTTAATCATTTTTCAGCCATGACACCGGAAGAATTGAGTCAGGTTGAAAAGATCGTTAACGATAAGATCATGGAGGCTCTGCCTGTGGAAACAAAGGTGATGAGTCTTGAGGAGGCCAGAAAGACAGGGGCCATGGCTCTGTTTGGCGAGAAATACGGGGAGTCTGTCAGGGTAGTTCAGATGGGAGATTTTTCCACCGAGCTTTGCGGCGGTACCCATGTGGATAATACAGCTTCTATCTTACTTTTTAAGATCGTCTCTGAGAGCGGCGTGGCTGCAGGGGTACGAAGGATCGAAGCTCTGACAGGGGCAGGCGTTCTTGCCTTTTATGGGGATATGGAAGAGAAGCTGAAGGAAGCATCCTCCATTGTAAAGACTTCTCCCGCAGAGCTTACCGGCAGATTAGAGCACTTGATGGCAGAGCTGAAGGAGCTTCGCAGTGAAAATGAATCCTTAAAGAGTAAAGCCGCAAGAGATGCCTTAGGAGATGTTATGGATCAGGTGAAGGAGGTAAAGGGCGTAAAGCTTCTGGCCTCTAAGGTTGCAGACGTGGATATGAACGGACTGCGGGATTTGGGTGACCAGCTGAAGGAGAAGCTGAAAGAAGGCGTGATCCTTCTGATCTCCGAAAAGGAAGGCAGAGTGAATATGGTTGCCATGGCAACGGAAGGGTCCGTATCCAAAGGCGCCCATGCCGGGAATCTGATCAAGGGGATCGCAGGATTGGTTGGCGGCGGCGGCGGCGGACGTCCGGCTATGGCTCAGGCCGGCGGCAAGAACCCTGCCGGAATAGACGATGCCCTGAAAGAAGCGGAGAAAGTTTTGGAAGGGCAGATAAAATAATTAAAATCATCAGAAATCATCAGAAAACAAAAAGAAATGATTGACGTCAGCTGATTTTGTGGTATAATTTCAATTATGTATGTATAGTACAAATTAAAAACCCAATCAGTCAATGTTGCTTGGAAGGGACTGAAGGGAGGTTAGGGTGTAGGATGTCAAACGTAATTGTTAAAGAAAATGAGACTTTGGACAGCGCATTACGTCGCTTTAAGAGAAGTTGTGCCAAGGCAGGAATCCAGCAGGAGATCCGCAAGCGTGAACATTACGAGAAGCCTAGCGTAAGACGTAAAAAGAAATCTGAAGCAGCAAGAAAACGTAAATACAACTAAGTTACTTAGTGTGCAATGAAAGTCCTTGGTCTTCTCAAGGACTTTCTTGTCTCATGAGATATTTTTCATGAGGTGTGCATACCAGAAAGCATTGCTTCGCAAACAAACTCTTATTATAATTATATATAAGATGGTAGAACTATTACGAGAGGTTAGATGAGTATGTGGACAAGAGAAATATTCGGGACAGATATGTATCATCTGATTGCGGCTTTTATTATGTACAGCATAATAGGATGGCTGGTCGAATCCATTTATATGTCATTTTGTAATAGGAAATTGACGAATC
>CANDAG010000020.1 GCA_947382625.1 uncultured Lachnospiraceae bacterium
TTAAATAAAAACAGTTAAGAACAACAAAGAACACGCCGAGTTCGAGTAACGGATAGATGATTTTGCAGAAAATATTTTGTCTCACGGCAGAAGATAAATTTCGCTGAGACGGAAATCAAAAACCAATAGAATTACCAGAGGATCTTGGGGGTTCATACCTTCAAGAATCTGACCGGGGAATATAAAAGGATGGAGCTGGACTGCCGGGAGGGAGTAAGGGCGCAGTTGGAGCGTATGAAAGAATTGTGCAAAGAGCGCAATAGTCTGTACGAAAAGCAAAATGACTTGAAAGGGCAGAAGTACAAAATAGAAAAATCGTTGGAACGATAAAAAATATAGGGCATGGCGGTTGCTGTGCTCTATATTTTTGTGGAAAGTGAGAAGTAAGAGTGCTATTATCAAATGGTAATTGTGATTTTACGAGATACAAACATGAGAACTTATTATAAACATAATTTTGAAAGGATTATAAATATGTCAAGGCAAATACGAACATCTGCAAAAGCGGTTATAATTGAAAATGGTAAATTACTTGCAATAAAGTTGAATGACGGAAAAGAGGAATGGTACATTTTACCCGGCGGCGGACAAGACAGTGAGGAAATGCTTCCGCAGACTGTTGAGCGGGAGGTTAGGGAGGAAGCAGGGATAGAAGTTAAATGCAAAGATTTGCTTTTTGTCATAGAGGGAGTCCATGGTGAGAGTTTTCATAGAGTTGATTTAGTATTTTTATGTGATTACTTGGGGAAAGCAAACAATACAATGCTTCATAACGATACTAATCAAATTGGATTTGATTGGTTGGACTTGTCTGAATTGAACAGATTACCATTGTTTCCGTCAAAACTTCGCCGCCCCATAATGAATTTTTATGAGGGAAGAGAATACACAAAGTATCTTGGAAATGAAGAGGTAGGTGATCCCGAATGCTTAGAATAGATGAATATATTAATGAGTTAATAGCTATATTAAAAGAGGCTTTTGGTGAAAGATTGGTATACATAGGATTACAAGGCAGTTATCTCCGTGGCGAAGAAACTAAAAGTAGTGATATTGATATTATGGCTGTGATTGACAATATAGCAGTGGGAGATTTGAAAACCTATCAAAAAGCCCTTATTTCAGTAGGAAATTTTGATAAGTCCTGTGGATTTATTTGCGGCAAAGCTGATTTAGAGTATTGGAATCCGTTGGAAATATGTCATTTATTGAACACGACTAAAGATTATTATGGAGAATTAAAAAATCTTGTTCCGGCATATACCATTGAAGATGAAAGAAACTATGTAAAATTTAGTTTAAATAATCTCTATCACGAAATTTGTCACCGTTATGTACACGCTGACAAGCAATATAACATTTCAAGATTACCGATAACATGTAAATCAGTATTTTTCATTATGCAGCATTTGTATTATTTGAGTAGTGGTAATTTTGTTTCAACAAAACGAGAATTACTTGAGTGTTTACAAGATGAAGATAAAATTGTCTTGGAATTGAGCATATCATTACAAAATTGTAATGACTATGACTTTGATAGTGCGTTTTCTGTATTGTTTAATTGGTGTCAGAATGCTTTATCGAGAATATGATTAAGAGGACTTGATTATATGTTCCTATGTCAATGAAGTAGAAAAATCAATTTATGTGTAGCTATATAATGGAGGAGAAAGAATGTTTGAACAATTTGGTAATTTAACAATAAGAAATGCAACTGTTGAAGATGCAGTTTTATTATCTGCATGGTGGAATGATGGTAAAGATTGAAAATGAAAAGTAGAGGATATCCATTACCTTAATCGCGCAAGAAATAAGTCATCATATGGTGGCTGCTTTAAAAATTGAATATTAAGAATGTTAAGGTTATGCAGTTGCTGACTTAATCCGATAAGCTTGATTCTTTGAAAAAAGTTGCGATATTGCCTGTGGAGAAGGTGCTTCCGGGACATCATTCACTGGATATAAAGCCGGAAATCTTAATTCGTATGCGGGAGGCATTTAGAAATCTTAAGGCCGCCGGAAAACTTCATCATGGACGCGGAACATTTAACTATGGGGATTGGGGAGTATGGTTATAAGAAGTAAGCTGTGGCAAAGATAATGTTTCTTTTGGCGATAATTGACACATGGTTCTGGCACCATGTAGGTTAGAGCAGATAAGGGAAATGATAATGTGGCAATTTGCAGTTATAGGTGGATTGCCATATTTTTGTGGGAAAATGAGCGTTTATATGGTAATATATAGAGGCAAAGATAAAAACACAACGCAAGGCAATCTTGCAGAACTGGTAGGTAGTCCAGTCGCACCGATTTGGTGTAAGTAGCCCTCCCTCCTTAGGGGCGTCCGTTCTTTGTTCATTACAATCATTTTAAGGAGGATTTGTCATGGACAAAATCAACAAGTTGATTTCAGTATCAGGAAAGCTTACAGTATTTTTTGAAGCCCCCTTTTGGGTGGGAGTGTTTGAACGTGTATCGGATGGAAAGCTATCTGTGTGTAAGGTTACGTTTGGCGCAGAACCAAAAGACTATGAGATTTATGATTTCGTTCTGAAAAATTACTATCGGTTACGATTTAGCCCGGCTGTGGCAACTGATGTAAAGGAAGCGGGGCGCAATCCTAAACGGGTACAGCGTGAAGTGCGGAAACAGGTACAGAATACAGGGATAGGTACAAAATCGCAACAGGCTTTGAAATTACAGCAGGAGCAGTTGAAAATTGAACGCAAGACTGTGAGCAGGGAAGAACGGGAAGCAGAAAAACAGCGGCAGTTTGAACTAAAACAGCAGAAAAGGAAGGAGAAGCATAGGGGCAGGTAAGGCTGCCCTGCTTTTCTGTAATAGGGTATTTGTATTGAGTGAACAGAGGAAAAATAGTATGTTTGGAAATGTTGTTTATTATGATAAGAAAAAATGATGAATATAAGGAAAATTCCTTGAAACTGCATCCTCGATTCATTTTTATTGCATATTTTATATTTGCAGACAGGCGATGCGCAACATCTACAATTATGGAATTGATGTGGTGGATAAGAATTGTAAGGAAGAAATTGATTGAGGAAATGGTCTTTTTGGATATATAATATATAAAGAGAGTTTTCCTTATCCGATTATGGAGAAAATTTGTATTTCAGGAAAGAAACTGTATTGTAAATGGATAAATCAGAAGCAAATATAGAGAAAGATATTGCCGAAAAGACATTGGAAGCTTACAATGACGTGTTTGAGGATATCATAAATGTGTTGCTGTTCGGAGGAAAACTTCTTGTGAAAGAGGAAGAACTGGATGACGAAAGTCCTGATTTCAGTTATAAGGCAGATGGGAAGCTGCATGCGCAGGAAAGAGATGTTGCCAAATATTGGCGGAAGGGGCTTGTGCGTATTGCACTGTACGGTTTGGAAAATCAGACAGATATTGATAATGACATGCCTCTCCGGCTGTTTTCTTATGATGGAGCAGCTTACCGGGCGCAACTTTTGACGGATAAGGAGATGCGGGAAAAGACAGGGAAAACTGCGGCGAGATATCCTGTGGTAACACTGGTTTTGTATTTTGGATATGGCAGGCAGTGGAAAAAGCCGAGAACATTATATGAGTGTCTGGATGTTCCGGAAGAGTTAAAGCCGTTTGTGAATGACTATCGCATGAATCTGTATGAAATTGCATATCTTACTGATGAACAAGTGCAGATGTTCACAAGCGATTTTAAGATTGTAGCAGATTATTTTGTGCAGATGCGTAAGAACGGGAATTATGAAGCACCGCAGACGGCGATAAACCATGTGCATGAATTATTGCAGCTTATGTCAGTTATGACGAAAGATAATCGGACAGAGGATATTAAAAGGATAACAGAGGATGTTACTTATAGAAATAAGCTGCTTGCAGAAATGCTGGAAGCTCAAATATAGGTTTTGTTGCTATAAATTCATTTGTATAGTATTAAAGAAATATTACTGATATATAAATGAATCCGCTACACGCGTGTAGCGGATTAAAAAATGAGAGTAATTAGCCATATTTTAAATATTCAGGTGGAGGAGAAAAATGGTCGATCCTTCCAAAAGAGATTGGAAACTATACAGGGAGAAAATTGGTAAATGGCAGGAACATTATATGGAGAAACGCTTATTTGGATGGATGATCTTGAAGAGTTCAGCGATGATTTAAAAGAAGCAGTGGCGCTGATTTTGAGAAGATAGGAATTGGAAATAAAAAATATTGAGGATAAGCCGGTATGGATAAAAAAACGATAAATAAACTGACAGGAAAATTTGATGAGAAACAGCTACGGGAACTTATTGTATATATTGCCGGAACAAGTGAAGCAGCGGGTGAGTTATTGCTCAATTATTGCAGGGAAAAAGATGAGGAAGTAAAAACAGATAACCATGCGCTGATCATTGAAAGTAAGATAAAGCTGCATTGGAAAAAGGCAGGCGAGATTATTGAGGAATTCGATATGTATGGCGGCGGACCTGAATCGGAAGAGGATATCGCATACTATGAGCTCGGGGAAATGGAAAAGCTGATAGAAGAAAGTGAGGTATCCTGGGTTGTGCGTAAAGAGATATTGGATCAGCTGCTGGAGCTTGTGGCGTCTGATAATAGCGGATTTACGGATTATCTGATGGATATAGCGTTTGTGATGTGTAAAACAAAGGGAGAAAACCTTTATCTGGCGAATTTTCTGGATAAAAATGCAGGCTCTTATTATAAGGACGTGGCGGCGAGAATCTATCTGAAAAATGGGGAAGATGAGAAGTTTATAGAAAGCAAGAAAGCTAACCTACAATATGAATCAGATTATCTGGAACTGGCAGCTTATTATAAAAAGCACAAAGATGAAAAAAAGGCGCTGGAGATCGTTCTGGAGGGATTACATAAGACAAACGGGAGACTGGATGGAATATATGAATACCTGTTCCGGTATTATAAAAAGAAAAAAGATGAGACAGCCCTGGAGAAGCTGTACGCAGGAGCGGAAAAACGGCGGTGGAATCAGGATACGATAACAGAACTGATGCATGGATATTATCAGGAGAAGGGGGATTATAAAAAACAAAAGGACGCGCTGATCAAGCTGATATCGTGTTGTGATGAAAGGTGGCTTTACAAGTTATATCAGCAGTGCGGGCAGGAACTGGCGGAGGAGGATTTTCAAAAGGAAGAGCAGGAGATCTTGAAAGTCATAAGGAAGAGAAAGATTTCCGTTTATTTTGATATTCTTATGGATAAGGATGAAACGGCGGAAGTGATAGAGTATCTTATGGAGCATCAGCATTATGGCGGATGGGGAGGTCTGGATGAGGGGCACTATTTCAGTAAACGGCTGGCAGGCAGTTATCCGCGTGAGATAGTGGAGATGTACCGGAAGGAAGTCTCATACTATGTCAGTCTCGGAAAGGAAAAGAATTACAGCCATGCAGTGGGAGTGTTGAAAGAAATTAAGGGGATTATGAAGAGGAATAAATGGACAGATGAATGGGATGTTGAATATAGGGCGTTTTTGGAGGAACATAAAAGGAAAAAGTTGCTGTTAGGTGCATTGGAGAGAGCTAAGCTGTGAGAAGTGATAGAACACGCTGTAAAGTTTGCAAAATGATACAGAAATATTGAAATAGGTAGATGCTTTAAACCGCGTATATCTTACAAGTAACGGGCCTGGCAAAGTCATTATAAAAATAATGAGAGAGTGAATATGGACAGGAATGTTTGTGGAAAAATTAGACTTGTTGATAATGTTTTACAACCAGAGGACTTTATAAGGCTACGAATTGAAGCCGGATTTGTTGAGATACCAGTGGATCATGCTAGAAAGGCTTTGCAGAATGGGTTAATAAATGTTTCTGCAATATATAATGGGGAACTTGTTGGGATGGGGAGGCTTGTTGGAGATGGTGCTATGTATTGGTATCTTCAAGAAATAATAGTTTTACCGCCATTTCAGCGAAAAGGTATTGGCACAATGATTGTTAATCACTTAGTTGATTATGCAAAAGCAAATTCTATGACTGGAAAATTTACAACAATTGAGGGTGTTTCAGCCAAAGGGAAAGAACCATTTTACGAAAAGATGGGGTTTGAGGTTATCTCAAATGGAATTAAAAAGATGATAGAAATTGGACCTATGTTATAAATTTGATTAAGCTAAAATAATGCTGATTAATTTGAGGAGAAAAAGACATGGAATATATATTTGAAACAGAGAGTCTGAGGGTTAGAAAGTTTGAGATAGAAGATGTCAAATGCTTGTATGAAAAACATTTGGAGGTATGTGAATGAATTTTATTAATACAATAGATGATTTGTATAGTATGCTGGACAGATATACCGAGGGAGTGGATTGGAATACCTTCTATATTAAGCGGGATAAGCCTGCTCCATTTTTGAGATATAATAAACTGCCGGATAAATGTGTTGTTGATTTTATAAGAGAGCATAATGTTAAAAATGCTTGCGAATTTGGCTGTGGAGAAGGACGAAACGCAATTTATCTTGCTAAAAACGATGTTGATACAGAAGCATATGATTTATCCGAGATTGCAATAGAAAACGCAAAAAGGAATGCAAAAGAAAGCAAGGCTGAAAAAGTAGTCTTTAAGGCAGAGAATATTTTTTCATTAGATTTAATGGATAAGAAGTTTGGTTTGGTAATAGACAGCGGTATTTTCCATCATTTGGCACCCCATAGGCGTTTACAATACAGAGATATTGTATCAGGTATACTAGAAGAAAATGGTTATTTTATTTTGTTGTGCTTTGCGGCGGGGGAAGATGGAGCTGACGAAGTGGATGATTATGAGTTTTACAGGAGCAAACAAACAGGAGTTGCATTTACGGAAGAAAGATTGAGAGAGTTTTGGGGAGAAAAATTTGATGTTATAGATTTGCGTAAAGGGGAGGACATTGTGGATGATCAGATGTGGGAGAGCGAATATTTGTACATATGTGTGTTAAAAAAGCATAGTTAATCTTTCGAAATTATCATGTTACATCTGCTCCATAACTCGTCCTTATAGGAAAATACGCCTTTGTCAATATGTCTTTCAACAAAGCCGATTTTTTCATAGCATTGCTTCGCCAAAGGGTTTTCATTGAAAACATTTAGTTGAACCGCTTTTGCACCGGTTATCTGAAAGGCATATTGCAGAGCCAGATTCAGCATTTCTTTTCCGTAACCTTTTCCACGTTTGGTTTTATCGACGATAATAAATTTTAGAAAACCAATATTATCCTCTGTATTGACAGAATAACAGAAGAAGCCTATCGGCTGACCATTATTTTCGGTTGCTACATAGGCGCTGTCCGTCCAGTCGATTGAATTTTTCTCTAATAAACCATGGAAAGAGTTTTGCGTCATGGGGTATGGCAAAAGATTTGCACTCCAAAAGGCATGGGTTCTTTCGTTATCGATCCACTTTGATACATATTCATAATCTTTACCTGGTATATATGGCCGGATCCTCATAAATAGAATGTCCTTTCTGAATATAGGCAGTACACCACAATGTATTCTGCCTATATTCTGGCATAA
This sequence comes from uncultured Lachnospiraceae bacterium, assembly GCA_947382625.1. GTDB lineage: Bacteria > Bacillota > Clostridia > Lachnospirales > Lachnospiraceae > Suilimivivens. The sequence goes on from CANDAG010000020.1 coordinate 7,539, forward strand.
TTCAGATAATACAGCAACAGAAATTTGTCAGAAATGAGTAATTTAATAAAAAGATAAGATTAACTAATAAGCTATTGATGACAACAGAAATGTTAAGTATACTACATATTAACAACGCAATCTGACCAGGGAATATAAGAAGATTGCCATATTTAAACCAATCGCAGGATATGAAATATAAATAGGAACAGGAGGTAGAAAGAAGAATGAAAAGAGTATTTGGAAGAAAGATTATGATCAAAGCGGCCAGCGCAGCCCTTGCCGGAATGATGCTGTGCGGAAGCCCCATGCAGGTGCTTGCAGCAGAGAAGTTTGACCCTGCATTTTATGCGGCAACCTATGCTGATGTAGTGAATGCTTTGGGCACAGATGTGAATGCACTTTATAACCACTATCTTACTTATGGACAGAAAGAGGGAAGGATGCCGTATGCCGGAGCAAAAGGCGGAGCGGAGGTTGAAGGAATTGCTGACACCACTGTGACAGTGACGGCAGAAGAGACGACAGCAGATGGAATCGTTCCTCTGGATCAGCTGGCAAATTATAAGAGCATAAAGAAAAAGATGACAGATGATGAATTCCAGGCGGCGTACGATGCGGCGCTGAGTATTGTGCAGCCACTTGCAGGATTGAGCGCGGAAGAACAGTTGATGGGAATTATGATAGCATTACGGGCAAGATTTGAGAGTGGGATGGCATATTCCACATCGGCAAATCACTACAATGACCCGTATGGTTATCTGATCCTGGGAGCCGCTTCCTGTGCCGGAAGTGCAAGAACCACGGGATTGTGTCTGAATATGCTGGGCTATTCCTATGAGCATGTAAATGAGAACCAGTGGTCACATCAGTGGTGCCGGGTCAATATTGACGGAACGTATTGGATCTGTGATCCCTATGGATTATACGCAGGACCTGAGCCATCCGCTTATGCGCATCCTTATCTGTAAAGCAGTAAATATAAAATTTTCACAGCCTCTTACAGTGGCGGAGTATGATATCCAGATTTTCCTTCACAGGGAGCCTTCCGTCCAACGTGGCAACAGGACAGGGAAGGCTTTCTGCGCTTTCCTCGAGAGTTTTTGGATCCCGGTTTTCCACCATTTTCAGGAAATCCTTTTGCTGTGTATACATATCTCCGCCTATAAGAACCCGTTCTCCGAACCGCCGCTCCTCTCTTGCCTGAATTCTTTGCAGGCGTTCTTTAAGCGGTACCTGAACCCAAAAGGCAATCGCAATGTGGGAAAGGATTTCGTGATCCCAATTCATTGAAACGCCGGATAAAATAAATTTTGGATGAGCTTCTATGTCTTTTTTGATGGCAGAGAGTACCTCCTGCTTTGCCCTGGGAATGGAAAAGGGCAGATCTCCCAAATGCTCCGTATGGATCATGTCGTTATTTTCGATGGCCCATTTGCGTGACAGACTCTGCTCGGGGAAATAATAATCCTCTGCATCCATCTCAAAATAACCTGTCTGTTTTGCCAATGCATGGGCAAGCGTTGATTTGCCGCTGCCGTTTAGTCCGAAAAGGGCAATTCCGTATATCATTTTCCTGCCGCCTCCTTAAAAAACCATGGGAAAAGGAAATCCCTCTTCCCATGGCCCATCTTTGGATCTTAATTAAATCCATTAAATCTCATACCAGATGATCTGATTCGCCTCCAGATCCAGAGAAAAGCTTGTGCCGTCCCCTTTATAAACAACGGTACTCTGGGGCTCATAGGTGTTGTTTACCACGCAGTATTTCCCGTTTTCGGGATAGGCGTGTACGTCAACGTTGTAGTTTTCCGAGAACCACTGGTGCAGATTTGCCTCGTCACCGGTGCTCCAGAGGATTGCCCGGTACAAAAGCCTGCTGTTTTCGAAGCTATAGGGAAGGCCGCTGATGTAGACTGCCCGGCCGGCGCCAAAGCTGTTTACTGCCAGCTGGACTTCCTTTTCGCCAAGCCTGCTGTCTGCCACAAGGACAGTGGTACCTTCCAGGGCATAAATGTTTTTCTTTCCCTCGCCGAAATCGATATTTTTCTTCACATCCTCTGTGATGAAATGCTGGTGGCTTTCCCAGTTATATTTGTCGTAGCCAAGAGTAAAGCCCCGCTCCTCCTCCACGCCGAAAACGTTGGACAGCTGGAAGAAATGGCCGTTTGCCTGATGGGCACAGGGCTCGCCCACGCCGATGATGCCGCCGCCTTCATAGACAAACTTCTTTACCATGGAGGAAATATCCGGATCGCACCACCATTCGCCGCCGGTATGGGCAGTGTCAGCATCGCCTACGTTGATCAGCACATCGATATCCTTCAAGAGGTCAGGATTTTCCTTTAAATCAGCGAAGCTGATAAACTGTACATCAAAGGGCGCTCCGGACAGTGCCTCAATGATCCCGGAATAAGAATAATTCTGTTTATAATAAAGAGCATGATGCACCATATGGCAGCCCCAGGCGCGCATTTTTCCCCAGCAGTTCAGCACGGCAACCTTTTTTACACAGTAAGGAACACAGCCCTTGATGTTGTCATATAATTCCCGGAATTCCTTGCAGACGGATTCCACATAATCCACAAAATCAGGGAAATCCAGGGCCAGCTTTAAGTATCCGCCGTAACCGATCCTGTCAATGGGCTTACGGAGAATGGCACGACGGGCAGTTACCCAGTTTACCTTGGCTTCTTTTACGGGATCGCCGCCTTCGTAAAAGGTATCCGGGAAGAAGTAGGGCAAAAGCCGTCCTTCGGTATAGGACACGCCTTCAATATCGCTGATCAGCCGCAGGGTGGAACCGTTTCCTACGCTTCCCACTACAGCGTCCAGACCCATTTCTTTAAATTCACCCATGAAGGGCTCTGTGCCGATCCAGTGATCCCCAAGGAACATCATGGCCTCCTTGCCGGCCTCGTGAGTGATGTCCACCATTTCTTTGACGATCTTCCGGACCTCTCTTCTCTGGAAGGCCTGGAAATCCTGGAATTCCCTGGAGGGGATCCGATACTGGTTATTGTAATAGCCCTGATCGATAATGTATTCCGGACGGAAGGGATATCCCACTTCACTCTCAAACTGCTCCAGGATATAGGGACTTACAGAGGCTGAGTAGCCGTACCAGTCCACATATTTTTCCCGTGCAAGCTCATCGAATACCAGTGTAAACTGGTGGAAAAAGGTGGTGAAACGGAGTACGTTCACATAAGGATGATCTTCTATAAATTTCCGGAGACGTTCCAGAGTAAAAGCATGTGTCTTGGGCTGTCTTACATCAAAGGTGATCTGATGCTCCACATCCTGCCATTCGTTTACGATAGCATTGTACATATGGACGGGATCCCACATGATATAGGCAAGGAAGCTGACGGTATAATCATGGAAGGGAACCGCACTGATCACGACCTCTCCTGTTTCCTCGTCATAGCGCCAGTCTGAAGTGGAAACCACCTCTCCGGTACTCCTGTCGATCACCTCCCACCACCGGGTAATATCATCGTTGGTGTTAGGAGTCAGCATATCCCGATACAGACCTTTCATCAGGCGGATGCGAAGCTCTGGCCCCGCGGCGGTATAAATGGGGGTCATAAGGTACATCTGCTGGATCTCGTCCGGATTGGCCTTTGCCCAGGCGTTGTCCTTTCTGGTGGTATAATAAGTGGCGTATACCTTCAGCCCGGCATCCTTCAACTCTATGGGAAAGCTGGTTCCATCGCAATCCCGTACGGCGTCGGCGCCCCACCTTTCTGACAATTTAATTGTTTCTTCGATTACATCCATATCGGTTGGTATTGTAATGCGTCCTTTTTCATTCATCTGACAATTACGCTCCTTTCATGAAATATGTTTATTTGTATTGTCTGTTATAAAGCCATAACAGAACAATCAATCCTGCAAGCCCTGCCAGCTGGGTTAAAAGACCGGAAGGCCCGATATTCCTCTGCCCGGTCACCACAAGGGCTACACATGCGATAAAAACAACAAAGACGATGATCCCTATCAGGATTTTCTTGGTAAATTCGTTCATTTGATCCCTCCTATTCCGGCTCTGGTTACGCGTTTAACCTTTCAGACCGCCGACGGTCATACCCTGTGTCAGTTTCTTCTGTACGCACATATACAGGATCAGCGTGGGCAGCATGACGATCACCAGTCCGGCATAAAGCTGTCCATACTGTACTGCGGATTTCTGGGCGGCCATCAGGTTCATGAGTCCTACCGGAAGTGTCTTCAGATCCTGCTTGGTGAGCAATGTCATGGAGATGATATATTCATTCCAGAATGCCAGGAAATTGAACAGGATCACAGTCACGATGCTGGGCTTTGCCATAGGGATGATCACCCGTACCATGGTATAGAAATATCCGGCGCCATCCACATAGGCGGCTTCCTCGTAATCTCTTGCCAGGGATTTGAAATAACCCGAAAGCAGATAGATCGTAAAGGGCAGGGCAGTGGATGCATATACAAGAGCCAGAATAAACAGGTTATTCAAAAAGAATGGCTTTCCGAAGGTCTTCCGCAGAAACATATCTCCGTTGTTCAGCATCAGGAAGATGGGAACCACGATGTAGTTTACATTGATGAACAAGCCTCCCATAAAAAGGGTGTTCCATATGGCCTTGCTCTTAAACTTAAACCTTGCAAGCACATAGGACGCCGGAAGGGAGATGACGATCAAAAGTACCAGGGAGAGCGCTGTCACAATAACAGATTTGAGCATGTATTCGCCCATGTTTGCCGTCTGCCATGCGTCCACGAAGTTCTGATAATGAAATCCCTGGGGAATGGTCCATGGATTCCGGTAAAACTCGGAATTCTCTTTGATGGACGCCACGAATACCCACGCCACCGGAACTAATATGGTGACTGCCAGAAGGATCAGGATCACATAGATCAAAGCTTTAACAATTTTGGGGCTTTTGCCGAATTGGCTGTTTTCGTTTTTCATGTTCCGTCCCTCCTGTCTAAAATTCGATTTCATCACGTTTGGTTACTGCATTCAAAATTCCTGCAAGTGCAAAGGAAAAAATGAATACGGTCACGCCGATGGCCATACCATAGCCGTAGGAGGAGTTGGTGTACGCCTCCTGATACATATAACTCAGGAATACGTTTGAGGCTCCGTCCGGGCCGCCGCTGGTCATAGCCTTGACCATCAAAAAGCTCATGTTGATCGTACTGATGATAAAGAATGTCAGCGTGGTACGGATATTCGTCCAGACAAGGGGCAGAGTGATGGAAAAGAACTGGCTGATCCGTCCTGCGCCCTCCAAGGCTGCAGATTCGTAAAGACTCTCAGGTACATTTGCCATACTTGCCATATACATGACCATATAGTAACCGACTGCCTGCCATACCATGGCGATAGCCACGCTGTAGATGACAAGCTTGGGGCTTCCCAGCCACAGGATAGGGTCTTTGCCATGGCGGAACAGATTTAAAATGCTGTTCAAAAGTCCCTGATTCGGATCGTAGATCGCGGAAAAAATTGCGCTGATAACTACAACGGAAAGAATATTCGGTATATAAAACACAATACGGAAAAAATTCTGTCCTTTTAGTTTTTCTCTGGTGAGAATGGACGCGAAGATCAGCGACAGGCAAAAGGTAACCAGAGTGACAATGACGATCAGAAGAATACTGTTCTGGAATGACTGATAGAACTTGGGGTTCTGGAACAGCTTCTTGAAATTCTCAAGGCCCACAAATGTCTTTTCGGCTGTATAACCGCCCCACTTATACATGGACATACGGAACACATCGATTGTGGGAATGATCATAAAAACAATAAACAAAATAATGGCAGGAGCCGTGCAGGCAATGATAAACCCGCTTCTTCTCTTTTTTTTCATGGATATACCCCCTAAGCTGTGAGGTGATAACAACGGATACCGGTTTTGCAAGTCATTCTTGTGAAAAAAAGGCCGGTGAGAACTTCTCACCAGCCTCTTTCACCTTTTGCCTTAGCTACTATTTTATTTTTCGGATTTATTCTTTCAGGGCAGCACGCAGTGCGTCGCTGTCGGATTTGATCTGATTTACCCAATCATCTTTGGACTTGTCGCCGGTTACAAGAGAGTTGACCGGATCAAAGAAGGTTGCACGGGTAGTGATACCTTCCACAGGCTCTGTTGCTGCGAATGCATCCATAACTGCAACTGCGCCGGTATCATAGATGGCGTAGTAGAGCTTGTTGTCGCCGTCAAGCTTGTCTGTCATTCCCTGGATCGGCTGAACAGCGCCGCTCTTGGCAAAGATTTCTGCTGCTGCATCAGAGTAAAGGAAAGCGATGAACTCTTTTCCAAGATCCTGATTCTCTGCGCCTGCCGGCATCCATACCTGCTCGAAGAAGGAATAGGAAGCTCTCTCTCCGCCTTCAGTAACTGCGGGAAGTGCTGTAAAGCCCCACTCAAAACCGTCAGCTCTGGGTGCTTCTGCCATTTCTCCGATTACCCAGTTTCCGTTAGGCATGAATAATGCCTTGTCATCTAAGATCAGCTGCTGGTTCTTCTGGAAATCATTGTCGTTGGCGTTGGCAGGAGTGGTGGACTCTGTATAGGAAGCCAGCTTAACAATGATATCAAATACAGTCTGAGCTTCCGGGGTATCCCAGATGCCTTCGCCGTATCTTAAAGCTTCCTGGAACTTGTCATTTCCCATGCTCTCATGGAGCAGTGCATAAAAGAATGCGTCAAAGTATCCGGCGGTAGGATAAGTAAACAGCGCAATGCCTTCTTCTTTAGCCTTGTCTCCTAACTCCCACATTTCATCCCATGTTTCAGGAACTTCCCAGCCCTTGGCTGTGAACAGACCCTGGTCGAAGAACAGACCGCAGGGGCCGTAGAACATAGGCATGAGATAAGTTTTGCCATCGCTGTAAGGATTGCAGATGGAATTTTCTACAAAGCCCGGTAAGATCTTGTCACCAACTGTGGTGCTCTCGCCGGGAACTGTCATGGAAAGTACGTCTGTCAGATCCACCAGGTTGTTGTCCTTTACGAAGGTTTCGGTGAGACCGGATGCTGCGCCTACTGCACGTAAGATCACATCAGGATATACACCGGACTTCATCTCGGGAGTGATAACATCCTCAAGATTCTTGTCAACTGTCAGTTCTATGGTGACTCCCTCATGACTCTCTTCAAAAGCGGCACATACCTCTGTCCACATATCTGCGCCGTACGCTGTTTCTACGGCAGCAACCTTCAGAGTTCCGGTGACTGCAGCGCCTTCGTCGGAAGCGCCTTCGTCGGAAGCGCCTTCGTCGGAAGCGCCTTCATCGGCCTCCTGGCTTTCCGCGTCATCCTGCGCAGTAGTTTCTTCTTCTGCGCTTCCTGTATCCTCAGTGGAAGCGGCATCCTCGGTCTTGCCGGTGTCTGTTGAGCCGCTGCCTCCGCAGGCTGCTGTACCGACTACCATCATGGCCGCCATTAAGATACATAAAACCTTTTTCATTTTCATAGCGATTACCTCCCTTTCAAACTATGCATTGTAGCTTCGGTTTCCTAAAGTATAACACCCATATGGCGGGATACTACTCATATATTGCTGTATTTTTTATATATCTTGCTTTCTGATTCTCGCTGTGATATGATTTATTTGTATAAAAAATATGAAAATAAAGGGAGAAAATGTATTTATATGCAACATTTGCGTTAAAATAAACAACATATTTTATACAAATTGCATATGGAAAGCTGAAAGAGCTACAAAGGAATCTGTATGCATTGAAATTTGCCCGTTTTTTAGACTTTGATAAATATCTAAATTCTGGAAAGGCCTGAATTTTTGTTTTATAATAACGAAATCATACAATTAACCGACCTTGCAGAACCAAAGGAGGTGTCTTCAGATAGGAACTTCAATTTATTCCATCGATCATGCGTTTACAGATGCGACGCAGAATAAGCTGCTTTATATTACCCACTCCAGATATGAAAACGACTGGCACAGCCATCCCCACATCCATCCCTTTACCGAATTGTTTTATGTAAAGGACGGCATGGGGAGCTTTCTGGTGGAAGAAAAGGAATACGCCATCCAGAAGGACGATTTCGTGATCGTCAATTCCGGAATCTCCCATACGGAGATCTCCTCCGGCGAGAAGCCTCTGGAATACGTGACCATCGGGATGGAGGGCGTGGGTTTTTCCTTTGAGGGAAACAAGGAACACATCATTTTCAGCTGCAAAAATGAAAAGAAGGATCTGCTTTTCTGCATGGACGCCATGCTCAGCGAAATGGAAGAAAAAAACAGGGACTGTGAGATCGTCTGCCAGAACCTTCTGGAGGTGCTGATCATCAAGCTGATCCGCAGGACCAATTTCGCCTTCGAGGTGGCCTCTGCCGCCCAGATCAACAGAGAATGCATCAAGATCAAGCGATACATTGAGGCAAACTATATACAGAACATCACGCTGGATTCCCTGGCAGAGATTTCTCATCTGAATAAATATTATCTGGCTCACTCCTTTACCCTGCACTGCGGCTGCTCGCCGATCCGCTATCTGTGCCAGATCCGCATCAACGCCAGTAAGGAGCTGCTTGCCAACACGGACTACAGCATCACGGAGGTGGCGCATTATGCGGGATTTTCTTCTCAGAGCTACTTCGCCCAGAGTTTCTTAAAAAGCTGCGGGCAGACGGCGTCTGCTTATCGGAAGGCGTGTAAAAAGAAGAAGGGGGAATAGGAATATATTATGGAAAACAGAGAAGCTAAAATAAAAAAATTACAACAGGGCTTTGGCACTGCTTTTGTAGACAGCACATACAATTCAAATCTGGCATATCGTCCAGAGTTTATATCAAATGATTATAAAAGAGGCAAAAAGGTATTGGCGTCTATTGAACAGGAATTGTCCAATTGTGATGAATTTTGCATTAGTGTGGCTTTTATTACAAAAAGCGGAATAACTCCTTTGCTCCAGATTTTGGAAGAACTGGAGAGAAAAAATATACCAGGGAAAATACTTACAACAGACTATCTGATGTTCAGTGATCCATCCGCTCTTGAAAAGCTGGCAGCATTAAGAAATCTTGAGCTTAGAATGTTTTGTACTGATTCGGAAACCGGTGGATTCCATACCAAAGGGTATATTTTCAGAAAGGAAGAAATATACCGTATTATCATCGGAAGCTCCAATATGACATTAACTGCGGTTACCAAAAATCGGGAGTGGAACACGAAGCTTGTATCTACAAAAGAAGGAGAAATTGCGCAAAGTATTCTGGGAGAGTTTGGTGAATTATGGAATAGTAAGCACTCAAAAAGATATGATGAGTTTTTTGAGGAATATAAAGTAAAGTACAAAATTGTAAAAGAGCAACAGCGAACTGCCCAAAAGGAGCAGATAGTTGGCTTCGAGCAATATACGTTAACGCCTAACAAAATGCAGATTGCTTTTACAGAAAACCTTATGAAAATGAGGAGAAATAATGCTGAGCGTGCTCTTTTGATAAGCTCCACAGGTACAGGGAAAACATATGCCTCTGCATTTGCGCTTAGAGAGATGCAGCCGAGGAAGGTCTTGTTTTTGGTCCACCGTGAGCAGATTGCAAAGCAGGCGGTTAAGAGCTATAAAAAGGTATTTGGTAATACCAGGAAGTTTGGCTTGCTTTCTGGTACAAGTAAAGAACTGCAGGCGGATTATCTTTTCTCTACAATGCAGATGATGTCAAAATCGGAAATATATACGCAGTTTGCGGCAGATGAATTTGATGTGATCGTAATTGATGAAGTACATCATGCAGGGGCAAGCAGCTATCGGAGAATCATGGATTATTTTAAGCCCCAATTTTGGCTTGGAATGACGGCATCTCCGGATACGAATCAGTATGATATATATTCGATATTTGATCATAACATAGCGTATGAAATTCGCCTGCAGCAAGCGTTGGAGGAGGATTTGCTGTGTCCGTTTCATTATTTTGGAATTACAGATTTAGAACTTAATGGACAAGTATTTGATGATAATACCGGTGTACGAAACTTTAATGCCTTGGTTTCTGAGGAACGAGTGAAGTATGTGATCGAAAAGGCCGAGTATTATGGCTTCAGCGGCGAACGAGTAAAAGGTCTTGTTTTTTGCAGTAGAAAAGAAGAAGCGAAGGAGCTGTCGGAAAAGTTCAATCGCTTTGGATACAGGACAGAGGTGCTGACAGGCAAAGATAACCAGGAAAGGCGTGAGAGGGTAATTGAAAGATTGGTGGATGATGAAGATATCAATCATCAATTAGATTATATTTTCACGATAGATATTTTTAATGAAGGTGTAGATATACCGGAAATCAATCAGATTATTATGCTTCGACCAACAGAATCCCCTGTTATATTTATTCAGCAGTTGGGGCGTGGTCTGCGTAAATTTGAAAATAAAGAATATGTAGTAGTACTTGACTTTATTGGTAATTATATGAACAATTTTATGATTCCGATTGCGTTGTCGGGAGATCGTTCTTATAATAAGGATACGATTCGGAGGTATGTTATGGAGGGCTCCAAAGTAATTCCCGGGAGTTCAACAATTCACTTTGACGAAATATCTAAGAAACGTATTTATGCATCCATAGACACAGCGAGAACAAATGATTTAAAATTGCTGAGGGAATCCTATCAAAGTCTGAAATATAAGCTTGGAAGAATACCGACTCTTAACGACTTCAAAGAATATGGCTCTATTGATATCACAAAAATTTTTGATAAGTGCGGTTCCTATTATGCTTTTTTGGTTAAATATGAAAAGGAATATAATGTAAGGCTGGGTAAAGCAGAGGAGAGTATCATTGAGTTTTTGTCTAAGAAGGTGTTATCCTATAAAAGGGTTCATGAGCTCGCGCTGCTAAAGCATTTAATGCAATATGATGATAGAACACTGGCATATTTTAAAGCCTTAATGAAACAAAAATATCAGATTAATATATCAGCAGCCATAGAAAGCTCTGTTGTCAGAAATCTTACAAATGAGTTTCCGAAAGAGGAAGAAAAAAAGAAATATGCGGAGTGCGTTTTGATTGAAGCGTATGAACATAATGGATATCGGATTTCAAAGGATTTTTGGCAGAGACTGCGAAATAAAGAGTTTGCAGCTATGGTTACGGAATTAATTGATTTCGGAATTGCAAGGTATTTTGAATACTATTCCGATGCTTATAAGGATACAAATTTTCAGTTATATCAAAAATATACATATGAAGATGTCTGCAGATTGCTTAATTGGAAACGCAATATGAATGCGCAAAATATTGGCGGATATTTTTATGATGAAGCTACCAAGACGCTTCCGGTGTTTATAAACTATGACAAATCACATGATGCCATTGCATATGAGGATAGATTTATATCGGAAAGCGAGCTAATAGCTCTCTCAAAGCATCCCAGAAAAGTGACATCCAGTGATGTTACGCATATTTATAAGCGGAGTGAAGAAGATGAGGATAACCGCATTTTCTTATTTGTGAGAAAGAATAAGGATGACAATGAGGCGAAGGAGTTTTACTTTTTAGGTGAGATATTTGCAGAAGGTGACCCATACCCGATTCATATGGAATCTACAAATGACGATGCCTTTGAAATTATGTACCGTTTGGATGTACCAATCAGAACCGATATTTATGATTATATCGTAAATGGATGAAAACACTAAAGGATGGAATCTGTAAATGAAAAAAATTGAAGTAGTGGCAGCAATCATTCAAAAAGACCGGAAAATTTTTGCAACACAGAGGGGATATGGGGAATTCAAGGATGGCTGGGAATTTCCCGGCGGGAAAATAGAATCGGGAGAATCTCCACAGCAGGCATTAGTCCGCGAAATAAGAGAAGAGCTGGATACAGAGATTGAGGTGGGAGAATTGATTGAGACGGTAGAGTATGATTATCCTCAGTTTCATTTAACCATGCATTGCTTTTGGTGCACGATTAAAAGCGGAGAGTTGATATTGAAGGAGCATGAAGCGGCAAAGTGGCTTACAGCAGAAGAATTGGAAAGTGTGGATTGGCTTCCGGCGGATTTGGGAGTGGTCGAGAAGCTTAAATGTCAATGTGCAAACGTAGCCACGGAGTAGTGTGAAATAGCTTCCCAAGCTGTCGGACTTTATTATTTAAACAAAAATCAGGAGCGACAACACCTTGCGGATATGTCCCTCCTTCCAAAATGGCAAAGCCATTTTCAATTCTGTTAGTATTATATGCTTAAACGGGTAGAGAATCAACAATTTTTTTCACAAATCCATAAATTCCCTTTATTTTGGTATTGGATTTGAAATAGTCGGCATGTTGCGTCATCCGTTTTCCAAAAAGTTCCTGTATTTCCTGATGGCGTTTAGTTTTTGCCTTTCCGTCCGGAACAACAGTGCCGTAAATATATAGCAATATTACAAAACTGTAAACAACGCGGTAATTCAGGTTTTTTGCCCTGGATGATGGAGAAATTCCGGACACACTTTTCACATAATTAGATATAGCGCTGTCTATCTGCTGTTTGGGATTTAGTGGCGCAAACAGCTTATTGATCAGGCAATTACTATGGGCGGCTGCATTTCTCATATCGCGGACGGTGTTCATAAATTTATTGTTCACAATTTGCTCTGAGTATAATTCATCGTAAAAGGCAATGAGGTATGTCAAATCGCCAAAAGAAATTAGTTCTACAAATACCCAGACAGGGAAATATGGATAATATTTTTCTATTAGGTCTTTGCAGTAATCACTGGATTTATGTCCGCGGATTTTCTTCAGTATATACTCGTTTTGCGCCTGACCCTTGGAATTTGTATATCCAATGAACTTGCGGATGAGTTCGTATCCATCTTCCTGAGGATTATTTTCAACATGTGTGATCAGAGATACTTTCAAAGCATGTTCGATATCAAGGCACATTTGCATGATTAAGTATCTAAGGTGCATGTCAATGGTTGAAAGTTCCTTCAGGTAAGCAAAATCCAAATTTATGTATTGCCCGGTTTTGGCACCAGTAAGATATTTGGGATAATTTGCCCGATAGGAGGCGAGTTTCATGTAATAGTTACTATTTTGAAGAAAGACTTTGGCATCATCCTCAGACACAGTATTGAAGGTAATGCCCTTTTCTTTCATGTGCTCAATCAAATCGTCTATTGACAGGAGTAATTTCATTCGCAACCCTCATTTCGAAAGTTTTTTTCTTATTATATCCGTATTATTCGACAAGAACAATTATTTATGTCAATAAATTTTGTATTAAAGCAAGAACTGGAGGAGTTGGGTTCGTTTTGTTATTTTAGAGTTATAGAAATCACATGATGTCATTGCATATGAGGATATAGATTTATAACAGAAAGCGGGTTAATAGCGCCCTCAAAGCATCCCAGAAAAGTGACATCCATTGATGTTGCGTATATTTATAAGGGGAGTGAAGAAGACAAAGATAACCGCATTTTCTTGTTTGTGAGAAAGAATAAGGATGACCATGAGGCGAAGGAGCATGAAGCGGCAAAGTGGCTTACACCAGAGGAAATGGACAGTGTGGATTGGCTCCCGGCAGATTTGGGAGTGGTCGAGAAGCTTAAACGCCAGTGTTCAAACGCAGCCGCAGAGGTATCTCCGCGGCTGCGATAAAGCATCTCTTGCTTCAGAATTCCGCATACAGCCGATCTATTTCATCAAATTCCTTCTGGAGATTGTCCTGAATGCGCTCCTCGATGTATTCCTGTCTGATCCGGGCAATGAACCGGACATCCAGGAAAAGATGAGACACTGTGTTCAGCAGGCTCCCGATGTCAAGGTTCTTGGGGTTAGATGTGATTGCTGTATTGATAATTGTGCTGGCAGACGCGATGGAACTGGAAACGAGCAGGATTTTTCGTGTGCGGACTTCATAAATATTCTTTGGAACGTCTTTGCCGCGAAAGAACCCATGAACAAGCCCGATGATCATGTCGATCAGGGCAGACACAACAAAAGAAGCTCCAACTATTTTGGCATCCCGCGAAAAACAGAGCGCATCATAATGTTCTTTATAAAGCCGGCTTGCAAATTGTTCATTGATAGCAGAGAGCACCGGAACAGGAAGCCCCATTTTGGTAAACTCGTCTGATTTTAAATGCTGGGCCTGGGCAAAGACTGCCGCCGGAAGATTCAGCCAGTCATTTTTGATCTTCCAATAGCTTTCCTGAACCATGGAAGCGATTGAGACAGGTTCGGGGGTGATGACCATAGGGGTGCGTTTGACCCGGCGTGACTGGAAGGTGTTTGTCGTGAGGATGTCTGTCAGGATGTTCATTGTACCGAACAGCCAACCAAGCACAGGATCGTGCCCTAAGGTATACAATCGATGCTGTCCTCCGTGGAGCTCAATTCCGGCGGCGGGAGCCCCTTTTGTAATGTCATAGGGCGGCGTTCGATATAGCATCTCAATCCACTCTCCGGTTTTGCCTTCATTTTTTTCCAGAATTTTATCCCGGAAGGTGTCATTGGCTTCTCGCTGTGCGTCTTTGATTGACTTATCATTATGTGAAAGGCGTGTGTCCGGGTCGAAGGCAGTTCCATACCCGGCCTTTTCTGCGATATAAGGAAAGAGCAATGCCTTTGTTACCTGCATTGCCGTTGCAACAGCAAGAAAAGACAGATCAGTCTTATTGATCAGGCTCGTCTGCCGGGAGAACTCCCTGTTGATGGAGTCCAACTCGAGAAAAGACGCAGCAATCTCATCGGGGGACATGATGTCTTCCAATACCACTGGATCGGGGCAATATTCATTGGCCTGACGGACAATTTCGTCCCAGTTTTCCAGCTTTGGACAATGCTCTGATCGGTGTTCGGTTGACCTGACCTCCTTGGTCAATTCGGCAGTTTCTGAACCTTTACCGAGATTGGACAATATTTCCAGAGACGAGCCTATATTTGCATCTGCTTCTGCTCTGGTATCATCCATTGGTCTGTTGTGAAGCATACTATTGGAGATATCCTGATTCATTTTCAGAACCTTATTCAAATCTTTTTCCTGATCTGAATATTGGAATTGGCTCATAATGATGTCCTCCCTATAATTTAAACTATGCCCAAATCATGCTGTAAGTCCTTGATAGCGGCTTGCAGAAGGATATTTAATCTGTTCAGATAGTCAATCCGTTCTTTGTCCGCAGCGGTTTCTTCTTTGAGGGCCTTCAAAATAGCAGTTTGCTTTGCAATAGCGTTCTTGTAGACCAGCTCTTTGGCCTGGCGCAGATTTTTGTTTTTTACATGAGAGGCAACGCCTACTCCGATCCCGCCAAGAACAGCAGCGGGAGCCGCCAGCACGGCGATGCCGGCCACCATGCCGCCTCCAATGAGGCCTCCTGCCGCCGCAAGACCGCTGGTGATTCCGGCAGCGCTCAGCCCGACAACAGACCCGCCCAGATAGAGCCCTGCAAACCCCATTGCAGCCCCTGCGCCTACCCCAAGCGCACCGGCAAGGGCTTCACCGATAGGGGAATCTGCTATCTTTCTTGATTTGTCATGCAAAGCCAGATCCGCATCGTCAATAACGCTTTGCACTGTTTTCAGTGCGTCCTGACTTTGAAATTTCATGTCTGCTTTTTTGGTAACATAGCTTCCCATTTTACTGACCTCCTAAATGTCTCTGATTATAGCATGGTTGCCGTCAGGAGACAATAACCAGTGCCGTAATTAAAACCCGGATCTGGTGGTCGTTATGCTTTATATTTCTGTAGTAAATAGGTTTCATAGGTGCTATAATCAAATCCATAAATCGCCAGCTTCCCGAGAAGAGCTATGGAGCACCTA
Organism: uncultured Lachnospiraceae bacterium; assembly: GCA_947382625.1. Classification (GTDB taxonomy): domain Bacteria; phylum Bacillota; class Clostridia; order Lachnospirales; family Lachnospiraceae; genus Suilimivivens. Next base: position 23,283 of record CANDAG010000020.1, read on the forward strand.
ACAGCAAAGGAGAATACCAGATGAATCAATGGGTTAATGTAACGGATACTTTTTCGGAGACACAAAGGCATTACCAAAATACTTATCTCGAAATCTCTGAAGTACTTAATGAAGAATTGGAGGTCAGTCTTTTCTCTTCTGAGGATGCTCCCTACGAGATTTATTTTTCTTTTGGGATCATGTATGGGATTGTTTATGCAGAGAAAGAAAACGCATATGAGAAGCGGGAGCAGATGAAGCTGGATCTGGAGAGGGAGTACCGGAAAAATCACGAACCATCAAACGAATTTATTGATAGCTTCACGGAAAAATATGATGTCTGCTTACCAGGCGATGTTTTATTTGATGAGGATGCATTGATGGAAAAGCTTCTGGAGCTATGATGTTGGCAAAGGTTTTTATCAATAAGCCGACTCGTGAAGTGTGATGGCGTTTAATAGAAAACATTCAAAGACAGGAAATCATCAAAATGATACATGAAACATTAGATCAGAAATCAGAGCCATTATTGACGCCGGAGGCATTTTATGGGAAGCATGAAAAAATATGTGATGTGTGTGTGATCACGTTTTCCTGTAAGGTGATCGAATGGGCACTGCAAAATTTAAGCTGTGAGAAAGTGGCGGAGATCGGATGCTGTAATGGCAATCGTCCCATCTATCTTACGGAGTGGAAAGGAAAGAAAATTGCCTTTTATATGACTTTTGTTTCCTCTTCAGGGGCGGCAACCTGTCTGGAGGAGGTCCGTTGCCTCACCGGATGCAGGGATTATGTAGTATTCGGTTCCTGCGGGACGTTAAATGGTCAGCTGACAGATGGCAAGCTGATCATTCCGACCCATGCATATCGTGACGAGGGGCTATCCTATCATTATATTGCCGCGTCCGAATATATTGAAATGAAGGATTGGAAAAAGGTCGCCGATTTCATGGAAGAGAGAAAGATATCCTATCTGACAGGACGTACATGGACTACGGATGCCCTTTACCGCGAAACCTCCGGGAAAGCCGCGAAGCTGCGAAAAGACGGATGCATCACGGTGGAAATGGAGCTTGCAGGCCTGCAGGCTGTATGTGAGTATCATGGCCTGTCATTGCAGGCATTTCTGTTTGCTAGCGATTACCTGGATTCGGAGGACTGGCATAATGAGCTGCTGGGAAGTGAGCATGAATGGGATATGCAGATTAAGTGTTTCCGGTTGGCGCTGGATTTATTCAAATCTCCTTCCTGAAGCAAATAATACGATTGGCTTCCTCGAATCCCATTGCCAAATGAAATTTGAGACTGTCGATATTATCTATTTCACAGTCGCTTGCAAATTCGGAGCATTCCTTCTCCTTTGCCCATCGCTGGCATTCCTGCAGTAGCTCCTTTGCAAAGCCTTTATGCCGGAATTCCTGCTGGATGAAGATTCCTTCCAGATAGCCGACAGGAGATGTTTCCGTACCTTCCACATAATCATACCTGAGCTGGCACTGTGCAAAACCGATCGGCTGATTCTCCACATATTTAATAAAGCATGCAGCATTTTGGCTGCTGATAATTTCTGCAAAATCTGTTTCCAGTTCGGATAGTGTGTGGCTGTCCCACATTTGTATGGCTAATTTGGCTAAGGTTAGCGCATCGGCGCCAGTTGCCTGTTTGATCAAAATAGTTTCCTCCTGTCTCAAAATTTGAAATTTGTTGTAACACCGGATACAATAAACTTGGAGTGAGTTTCTACATCCTCTAACCTTATTTTATTAAAAAAATATTTTTCGTCAATAAGAACAAAATTATAAAAATTTCATAATTTACTCACTGTTCCGGATTATATATAAGTGGTATACTATAAACATAAAGGAGGGCGGAGAAATGGCAAATGTATTTGATACAGCAAAATATATTCTGGAGCAAAGCGGTTCCATGTCAACGATGAAACTTCAGAAGCTGTGCTATTACTCTCAGGCATGGTCGCTTGTCTGGGACGATTCTCCTTTATTTGAGGAGGACTTTCAGGCATGGGCGAATGGTCCGGTATGTCCTGAACTGTTCTTTAAGACAAAGGGGAAGTATTCTGTAAATGCCGGAGATGAGACCGGTGGTGAAGAAGACTTGTCCGATGATCAAAAGGATACTATTGATAAAGTATTAGAGCATTATGGCAGCCACAATGCTCAGTGGCTCAGCCAATTGACACATATGGAAGATCCCTGGATCAAGGCGAGAGAGGGTGTTCCGTCAGGGGCAGGGTGCAATAATGTGATCACAAAAGAAAGCATGGCATTATATTATGGCGGGCTCTAAACGAAAAAAAGAAGTAAAACATAAAGAACTTTCTGATGGAAAACGTATCGCTCAGGGTGGAGATCCTGAGCGATATTATTCGGAGAATCCAGCATGGACCTTTGCAAACTCAGATCAGGAGATGTGGGCATTCTCGCAGGATCACCTGGGAGAATTGGTTTGGACAGAGATATTACCCAGATTAAAATCCTTAGAAACGCAGACCTGGAGTGAGATATTAGTCAGAGACAAAAAACAAAATCACTCGTTGGATCTGAACGAATTAAACAAGGTTGCCCAAGACAGACTGGCTTCAAAATATATAGAAGCAGAGTCATTGATATCCCTAAGAGTAACAGGTAATCATAGATTATACGGGTACATGACGGGAAGAGTTTTTAATATATTGTGGTATGATGATGACCATGGTGATAACAGCAAGTGTGTATGCAGATCTTATTTGAAACATACATAAGTCATCTCTGAAATATATAAGGAAAAACCAGTTGAAACCCTCCCCATAAACTGCTAAAATCTTAAGCAAAAGAAATCCCCCCAAACCTCCCTGGTCTTAACGGAAAGGCACATTATGTTCAACACCCTATCAGACAACTTTTTTGTGCCTCTGGCGTCCCCTAACAAACTGGTATATTGGGAATGTATCTGCAAGCTGTTTTCCATCATGGACAATCAGCTTTCTTTTGGTGTGGAAAGGGACGTGCTGGTGGACGAGCTACAGTACTATTTTGAGCAGAATAATGCGGCGGATTTTTCGGAGGAGGAGCTGGCAGGGACGGACAGCCGGAGCAAGGCCAACTGGATGCTGCGGCGATTGGAGCACTACGGCTGGCTGGAGATTGAAACCGATAAAAGCTATGTGCAGAGGGTCAATTTCAAGGAGCATGCGGTCAGGATCATTAAGACGCTTCTGGAGATCGCCCAGGGGCGGCAGATCGAATATCAGGGATATATTTATACTATTTATTCTCTGGTACGGAGCAATACGGATCATCCCGGAGTGGTGCTTCTGCAGATCCTTGAAAATACGGATCTTCTGATCACGGGACTGAAAAATTTAAATTCCAGTATCAAGCATTATATTGACGATCTGACCAGGCATAAGACAGTGGCGGAAATCATGGACGCCCTTTTTAATGACTATATTACCAATATCGTGGATAAGGCCTATCACAGGCTTCTTACTTCGGATAATGTGTCAAAATTCCGGCCGGAGATCATAGAACGGCTGGAGGGCAAAAGCCGGAGCAGATCTTATGTGGAAAAGGCGGCGGCAGAAATTGCCGGGATCAGGGAAGTTCCCATCGAAGAGGCGGAGGAGCTGGTCTATCATTATCTCCATGGGATCGTGGATGCCTTTCAGAATATGGACGATATCCTGAAGGAGATCAATCAGAAAAATACCAGATATCAGCGATCGGCGGTAAACCGGGCCAGGTTTATGCTGACCGGGAGCGAGGATGTGAGAGGGCAGTTAAAGGAAATACTTACGGGGATCAATGAGGAGATCACCAGAGAGCAGATGAATCTGGGCGGTATCTACAGGATCGATTTTTTGGAGGAGCTGATCCGGATTTACAGCGTCAGCTGTCTGGATGAGAAATCCTTTTATTCTCCCGTGGAGGGAAAAAAGGAATTTAAACCGGAGAAGCTTGCGGACGCCGAGCCGGATCTGGCGCTGCGGCAGGAAAAGCTGCGCAAAATGGCAGAGAAGATGCAGAAGGTACTGAGTCCTGTGAGGATCAACGCTTACGTCAGGATGCAGATCGGGGACAAAAAAGAGCTGCTGGCCACACAGCTTCCGTTGGAAAATACAGAGGATTTTGTGAAGATCATTTACATCCGGCTGTACGGACAGCGAAAGAACATGGATTATACCATAGAACTGAGAGAAGAAAAAGAAGTAGGCGGTTATCGGTTTAAGGATTTTTTGATCCGCCTGAAAAAATAGCGGGAGGAGAGGGCGGCGATGAACCTGCTGGATGGAATGCTTCAAAGGGATAAGGATAATTTTGTCAGGGTCTGCAATAAACTGCTCAGTACCTGCTTTTTGTGTAAAAATAATGCTGCAGGCAGGGCGGACTATTATTTTGTTCTGAAGCATAAATCTGAGATTACGGAATATTTATCGGTTCTGGGATACCGGCTGGAGGTCAATGAAGAATACGGAGTGATCCAGCTGACCAATCCACAGAATTACAACAGATTAAATTTAAAGCTTTACGAGTCGGTGATCCTTTTGATCCTGCGGGTTCTTTTTGATGAAAAGAAAAGGGAGCTCTCGGAAGCGGACGAGGTGATCGTGAATCTGGGGGATATCCATGAGAAATTTTTAAGCTTAAAGGTCAGGGACAAGCTGATCGATAAGACCACCATGAGGAATGCCTTAAGCCTGTTCAGGCGATTCCAGATCATCGAGATACTGGATAAAAATCTGGACAACGAGGATGCCAGAATATTGATCTTTGATTCCATTTTGATGGCTGTGCGGGTGGAGGATATCCGGCAGGCCTACGAGAAGCTGGAGATTTACAGAAAAGGAGCAAAATCAGATGAAGACATTGAAGAGAGTGAAGCTGATTAACTGGCATCGTTTCACCAACGCCACCATAGAGCTTGGCGTATCTACGCTCCTTTCAGGGGAAAACGGAGCCGGGAAGTCCACGCTCTTAGACGCCATCCAGTTTGTGGTGACCTGCTCTGCCAATTACTTTAACAAGGCGGCCCATGAGAATGGAAAGCGGAAGCTGACCGGATATATCCGCTGCAAAACGGGTAAGGAAAACAGGCCCTATGAGCGGACGGGAGAGATCAGCGCCCACGTGGCGCTGGAATTTTATGAGGACAGCAAAAAGCAGTATTTTGTGGTAGGGGCAGTTATTGACTCTGCTTCCGAGGGGCAGGAGACAACAGTCCGTTATCTGATGGATCACACCAGATTTACGGAGGATATGTTTTTTCAGGAGAAAACCCCGAGATCGATCACTCAATTCCGAAGCGCCAACAGCGGAAAGATCAAAATGTGGTGTAAGACCGGTCTGGAAGCCAAAAAGATGATAAAAAGCCGCTTCGGCAGGATCGAGGATAAATTCTTTACCCTGATCCCCAAGGCGCTTGCGTTCCGGCCGATCGATGATATTAAGGACTTTGTGTACTCTTATGTGTTGGATGAGAAGGAAGTCAATATCGATATTCTGAGAGAAAATGTGAGAACCTATCAGGAACTGGAAAAGACCCTGGAGAGCGTGAAACGCCGTATCGCCAAGCTGGAGGTGATCGAGGGCTATCACTCGCAGGTGATGGACGGCCTTAATAAGGATAAGATGTATGACTATTTTCTGGAGAGAGCGGAAGCCGATATTCTGGGGGAAAGATTCTCACAGACAAAGGATCGGATGCAGATGGAAATGTTCCGTCTGGAGCAGCAGGAGAAGAAGGTTCAGGCTGTAACGGATGAAAAAAATGAAAAGCAGCAGATACGGGACGCCTTGATGGCGGAGCTTGCAAAGGATGATGATTTTCTTGCGCTGGACGGACAGAAAAAGGAGCTGCAAAAGCTGCAGACAGCGTTGCAGGAGCAGAAGGAGGACAGGAAGGAGCTGCTTGCCAGCGTGCGCACGTCCCGAGATCAGGTGATCAGATTGCTGGAGGTAAAGGACGTAGACTCCTGCATCAGAGAGTATGGTGAACAGCTGGACAATCTGGAGGCACAGGAGGATCTTGCCCGGATGAAGCAGCTGATCCGCAGGGTGATCGATTATAAGAAGCAAATGTATGATAAAGTACAGATGAAGAGCGCTAAGGTACAGGTACAGCTGAACGATACAAAATCAGAGCGGCTGGCGTTGGATAAAAGGATAGAACAACTGAAGCAGAAAAGGCTGACTTATCCGGAAGAGGTGGTCAGGGTCCGGCAGGCGATCCAGGAGGAATTTTCACGGATCGGACGGAACTCAGAGCCGAGGATTTTGTGCGAGCTTCTGGAAATTTCGGACGAGCAGTGGAGGAATGCGGTGGAAGGCTATTTGAATACCCAGCGTTTTTATATTCTGGTGGAGCCGGAGAGCTTTGACATTGCTCTGGGAATTTATGATAAGCTGCGCAAAAGCAAAAAGGCCTATGGGGTAGGGCTGATCAATACCAGAAAACTGGAAAAGTACAATGAGGCGCCGGAGGGGACGCTTGCATCGGTGGTTTCCTCCAAAAACCAATATGCTAACCGGTTTATCAATATGGTATTGGGGAAGGTACAGATGTGCGCTCATTACAGCGAGCTGAAAAATTACCCTGTTTCCATTACAAAGGAGTGTATGAAGTATCAGAATCATGTGGCCAGCGCCATCAAACCGGCGATCTTTGAAACGCCTTTTATCGGCCAAAATGCGGTAAGGGTACAGCTGCAGCAGGCGTTAAAGGAAAGAGAGCGGCTATCGGAAGAGATTGACAGGCTGGGAAGACAGATCGATGATCTTACTTATGTGATGGAACCCTTAAGTGTGGATACCGATATCGACATCCAGTACAGACTGGACGTGCTTGACCGGATCCGGACGATCCGGGCGGGGATAGAGAAGTGTAAGACTAATATTGCCACATTAGAAAAAAACGCCACCATGATCCAAAAGCGGATCCAGCTGGAGACTCTGGAAAATCTGATCGGTGAACTGGAGGTGAAACTGAGAAGGTGGAATCAGGAAACCGGCAGATTCGAGCAAAAAATCGAAGATCACAAAAAGGAGATGGAAAGACTGCAGGCAGAACGCGCTCTGAAGCAGGCAGCGGCAGCGGAATTGGGGGCGGCGGCAGGAGATGTGCTGCCTGCCTGGAACAGTGACTACGAAAAGCAGACCGGAAATAAATCCTTTGACCAGTTCCGGGATAATTTTGCGCGGAGAAAGAAGGCCAACGCTACCACCACGGACAACGCCCGGACAAATATGATCAATGTTATGGTTTCTTATAAGACGGAGCATGATTTCGGTGCGGCTCCCAGTATGGAGGGATATCCGGAATTTGCAGATGTTTATGAGAGGCTTCGGACATCGGAGCTCCTTCAGTATGAAGAAAAAGTCCAGTCTGCAAGAATGGCGGCGGAGGAGGAGTTCCGGGAGCAGTTTTTATCCAAGCTTCAGGAAAATATGAAGCAGGCTCAGAGTGAGTTTAAGGAACTGAATAAAGCCCTTAAGGATATCATTTTCAGTAATGAAAGATACGAATTCCTTTATCTGCCAAGTAAGCGGTACAGGCAATATTATGAGATGATCATGGATGATTTTAACGCCATGCAGGGAGAGTCTATTTTCAGCGGGTTATTCCATGAAACCCATAAAGAGGTCATTGACGAGCTTTTTGAGAAGCTGGCCCTTGACAATGAGAACAGCGCCCGGGCGTTGGATGAATTTACGGATTACAGAACCTACATGGATTACGACATTAAGATCATGCACAGCGATGACAGCTATTCCTACTATTCTAAGGTGTGCGAGGAAAAGAGCGGCGGCGAGACCCAGACGCCCTTTTATGTTACGGTGGCCGCTTCCTTTGTGCAGCTGTACGGAAACAATATCGGGGGCGAGGCTATCGGCCTGGTGATGTTTGACGAGGCCTTCAACAATATGGATGACGAGCGCATCGGCGGCGTCCTGGAATTTTTGAGCCGCCTGCCGCTCCAGATCATTATTGCGGCGCCGCCTGACAAGATTCAGTATATCAGCCCTTCCGTGGAGGAGACGTTATTGGTATTGACGGATGAAAAGGTCAGCTTTGTGGAGAGGTATCACAATGGCGCAATATGAAAAGAGAATTCTGAATCAGCTGCTGGATTCTTATGAAGCCAGTACTTTGTTTACCGGAAAAAATAAAGTGGCAGTGCATATCAGCTTTCCCTTTAACAAAAAAACGATCCCCGCCTACTTTGACGAAAGCTCCCTGGCTTATGAGGAGATCCATGCTTCCATGGAAAGGCTGGAGAACCAGGGGCTTATCAGGATTGAATGGAAAAAGGGAAAGGAAGGCCACATTATTTCCAAAGTGATCCTGCAGATGGACGGACTGGATGAGGCCTACGCCTGTGTTTCCAGAACGCCCAGGGCGGAGCAGATCAAACAGAACAGGGAGCTGCTTTCAGAACTGCGGGAGCGCTGCCATACGCCGATCTGCCGGTCATTGATCGATCATCTGGACAGGCGACTTGAAGATGCCCGATCGGTGAAGGAATTTATTGATCTGTCGAATCCTTCGGAGACAGAAACCCTTTTGACTGCAATAGCCCAGATAGAACAGAATTGTCGGGCTTGCTATATCAGAGAATTTTCCATCGAGCATTTTCACGATTCCAAGATTTTTGAATCCCTGAGCGGAAAGATCGCAAAGGTAATGCATACCTTCGGGGAGGACTGCAGGGAGAAGGAGCTGGATGAGATCCTTGCGGAATATGGGATCTATCATACCCCCAACTATGTGTACTTTAAGGGAAATGTTTCTCTTGGTATCGGAAGCGATGCATACCCCATAGGTCAGCTGCGCCAGGGCATAGGCATTTCCGGCGAAGACATCGAAAGGATTTCTTTTCGGGACGCCGGGCAGATCAAAAAGGTGATCACAATAGAAAATCTTACCACCTTTTTCCGTTGGGAGGAGCCGGAAAGTCTTATGGTGTATCTGGGAGGATACCATAACAGTGTCCGGCGCGCGTTGCTGAAGGAGCTTTACCGGACCCTTCCCGATGCGGAGTATTATCATTTCGGGGACATCGATGTGGGCGGGTTTCTGATCTACGAGGATCTGTGCCGGAAAACCGGGATTCCTTTCAGACGTTATAAGATGGATCTGGATACTCTGGTGCAGTATGAAAGGTTCGGGAAACCGCTGACAGAAAATGACAGGGTCAGGATAGAGAGGATGCTGAAGGAAAAACCGGATGTGGCCTATGGGGATGTCCTCCGGTATATGCTGGATGCGGGGGTAAAGGTGGAGCAGGAGTGTTTTACGGGTCCTCTCTCTTAACCACCCCGGCAGACCCCCGCTCAACAAGCTCTGCCCGAAGCAGAAGAGAGCTGATATAGGTCTGGTTTAAAAGGCTGCTGAGGGCATAGTAGCCGCAGCGGCCGAGGGCATTCTGATCCTGGCGGATGGTGGTGAGAGGCGGCGTTGTGTAGGCGCAAAAGGCGGCATCGTCAAAACCGATAATGCTGACATCCTCAGGAACCTTATAGCCTAATTCCTGGCAATGGATCATGACGGCGTTTGCAAGCTGGTCATTATCGCAGAGGATGGCGGTGGCGTGGTGGCGCAGAAGCCGGGGCAGATATTTCTGGATGCATTTGGAAATATGATAGGTGTGCCCTGTAAGGGCGGCGTCCTCGGTCAGGCCGTGATGCCTCATGGCCCGGCTGTAGGCAGTATAGCGGGCCCGGGTGATATGGGAATTCATATCTCCGCCCAGATAGCCGATGCGGGTGTGCCCCAGCCCCTTCAGATAGGAGACGGACATATCAAAGCTTTCGTCATTGTTAACGCCTACATAGGAAACCAGCGGGTTTTCCTGTATGTAATTATCATAGAGGACAGTGGGAGTCCTTGCAGTCTTTAAATCCTCCATCCAGGGATCTAACAGAGAAAAGCCCAGGATAAAAGCGCCTTCAAACTGATTGCTCAGCATAAAAGTATCATAAGACATTTCTTTTTGTTCCCGGGAGGTTATGGGCACAGTGCTTACCTCCCATCCGGCAGGAATCGCCATCTGTTCAAATCCGATCACAAGACCATGCCCGAATCCGGCAGGGTTTTCCACATCAATGTTTTCCACAAGAATACATAATTTTTGAGGCGAATCCTTACGGATCCGGTTTTTTTTGTATCCGATCTCCACAGCGGTGTCCAGAACCTTTTTGCGCAGGGAAGCGCTGATATCGTCGGCATTATTCAGCGCTTTGGAAACAGTGCTTTTGGAAATATCCAGTTTGGCGGCTATATCATTGATGGTGGGCATATGATTCCTCCTGTAAAGGCATAGGTATGAAAATAGCGTTTTGAAGCAGTTCTGCGCACTTTGCCATACAGAGCCTGCGAGCTATCCTTATTATACAGAGTTTTCAGTTAAAGTACAATGTAAAAACACAATATTGCCATATAAGTTTAGTTATGTTTCGCGAATGCAATAAACTGATTTGCTATAATAATGCCGTAGAAAGATAAAATTTTTAGAAAAATACTGAAAAAACTGTAAAAAAATTATTTACAGATGAATATTTATGTATTAATATAGAGATTAACAAAACTAAGCGAAACAAATCAATGAAGGAGGAATGAGCGGAGCTATGAAAAGAAGATTAGCAATTCTGATGGCCGCGGTGATGGGGATCTGTACCCTGGGCGGATGCGGCCGGCAAGAACAGTCTGCATCAGGAGGAGTGGAGCATATCAGCCTAATGATATGGGCGCCCTCCGGAGACCAGTCCAAGGACAAGGGAGAGTGGCTTCAGACATGCTGTAATGCGTTCGCAGAAGAACACCCGGAATATGACATTGAATTTGTTTATGGGGTAGCGGATGAGGCCACGGCGGCGGACGCTGTGGCGCAGGATGCGGAAGCAAGCGCGGATGTATTTATGTTTGCCAATGACAACATCACCACCCTGACGGACGCTAAGGCGGCAGCGAAATTCGGAGGGATCTATGCGGATGAGATCATAGCCACGAATTCGGAGGCGGTTTTGGATTCCGTGAAGGTGGACGGCTATATTTACGGCGTGCCCTTTACCACTAATACCTGGTTTATGTATTATGACAAGCGGGTATTCAGCGAAGAAGATGTGAAGAATTTGGATACCATGCTGGAAAAGGGAGTAGTGTCCTTCCCTTTCACAAATTCCTGGTATCTGCCTGCCTTTTATATCGGAAACGGATGCACGCTTTTTGAGGATGGAACCGTAGAGGAAGCAGGAGTGGACTTTGCAGGGGAGAAGGCGGAGGAAGTGACGGACTATCTCATCGATCTTCTGGCAAATCCCAATTTTGTAGTGGATGCGGACGGATCCGGAATTGCCGGTATGCGGGATGGAAGCATCAACGCCATGTTCAGCGGTTCCTGGGAGGCAGGAAACCTGCAGGAGATTCTGGGAGAGAATATGGGAGTGGTATCCCTGCCCACCTACACGCTGAACGGGGAAGAGAAGCAGATGATGTCCTACGCCGGCTCCAAGGTGATCGGGGTTAACTCAAGATCAAAGCATATGGTGGCGGCGGTCCAGCTGGCGATCTACTTAGGATCGGCAAAAGCCCAGAGCCTGCGCTATGAACTGGAGACGGTAGTACCCTGCAACACAGAGCTGCTTGCGGATGAGAGCATTGCCGCTGATATGCTGGTGAAGGCTCAGAATGATACATTTAATAACACATCGATCCTCCAGCCCACAGTGGGCGCAATGAAAAACTGCTGGAGTCCGGTGGAGCTTATGGGTAAGGGAATCCGAAACAAAACGGTTACCCATGAAAATTCCAAGGAACAGACTCAGGCAATGAATGATGCAATGAACAGCGATGGATTATAGAATGCAGATGAGGTGGAAGAAGATGGCGATTATCAAAAAAAGAGTAAATGAATTCCCAACGCCCTACACTGCAACGGCAGCAATCTCAAAGGGCGCGGTGGAGACAAAGCTTTCCATGCTGGTCATGGGGCTGGGAAATATCATGCATAAACAGGCGGTAAAGGGACTCCTTTATCTGGTCATAGAAGCGGCCTATCTGATCTTTATGGCGGTGAGCGGGATCCATTGTCTGGCAATGCTGCCGAGCCTGGGAACGGTAGAACAGGAGGAGGTCTGGAACGAGGCGCTGCAGATCTATGAGTATACCCAGGGGGATAATTCGGTGCTGATCCTTTTGTACGGGGTGGCAACTATTTTGATCACGGTACTCATGTTCCTTTTCTGGAGAGAGGCTTTAAGGAGCGCTTACAAGGCGGAATGTCTGGACAGGGAAGGAAAGCACCTAAATACCTTCCGGGAGGATTTAAGAAGCCTTCTTCATGAAAATGTGCAAAAGCTCCTGATGACCCCGTCGCTGGTATTCATATTCGGATTGACGGTACTGCCGCTGATCTTTATGATCTGCATGGCCTTTACCAATTACAGCAAGATGAACGAGCATCTGGTGCTGTTTGACTGGGTGGGACTGGACAATTTCAAGACTTTATTTGATTCCGGCAGTATTATCGGAAGTACCTTCTGGTCGGTACTGGCCTGGACCATCATCTGGGCGTTTTTTGCCACCTTTTCCAATTACATATTCGGTATGATCCTGGCCATCGTGATCAACCGTAAGGATACAAAGGCAAAGAGCTTCTGGCGGTTCTGCTTCGTGCTTTCCTGCGCAGTGCCTTCCTTCGTATCGCTGCTGATCATGAGGACCATGCTCCAGCCGGACGGCGCGGTGAACGTACTGCTCCGGAATCTGGGATGGATCGCAGGGGACAGCTCCCTTCCTTTCTTCACGGATCCTCTGTGGGCAAGGGTTACGGTTATTGTGATCAACGTATGGGTTGGCGTACCTTATACACTGCTTCAGCTCACAGGCGTGCTGCAGAATATTCCGGGAGAGCTTTACGAGGCGGCAAAGGTGGACGGCGCCAATGCGGTTCAGACCTTTTTCAAGATCACACTGCCTTATATGGTTTATATTACAACTCCTTATCTGATCGCTACCTTTACAGGCAATGTGAATAACTTCAATATCATATATCTGCTTTCGGGAGGAGATCCTGTGACGGATCTGGCATCCACGGCCGGAAGCACAGACCTTCTGGTTACCTGGCTCTATAAGTTGACAATTGATAAGCAGTACTACAACGTAGGCGCTGTGATCGGAATTCTGACCTTTGTGGTGCTGGCAGTGGTTTCACTGGTTACCTACCGCAACAGTAAATCATACAAAGAGGAGGGAGGATTTTAGAGATGGCAGGAGAAAAAGTAAAATCAGCAAAACAAAAACGGCTTGTCAATAATATCATTGTCCATATCGTTCTGGCAGTGCTGGCGGTAATATGGGTGTTCCCGATTTTCTGGGTGGTGCTTACAAGCTTCCGGGCGGAAAAAGGCTCTTATGTGTCCACTTTTTTCCCGCAGAACTATACCCTTGACAATTATATAAAGCTGTTTACCGATACAACACTTTTGAACTTTCCCAGAATGTTTGCCAATACCCTGATCATAGCGATCTGTTCCTGTATCCTGTCAACCTTCTATGTGCTGGCGGTATCCTATTGTCTTTCGCGCCTGAAATTCAAGCTGCGCAAGCCCTACATGAATATGGCAATGATTCTCGGCCTGTTCCCGGGCTTCATGTCCATGGTGGCGGTATATTTCATACTGAAGGCTCTGGGGCTCTCGGAAGGCGGGCTGATCCGGCTGGCGTTGATCCTGTGCTACTCCGGCGGCGCGGGGCTGGGCTTCCAGATCGCAAAGGGATTTTTTGATACTATCCCTCTGGCCATCGATGAAGCGGCCCTGATCGACGGGTGCACCCGCTGGCAGATCTTCTGGAAGATCACGCTGCCCTTAAGTAAGCCGGTGATCGTATATACGGTGCTTACTTCCTTTATCGGACCCTGGGTGGATTTCATATTTGCCAAGGTAATCTGCCGTGCAAACGCCAATTATTATACGGTTGCCATCGGACTCTGGAGGATGCTTGAAAAAGAGTATATCGACAACTGGTATACCTGCTTCGCTGCAGGCGCGGTGCTGATCTCTATCCCCATCGCGGCGCTGTTCATGTTCCTGCAGAGGTACTATGTGGACGGAATGTCCGGTGCTGTAAAGGGATAAAAAAGGTTTACAACATATGTTAATAACGGATGCCGCAGGTTGACTGCGGCATTCATTATAAGGTGGAAGAAGGATGTATCAAAATTTTATATTTGATCTGTACGGCACATTAGTGGATATTTGTACCAGAGAGGATGATCCTGTGGTCTGGGAAAAGATGGCGTTGTTTTATGGCTATTACGATGCCCAGTATACGCCTGAAGAGTTACAGGAGACTTACGGGCGGCTTGTCCGCAGGCAGAAGGATCCGGCGCTGCAAAGCAGAAGGTATGAAGCAGAGCAGGTCGGGGATGCAAAGAAAAGCCATGAGGGATATCCGGAGATCCGCATAGAAGAAGTATTTGAAGGACTTTACAGGGAAAAGGGAACAGAGGCGTCAAAAGAACTGATTCTCCACACAGGTCAGATGTTTCGGGCACTGACTACAGAATACATTCGTCTCTATCCAGGGGTAAAAGAGATGCTTGAAAGACTGCGTAAGAAGGGCAGTGGAGTATATCTTTTATCTAACGCCCAGAAGATATTTACGGAGTATGAGCTGCATATGCTTGGGATTGCCCGGTATTTTGACAGTATTTTGATTTCCTCGGAGTACGGCGTCAAAAAGCCGGATATCCGTTTCTTTGAAATTTTGCTCAGGACCTGTGGAGTAAATCCGAAAACCTGTGTTATGATTGGAAATGATGCAAAGTGCGATATTGAGGGAGCCAAAAAAGCGGGGATGGATACCTGCTATATTCATTCCAATATCTCTCCATCTGCAGATGCTGATGTGGACGCAACCTATGTGCAGATGGAGATGGATATTGGAAAAGTGTGCAGGATGCTGGGAATATGAAAAGCGGGATCCTTCTTATTTCTTCCCGGCCTGAAGTGCATGATGCAGGCCTGCAAATACTTCCTCATAACGCTGGCACTTCTGCAGACTAACTACGGCAACATGGAGGACTAAAGGGATTTCCCGGTTTTCATATAAAAAGGTCTGGTTGTTCATCTGTCGGATACGATCCGCAATCCGCTCTGCATATGTGATTTCATTGCTGGCTGTCAACATGCAGAATTCATCGCCTCCGATGCGGAATACAATATCATCGTCACCGGCAGCCGCTGTCATGCGCCGCATCTGCTCCAGGATCGCCAGGTCTCCGGCTTTATAGGAGAGCTCATTGATAAGCATCATCTCCTTAATGTCGCACAGGACGAAAAAGCAGTCCCGTCTTTCCTGAAATAAATCGTATAATTCACTGATATCTACATGCCTTCTTTGCATAATATAATTGTCTCCTTTCAAGGGAGGCGCTGTGAGCCTCGGAAATAGCTCTGTAAATTTCGCACTGCGGAATTCAGAGGGTTTACAGTTCCATATTTGTTCAAATGCACGTGCAAAGGATTCGTGAGTACTATAGCCATATTCCAGGGCGATATCCAGAATTGAGGTTTCCGGCTGTCCAGTCAACTTTCTCGCCGCCAGCATCATCCTTCTGCGGACAATGTATTCGTGGACAGAAATGTTATGTACCCTGCGAAACAGCTTTTCAAGGGTGGACTTTGAGCAAAAACAGGCAGCTGCAATGTCCTCTGTCCGGATTTCATTACATAAATGAACCTCAATATACTCAAGTGCTGCCATTAAAAGTTCTATATGCTGCATAAGCTGCATCCCCCTTCTGGTATTGTAAAATCAGGATGGCCAATCCCGGCCGCGTCCGGCGTTTAACAGATTCCAGGTTGGATGAATTCGCGAGTTCTAAGCTGGAATGTTATCTTATTATATCAGAGGCGGTTTTGGTGAACTTGACATTTTGAATAAAAAGCATAATACTTTTCTTATTGTAGAATGAGTGTGATGTATAATAGAAAAAGCAGAATTGCTAAAGGAGAAAATGATGAAGAGAAGCCGTTTGTCTTATGATGAGTGGAAATGCATCCTTTCAAAGGATATGCAGATAAAGAGAGTGGATACAGAATTGCTGAAAGGCCATATGGGACTGATAAATATACATGAGGTGAGCGAGCCGCAGATTTGGAAGTTTAATGGGCAGGATATTGTGGTCTGTGATAAAGGGATTAATTGGCTGACTATTTTACCGGAGGCTGACTGGTATTGCATCACTGCCATGCTGAGTGAAAAGGGAGAGAGCATCTTATGGTATATTGATATGATAGCGGGTCAGGGGATCGATCAGGACGGAGTGCCGTACTTCGATGATCTGTATCTGGATTTAGTGGTACATCCGGATGGGACGATCATAGTCGATGATATGGATGAGCTGGAAGAAGCTCTGGATAAGCAGGATATCACACCGGAACAATTTGAGCTTGCGGTCAGAACAAGTGAGAAACTGAAAAAAGGGATTTTAAGCAATATCGACGCTTTTATTGCATATACGGGCAAGTGCTGTGAGCTGTTTCATATATGAAAATCTCACAGGAGAAAGGGATATAATCATGAAATTCATCTACGGAAAACCAAACTGGAGTACCAGAGCACGGGGAGAAGAGAATTGCTATCTGCTGACAAACGGGTTAGGCGGTTTTTCCTCCGGCACCATGATAAACTCTAACACAAGAAATGACCATGCGTTGCTCATGGCCTGTGTTGAACCGCCGAACCACCGCTATAATATGATCCACAGGCTGGAGGAGGAGCTGGAGAGTGCAGAGATAAGCGTGCATCTTTCGGGGCAGGAATATCTGGATCCTGAGCAAAGCGAGGAAGGCTTTCGCTTTCTTTCGTGTTTTTCCTTTGAGGATTACCCGGAATGGACGTATCACCTGGACGGAGTGGAGATCGTGAAAAGGATTGCCATGAAGCAGGGGAAAAACCTGGTGGCTGTGAAATATATCATAGATAACCGGACATCAGAAAAGATAACGCTCAAGGTAACCCCGCATCTGCAGTTTGTTCCTAAGGGGGAGGCGGTGGCTCCTGAACAGAAATTTGTGTTGACGGAAGACAGGATTATCTCCGGCGGTCTCACTGTCATCTTTAAGACCAACGGACAGGTTAAGCCTTTCCCGCAGAAGTTTTCCGAGGGCCTTTATTATGCATATGACGCCTGTGATGGGAGAAAAAAAGAAGGAAGTACATGGACGAACCATCAAATCATGGCAGAAGTGCCAGGAAAGCAAGAGGGAGTGTTGGAGATCCTGTATGGAATGGAAGAAATCCGGGAATCGGCAGATCAGGTTATCCGGGAGGCGGTATCCTATCGAGAGGAACTGGTCCGGGTTTCGGGGATGAAACAGGAGGCAGCCCGCATGCTGGTAAAAAGTGCAAACCAGTTTGTGGCGGAAAGAAGGACTACCGGCGGAAAAACCCTTTTGGCTGGCTTCCCCTTCTTTGAGGATTGGGGGCGAGATACTATGATCGCACTGGGAGGCTGCTGCATTGCATCGGGGCAGCTTGAGGCGGCAAAGAGCATTCTCAGAACTTTTTCAGTATACTGTAAGGACGGGCTGATGCCCAATCTTTTCCCGGAAGGCAGTAAGGAGCCCCAGTACAACACAGCGGATGCCGCCCTTTTGTACATCCACGGAGTGTATCTTTATTTTCAGAAAACGGAAGATATAGCGTTTATAAAAGAAATCTGGCCTGTAATGAAAGAAATTATAAAGTGGTATCGTAAAGGAACCGCCCATGGAATCCGTATGGACGAAGACGGACTTATTGAGGCTGGCGAAGGACTGGATCAGGTTACGTGGATGGACGTGAGGATAGGAGAAATTCTTCCCACACCTCGCCACGGAAAGCCGGTGGAGATCAATGCCTATTGGTATAATGCGCTGCGCATCATGGAAGTGTTTGAGAAATTGCTGGAAGATGGATTTCCGGAGGAAGAGACAGATTACGGAGCCCTGGCAGCAAAAGTAAAGGACAGCTTTCGGGAGAAGTTCTGGAATGAAAAGAAGGGCTGCCTTAGGGATGTACTTTCCGGTACGACAGCCGATGAACAGATAAGGTGCAACCAGATCTGGGCGGTTTCCATGCCTTTTTCCATACTGGATGCGGAGCAGGAAAAGCAGGTGGTGGATACTGTTTTTGAAAAGCTGTATACCCCGTTGGGGCTCAGAACCCTTGAGAAATCTGACCCGGAATTTCACGGTGAATATGGGGGAGAACAGAAGCAGAGGGATCTGGCCTACCATCAGGGGACGGTGTGGGTGTTCCCGCTGGGAGCCTACTATCTGGCTTATCTTAAAACACGGGACTATTCCCAAGAGGCAGCAGAGAAGGTGGCACGCCAGATGGAAGCGCTTCAGGCTACTATGGCAGAAGGGTGCATCGGACAGCTTCCGGAGATTTATGATGGGGAGAATCCTTCTTTTTCCAGAGGCTGCTTTGCCCAGGCATGGAGCGTGGGGGAAATCCTCCGGGTGTATGAAGTGCTTGAGGAGGTGGAAAGGGATGAATTCCCGGTTTCTGTTTCTGACAAAGGTTCTGTTGCCAAAGCAGGATGATGGAGGAGGAAAGAACAGTGATAAAAATAAATGAACAAACCCCAAGATGCCTGATACGTTTTTTGGAGGAAGAAGATTATGATGTCTTTGTTGCTGGGTATCGTAATTGCCTGCCATCAAAAAATCAGTTTGATGAGGGGCAGGTTGATGTTTCTTTTTTGACGCGTGAATGGTATAGCAATTTGCTGAAGCGAAGGAAAAAAGAAGCAGACAATGATTATTGTTATATGTTCAACGTTTTTCGTAAAGAGGATGGTTGTTCAATTGGTTATTGTGATATTACAACACAGTACAGAGAGGATATTCAATACGCAAAAATCGGTTATACAATTTTTAACAACTACTGGAATTCAGGATTTGCAACGGAAGTTGTCAAGGCATTAACACGCATTGGATTTGAGCACTTAAATTTTCACCGCCTTGAGGCCCATATCAATATAACGAATCCAGCTTCAAAAGCAGTTGTTTTAAAGTGTGGGTATGCTTTTGAATCTATTCGGTCAGGTTTTATTTATGAAGATGGCGAATGGACTGATAATGAAATTTATTATATAAATAATGGAAATTGGAGGAACCAAAGCCATGAATTTATTTCAGGAGATTAAAAATTATTTTCCCGTCAATGAACAGGAGGAATGTGACAAGACGCAGATGCTGCAATGCATGATACATAATGCAAATTACCTGAACAGGGAAGACAAAATCGCACATTTTTCAGCCTCTGTGTGGACAGTCAATAAGGAGCATACAAAAACTCTGATGGTATACCATAATATCTATAACTCCTGGTCATGGATCGGCGGCCATGCAGACGGCGAGGAGGATTTGGCTGTGGTGGCGATGCGGGAGCTGCAGGAGGAAACCGGCGTTGCAAATGCCTCCCTGATAAGCAGGGAGATTTTCAGCCTGGAGACATTGACGGTTAACGGGCATATCAAAAAGGGAGTTTATGTACCAAGCCATTTACATTTTAATGTCACTTATCTGGCCGAAGCTGATGAAAGGGAGACGCTGGTCATAAATGAGGAAGAAAATCAGGCGGTAAAATGGAGGTCTTTTGAGGAGGCTTTGCGCATGCCGGAGGAGCCCTGGATGGTAGAGTGGATTTATAAAAAGCTGATCGAGAGAACTCCTGCGGTATGAGAGAGCATAGCAGCGAACTGCTTTCAAAGAAAAAGCACGACGGTCTGTTTCTGTTCACTTCCTGCTTACATGCAAAGAAACCATAAATAAAATGCCCGAAACAGCCCCCAAAAAGAGAAAGGACTGAAGGAAGGGCATAAAATTATAGGAGCCGCCCTGCCAGAAGGTAATAAAGTCGCTGCTGATATAGGACATGGGAAGAGTCCGGGCTGCGGCCTGCATTGGTCCGGGCAGCTGACTGGTCTGGATTCCCATCATGCCGGAGAGGATCATGAATACAAAATAAAGGAACATGGTGATGCCAAAGGTGGTGCTGAATTTTTGGCACATTGTGGCAATGGAGTGGGAAATGATCAGGAAGATGATTCCCAGCAGGTATAAGGACACAAGGAGACACAGCAGCGATGAAAAAGCAGGCCACAGGACATCCATTACAGTTACCTGAAAAATGCCGAATATAACAAAGGTGATGGTCAGGAAGATAAGCTGTGCAATGGTTTTGGCGACAATTTCGCAGACCGGGTCAAAGCCGAAAAGACGCATTCTGATGGGAATGCCCTTTTCAATTTCGGTGGAATACAGGCAGCCATAGCCAAGAAGCATGGTGGACATGGGCATGATCAGCGCCATGGTCAGCATTACGGAGGTGGCAGCCTCTCTGTACATACCTTCCGGCATCTGGCTCCCAACCACTCTGGAAATCAACAGACACATTAAATTTGGGAATACAATTCCAAAAAAGTGAGGCATAAGATTGCCGTTAATGTTTCGGAGTTCATATATGATCAGGTTTCGATTGCATTTCTTTTTCATATTCATAACCATACCCTTTCTATTATCTGCAAACTTTCGTACGTGTGCAACATGTACTGTGCAGGCACAAAGTTGCGTGTGAAAATTTTTTTTACACTATTCTCTCATCTGCATTTTTATTCAGAAAACGCTCTCTGGCATTGATGTACATGATCTCAATATCTGAGCTGCTTCGTTTGAAATTCACATTATTTTCTATCAGAAGGGACATCATTTTCCTTTCCGTTTCCTGATCATTGCAGGATAAGGCGATCAGGTGCTCGGGAGACTTCAAGGTGGGAAGTCCTGCGGAGAGAGCCCGGTTTGTGGGAGTGTTCTCCAGGATATAGACCACCCTGCCGCAGTAGGTGCTAAAAAGCGCCTCCTTTTTGCCATATGCTACCACCTTGCCTTTATCCAGGATGAGGATTTTATTGGCAAGCTGTTCCAATTCCTCATAATAGTGAGATACCACCAGCAGAGTATCTTCTTTGGCCTGATACCAGGCATTAAGCTTTTCCGTCAGCTTTTGCCGTGTTTCAAAATCCAGGCCGGAGGTGACCTCATCGTAAAAGGTCAGCTCTGCGTTCTGGAACATCACCATAATGATGGTAAATTTCTGTTTCTGACCGCCGGAAAGGGCGTTAAACTTTTTGGACAGGCACGGCTCAAAGTCAAAAAAGTCGATCAATTCCTGTAATTCCTTATTTTTGCGGATTTTGGTATTTAAGATAGTTTCCATGACGTATTTCACGGGCATGGTGGTGGCATACTCATTAAACTGCATGTGTACCGCCATCTGTTCCGGCGAAAGCGGCGTCGTAATGGTTCCCTGACAGGGCACCAGCCCTAAGAGGGCCTTTACCAGAGTGGACTTTCCCGCTCCGTTGGAGCCGATGATGCCTACCCGATCCCCTTTTTCAAAGGAAACCGGGCTGGTGATCTCAAGGGCAGTCTGCCCTCCGTATTTGACCTGTAATTGATGGATCGTCAGTAGCATTGCCTTTCTCCTTTCCTGTTTTCAACCGTTGCTTCGGGGCATTCCAAAAGGGAGCGGACGCAGTTTTCCCCGTTTTTGATGGTCAGCCTCATGCCGGAGAGCCGGCTGTAGTAAGCTGCGATATAAAGTCCCAGCCCCTTACCGGTTCCTTTTTCGCTGCTGGTGACAAAGGGGTCAAAGATGTCAGACAGCAGCTCTTCGTCGATAGTGACTCCGTAATTTGTAATGGACAGTTCTGTACTTTCAGCGGCTCCTTTAACTATTTTTTTGATCCTGATTTCGATCTGCCCGCCGCAGGGAGTGTACTGCACCGCATTGGAGAGCAGGTTATCCAGGATTTTTTTCAGAATTTCCCTGTCCGCAAAGGCGGTGCCCTTTCCCGTCAAAAGCACTTTAAGGTTTTTCGCTTCCGATTGAACCTGATACAGATTCAGAAGCTCCTCAAGCAGGAGCTCCAGCGCAGCAGGCTCAGGCTGAAGCTGACCGGTGTGATAGTTCAGATAGATAACGTCATCTACAATCTTTCGCATGGACAGGAGCTGTTTTTTTACTTCCGGAAGCCAGGCGTCAGTGTCTTTATATTTACCGATGCGGTTTCTCATACCATCCACCAGCAGAAGCGCCGCTGTGATGGGGGTTTTCAGCTGGTGGGAGGTGGCGCGCAGAAAAACCTCCTGCCGCTTATTTTCCTCCTCCAGGATCCTGTTTTTTTCGGCCAGCGCCAGATAGCTTTGGCGCAGTCTTTCATACAGATCGCTTAAAGCCTTGCCAAGTGCGCCGATCTCATCCTTTCGGTTTAGGTCAAAGGTGTGGGTGCCGGGCAAATCCGTTTCCAAATGTTCCGTGTCTTTGACGGAGACCGAAGCAGTATTTTCCGGAATTCCCGTGATGGTCTCTGCCTGGCCCGCCAGGCGGATAATAGGATTGACAATCCGGCCTGCAAAGAAACGGGAGGAAAGCAGGACCAGCAAAAACACCACAGCCACGATCATAGGCATGCTCTCTGCCACAATGGGACGGATCTCTTCCATTTGAGGCGTCATGGTGGGAAGTATCGTAAATAGAAAAGCATTTGTTGTCGCACCGAAGGCAATATAGGTGGTGTAGCTGTAATCATTGTCCGAAACACCTGCTTCAAAGACCGCGAAGCCATCAGCGGTCATATGGGTACGGGAGTACTCCTCCCGGTAGGCGCCCTGACTTCCATTTTGCGCAAGTTCAAACGCCAGGGGATAGTCGTCCATGGCGGAAAAGGCGCTTCCGGCCAGCTTTTCCTTTAATAAATCCCAGAGAGCGGCAAAGTCTTCTTGGCGGAGGATTTCGGAGTCAACCGGATTTGCGGAGGCAGAAGACGCCCCTGCGCTGCCTGTGTCTTCCAGGCGGCCAAGCATATTCTTTATTTGGTTTAAGTATTCCTGCAGTTCTTCATCGCGGACATCGACCGTCAGCCGAAAAAATTTTCCTGACACAAAAATATTGTTGCCGGTGCGGGGGATTTCCAGTGAATAAGTGGAGGATGGATTTTTGACCGTTAAATTTTTATAGCTTTTTTCCCTGGCGTAGCCTCTGTGGATCTCTTCCACTGACTCCAGGTTGCTCCTCATCACATAATTTACATACAAAGAGGGCAGCATGAAGACGAAATAGCCGGTGATAAAGGCCGTCATAGCTACTGCAAGTATGATGCTGTAAAGAAATGTTTTTTTGGAAAGTCCCATGTTCAATCCCCTTCCTGATATTGATAGCCGATACCGATAACTGTTTTGATATAATTGCCGGGAAGCTTTTTGCGGAGATTTTTTACATGGGCGTCGATGATCCTGTCATTTCCCATATAATCCTCGTTGAAGATCCGCAGGATGAGCTGCTCCCTTGTAAAAGCCCGGCATGGCTCCTTCATTAAAGTCTGCAGCAGCAGAAATTCGCTTAAAGTAAGCGCCAGAGGAACTCCATCATAAAATGCCTGATAGGAACTCTCCTGGAGGACCAGCCCCTTTTCTTTGTCAGGTTTTGCCTTTTTTACCCGCCTCAGGATGGTCTCCATTCTTTTCAGCAAAATAACAGGTGATACAGGCTTGATCACATAATCATCCGCATAGAGATTAAATGCCTGAACCTGGGTCTTTTCGTCATCGAGAGCGGTCAGCATGATAACGGCCAGATCCGGGAAGGCCTCTTTAATATAAGATAAAACCTCAAGGCCGCTGATCTTAGGCACCATAATATCCAGAACCGCCATGTCAAAGGTCTGACTTTTTAAAAGAGAGAGAGCCGTTTCCCCATCAGAGGTGCCGGTCACCTGATAATTCTGCATTTTCATATATTCTGTTAATACATCGCGTATGGTAGGTTCGTCTTCCAAAAATAAAATGTGCATAGGCTATACTTTTCTCCCCGTTTTGATTTATAATCACATTAGCTATATGCTTCATTGTATCACAGGCATATGAATTTCAGATGAAGATGGGATGAGGATATTATGAGAAAAGAGAGAGTTGCGCTATTTCTTATACCGCTGTTTTTGGGGATCAGCGGATGTGGAAGGGCGGATGAAAATGTTATTGAGGAGCCGCAGTGGGAAACGGTGGATGAAAGCGATCCTTATGAAGATGCCGCCGGAGAGAATGGAGCAGGACTTGCGGAGGGAGAAGGCAAGTCGGCGAATGAGGATGGAAAGTCTGCAGCCGGCACAGAAGGCGATGCAGACCTGGGGCCGGGGCTGATAGAGAACCAGAGCTTTGAGACGGAGTTAGACGGCTGGGGGAAGGTTTTCTTTGCGGCTGCCGCGCCTTCAAAGGATGGCGAACCGCCGCATTTTATGCTGTTGAAGGATAAAGAGGTGGTTTATACCTTCCCGGAGACGCCAAAGAGTACGGAGGATAAATTTGTCGAAGTAAGCGCGGTGGCATTTCAGGATTTTAATAAGGATGGAAAAAAGGATGTGCTGGTTTTGGTCACCTACAGCGATGGCCAGAGCAGCTGGAAGGAACCGGGGATATTCCTTCAGGAGAATTCCGACAACATGTTTTATCTCGATCATCCGGACCTGGAAAGCTATCGGGTCTTTCAGGATCTGGAAAGCGATCAGGCAGAGGAGATGGCAGGGGCGGCCTTTTACAGGGATACCTTTCTGGAAGAATATTTAAGCAGGCAGGGCCTGACGGAGAGTATCGCGGCGCTTGCAGAGAGCTGGGTCGATTATGTGGATTATGTGGACAGCCTTTCGGGATCCTTTGGCACAGAGCAGCAGATAGCGCTGTTTGCAAAGAGCAGGGATGCATGGGCGGAGACTATGGATTACGCCAATGACATTAACCGTTTTACCATTGCCGGTATGGGTTATGACGGGAAGCTTACTCTGATCGTATCCAATCAGGGAGGGACGGGGAACTACACCTACAGCAGGTTCTACCAGATCAATGAAAAGGGGGAATTAGAGGAGCTTGAGACCTCCTTTCGGGAGGGGGATTCCCAGCCGGATATCATAATGGATCAGATGACGGTGTACAGCAGCTTTTCCAACCATGGGAACCGGAATTATTTTGTTGTGTATGATATGCTGAAGGATTCTCCGGCCAGCTATATCAACAGGATCAGTTCCTTAAGCCTTACAGACGGCTTCGTGCTGGAGACGCCCCTGGCGAGCCAGACCATCCTTTATGAAGGAGAGGAACATTCTGCCCGTATCGTAAGCGAAGACTGTAACGGAAATCCGCTGACGGAAGAGGAGTACGACCATTTTGCGGATACCTATTACAGCAACATGGGGCTGACAAAGCAGACGGCGTTCTTTAAATGGCTGGATATAAGCTCTTTGGAGGGCGTAAGCGATGAGGAGGTGGGGGCTTTGCTGCAGCAGGCTTATGATGGATTTTCCGTAAATTGAAAACAGAGTAAAAAAGAACACCTCTGCGGGGGAGCAGTACCTGAAAAGCTGCTTCTGGCAGAGGTGTTTTGTTAACGGCAGGTGTCCTGTGGAGGCTGACTGCCATTATGAACATAAGGTCAGCCTGCGGAAATATAATCCTGTATGATCGGAGGTATCTGGGAGAGCATATTGTCCACATCTTCAAACATGGAGCTTTTGGTGGTTCCTAAGCTTTTGGCATGGTTGATATGTCGTACAACCTCCTGATACTGCCCCTTTATCTTGTCAAAGTAGTTGCAGAGCTCCTGCAGGGAGTTCTTTGATTCATGAATGACGCTGTTGATCTCTGACTGCACAGTGGTAGCGTTTTCGGCCGCCAGGGTGATATTTTCAAACAGATCATAGGTTTCATCCACCTTTTCAATGCTTTGACCCAGGGCTTCCCGGGAGGTGTTGATGCTGACGTGAAGTCTTTCCGTTCCCTGTTCCACATCATTGATGCCGGTGCCGACTTCGGCAACTAATCCTTTGATTTCCTCTGCCAGCCGTTTGACCTCCTCCGCTACCACAGAAAATCCTTTGCCGTGGGAGCCGGCCTTGGCGGCTTCAATGGAAGCGTTAAGGGCAAGGATATTGGTCTGGTCAGCAATGGATTCGATCCTGTCGGTGCAGACCTTGATCTTCTTTACGGCAGTCTGGAAGGCTTCAAAGGTGCTTAGCATCCCGTCAAAATAGGATTCTACCTGCAGGGAGCTGTTTTTGAGGGCCTCCACTTCATTCTGGGACTGAACCACAGACTGAGCGATTTCGTGTTTTACCTCTTCAAACTGTCCGGATACCTGATTGATGTTGGAAAAGGACTCATCAAAATTTCGAAGAGTTTCCTGGAAATTGTCCGCTTCATCTATTACATTGCCAAAAGAATTGCTGACATTGCTCAGCTCCTGCAGGGAGGCCACTTCGCTCTGTACAAGGTCTTTTTGATAGTCTTTCAGACTGTCTGTCACATGCAATACCGGATAGAGGCTTTTTTCCTGATCCCGCGTTTTTTTGTTCAATAACATTGTAATCACCTCCTTATTCAAATACCACACATGTCATGGACTGGTTTACAAACTGGTTATTATAGTGTTCTCCATATCCCACAAAGCCGACATGATTGCCTAAGGTACTCATTTCCTGCAGGTAGTTTGAAAGATAGTGGTTATCCTTAAACAGGAGGTACCGGAACAGGCAATTAACAGAAAACACGGTTGATATCCTGGGGAAATCCTGGCGGATCTTCTGTACAGTATTTTTTACAACCTGTTGATAATCGTCTAACTCCAACAGGATAAGTACGTCCGAGTCGTTTACCTGGCGGAAGCATTTCAGGGCATTTCCGCTGACCTCCTTGATGGAAATGATACAGATGTCATTGCCGCTGATCTTTCCAAAGGGATTCTTGAAGGTTTGGGTCAGAATTTCCTTTTCTGTTACGTGAAGGATATCCTGATAAACGTCTCTGGCAGGCCTTCCGTTCAACTCTCCGATCATATATTCTGCTTTATTGGTTTTGGATGCAATAAAATAGTGGCTGCCCATTTGGTGATAAATATTCTCCTTGTAGGCCTTTACCCTTCCGCCGAGATTTTTTACCAGAATATAAGCGGCGGCATCATGATAGACCTGTCCGTTGGCTGATACCCGGCCGGCATCCCCGGTTCCCCCTACCAGCGAAATACTTCTGCGCTTGAGAACACTGTAAATGGTGGTCAGGACGCAGGCGTCATTTCCGGAACAGAAGTCAATACATATGGTGTCCTTCTGTGAGGCGTTTATTGCCTTCAGGTCCTGTTCCAGACGGTTGATGTATTTCACAGGCATTGTGGATGCATTCTCCAGAACACCGGCAGCAGCGCTGACACCGTCATAAAAGGCGATGACGCTGACGCCTTTTTCGGCGATCTGTGCGGCATAACCCATACCAATGCAGCCGATGCTGGGCACATGAGGAAAAAATTTCTCCAGTTCTTTTACGTGAGCTTCAAACTGCTCATCATTAGAAAACAGCATGATCAACTGAGGGCTTTTTAATCCGCGTACAGCTTCTTTTAAATTTCCCCTCTGGCTTGTGCCAAAAAATTGTTTCAATATTACTGCTCCTCTCTTCGATATTTTGTCGTATTTTTATTTCCGGAATAAAAAATTGTCCGAAATTGACACACTTTTAGGAATATTATAAATTCTGGTCCGCAGGCTGTCAATATCGACTCAAAAGAAGGTCAAAAACAGGATTGCCTCCGGGAGGAGAAACCGATACAATAGAATAAATCTATTATCTGTAAGATATCAGGAGGGTTACAGCATGGAAAAATGGACACGCGTTAAGTATCAGCCAGGTCTTCCTCTGGGGGAAAACGGGGAGCGGCTGACAGGTTCCTTACAGCATATCACGCTGTCAAAGGAAGCGGCAAAGGAAGGTATGGTTCTGCTGAAAAACCAGGAGGAGATTCTTCCCCTGCAAAAAGGGACAAGAGTTGCTTTGTTCGGGAAGGGCACCTTTGATTATGTAAAGGGCGGCGGCGGAAGCGGAGACGTTACGGTGGCGTACACCCGTAATCTCTACGAGGGATTGAAGCTGCAAAAAGACATCATAAGCATTTTTGAGCCTTTGTGCGATTATTACCGGAAGGATGTGGAACGTCAGTATGCAGAGGGAAGTGTTCCCGGCATGACCATCGAACCGGAGGTTCCCGGGGAGCTTCTTCAGCAGGCCAGGGCCTATGCTGACACGGCTGTCATTTCTATCTGCCGTTTTTCCGGCGAGGGATGGGACAGAAAGAGCATCGTTGACAGAGATAATAAGAACAGCTGGGAGAGCGAGCAGGATATGGCCGCCCGCTCGGCAAAGATTTTCGCCAATGGAGATTTCTGCCTTTCTGCGCAGGAAGAGGCAATGGTAAACACCGTAAAAGAAAATTTCTCTAAGGTGGTTGTTGTCATGAACGTCGGAGGAATGGTGGATACCTCCTGGTTTGTGAAGGAAGATGCCATAGGTGCGGTGCTGATGGCATGGCAGGGCGGCATGGAAGGCGGTCTGGCAGCGGCTGAGCTTTTGGTTGGGAAGGGAAACCCCTCCGGCAAGCTTTCGGATACCTTTGCCGGGGCCTTAGAGGATTATCCCTCTACCGGTGATTTCCATGAATCCAAGGATTATGTGAATTATACAGAGGATATTTATGTGGGCTACCGCTATTTTGAGACCATACCGGGAGCTGCAGAGAAGGTGAATTATCCCTTTGGCTACGGCCTGTCTTACACCACTTTTCAGGTGGAGGTTCTTTCCGCCGGAGAACAGGATGGACAGGTTCAGGCCAAGGTGCAGGTGACCAATACCGGAAGCAGGGACGGTAAGGAAGTGGTCCAGATCTATTTTGAAGCACCTCAGGGAAGGCTTGGCAAGCCGAAAAAGCAGCTCATTGCTTTTGCAAAGACCAGAGCCCTTAAACCGGGGGAGACTCAGATTTTGTATTTATCCTTTATGCTGAAGGATATGGCATCCTACGACGATCTTGGAAAGGTGCAGAAGGCGGCTTATGTGCTTGAAAAGGGGAAGTATCTTTTCCACGTGGGCACCTCCGTCCGGGATACGGTGCAGCTTGACTATGTATATCAGGCAAAAGAGGATATTGTGACAGCGCAGCTTGCAAGCAGGCTCACACCCTCCTGCCTGCCGAAGAGAATGCTCTCTGACGGAAGCTTTGAGGAGCTGCCTCAGACTGAGGGGAATGATCCCGATGCCAGTGAGATCGGAAAGATCCCCACAGATGAAATGGAGGGATATGCCCCTGCCAACCGGGGAAGAGGCAGATATCAGCTGTGGAGTGAGGCTTACAAAAAGGGTGCCCATACTCTTAAGGAGGTGGCAGAAGGAAAGCTTACTGTGGAAGAATTCCTGGCTCAGCTCTCCGATGAGGAAGCGGCCCATCTTCTGGGAGGACAGCCTAACATGGGAGTTGCCAATACCTTTGGCTACGGCAATCTTCCGGAGTACGGCGTGCCTTCTATTATGACCGCAGACGGCCCTGCAGGACTCCGTATTGCACCTGAATGCGGTGTGACCACTACCTGCTGGCCCTGCTCTACTCTTCTTGCCTGCAGCTGGAATCCGGAGATCGTGGAGGCCGTAGGTGCGGCAGGCGGCGCGGAGGTTAAGGAAAACAACATTGCCATGTGGCTGACACCGGCGGTGAACATTCACAGAAGCCCTCTGTGCGGCAGGAATTTTGAATACTATTCAGAAGATCCCTATCTGGCAGGTAAGCTGGCAAGCGCCATGGTGCGGGGGATCCAGACGAACCATGTAGGCGCTACCGTCAAGCACTTTGCACTGAATAATAAAGAAACCAACCGTAAGAACAGTGACTCCAGAGTATCGGAGCGTGCCGCAAGAGAGATTTATCTGAAGGCCTTTGAGATCATTGTCCGGGAGGCAAAGCCATGGTCCATTATGACCTCCTACAATATCATCAACGGACATCGTGCTTCGGAGAACGCAGATCTGATGGAAGGCATTCTGCGGGGAGAATGGGGATTTGACGGCTGCATCACCACAGACTGGTGGACCTGCGGCGAGCATTACAAGGAGGTAAAAGCAGGAAACGACATCAAGATGGGCTGCGGCTATCCGGAGCGATTGCTGATGGCTCTTGAAAAGGGATGCCTTACCAGAGAAGAGATAGACGCCTGTGCTTTGAGGGTGCTTAAGCTTATTCTGAAGGTAGATTAGGAAAAAACAGCGAAAGAGTTCCAATGGCAGGTAACAGGAATCATGTCAGGGCAGGATTATTTTAAAAGCGCATTGTCAAATTTTACCCATGAGGCAGCCAGTGGCGGAGCGATCCGCCATCTGGCTGATCTGGGTTATACCGTAAAGCAGATCACGGAGCGGCTCACCTTTCCCACGCCGGAGGAAAGAGTGAGAAGGGAGGTCTGGGAGAGATTGGTAGATACAGGAGTTATCCTTTTAGAGGAGCCGGGAAGCGGAGGGCAGCGGGAAAAGGCTGTGTTTGTGGAAGAGCGCGACCGGTTTGGAAGAGTTAGCTTTCGCAGGGTGGCGGCTGAAGGCGAACAGAAGGAGGTTCTGTGGAAAGAGAGGTGCTTTGAGGTATTAAAACAGAGGGAGAGTAGGAAACAGGGAAATCGCATGCACCAAAGCGGGAATCCGCGGCAATGTGAGGGTATATCTCGGGGCGGCACCAGGAGACTTGCGGAATATCTGTCAGAAAAATCTGCTGAAAATGGAGAGGGTCATTCCTATTGCTCCTGTAGCTTTGGGGTTCTGAGAAGAGAAGATCCCGCAGGTTTCCAGGCGGCAATGGAGTTGCTTGACGGTCGGCAGAGAGAGTATGTGGAGGGATTGCCATGGGAAAGGAAGATATGCTATCACAGGCTGGATCTGCGGATGCGTGAGATTGTGGAAAGACTGTATGAGAATGAAAGATACGGCGGAGCCTTTTATTTTTTGAAGACAGAAGAAAAGGTATTTATAGGAACTGCGGCTGATAGTAGTTCGGATGGCTCTGCGTAACTATTCAGCCAGGACTTTGCACCTGCTGCAAAGTCCGTAAGAAAGCGCTGATTAAGCCAGGAGTGAATCTGCCCCTCCGCCGAAGGCGGCCTTAAATGGGCAGATTCAGTAACTATGAAGCCGAAGGCTGAATAGTTACGGCTCTGCGCATTTGCCTCATAGCTTGGACTGACTGTCCAATGACAAAAGATATAAAATCAGGTATCCTCTGGTCAGGGAAACAGGATCGGAGGATTTTTTTATGCTGCATTTTATGATCGATCTGGAAAATACAAGAAGTAAGGGACTACAGGGAGCGGAATATCTGACGGCGGAGGATAAAGTGACTATATTTTACAGTAAGTCCTGCTTTCAGATTACCAATGGCCGGATGCAGGAGATCCTGGATTCGGGATGCGAGCTGAATATATAATGAAGCACGCTGATGCGAGTATGGGTCATAAGGAATCCTCCCACCTACGGCGGGTCCCTCCTTACGACATAAAATGCCGTCTGGAAAACACAGGGAAAAAAATGCACTGGACTTTTATATTGCTTCGAGAATAGGAGAAGTGTATGGACAAGGCTTTGAAGGCATGGTTGCAGTGGTGAGCAATGATAAAGGGTTCCGGGCGGTACAGGATTACTGGAAATGCCGGACGGCAACGCCTAAAAGAATTATCCTGAAGCCTGATATAGAGCAGAGCATAGTTTCGTCCAATGAAAACAGTCCGCGCAGGGCGCTGATACAGAGACAGCTCAGGGAAATAAATCTTGAAACAGAATACCAAAAATATGAAGAAAAGCGCAGAATGCGGCGAGAGCTGGAAAAGGCTTTTGAAGGAACAGAGCATGAGCAGCTGATCGACAAAATCATGTTTCTGATAGAAGGTAAGAAGGAGCATAAAATTCTTTATCTGGATTCCCTGAAGCAGTTTGGAAAAAAGAACGGACTTGAAATTTATAACAGGGTAAAAGTTCTGGTATAATTTTGTAACTGTGAAGGTGCTGAGTAGTTGCATAATTTAAAAAAATATATGGCAAGTCATTTGCAGATAGGATAAACTGGAAATCAGAGAATTTATTTGCCGGGAGCTGACATAAATGGCGCAGCAGCCCGTCGGCGTTTGTTACAGGCAGAGGAAGGGAGATAATATTGAAATGAAACTGGAATATGATAAAGAGCAGATCACGGAGGTGATCGACCGCATTGTAGAGCGCACCATGAAAATGGACCTGACCTGGGACTGGCCCTGCGGCGTGGCATATTATGGGATTTGCGAGGCTTATGAGAAGACTGGAAATGAGAAATATCTAAAGCTCCTAAAGGACAGGATCGATGAGCTGATCGAGCTTGGACTGCCTGAGGTGTGGACGGTGAATTCCTGTGCCATGGGGCATTGCCTGATCAGTTTACATCAGGCAACGGGGGAAGAGAAGTACTGGGAGCTTGTTGTGAGCAAGGCGGCCTATCTGCAAAAGGACGCTCTCCGCTTTGGGGATCATGTGTTGCAGCATACCGTATCGGCGGGGAACGATTTTCCGGAACAGGCCTGGGCGGACACGCTTTTCATGGCAGCGCTGTTTTTGCTTCGGGTAGGCGTGATCAGCAAGGACGAAGAAATGATAGATGATGCTTTAAACCAATGGTACTGGCATATCAATTATCTGCAGGATCCGGAAAGCGGCCTTTATTATCATGGTTATAACAATATCACTAAGGATCATATGTCGGGAATTTACTGGGGGCGCGCCAATGCCTGGGCGGCTTATACCATGTCCAGAGTGGGTTCGATCCTCCCGGAATGCTATCTGTACCCCAAGTACATGGATGTAGCCGGTTCTCTCAACGACCAGCTTTCAGCCCTGAAAACGGTACAGACCGAAAAAGGGCTTTGGAGAACGGTGCTTAATGATGAGGAATCCTATGAAGAAATTTCCGCATCGGCAGGCATTGCGGCGGCTATGCTTGAGAGAGGCAATCCGCTCCATACCCGTTATCTCAATAAGGCAATCCGGGGATTGCTTGAAAATATCAGTAAGGACGGAAGAGTGATGAATGTTTCCGGCGGTACTGCCGTGATGAAGGATGTGGAAGGCTACCGTGGAATTTCCAGAAGATGGATCCAGGGCTGGGGCCAGGGGCTTGCCCTTACTTTTTTTGCAGGCGTGCTGGTATCGGATGGTGTGCAGAAGGACGGGGCATTGTAAATATAGTTTTAATCAATAAGCTGGCTCGCGGAGCGCGGCAGTGTTTGATATGCATACAGATCATCTTTTTCAAACTGTAATAAGCATCCTTTTTTCGTTTGTTTTAATACCTGATAAACATTAAAATAATCGGGATAAGGGGAGGTTAGCCCCATTACCATAAGTCCAAACATAAGGCCGTTTAATGCCCTGTTTGTTTCCGGTGATATAAGAAAGATCATGAGAGGAATAACGCCCAGAATGATTGGCAGCAAGGACATCAAAATGAACCTGTTGCGGCTGACCGGGTAGGAAGTTAATGCCAAAGCAGTAAGCTGCTTTGGCATAATGCCTATATAAACAGTTGCTTCTTTTGGATATACGATAGCGTGAAGCAATTCGTGTATCGGTATTCCGACGAAAAAGCTCAATAAGAATCCTAATACGACATAAAGCGGAGCGATTACAGGTTGTCCTGCGGACAATGTTTTAAAAAGCACAGAAAAAACTATAATCACAACAGATGGGATTAAAAACGGAATTGCTTTTAACATCATCTCTCCCATTGTATCAGGCATATTAAGTTTTTTTGC
Organism: uncultured Lachnospiraceae bacterium; assembly: GCA_947382625.1. Lineage (GTDB taxonomy): Bacteria > Bacillota > Clostridia > Lachnospirales > Lachnospiraceae > Suilimivivens. The sequence goes on from CANDAG010000020.1 coordinate 56,992, forward strand.
AGTTGCCGGCAGAATGCCGCTCTGGTAATCCGCTGTATTTTGTACAACGCCAGCCCATTTGATTTTTGGCATCTTCAAATTTCCCCGTAAATATATTATTTTATGTCGTAAGGAGGGACCCGCCGTAGGTGGGAGGATTCCTTACGATCAAATGTCATAAGGGGTACCATCGAAGATGGGGGATTCCTTATGACCCATGCACGCATCAGCGTGCTTCATTATTTCACATTATGACCAATATCCCCAAAGCTGTCAAATGTAAAAATCGTCCCATAAATGTGGCAGACAATGGAGGGCTATTTTTTGCTATTATGCATATGATAAGAATATAATTGTATTTTGCATGAAACTAGTGTAGAATATAATTAGAAAAGCTGTAAATCAGCGGTGGGTTGACACCTAAAATCTGATACCTTTTCCGGACGCAGGTGCCGGAGGTTGGCAGGCAACAGAAAAACCTGTTATTTTCCGGACACAGGTGCCGGAGGTTGGCAGACAACGGAAAAATCAACCATGAAAAGGGAATGTTTGGTGCTGCGGCATGAACATTCCCTTTTAAAGTTAATACGCTGGGGCGCGAAGCATGGTAGCGGCAACGTTTGGTATAAAGCCAATTTAAAGGATGCATTACAATGGACAAAAGAAAAGCAATTCAAATTATGACAAAGGCGGCAACGCTATATAAATCAAATCTTGAGGATCAAAAAATACTTTTTCTATATGGTGTTCCCATCGAGGTCAAAAGACAGCTGAAAACTCAAAATGATAAGCCGCTTTCCTTAAAAGGATATGAAGCTGCCTTCCATCGCTATAATTTCCTGCATTTGACGGGGGTAAAAGTGAATAATTCCAAAGTGGCTTCTGCAATCCATTTTTATGAAAAATGTTTGGATAATCGCCTTATGTAGGATGATTTTAGTTTTTCTAAAGATGGGTCTACAGCACAGAAACTTGACATACTGGAAAATATGATGAAAATAAAGCAGAGTTACAGAAGGTTTATGCAGTTTTTTCTAAGAGCTATGCGGCAGAAAAATATGTAACAGTAGAGAAAATTGATAAGGAAATAAATCTTCAGAATTGCTTTTTCTCAAAGGATATAGAAAAATTGTTGGAAAGAGAAGCTTTTTCAAAACAGTACCAAAAGATTTGCAGAGGTAAATACGATGGAGATATGGGATGCATACGATATAAAATTTAACAAAATCGAGGGTATATCATTGGTTCGTGGGGAACCAGTACCTGAGGGTTGTTTTCATCTTGTGAGCGAAATAATAGTCAGACACAATGACGGAAGCTATTTATTAATGCAAAGAGATGGAAGGAAGCATTTAGGCGGAATGTGGGAAGCAACGGCAGGCGGATCAGCGTTGCAGGGAGAAAGTCCCTTAGACTGTGCCATCAGGGAATTACAGGAAGAAACAGGCATTTTTTCAGAACAGCTTGTAGAAATCGGGCGAGTGCTGCATTATAGCCATAAAACAATTTATGTGGAATATCTGTGCCATACAAACGTTGATAAGAACAGCATTGTCTTGCAGGAAGGTGAAACAATTGCCTGTAAATGGGTTACAGGCGATCAATTACAAAACATGTCAAAAAGTGAATTGGCAACGCAAAGGATTCAAAATTTTATTGATGAATTAAATCACTAAATTTCTGATGGCGTAACAGGAAATATCCAGATTGATGGGGTCGAAAGTATGAGTATACTTTATGTATCGGATTTGGATGGAACACTACTCAGAAGGAATGAAAAAACCTCTGAATATACAAATAATGTGATAAACAGTTTGACAGAAAAGGGAATGCTTTTTCTTATGCCCCTGAATGCTTCCAAAGCAAAGGCAATAAAGCAGCTGCAGTCACTTTTGAAATGTGAGAAGCTGGTTGCGTTTGGTGATGGAAAAAATGATATAGACATGTTTGAACTGGCAGATGAAAGCTTTGCTGTTCAAAATGCGCATGAAGATCTAAAAAGAATTGCAACCGGTATAATTTCCTCAAATGATGAGGATGGCAATAAGCGTGAATATTCGAACTTTTGTAAAAACAGTAAAAACTGCTCGTACGACAGAAGGGAAAAGATTGACTCCTCACAGTTTCACTGATATAATGTGTTTCACTAAAATAGTGAAAGCGGTGATTTGAGTGAAAATAGATAGCCGGAAAGGGATGGAATGTGTAGAAAACAAGTTCCTCAGACTTCCCAATATCCAAAAATATGAAGTAGACAGGAGAACAGAGGAAGGGTTTGAAGCGTCTGTTGAAATGGACGATGGTTTTGAATTTAAACTATATGCCCGTTTCATGCAGCAGGCATTCCCGTCAACGGTCATGCAGCTGATCGAAAAGGGAAAAAATGATGCGGGAGCCTGCATTCTGGTATCGCCATATATATCGGACAGGACGGCACAGATTTGTGAAGAAAACGGGATCGGGTATTTTGACTATGCCGGGAACTGCCTGTTTGTGGGGCATTCCATTTATCTGTGCGAGCGGGGGAATAAGAATCCCCAGCCAAAGCAGTATAAAGCAGTTTCTATATTTGAGAGGTCATCTGTGGTTTCTTCCTTGATCCTGCGGGAACTTTTTGCGGATATAGATAAAGTATGGAAGCTGAAGCACCTGGCGGAAAAGGTTGGCTGCAGCATCGGCCAGGTATCCAAGGTAATGGGATTTCTTGTAAGGAATGCCTGGGCGGAAAAAACGGCGGAGGGTTATATGGTTTCGGAACCTGTCCTGGTTTTAAGGGAATGGGGCAGGGTCTATGGAAGCAAAGAGGTACTTTCCTATTCCTGTTACAGTCTGGACAATCTTTCGGTCCTAGAAGGGAAACTACGGAAATTGAAACAGGATATGGGGATAGACAGTTATCTTACAGGCATTTCCGGCGGAGTACGGTATGCGCCGGTGGTCCGATACAGTAAGATTCATCTGTATATGGCCCCGGAGGATATACAGGAGGCAGTCCGCTATCTGGGGATAAAAGAGGTGGACAGCGGTGCCAATGTGGTCATCTTTCCCCTGGAGAATGATTCCTATATAAAAGGATTCCGGATCATCGCAGGGGATATGGTGGTGTCCCCATTGCAGGTTTATCTGGACAGCCTGCAGTTAAAGGGGCGCGGGGAAGAGATGGCGGAAGCGGTACTGAAGAAGGAGATCGTCAGATGATAAGGGATGAGGATTTAAAAAGCAGCATTGACTACTCAAAGGGGCAGAAAGAAGCGGCTCACCGGATTCCTGATGGCTTAACAGGAAAGGATGCCATATATGATCAGGGAAATTGTGAAAGATGATTTGGATGATTTGTTAAGACTGTATATGCAGCTGCATAATGATCTTATGCCGGAAAAGACCCCGGAACTATTACGGATTGTGGATACTATTTTACAGGATAAAAACCATCATGTGATAGTTGCAGAAGAAAATGGAAAAATTGTATCTTCCTGTGTCTGCGTCATCATTCCAAATCTGACGCACGATCAGCGTCCATATGCCCTTGTTGAAAATGTGATAACTGATGAGAGATACAGAAAGAAAGGGCTGGCAACACAGTGCCTGGATTATGCAAAAGAAATTGCTATAAAGGAAAACTGCTATAAAATGATGCTTCTCACAGGTTCTAAGAAGGAAAGCACGTTGAATTTTTACAGAAAGGCCGGTTATAACAGTAACGATAAAACAGCATTTATTCAATGGATATGATCCGGATTGATGGAGAGCAAAAGTATGAGTATACTCTATGTATCAGATTTAGATGGAACATTACTTAGAAGTAATGAAAAAACCTCTGAATATACAAATAATGTAATAAACAGCTTGACAGAAAAGGGAATGATTTTTTCTTATGCTACCGCGCGTTCGTTGATAACTGCAAAAAAAGCAACAAGCGGAATAAACGCTAAAATCCCCCTGATCGTATACAACGGTGCTTTCGTAATAGATAATCTTACACAGGATATTTTGATCGCCAACTATTTTGATGACAGGGTAGATTCGGTGTTGGATGAGTTGTTTGCAAATAAAGTATATCCCATTGTTTATGCGCACATAGACGGTAAAGAGAAGTTTTCATTTGTTCCCCGATTATGCTCGGGTGGAATGAATAAGTTCCTTGACAGCAGAAAAGGAGATATTCGTACCAATGCGGTGAAGGCGATAAGCGATCTGAAGGCAGGAAACATTTTTTATATCACTTGTATAGATGAACCGCAAAAGCTTAAATCATTATATGAGAAATACAAGGATTCTTATCATTGTGTATATCAGACTGATATTTATACAAATGAACAGTGGCTCGAAATTATGCCCTTGAATGCTTCAAAGGCAAGGGCGATAAAGCATCTGCAATCACTTTTGAAATGTGAGAAGCTGGTTGTGTTTGGTGATGGAAAAAATGATATAGACATGTTTGAACTGGCAGATGAAAGCTATGCTGTTCAAAATGCGCATGAAGATTTAAAAAGAATTGCAACCGGGATAATTTCCTCAAATGATGAGGACGGCGTTGCAAAATGGCTTGCGGAAAATTATATTATAGTGTAAGGTTGAAAAAACTCAATGTTTAATTTCTTAAGATATTTTTGTGATATACAGGAGGTATGAAAGATGAGTCTGAATCCGGCAGCAATTATGAAGCTCATGAGTGCGAAGCAGAAGTTTAACAAAAATCACCCTAAATTTGAGAGTTTTGTAAAATCTATTTTTTCAAGGCCTTTGGAGGAGGGAACGGTTATGGAGATTACCGTTACCAGGCCGGGAGAAGCGCCCGTTACGGCAAATCTGAAGGTGCAGCAGTCAGATCTGGAGCTTTTGGCTGGATTGAAGGAACTGATGTAGTGACCAATTTCCTTATAGGAAACTGCGTCGCAAGAGTGCGAAGTACTCTTTTAAAAAAGCATTTATGAGACATATATTGTAAAAAGGGCCAGGGAATCTGCATTGTTAAAATACAGAATTTTTTGTATACTGATTATAAAGTGAAAGAATATTTCGCATCATGGAAATGAATGCAGGAGGTAACCTATGGATAGAGAATCCTTTTCTTTTGTTATATATATGATTCATGCCTGTGCTAACAAATGGAACAGGATGCCAACAGAGGTTTATCGGAAATTGCAGAGCGTAGAGTGTATCAACTGTTATCTTGTACCGCATTATGATATTCTGCACACACAGGGAACGGCATATCTTGTGGATGATATCAGAGAATACCTGGAAGTGCGAGGATGTACGATCTGATATTTGGTAAAGTGGCAAATGATAAAGTGTTCCGGGTGGTGGATATGTACCATATGAGAATCTGGGATAAGGAGCGTGCGCTCAGAGAAATCAGGGTTTATCCATTCTATGACCAGATTGCGTTTATTACCCAAAAAGCGATAGACAGATTGCTGACATTCAAATCCTTTGAGGAGGTATGACAGATGGACGGGGAAATACTGGAAAGAGTTTACCAGGAGAATCTGGAAGAAAGGATTATCGCGTATTTGGCCGAGACAGAAAATATTACACTGGAAAAAGCGATGGATATTTACTATAGCAGTTCTCTGGCCAATAAGATTCACTTGGGGGCAGAAGGTATTCAATACTTGGATTATAAGGTACTTGCCCAGATATTGCATGAGACAGAAGAGGAATTATTTGGATAAAATGATCTATTTAAAACATTTTTCTTTTCCTCATATTGGGCAGGAATACGATTTTTCATTCCGTCTGCAGAAAACCTGCTATGATACCATATATCCGTTTTTTGTGGTGTCAAAGCGGGGACTTAGAATGCTGGATTTTGAGCCTGTGACGATCCTTTACGGCGGGAACGGCTCCGGCAAGACCACAGCGCTCAATGTCATTGCGGAGAAATTAAAACTCCAAAGAGACAGTCTCTATAACAGAAGCAATTTCTTTGAGGATTATACCCGGCTATGCGATTTCGAGACAAAAAAAGCAGTCCCGAAGGCGAGTAGGATCATCACCAGTGACGATGTCTTTGATTTTATTCTGAATCTGAGGAATCTCAATGAGGGGATCGATTTAAAAAGGGAAGAACTTTTTGAGGAATATCTGGAAAATAAGTATACCAATTTCCGTATGAACTCATTGGATGATTATGACAGGCTTAAGAAGGTCTGCTTAGCGCGAAGCAAGACACAATCTAAATATGTGAGGGCAAGTCTGCCCGACAATACCAGAGAACATTCTAATGGAGAGAGTGCATTCCTGTACTTTACCGAAAAAATACAGGAGAAGGGTCTTTATCTTCTGGACGAGCCGGAAAACAGCCTCTCTCCCCTGCGTCAACAGGAGCTGGCAAAATTCCTTGAGGATTCCGCCCGCTTTTTTGACTGCCAGTTTATCATATCCACCCATTCGCCTTTTCTTTTGTCTCTGCGGGGAGCCAAGATCTATGACATGGATGAGGAGCCGGTGGATGTAAAGCGCTGGACAAAGCTGGAAGGTGTCCGGGCTTATTTTGACTTTTTCAAAGAGCATGAGAGGGAGTTTGAGTTGTAAAAATAATTAAAAGAAATATGCTCTTATTATATATTTTTATTCAGAGATTCTTTTAATGCTTTAATAATATCTTCGATAATTCGTACTTGTTGAGTTGAACAATCATTCAACAATTCTATAATATAGGTTATGGATGTAGTGCGGTCTTCGGGTCTGTTATCATAAAGTAATTCATCAGTTCGTACTTCTAATACAGAAGCGAGTTCTGTAAAAGTAGATAAACTCATCTTTGTATTTGCTGTCTCAATATGGCTCATATGAGTTGTGGATATACCTACTTTTTCTGCTAATTTTTCTTGTGACCATCCTCTTGCTTTTCTGATTTTCCGTATTCTTTGCCCAATTGCATAGTAATTCATACAATTAACCGCCTTTTTAGTTTAATGTTACTTGAATTGTATAGGCTATAATGATATAATTCTATAAACTATTAAGGCTGAAACATGTCTATATAGTTATAAAAATGATGAGCGTATCTCGAACTAAAAATATAACAAATATATTTTTAGTTTTATAAGGGGAGATGTTTTTGTTGGAAAAGTTAATAAAAATATTAACAGCGATTTTAGGAGGAATGGGAACAGTAGCCTGCTTATTAACGATAGGTATATTTGGTTATGCCTTGACAGATAAAGAATCTGTAAACACAGTTGAAGAATCTGATCATACCTTAGAGGCTCAATTGGTGGATTATTCTTCGACCGCCTCTCGGATCCTTACTGAACTCTCAGGTAGTGTTGGTATAGAAGAAATAAGCTATGCCGAACATACCCACAATTATATCGAATCTGTGGATATAAAAGCTAACTGTTATGGAGAAGGGAGATTAAAATATATCTGTAATATATGCGGAGATACATATTATATAGATGAACCAATGACAGAGCATAAAGAAGATCATGACTGGATAATTACAAGGAAACCAACTTTGAATGAAACAGGATTACGGGTTAAATATTGCATATATTGTGATTCAATAGTCGTAATGGAGGATATTCCTTATCTTAATAATGAAGGATATGTAAATGATGAAGATCATACTCACAATTATACAGTAACAACAGAAAGGGAACCGACCTGTGTGTTTGCCGGGCTTCGTAAATATACTTGTAGCTGTGGAGACGTTTACTCAGAACAGATTTCAGCACCGGGACATGTCGCTGCGGAATGGACAACGGTAGAAGAACCTACCACAACAACGCTTGGAGCAGAACAACGTATTTGTACGGTATGCGGTGTTGTATTGGACTTAAGGCGAATAGCGGTAAAAGAGACGGCTTCCAGCCCGTCTTCTGATACTGCTAATATATCATCAAATACGACAACACCAACAGCTACAATCAGGCCGCAGTCAACGCCTGCTACGTTGCCAAAGCCGACTGATGCACCGGCAGCAACCAATACTCCACGACCTACTGGCACTCCACGACCCACCAATATCCCATGGCCTACTATTACACCTACGCCACCTAATATGCCAACGCCTACAGGTAGTCCCAGTTACGATTGGCAGAAAAAGGTAGTAGATGCCGCAAAAAAATATTTGAGAACTGGAATAGGATATTCGTATGAATATCTAATCAATATACTTGAAAATTATGAGAAATTTACCCATGAACAAGCAGTTTATGGTGTTGATAACAGTGGTGCTGATTGGAATGATGAGGCCGTTAAAAG
>CANDAG010000021.1 GCA_947382625.1 uncultured Lachnospiraceae bacterium
GAACCCGCCTCCTCAGCTTGGGAAGCTGATATTCTACCAATGAACTACATCTGCACTTCCCATACTATACCATAATGAGAAGAATTAATCAAGTCAAAATTTCAATTTTCGGTAACGGTTGATGCATGCCATGATCTCCTGCTTTCTGGGCCTTGCCAGAGAGGAGGAGATATCTCCGCGCTCAAAAAGGCTTTCAAGTCCATCCCGATCCAGCTGCTTTTCCAGAAAATCTCCCAGCTGCTTTAGGCTCCTTCGCCCGTCCATGAGCTTCAATTCCGCAAACTTCAGGATCCAGGCCAGAGCCGCAGTCTGTTCCTGATCCTTAAGCTGCTCTAAATACCTGAGTTCCACGCTTTCTTTGGAAAGCAAAAGCTCACTGGTACCCATGGTTTTGATCTTGATCCGGTCATCCTTCTTAAGCCCCATATCAGGCTGGGGGCTCCTCTTGTCCAGATACTCCGGAAAGCCTTCCTCTCCGCCGGTCATGGCAGGATACTCCCGGGCCGCCTTTTTGGCCTTCGCCGTAATATCGTAAGGAACGTACTCCTTCATCTGTATCACCGTATCCGCCACATGGAAATAAGAGCCTGAGCTTCCTGCCACTATGATGGAGGATATTCCCAGATCCCGGTAAAGACTGTTCACCCTGCAGATAAAAGGGGTGATAGGCTCCTCCCCTGCAGAGATCACCTCCTGCATCAGCTGATCACGGATCATAAAGTTCGTTGCCGAGGTGTCCTCGTCAATAAGCATAAGCGAGCTGCCTGCCTCGATCCCTTCCATCAGGTTTGCTGCCTGAGAGGTACTGCCGCTGGCATCCTCTGTGGAAAAATGTGCAGTGTCCCTCTTATTGGGAAGATTTCCGATAAAAGGAGAAATATCCACATTGGCAATGCTGCGGCCATCCTCTGCCCGAAGCTTTACCGCTGTGTTGTCGGTGATCACAAGCTCCCTGCCATCTCCTTTGATGTGATTATATACGCCGTTTTGGAGTGCCTGCAGGATCGTGGACTTCCCATGATAACCTCCGCCCACGAAAAGGGTGATCCCTCTTGGGATTCCCATACCTGTTACCCTTCCCTTGTTGGGAAGATCTAATGTCACTTTAAGCGATGCAGGGCTCCTAAAAGGAACAGCCCCCTTCATAGGCCGCTCAGAAACGCCGCTTTCCCTTGGAAGAATGGAACCATCTGCCACAAAGGCGCATAAGGATAACTCCGGCAGCTTCTGCCGGATATACTGCTGGTCCTCACAAAGACAGATTGCCTGCTTTAATTTATTCTGGTCAATCCGTGCAAAATACAGGCTCTTTCGCACACAGTCAGGCAAAATATCAAAGAGCATCTTTTCCAGCTCCCTCGCATTGATGGTTCTGCCGTTTGCCGGAAATCCCGCCTCAAAGCGAATCGTCAGATTCCCCTCCTTCACCCGAAGGGCCGTCCTTTCAAGCACCTGTTGTCCGCACCTGGAAACGCCAAGCAATCCGCTTTTTCCTGAGCCCTTCGCCTGAAAGCTGCCCCCGCTTGCTTCCCTGGCAAAAAGTCTTGTGAGATGATCCTGGAGAGTCACCCTCTTTTCATAGGTATCATAAAAAGCCGGCGGGAAAGCCGCCCTTTGGGCCTTCACCAACACAGACAGCCGTGACGGAGCAGCAAAAGGATCTCCCTGCACATGATCGATGGATAACACATAATCCGTAAAATCATACTGTCCCCGCAGTTCCTTATAAGCCGGATAGCTTCGGTGGTCAATACTTCTCAATTTATTTCTAAGCTCTGTTGCTGACTGCATCTCAGATCATTCCTTTCCCGTATTCGAATAACACTCGTTTTGATAATATCTGTCAAGGCTACATTCTCTCCGGAGCGGAAAAACCAAGTACCCCGATACAAACTTCCAGAATATCTCTGGTAAGCAGAAGCAGCGCGATCCATCCTAATTTCTTTTCCTCATTTTCTTCTGTCACGATCTTCGTCTCATGATAAAAATGATTGAAGGCATTGGCCAGACCATAGATATAAGCACAGATCTTATGAGGAGCGCTTTCTGCATAAGCAGTTTCCATCATGGCGTTAAATCCCGTAAGCTCCAGCATCAACGACTTCTCTGCTTCACTCTCCGCTTCCCGGAAAGAAGCCTGATCCAGACTGCCGCCCTGATCCTTGATCTTATTTAAGATGGACTTGATCCTCACGATGGTATAAAGAATATACGGCCCTGTGTCTCCTTCAAAGGAAGTAAACTTATCAATATCAAAAATATAATCCTTGGCCGCCTGATTGGACAGGTCACCGTATTTGATCGCAGAAAGAGCCACCACTTCAGCGGTCTTCCTTGCCTCTTCCTCTTCCACCTGACGGTTATCCGTGATCTTCCGGTACATTTCGTCATTGATTTCCTGGATCAGGTATTCCAGACGCATAACGCCGCCTTCCCTGGTCTTAAAGGGCTTTCCGTCTTTTCCGTTCATTGTGCCGAAGCCGATATGCAAAAGCTCTGTCCCGGGCTCCACCAGCTTAGTCTTCCTTGCGCAGCGAAAAACCTGTTCAAAGTATAGATTCTGCCGTTTATCCGCAAGATAAATGAGCCGGTCAGGGTGATACTCCTTCATCCGGTCTATAATGGTGGCAAGGTCTGTGGTATTGTAAAGAGATGCCCCGTCAGATTTCAGGATCATACACGGAGGGATTTCCTTTGTATCTGTCTCTTCCTTCACATCTACCACCAGAGCCCCTTCGCTGATATAGGCGTAGCCCTCTTTTTTCATGTACTCTACCATATCCGGGATCAGATCCTTAACGTCTGCTTCCCCTTTCCAGAGGTCAAACTCCACATCAAGCTTTTCGTAATTTTTTTTCAGATCCGGAATGGATACTCCCATAATGTGCTGCCATAACGCATGATATCCTCTTACGCCGCTCTGCAGCTTAAAGGTTGCCTCCAGAGCTTTTTCCTTATAAGCGGCGTCCTCTTTGGATTTTTTGCTGGCGGTGGGATAAATCTCCTCTAACTCCGCAAGGGTAAAAGGAGCTTCCTTCGGATACTCTCCCGTATACGCCTCGTCAAAATAGACAAGCTCCGGCTTCCTCTCCTTAAGCTCTGTAATGATCAGTCCCATCTGCAGGCCCCATTCTCCCATATGGATGTCTCCGATCACCTCATGGCCTGCATACCTGGCAATCCTCTTGATACTCTCACCGATGATTGCCGAACGCAAATGTCCTACATGAAGAGGCTTGGCCACATTAGGCCCGCCGTAATCCACAATGATCTTACTGGGCTTCTTCGGCATTTCCAGCCCGAATTTCTCCTCTGCCTGCATCCCGGCAAGATAGTCCTTTACAAAGCTCTCTCTCACCTTCAGATTCAAAAAGCCCGGCGGCACTGCCTCCACGCTTGAAAATATCTTACTGTCCCTACACTTTTCTGCTATATCTCCCGCAATCATAACAGGTGCTTTTTTGTAAATCTTTGCGCCTGCCATGGCGCCGTTGCACTGATATTCGCATAGATCCGGCCTGTTTGAAAGAGTTACCTTTCCAAGGGCGCTGTCATACCCTGCCGCTGCAAAAGCGTTCTGCATCTCCTCTGAGATCAAGTCCAGAAATTTCTTCATCCTTCATTTCCTCCCTGCAAAATAATATGTATCGTTATCTTTAAATCCCTGATCAATCTGATAATGAAACGGATCCGGCCCGTTCACCGTTCTATCCTATCATCTCAGATTCGCTTTTTCAAGGATTTTATAAATTCTGTCCCTTCCATAAGATTCATTCACTTTAAGAAGAACTATTCCGTCTCTCCCTCTCTGCCTTCGAAAACACGCATCCGCAATAATCCTGCCGATACAGGTCATACTCCTTAGAAAGCTCCACAGAACGCCGATAGCCGTCCTTCTTCTTAAAATCCGAGGGCAGAAAAGCGACTCCATAGATGGCAGAGAGGTTCTCTCCGATTTCATTGATCTTCGCCGCATTTTTCAGGGGACTGATGGTAAGAGTGGTAGTAAAATAATCGGCCTGTGCCTCTTTTGCCTGCCTTGCCGTCTCCTCCAAACGCAGCTTATAGCATACAAAGCATCTTTCCCCACCTTCCTTACAGTGTTCAAGGCCCTTTATCTGCTCAAAAAAAAGCTCTCTGCTATAGGTTCCCTCCACTGTCTCTATAGGATATACAGCCTTTTCTATCTGGCCGGCTTCCACTTCTGCCGCCTGCCTGTTAAACGCCTCGATCAGCCTCTTTTGTTCCGCCGCTCTCCTCCAATACTCTTCCTCCTCTGTAATATTGGGATTATAATAAAACACTGTGATACGAAAAAAAGACCGCAGATATTCCAGTACATAACTGCTGCAGGGCGCGCAGCAGCTATGTAAAAACAGATGTTTTCCTTTGTTCTCCGGATCCTGCATGATCCGCTCCAATTCCCGTGCATAGTTTCGATTCATATTTGCTCCCATCGCCACAGCTTTCCCTGCTTTTTTATTCCTTCTATCATTGTCTGTGAGCCTCTGTACACATCGCCTCTTATCTTACCACAAAAGCATCCGTATCGCCAGAATTCCCATTGATTTTTTCAAAAAAAGCCTGTTATCCGGCCACAAAACCGGACAGCAGGCTTTTACTCAATAAACTGGCTCGCAAAGCATGACAGCGTTTGATCAATAAGCTGACGCGCGGAGCGTGACAGCGTTTGATGGACTCTATTATTTCTTCTATATCTCCTGATTTCCTACCTTGCCCTGATCTCCTGTCTCATGAAGGAAACATAGGAAACTGCAAAAGCCACCAGCATCAACGCTGCAAGAGCTGTCAGATGCGGCCATACCAGCAACACACTCTGTCCCACAGAAAGGGTGCTGACCAAAGCCCCGGAAAGCTGGGTCATGGTAACGGCATTGACAGACCTGACGCTGGGGTTAAGAAGCGTGGCGGATGCCTCTCCAAAGAGATAGTAAGGCGACAGGCGGTTGATATTCTGCGCACAGTAATAATTTTTCATCTCATTCATCAAAGACTCCATATCATTACCGCCCACAGGATAAAAAGCATCTGCCAGAATCCCTGCCAGAAGGCTGACAAAAATGGCACAGAACAGCCATACGGCGATGCAGGCCAGAGCTGAGGTTGCCGCATGCCGACAGACCGTAGAAAACAGGATAGCCACTGCCAGCCAGAAACCGATATAGATCACACAGAAGCAAAGATAGATCATAAGCCGCATTGCTTCCGCTCCTGTGGGAATAATACCGGTAGCAAGTATCCCTGCCGCAGCGATCAGAAGCCCCGAGGAAAATACCATAACTGTCGTTATGAAAATTCCTGCCAGAAATTTCCCGATAATGATATTATCCCGATACAAGGGCTGGCTCACCAGACGGTTCAGGGTTCCTTCTGTCCGTTCACTGTTAATAGCGTCAAACCCCATAAATATTCCGATAAAAGGGCCCATAAGCGCCATAAGAGAATTGTAAGATGGGATAGAGTTTGCGCTGACCGTAAAAAGCTTCAAAAACAGAAAGTCCGCAGAGGAGCTTCCGCCCTCTATGGCATCTGAGAGTCCGGACACAGCGGCATAAAGTCCTGTCACCGTGATCAGCGCCATGAGCAGGATAAACAAGAGCATACGTTTTCCATTAATAAAATCAGCTGTCTCCTTTTCGAATAAGACCTTTAATATATGATGATCCCGCTGTTTACTTTTCTCCTGTGTGATCGTCTGTTCCACCTTCCTCACCTGCCTTTTCAAAATATTTTCGGTAAATCTCATCCAGATCGCTGCCCGCCTGACGCAAATGCAGGATGGTATACCCCTGCTCCGCCAATTCCTTAGACAATGCCCTTCTTATGTCAAAAGCAGAGCGGATCACATACATATCGCTGTTTTTTTCTATCTCAAGCACCCCATTCATTCCCTTTATGACATCTCTGAGCTTTATATTGTCCGGATAGGCTGACAGCTCCAGGGTGCCTGCCCCCTCATGGGCGATCTCTCTGCCCAGCTCCTCCAAGGTACCGCAGGCGATCATTTTTCCATGCACAAAAATCCCCATCCGGTCACATACCCGCTGTACCTGATGCAGCTGATGAGAAGAGAGCAGAATCGTTCTCCCGTCTTTCTCTGCCAGATCCCGGATCAGCCACATCAGCTCCCGGATCCCTTCCGGATCAATGCCCAGCGTAGGCTCATCCATAATGATCACCTCCGGATCCTTCATCAGCACATCGGCAATCCCCAGTCTCTGCCGCATTCCCCGGGAATAAGTACCTGCCCTTTTGTCCCCTGCCTCCGTCATATTGACTCTGGCAAGAAGCTCCTCAATTCTCTGCTCCAGTGCCTCTCCTTCAAGTCCGCACAATCTGCCGGTAAAACGTAAATTCTCCCGTCCGGTCATATCGGAATAAAATCCCACATTGTCCGGCAGATAGCCCACTTTCCTTTTCACCTCAATGGAAGCTTTGGCAGCATCCAATCCATTGATAACAGCCTCTCCGCCATCCGGCTCCGCAAGTCCAAGGAGCATCAGCGTTGTGGTAGTTTTTCCGGCGCCATTCGGCCCCAACAGTCCGAAAACCTCTCCTTTATAAACGGTGAGATCCAGATGATCTACTGCCGTCAAACTTCCGTATTTTTTTGTAAGCCCCTTTGTCTGTATCACTGCAGGGCTCACATTCCCTGACACAGCCATAGCTTACCTCCTGCCATACTTTTTCATCACATAATACAGCCCTGCCAATACAGCAATGATGATCGCTACCGCAAAAATCCCCCAGCCCGTCCGGGTTTTCACCGTGATCCGAAACTCTGCCGAATCCGACTGGTTATCACAGGAAGCGGTGATCACAGTAATATAATCGCCGGTAAGGGCATTATCTCCAGGCGTTATATGCGCAGTAACATCTACAGAAGCTCCTGCCTCCAGCCTGTCGATGGATGTGGTATCAAAAGAAACCTCCCAGCCCGCAGGCGCCGAGGATGTTAAGGACAGATTTTCCAGATCAATGTTTCCGTTATTGGTAAGCTTCAGATTGATATCCGACTCCTTTTTTGCAAAAGCGTCAAGGGAAAGTCTTCCATCTGTGGTGGACAATTCCATATCATAAGTGCCAAGGATCGTCACGTTTAAATCAGTGGAAAGCTGTTCTCTGGCAGAGGTAGCTGCACAGCTGATCTTATACTCTCCTGCCTCTGCCTTGTCCGGAGGCGTCACGGTAATGGTAACGCCTGCACTGCTGCCGGATTCAACCTCAAGGCTGGAAATCTGGGTAGCATCACTGGTAAAGGAAACCAGCCACCCTGCAGGTGCGTCAGAGGAAAAATTATAGTTCTGTGTGGATAAGGTATTGTTGGCAATGGTTGTAGAATAGGAAAAAGGAGTGCCGGATACCCCCTCCTGGTCGGGATATTCCACATGGAAATTACTTTCTCCCGCCTCCAGTCCGCTGACGTTAAGCTCCAGAGTCAGATCGTCTGCGTAGCCTTCCTCCGCTTCCGCATGGATCGTAACCTCATGGACGCCCTCTGATGCCTCGGAGGGAACCGTCACCTGAAGAGAAGCGATCACATCCTCACCGTTTCCGTCGGCATGAACCTTCGATACCTCATAACTGCCGTTTTTTATGTAACCGGTAAATCCCTCCGGCATAGAAGCTATAGAGAGGGAAACATCTTTTCCTGCTGCATTGCCACCCAAAAGATGCAGATCAAAGCTTACCGTATCCCCCGCCGTCACACGGATCCCCGGATTGTCCGTGTAGAGCTGAAATCCCTCTGCCGCATGTACCTTTAAAGGGGATAAGAGCAAATACAAAGCCATAGAAATAACAGTCGTTACTGCAAAAACAGTCCTGATAACCGCCGCCGTTTCATCACCGGATGGTGACACAGCAACCGCTTTTGTCAGGACTGTTTCATTTTGTGTTGAAAAATATGTCTGTTGTTTCATTGAAATAAACCTCCTGTATGTATTTACAGGAAGTTTAATCCAAAAAAGTGAAGCAAAAGTGTAAAATTTGTGATAATGCTATGATAAATCTGTGAAAAGGGTGTGAAAAGGAACGATTAAGCGTGATTTTCCTATATGATTCCGGCATCATATCCTCTTCGGATCATACACCAGATTGGCATAACCTCCGTCTAATCTCTCACACCTTTCATTTCGTGCCTTGGCAATTAACGCATGCTTTCCCAGAAATTCAAATGGAATCGCGTCAGATTTTCCGTTCATTACATCATCACATACCATAAGCATCTGCCCAAACAGCTCCGGATCGGCTTCCATCACCTGATGCATGACAAAGATCCTGTCATACTTTCCTTCCAGGGCATTCTTGATTTTCTCCACCTGCACCCGGTACTCCGACACCGTACTGCAACACTTTTCATCAAACAGGAAGGTAGAATTATTGCATGCATCACCGGAAATCAGAATGTGGGCTTCCCTTAAAAGAAACACCATACATCCCTTCGTATGTCCCGGAAAAGCATACACATCAATATGCATCCCGCCTAAATCAAAGCTCATTCCATCCGTCAATTCCTCAAAGACATAGTCCGGTTCTGCCGGAAGATAGGCTTCCTCCGGTATTTTCTCCGGTGAAAGTCCGATGGACATCTCAGCATATTCCTTTCTCTCTTCCACACTGCACATGGACTGATATAACGAAATATCATCGGAGTTCATATAGGCGGTATCAAACTCCGGTACGCCCATAGCATGATCAAGATGTCCATGGGAGATCAGCACCGTAAGGGGCTTATCTGTCAGCTCTTCCACCAACGCCCGAAGCCCTCTGATCCCGACACTGGTATCCATAAGCACCGCCCTTTCGTTTCCTTCTGCCAGATACATCAATTCCCCTGATCTGCTTCTGATCATCGTCAGCTTTCCGCAGCAATCTGCCGGGAGCGCAACCTTTTCGCTCGAAAAATACTCCATATTCTTCCCCTTATGTTCCTTCCTTACTTCCCGCTTCTTCTTATCTCTTCAGCAGACTTTCCCTGTAAATAATATCCCCTCTTCCCGGTCCGTTGGAAACCATGGTGATCGGATATCCTATCTGCTCCTCTATAAATTCTACATAATTCCGGCAGTTCTCCGGCAGATCCTCATACTTCCTGATATGGCGGATCTCACATTTCCATCCGGGAAGCTTTTTGAGTACCGGCTTTGCCTTCTGAAGCTTCACCGTAACCGGAAAATCTGTGGTCACTTCACCGTCAACCTCATAGCCTACACAGACAGGTATTTCATCCAGATATCCCAGAACATCCAGCACGGTAAAGGCCACATCGGTAGTTCCCTGCAGCCGGCATCCGTATTTGGAGGCAACACAGTCAAACCATCCCATCCTGCGGGGACGTCCTGTGGTGGCTCCGAATTCTCCGCCGTCACCGCCTCTGCGCCTCAGCTCATCTGCCTCGTCCCCAAAGATCTCCGAAACAAAAGCTCCCGCTCCAACCGCCGAAGAGTAAGCCTTACAGACAGTAATGATCTGGCTGATCTCATAGGGCGGAATTCCTGCACCGATGGCGCCATAGGCTGCCAAAGTGGAGGAAGAGGTCACCATAGGATAAATACCATGATCCGGATCCTTCAGGGTGCCAAGCTGTCCCTCCAACAGAATGGTCTTGCCCTCCTTAATCGCTTTGTCAAGGTAAGCGGACACGTCGCACACATAAGGCGCTATCATCTCTTTATATTCATGCAGCGTTGCAAGAAGCTCCGCCGGATCGATAAGGGGCTTGTGATACATGTGCTCAAGCATTACATTTTTCTGTTCGCAGATCCGTCCCACCTTTTCCTTCAACGTCTCCTCATCAAAAAGCTCACTGACCTGGAAACCGATCTTTGCAAATTTGTCGGAATAAAAGGGAGCGATCCCCGACTTCGTGGATCCGAAGGATTTGCCGCCTAACCGCTCCTCCTCGTACTGGTCAAACAAAATATGATAGGGCATCACCATCTGCGCCCGGTCAGATACCAGTATCCTGGGCATAGGCACATTTCTTTCCGTAATAGACTTGATCTCGTTAAAAAGTACCGGAATATTCAACGCCACGCCATTTCCGATCACGCTGGTGGTATGGCTGTAAAATACCCCTGAAGGCAATGTATGAAGGGCAAACTTTCCATAATCATTTACGATCGTATGCCCTGCGTTGGCGCCTCCCTGAAAGCGGACAATGATATCCGCCTGCTGCGCCAGCATGTCTGTAATCTTTCCTTTTCCCTCATCGCCCCAATTGGCGCCTACGACTGCTTTTACCATCTTATATTATGCTCCTTTCCCAGCAAACGCAGCTTCGCTGCTTATTGCTTAAACCAAGTATTTTCATTCCGTTATGATTATATCTCAGGTCATAATATAAGTAAAATCAATATTTATTATATTATTTATAATCTATATTTATGTCCATACTTCCGGAACGGAATCCCTCCATATCCAACGTGATATAACAATATCCCAGTTCCTTTAAATAGGAGGTGATTTCCTCACTGTGCTCTATCAATCCGGTAAGGTCTTCCCTGTCCACCTCGATCCTTGCAATATCCCCGTGAACACGAAGGCGCACATTTTTGAAAGCAAAGCCTCTTAAAAAAGCTTCCCCTTTCTCCACCTGCTTCAATTTCTCATAAGAAAGCTCTGTTCCATAAGGAAATCTGGTGGCAAGGCAGGGTGATGCAGGCTTTGACGCCGTGGAAATACCATATTCTTTTGCAAGAGCTCTCACCTCCGCTTTGGTCATTCCTGCTTCCGCAAGGGGGCTTGCAATGCCCAGCTCTTTGAGGGCACGGATCCCCGGCCTGTACACATGCAGGTCATCCTCATTGGTTCCTTCCAGTACATGGAGGACGCCCAGCTCTGATGCCTTTTCCAATATTTTTTGGAACAGATGTCTTTTGCATAAGTAACAGCGCTCCACCGGATTGTCCATGATCCCGGCTTCCTTCAGCTCGTCCACAGTAAGGAGTACAAAGGCGGCCCCCATCTCCCTGCAGAGTCGTTTCGCCTCCTCTATCTCTCCTGCCGGATGGAGCCTTGTCTGCACCGTTGCCCCATATACCTTTTTTCCGGTCTCCTTCGCCGCCTCGCAGGCCAGCTTCAGCAGGAGACTGCTGTCTGCTCCTCCCGAAAAAGCGATCACAACATCCTGTGCGGCATACAGGCTCATTTTTTCCAAAAGATGATTCTTTTTTTGCGGATAACTGTCCATAAACTCTCCTTTTCGCCTGTCATTCCTTTGTGATTTTCTCACTCACGCAGCCTAAAGGGTTTTCATGACTTGCCTGTCTGAACTCATCCATCACCTGTTGGAAGGAAAGCCCGCTTTCCTGTGCCAGACGGATCACACTCTCATATTCCGGATAGCATCGGATCTGGCCCCCCGGCAGAAGACATTTCTTGATCTTCAGTTCCCCGTCCTTCAGCATTACCGTGGATGCTTCCCTTGGCAAAAGACTTCTTTCCATTTTGATCCGGCGGATACCAATGGTCGTGGTCTCCTGAAAAATAGTCTGCTCCAATGTCTTGATCTTATCCCCGTCACAGATAACTGCAAGCTCATAGGCCGGACGGTTTTTCTTCATATAGACCGGCAGGAAATGAACATCCCGGGCCCCTGCCTCCATCAGCTTATCCATCACATAGCCAAGAGCCTCCCCGGTGCAGTCGTCGATATTTGTCTCCAGCTTATAAATGACATCCTTCTCCTGATCCTGATCTTTTTCCTCCTGTTTCCCGGAACACTCCTCGATCAGCATGGCCCGAAGCAGGCTGGGCCTTTCATAATTTCGCTTTCCCGCACCGATTCCCGTCTTTTTGATCACAAAGCGCTTCGGCAGGCTGTTTGAAGTTCCAATGGCCGCCGCAATCGCCGCTCCGGTAGGCGTGATCAGCTCTCCCGCCACCTCTGTCATTTCCACAGGAATCCCATAGGCCTCCAGAATATTCACCACTGCCGGCACCGGCACCGGCAGGATACCATGCTGACACCTTACAGTGCCTTTTCCCTCACATAAAAAAGGAATGATTGTCTCCGTGATATCCAGATCATCCAGGCACACTGCCGCCGCTACAATATCCACGATAGAGTCCACAGCTCCTACCTCATGGAAATGCACCTGCTCCACAGGTACGCCGTGAGCCCTGGCCTCTGCTTTTGCCAGGATCTGAAAAATCCCTGCAGCAGTAGCCTTCGCCCGCTCTGTGATATCTGCCCCATCTATGATCTGTAATATCTCCGGCAGGCCTCTGTGCTCGTGGGGATGGGTGTGCGGATGGTCGTGGGTGTGGTCTTCTCCGTGATGATGGCCGTGGTGATGTTCATCCTCATGGTGGTGATGCTCTTCTCCATGATGGTAATGCTCCTCTTCATGATGATGGGTATGTTCATGTTCATGGGCGCACGCCTCTTCCTGATGGACATGCTCATGTCCATGGAGATACTCCATATCATGGTCATGATTCTCATGCTCTCTGTCCAGCTTCACACAAAAGTCGCAGACATCCAGCCCCGCCTTAACCACTCTGCTGATCTCTGCCTGAAATCCCTGAACCGGAAGACTCCTTAAGGCTTTCATCAAAACCTCCTGATCGGCTCCCAGGTCCAGAAGCGCTGCCACCGTCATATCGCCGCTGATTCCGGAGCGGCATTCCAAATACAATGTTTTTCCCATTTTGATCTCTATGCTCCTTGCTAAATAAATTTGTAACTTGCCATATATTGCTGCTCTCCTCAGCGCTTTAAGCGCCACAGCCCAATCTGTTGATCTGAGTTGCCATATATCCTGCCCCATACCCGTTATCGATATTGACTACCGCAATACCGTTTGCGCAGGAATTGATCATAGTAAGCAGAGCCGACAGGCCATGCAAACTTGCGCCATATCCCACAGAGGTAGGCACTGCGATCACCGGCCTGCTCACCAGGCCTCCGATAACGCTGGCAAGAGCGCCTTCCATCCCTGCCACTGCCACCACACAGTTGGCCTCCTGTATCACATCTAATCGAGAAAGAAGTCTGTGCAGGCCGCTGACTCCCACATCATAGATCCGTTCCACCCGAGAGCCGAAATATTCTGCGGTCTGGGCTGCCTCCTCCGCCACCGGAATGTCTGCGGTCCCGGCAGTACACACCGCGATCTTCCCTTTGCGTTCTTTGTCCGACTTCTCAATCTTCAAAATATGAGAGACCTCATCATAGGATACCTGGGGCAAAACTTCACGGACCAGCTCATACTGATGCCTGTCGGCTCTGGTTCCCAATACCTCTCCGTTTTTCTCATATAATTTCTGAAAAATATTTACCAGATATTCCTCCGGCTTTCCGCTGCAGTACACCACCTCCGGGAAGCCGGAACGAATCTCACGGTGTGTGTCCAGCTTGGCATAGCCCATCTCCTCAAAGGGCTGCTTCCGGAAAAACTTTTCGGCTTCCTCTATGGAAATGCTGCCGGATCTTACCTGCTCTAAGATTTCTCTTGTTTCCATTTATAATGTCCTCCCAGATATCTTTTATCTTCTCATTATAGGAAATATAAATGATAATATCAATCTGTTTTTGCACGCTTCACGGACATTCCTTATACTAAACAACGGATGTCACGCCTCGCGCGACATCCGCTCTTTCTGTCGGTATAATCTGCCTGCTTTGCAGGAAATGATCGTTCCAAACCAAACTATACTTCCACAACCCATCCTTCCGGTGCCTTAATGGTTCCCATCTGGATACCGGTCAGTGTCTCATACAGCTTCTTCGTCACAGGTCCCATCTCTGTCATGCCGCTGGCAAAACAGATTTCCTTCCCATGGTCTACCACCTTGCCTACCGGAGAGATCACTGCCGCCGTACCGCACAATCCGCACTCGGCAAAGCTCTCAAGCTCCTCGGCGTAGACTTCCCGCTCTTCGGTCTCCAGATCCAGATATTCTCTGGCCACCTGCATCAGGGAACGCCTGGTAATGGAAGGCAGGATACTGCTTGACTTGGGGGTTACCACCTTACCGTCTTTCGTCACGAACAGGAAGTTGGCGCCGCCGGTCTCCTCCACCTTAGTCCGCGTACCTGCATCCAGATACATATTTTCATCAAAGCCCTGGTTGTGGGCATCTACAATTGCATGAAGACTCATGGCATAGTTAAGACCCGCCTTGATATGGCCTGTCCCATTCGGAGCCGCCCGGTCAAAATCACTGATCCGGATGGTCAGAGGCTTCACGCCGCCCTTAAAATAAGGTCCTACCGGCGTGGTAAATACTCTGAACTGATATTCCTCCGCAGGCTTCACTCCGATCACAGGGTTGCTTCCAAACATATAAGGACGCACATACAAGGTTGCGCCGCTGCCGTAAGGGGGCACATAAGCCTCGTTTGCCTTAATGGTCTTAAGCACTGCTTCTACAAATTTATCTTTGGGGAAAACCGGCATTTCCAGACGGGCAGCACTCTGCTCCATCCTCTCGCCGTTTAAATCCGGGCGGAATGTTACGATGCGCCCATCGGCTGTGGTATAGGCCTTCATTCCTTCAAATATCGTCTGTGCATACTGCAGAACTCCTGCACATTCGCTGATGACCACATTGGCATCCTCTGTCAGAACGCCTTCATCCCAGGCGCCGTTTTTGAAATTTGATACAAATCTGTAATCCGTGTGGATATAGCCAAATCCGAGATTGGCCCAGTCAATATTTTTCTTATCCACGAAATCGCCCTCCCTCTTATGTTTTTGTGAAACGATCCGGCACGCCGGACCATAACTTTTCTATCCATTATTATCCCTTTTGGATGAAAAGTCAATAAGAATGTCAATCAAGCTGGCTGATTATCATATCATATTCTATATTGAACAGCTCATCGATGACTTCTTTATCAATACGGCGCCCCGGAATCCAATAATTTTCTTCATATTTCTTTCGTGTACGCAATGTAAAACGCAGTGCTTCATATCTCCCAAAATCATCCGGCGTAGATGTATTTTTTGCAATATATATGCTCTGATATCTATTGCCAAAGGCATCATCCTCTTCCGGTAAATCTTCTGTCCAGATAAGATAACTTCCATACACCTGTGGTTCGCTGTCGGGAACTTTGGTCAGATTCGTATCTATAGAAACGCCTATCTCAAGATTAACGGACAAAAACTCTGTAGGCATACCGCCCTGTATGCCGCCATTATACGCACCCCAGCCGTCTGGTATATATGGAACAAGCACCTTCAGAGAATTTTTCCCAATGATATCCATACACATATCCCTTGCAGCATACCAAAATTCATCCTCTGTTATCTCATGTTCTTCCATCACACCTAAAATCTCAAACAGCGTCACCGGCGTATTGGCAAGTTCTTCCTCAACAAAATCAGGAATGTCTTTCAACTGCTGTATCTCATAAGAAACAGTTTCGCCCTGCTTCTCTATATTCAGAACCTCCATTGCACCGATCATAATATTTTCTGTCCCTGAATCAGCCACCACTTCGGCCTCTGCTTTCCCATGGAGCAGTGCAACACTCGATCTGCTACCATCATTTACCACCCATCCGCTTGTACCGCGAATACCCACAAGCATTGTAGATGTGCGGATATCCATGCTTTCATCATCTTCAAGAGCTTCCGTTATGTTAAAGAACATGCTGCCTGACTGAACATCAACAGAAAGCTTATTCCCTGCTTTTTCAATCGCAATCCTGCTTTCCTGGTCTAATTTGGAAAGCTTTTCATCATCAAAGTTGATCCACGCATAGCTCTCTGTCTGTGTTCCAACACCATAGCCGCTGTAAAGCTCCATAGCATCCCTTACAGCAAGAGACTTCCCTTTGGCATTATCAACGTCTACAGCCCCTTCTGATCTTTCAAGGCTTATTGTCGTGGCTTCTTTGCTGCCGCACGATACGCATAGCAGCATGGCTGTAAATAAAGTAATAAAACTGGCTATTTTATAAAAAGAAGTATTTTTCTTCATAAACATTAATTCCTGACGTAATTTCCTTCCAAATAAACATAAGAGCTGCGAACCGCTATGCCGTCTTCTGTAAGCTGTACCTGAACCCAGGCATCATCAGTCTTAGACTCATATAAATCATCTGCCAGCCAGGTAAGTGTCCCGCCATAATAAGTAAAACCGGTAATAGTAATATCAAATTCATTGTCTCCATAGCTAATTTCAACGGTATTACCATTATCATCTGTATACTTACCAAAAATCTCCGGTTCTGCATCGCCAAGAGCTTCTTCAGAAATATCATAAGACTCTGTGTCTCCAGAAACTTCTTCGGAAATATCATGGGGCTCTGCAGTCATAAGCTGCTCTTTAATATGTGCATAATTCTTTTCAAACATTGCTTTTACACAATCCTGATAATCTTCATGTGTGGAATAAAAGGAAATCTGAAGAGCGGCATCAGAATTATTTTCAGTTATAAATAAAACATAACTTCCGATTTCACTCATTCCTGTTTCGGTATAGACAGTATAGTTTCCACAATCCTCCGCATCACCACTTACAGAGCTGCTTGCCAAAACACCAAAAGTTTCTGAAAGGACATATTGATTCTGTCCATAGTGATGCATACCGC
Organism: uncultured Lachnospiraceae bacterium; assembly: GCA_947382625.1. Taxonomy (GTDB): domain Bacteria; phylum Bacillota; class Clostridia; order Lachnospirales; family Lachnospiraceae; genus Suilimivivens. Next base: position 16,574 of record CANDAG010000021.1, read on the forward strand.
GTGCGAGATTCATTTCAATATCATATCCTTTGCCACCATAGAGATATTCATCACCTGGCAGAAGAACAGAAATGGGAATATTAATTAACTCTGATTGTTCAAAAGTAATATCAGTAAGCGCCGTCTCTGTCATCACCTCTGAATAATCAATAGGCTTCTCGTTTGCTATCGCATCAGCCTTTGCCTGCTTCTCTGCTTCATAATCCGCGATTGCCTTCTGGTCTTCGGCAATGGCCGCCTTCTCTTCATCACTCATGTGAGACATGATCTCGTCGCGGGCTTTTTCCTCCTCTGATTTCCCGCAACCAGCCAGCATTAAGATGCTAAGAACTGCTACAGTAAGCGTAATCATAGCTTGTTTTTTCATGGATATTATTTTCTCCTTCTTCAATGTATATCAATGGCTTCAGATCCAAACTACAGTTATTTTTTGCCTTTGATCTTATTTGCAAAATGTTTCAGTATCGCTCTATTGTTTGCACCGTCAACCTGACCTGATTTGGCAATATGCATAAAATCCCCGATAACACCGCTTCCTGCCCTGGCCTGGTCTGCTGCCTGCTTTGCTCTTACAGCTTCCCTTTTCGCTTCCAATTCTTCAAGCTCATCCTCATCTAAGACCTTATTTGCAATTTTGGTGCTTAACGAAGTTGAAACTGCGTCCATCCCCTTAAAGATACCCTTAGCGATTCCCATAGCCATAGGAAGGCCGGAGATCAGTTCTTCGCCTACCTCTTGTCCAAAATTTGGCGTATGCTTCTTTCCGTTCAGATCCACGTCCCACAGCCGTCCATCCTCATCTCTCATCAGTGACATAATATATTTCTCCCCTCATGTAATTTTTGTCCTGCTTATTTTAGCATTACTTTTTTGTGGTGTCTATAAAAACATACTCTTTATCATGAAACCTCACGAACGAGAGAATTCCGTTCTCTCTAACGCGACTTTATAATTATCAGAAAAGGAGTGAAGCCATATGATGATTTTTGACCCACTCTGGGAAACCATGAAACGAAAAAACGTCACATGCTACAGACTGATCAATACCTATAAGGTCAGCCGGAGCATGATCGACAAACTAAAGCACAATCGAAATGTCAATCTGGAAACAATAGACCGCCTGTGTGAGATCCTTGACTGCAGGGTAGAAGATGTGGTGCTGTATGTCAAAAAGGATACTTCAGTCAATATCCCTGTCAATTCAGATCATTAGGTCATGGATTGGTTTGTGATGGACGCCGACTTGCCCAACCATAGGTTGGGGAAAAATGTCTTAGAGGCTGATTGCCTGAATCGGGGAATTCTTTGCGGATTGCATACGGGAAAATAACATTCAATTCGATACAATACTGGGATTGGCATATCACAGGATCAGTTTTTCGGCAGCAACAGCCTGCGCACTGTTCCAGAAATATGGGGTGGAAGTGAATTATTGCTACGACAGAAAGGTTCCTGACAGCCGTGGCCGTATGCTGTGCGGCTATACCTTGCAGGATGGCGACAGGGTCGTGGTGGTGGATGATATGATCTCTTCAGGAAAGACGCTTTCAGAAAGGCTGGATGTTATTTTAAACCATGCAAAGGTAGAGATTGAAACCATTGTCGTAATTGCAGACAGAATGGTGCCACAGGGCACGGAAGGCTTAACAGGTTCTAAGTTCATTGAAGAAAGGTATCATACAAAATTGTATTCCGTCATCACGGAAAAGGATATAGAATTTGCAATACAAAGTTAAATTGTATCGGTAAAAAGAAAAAACTGGTATACTGTTAATCTGCTAAAGGTCAGAAGGCGCATTCTTCTGGCCTTTAACAAAATCAACAAAAATTTACAATTTAATACTTCCAATATCGATGCCATCCTCAATCCAAGAGAAACCGAAGGACTTCAGCCTCTAAGCAACCCTCCGGCACTAATTACTCTGCCAAAGGCTCGCCTAAACCCACTACCCTGCTGTTCTCATATTTCAAAAAGTGATAGGTCACGTCAAAATAGGTCTGTTCCTCGCTGTCCGCCGTAAGCCTCCACTCCGGCATTTCGTCCAGATCCGGGAAAAAGGCATCCGCCTGGTAGGTTCGGTGGATTTTCGTCACATGGGCCACTCTGCAGTAGGGCAGAAGCTGTTCATATATACTTGCCCCGCCGATCACGTAAATCTCTTCTGTGTCATATTTTTTCAGTTCCGTAAACAGCTCCTTCAGATCATGAATGATCTGCGCTCCTTTTACCCGGTAAGCCGGATCAGAAGAAAGGATCAGATTGGTGCGCCCTGCAAGCGGCATCTTTTGAGGGAAAGTGGACAGGGTCTTTCTTCCGTACACCACCACCTTCCCCTCTGTCTCCTGTCTGAAAAATCTGTGATCAGCCGGAATGGTGATCAGCAGTTCATTTTTATTTCCGATTGCCCAGTGGTCATCTGCTGCCGTTATGATATTCATTGTCTGATAATCTCCTTTTCTTCATGAACGGTCTACGTCCATATACTATGGAATAATAAGCCTCTTTTCCCTACCAGTATAAAGGATAAAAAATCAGACTGCAACCTGTTCCGCCTGCTCATCCACAAATCCACTCCCTTTACCACAACAGCCTGCCCGTCCCCTTCAACTTATAGATTGCTTCTATAAAAAAGTAGTCCGCATACACCATAGTAAAATGATGCTCCGGCGAATGATAGGCCCCGCTGCAGTTCTGCACGATGGCATCACAGTTCTCTCCAAAATCCGCCCGGTTATCCGCTATGGCCCGAAGGATCCGCACCGCTGCCTCCTGATATTTCTCACTTTTCTCATCTGCCACATACCGCTCCGCATCTGTCCTATGGCTCTCTCCGTCCGGCTTATAGTTCTCTCCATCTGGCTTATAGCTCTCTTCCTCCTGCACATGCTTTGCCAGCTCCAGCAGTCCTCCTGCGATCACACAGGCGCCGCAGGAATCCTCATAGGCAGGTTCCATGGGCTGATCAAAGTCTACAGGAATGATACCGTTTTCCGGAATATGAGCCAGACAATAGTCTGCCACCCGTTTCGCCGTTTCCAGATACTCCTTTTTCCCCGTGTGCAGATAGCTGATCATAAATCCGTACAGCGCCCACCCCTGACCTCTGGTCCAGGCAGAGCCCTCCTGATATCCCTGACCGCCAAGACTGCGCAGCATCTCTCCGGTCTCCGGATCGAATTCCACCACATGACACACTGACCCATCCGGCCGGACAAAATGCTTCATCACCGTGTCCGCATGCATCATGGCCATCTGACGGAATCTGGGATCCCTGCTCTCCTCGCTGGCCCAGTACAGCAGTGACAGATTAAACATACAGTCGATGATGGCCCAGCCTCTTGTGTCCTCCTCCAGATCATTCCATGCCCGGATGAATTTCCCCACAGGATTAAAACGCCCCGCCAGCAATGTGGCGGCATGCATGGCAATTCTTCTGGCCTCTTTATTCCCGGTCAGCACAAAGTCTGCCGCCGCTGTAGGTGCAAACATGAAGCCCACATCATGGTGCAGGCCATAAAAATCCTGAAAGCACTGCTCCATCTTCCGCTCTGACACCCGGGCAATCTCAGCATAGCGTTGCTCTCCTGTGTCCTGATACATCAGCCAGCAAATCCCGCCCCAGAAACCGTTGGTCCACCAGTTCAGTCCGTCATCAATACGCCACTTTTTTGACAAATCTGACCGATCATCATAATTTCCATTTTCGTCTGTCCTGTAAGGAATTTTATCCTTATTCTTCTCACTGACCCATTTCATTTTTCTGCGGATCTTTTCGATTACGGTGTCCGCCCATTCTTCATATCGCTTCATTATCTCATCTCCTATTTATAGTTCCGCAAACACCCTTCAGTACACCTCCATCCAGAATAATTTTCGGCCACTCCGTGTCCGCAAATCATTCTGTGCACTTTCGGGTGTTTGCTGTTTTAAAGTCGCTGCGCGACAGCACTAAAGGGTATAGTTCCTCTCGTGCGCCTTCGCAGCTTTACCTGTCCATCCATAAATTCTTCACCTCAAACCAGTCAAAATCCGCGTGTTTTCCGAAGCCTGTCAGATCCTGGCAGCAGATCCCCACCATCGTTCCGGTAAACCAACCTTCCGTGCAGGCTTCATCTGACAAAAAGCTTCCGTCGATACAAGGACCGATTTCCTCAAGCTCTTCTCCCCGAAATCCATAAAAAAACTGTACCCGTGTTCCCTGCAAAGAGAGTTGCAATACCATATCCCGATTTTGCTCTATTGGTATATAGTCTGTCAGGTATTCATATTTTTTGTTTTCCGCCTTCAGCAGCGTAATGCATTTCCCCACATCCTCATCATGGGAAATGTGCAGATACAAATAATTCTCCGTATCATACATCAAAATCAGTCCCGCCATCTGCTTGAACACCTCCGGTTCAAAATCCAGACAACATGCCGCATCCATATGGTACTCTGTCACTCTCCGCGCAATCAGCGTCTGAGAAAACCGGGAAGCCAGGCCGCTCCTTCCATACATCCGCAGCCAGCCCGGACGCTTTGTCAGAGAGATGTAATGCTCATCCATAGGGATACGAAGGGACTGATAGTCCAGATGCAAAGCAGAAGACGCAAAGTCATCCCTGATAAAATCCTCCTGCATCCCATACGCTTCCGTTATTTCTGTCTGAACAGGAGGCTCTACCTCTTCCCTTGGCACATTTCCGCCCTCCGCCAATACCAGCCAGTCATCCTCCGTCCATCGCATTTTCTGAATGGCGGTTTCCCTGCCCAGCATATATCGCCTTGCTCCGGCAAAGCGCTCTGCATCCTCTGGATTTCGAGCTTTAGAAGCTCTGCCGCACAGATGCACGGCGTACCATTCCCCCTCCGGAGTCTCCACCAGGTCGCAGTGCCCGGCTTTTTGCAGAAGAATATCCTCATGGTGGCGCGAGGTCAAAATGGAATAGGCTTCCCCCTCCTGCCGGAACTCATCTGCAGGGCGGTACATCTCATAAGGCCCCCAGACATCCCTTGCTCTCTGGATCGTCTGTCCATGGGCCTCCCCTGTGCCTGTATCCGCACTGAACAGATAGTACCATCCATTCCGCTTGAAAATGTGAGGTCCTTCCAGAAAAATGCCGTCCGCACAGTAAATGTCCCGGACAGGCCCGGTCATCTGTCCTCTTGCCGCATCAAATTCCTGGAGCACCAGCCGCCCCACATATTTCTTCGGCACCCGATGATCCGTCACCATACTGACCATATACTTCCGTCCATCGTCATCATGAAACAGGGAGGGATCGAAACCGAAATTGTTAAGTGCTACCGGCTCTGACCAGGGGCCATGGATATCCTTTGCTGTCACCAGATAATTTTCCGTGTCGTACATATTGCAGTAAAAGGACTTTACCACCGTATAGACCAGATAAAAGGTGCCTTTGTCATAAGTTAAACAGGGCGCCCATATCCCCTGGGAAGGACCCACGCCCCTAAGGTCAAGCTGTGAGATTCTGGTAAGGGGGTATTCGATCAGCTCCCAGTGCACAAGATCCCTTGAATGATGGATACGCACTCCCGGCCACCATTCAAAGGTGGATGTAGCGATATAATAATCCTCCCCCACCCGGATGATCGAAGGATCCGGATGGAAACCGCGTAAAATCGGATTCTGAATCATGTTATTTTCCTTTCTGCTTTTAGTTCTGCAGATATCCATATTTGCAAATTGCTCTGCACATCTTTGTATCTGCTGTTGCGTTTTATCTTCTGCTTCCACCCTACCATGTTGACAGGGATTTTACAATTTCATAAAATGTAATAAACTGACTTTTTCTGCTATTTTTGTTTTATTATTTCCCCTGAAAAGAAAGGAAGACTGCCATGATCACAGTCAATGTCTGCGGATATGATTCCATGCATAAAATGATATTCGACCGCTCTTTCCCCGGCGGCTTTGAGGATTATGCCCTGCTGCTCATCAAAACAGCATCCTATTTCGAGCTGGACGGGGAGAGAGTTGCCTTCCCCCCAAACACCGTTATCATCTACGGTATGCACTCCCCTGTCCACTATGGCTGCCAATCCCCCCATTACAATGATGACTGGATCCATTTCGAACTGCAGGGAAAAGATACCAATCTGCTGGATGAACTGGCAATCCCTGTTGATCGCCCTTTTTCCCTTCCCGGTCTGGGCACACTGACAGATTACACCCGGCTGATCGTGCAGGAAAAGCTCTCTGCCCATCCCCATAGTCCGCAGGTGATCGATTCCCTGATGCACGCCCTGCTCTGCTCCCTGAGCGACCAGCTGCATACGCTTTCCGACTGTAATACCAATTGCAGACACTACCATGCAATGAATGAGCTGCGCATAGAAATCCTGAATGCTCCCTACCAGAAATGGGATGTGCCTCAGCTTGCCCGGAGCCTTGGCTTAAGTGTATCCTATTTCCAGCATCTGTATAAACAGTTCTTCCACACCACCTGTATACAGGATATTATCCATGCACGCATCAAACAGGCGCAGCTTTATCTGTGTATTTCGGAAATGTCTGTTTCCTCTCTGGCCCTTTTTTGCGGCTATGACAACGAGCTGCACTTCATGCGCCAGTTCAAAAAAATCTGTGGCATGACCCCCAGCCAGTACCGGGAGACACACCGCAGACAAAACGGAGAGAGGGTGGTGCTTTCCTCAAAATGATCAAATATTATATTCAAATGCTATATCGCCCCGGACATACTCATAATCATCCAGCTTAATCTCATGGAATCCATATTTTTCATAAATATGCAGGGCCGACTTTAATCTGCTGTTGGATATGATAAATAATTTCTTTGCGCCGTGCCGGATAGCCCAGTTCATTGCCGCTTCAAATACCGCGCTCCCTGCTCCCTGATGGGGAATGTGTTTATTGGAGCCCAGCTTGCATATTTCCCAGATTCCGTCCTCCATCGGCTTTGCCATACATGTGGCAAGGACATTTTCACCTTCCACCGCAAAATAGATCATTGCCCCTTTTGCAAGGCTTTCCTCCACATGATCGAAGGTTGCCATATCCTCCTCTTCAAGAACGCCAAAATTATCTCGGATCCAATCCGTATTAAACTGTATAAAATATTTCTTATATTCTTCCTGATATTCGATTACCCGCATCTTTACATCTCCTTGTTTTTACTTCTGCTCCAGTATATACTTTCTGCCAAAATAAGTAAAACAAATTTATCTGATTCTAATATAAGGAAATATAAATTTACACCGCGCGATGCCGGCATGGCTTTCTGGTGATTTTATCACGGAAGCCGTCCTCTGTTTCGGGTAAACTATACAAAACAAGGAAAATGGGAGGACAAAATCATGTCAGCTATAATAATTAACAAAGAAAACTTCACGGAGGAGGTCATTCATTCTGATAAACCTGTCCTGTTGGACTTCTGGGCGCCCTGGTGCGGCCCCTGCCGTATGGTGGCTCCGGTTATGGAAGAAATCGCGGGAGAACGCCCTGATATCAAGGTATGCAAAATCAATGTAGACGAACAGCCGGAGCTTGCCGGACAGTTCAACATCATGAGCATCCCGACTCTGGTAGTGATGAAAGACGGTAACATCGTTCGTCAGTCTGTGGGTGCAGGGCCAAAGAGCCAGATCCTCGCAATGTTGTAGGGAGGTGCACGATGGGATTTTTCGATTTTCTGCGCAGCTCTGACATTAATGAAGGCATAAAGGAATACAGCGAAACCGACGGTGCCCTCCTTTTGGATGTCCGTACACCCCAGGAATACAAGATGGGCCATATTCCCGGCAGCCAAAACATCCCGCTTCAGGAGATCAGACGGGTGAATGCCGTGGCCCCTGACAAGGATGCCCCTCTCTTTGTATATTGTCAAAGTGGAGCCAGGAGCCGGCAGGCTGTAGGGGAGTTGCAGCGTATGGGCTATCTTCATGTAAAAAATATCGGCGGGATTTCCGCTTATACCGGAAAGGTGGAATCAAAATGAAAGTAGTGATTGTAGGCGGAGTGGCGGGAGGCGCCACAGCAGCGGCACGGATCCGTAGACTGGACGAACAGGCAGAAATCGTAGTTTTTGAGCGGTCGGGGTATATATCCTATGCCAACTGCGGCCTTCCCTATTACATCGGGGATGTGATTTCCGATCCTGAGGCACTGACTCTCCAGACGCCGGAGAGCTTCTTTTCCCGCTTCAGGGTAAGCATGAAGGTGCATCACGAGGTTACGGCCATCCATCCAGATCAAAAAACAGTCTCTGTCAAAAATCTGGAGACCGGGGAGAGCTTTGAGGAAAGCTACGATAAGCTTCTCCTCTCTCCCGGAGCCAGGCCTGTCCGGCCCAGGATTCCGGGAACAGAGCTGGATCAGGTGTTTACTCTGCGGACGGTGGAGGATACCTTCCGGATCAAGGAATACATTGACAGGCATCGCCCAAAATCGGCGGTTCTGGCAGGAGGAGGCTTCATCGGCCTGGAGCTGGCGGAAAATCTGCGCGAGCTGGGTATGGAGGTCACCATCGTCCAGCGGCCCAGGCAGCTGATGAACCCCTTTGACCCGGATATGGCCGCCTTTATCCACAGCGAAATGCGCAGGCACGGTGTCAGGCTGGTTCTGGGACATACAGTGGAGGGCTTTGCGGAGAAGGAGGCTGGCGTGGATGTTCTGCTGAAGGACGCGCCTCCTCTCCATGCCGACCTGGTAGTGCTGGCCATCGGCGTTGCTCCGGACACCGCTCTTGCAAAGGAGGCAGGGCTTGCCCTTGGCATCAAGGACAGTATCACGGTGAATGACCGGATGGAGACCTCTGTCCCGGACATCTACGCCGTGGGAGATGCAGTCCAGGTGAGGCATATTGTCACCGGAGGGGACGCACTGATCTCTCTGGCAGGTCCCGCCAACAAGCAGGGGCGGATCGCCGCCGACAATATCTGTGGCGGGGACAGCCGCTATACCGGTTCTCAGGGCAGCAGCGTCATTAAGGTCTTTGGCCTGACGTCGGCCGTCACAGGCATCAATGAGACCAACGCCAAAAAGGCCGGGCTGGATGTTGATAAGGTGATCCTTTCTCCCATGAGCCACGCCGGTTATTATCCCGGCGGGAAGCTGATGACCATGAAAGTGGTATTCGAGAAAGGAACCTATCGTCTTCTGGGCGCTCAAATCGTTGGTTACGAGGGCGTAGACAAGCGGATCGACGTTCTGGCCACGGCTATCCGCATGGGAATGAAGGCAACCGAACTGAAGGAACTGGATCTGGCCTATGCACCACCCTATTCCTCCGCGAAAGACCCGGTCAATATGGCTGGCTTCATGATTGACAACATCCAAAAAGGGGTACTCCGGCAGTGGTTTACGGAGGATCTGGATCGTCTCTCCCGGGATGGGAGCGCCGTCCTGCTGGATGTCCGGACAACGGAAGAATACGATGGCGGACATATTGAGGGTTTCCGGAACATCCCTGTAGACGAGCTGCGGGAACGGCTGGATGAGGTGGAGCATGGTAAACCGGTCTATGTGATCTGCCAGAGCGGACTGCGCAGCTACATCGCCTGCCGGATCCTGACCGGATATGGCTATGAGGCGTATAACTTTGCCGGAGGTTTCCGCTTCTATGACGCGTTGACTCATGACCGCTGTCTGATCGAATCCGCCACCGCCTGCGGAATGAACAACATATAAATCTTTATGTCAGTACAAACGCCGTCAGCCATAAACATGGCTGACGGCGCCTATTCTTCTATGCTTCGCTCAGGCTCTCCAGTTTCATCTGATCCGTAAGCTCCACCGTGCCCCGGGATAATCTGACCATGCCCTCGCTCTGAAAATAGCGGAGCATCCGGGTCACCACCTCCCGGTGCGTTCCCAGATGATTGGCGATGCTCTCATGAGTGATATGCAGAAGGCTGGCGTCCTCAATGGCCGCTTCTTCCAGAAGAAATAAAGCCACTCGTTTGTCCATGCTGTTCCACATGATCTGCTCCATCAGCCACATAACCTCCGAAAAACGGGAAGCCATGACTTCGTTGGTGTAATTGGACACAGCGGCGGACTGCTCCATAAGCTGTTTATAGACGTCCGCGGGAATGATCCATAGCTCCGTTTCCTTTTCCGCCGTAACCGTTATGTCAAACTGGATGGAACGCAGGACACAGGAGGCTGACAACAGGCAGATATCCCGGTCAAACAACCGGTAAATGGTAACCTCCCGCCCTTCTTTAGAAAGAATAAACGCCCGCAGCTGACCGGATTTTATCAGCAGCAAACCAGTGCAGTCTATGCCGCTGTGGAGCATGGCTCCCTTCTCCACAGAACGGAATGTTACTTTGGCAGCAACTGTTTCCTTCTGCCGGGACGTCAGTTGATTCCAGACGGGAAAGTATTCGGAAAATTCCATTGCTTATTTGCCTCGCATTCTGTTGCATTCAATACGCAATCATTACGTATACACGTTTTCTCGCCTATTATAATTTGTCGCAAGGAGGGACCCATCGAAGATGGGAGGATTCCTTACGACCAATGTCATAAGGGGAACCATCCTAGATGGTGGATTCCTTATGACCAATACACGCTTCAGCGTGCTTCCTATTATACCATAGATTTCCGGCTGTATCAATATCCGGCGGAAACCGGAAATACACTTGGATCATCTGATCCAATGCTTCATCCATCCTCATAATCTCTGTTTCATCTATGGAAACGCTGCTCAAACCAACGTTTCCGTAAAAACATCAAACGCTGTCACGCTTCGCGAGCCAGCTTATTGATCAAAATTTCACAGCATGGTTTTCTTATGTAAATCCTAATAAAATTCCTATACCATGTACGGCAAATGCCGCCACCCACGCAATCAGGCACTGAACTATCACCGTTCCGGCCGCCTTTGTTCCACCCATTTCACGCTTTACGGTTGCAACCGCCGCAACACATGGCGTATACAACAAGGTAAACACAAGAAATACAAGTGCGGTAAAAGGCGTAAATAATGTTCCGAGCATGGATATATCCCCGCCTAAAAGAACGGTCAGCGTAGATACAACGCTTTCTTTTGCAGTAAATCCGGTAATCAATGCGGTAGAAACTCTCCAGTCACCAAATCCAAGCGGTGCAAATAAAGGAGCTGCAATCCCGCCCAATAGCGCCAACAGACTTTCTTCTGCCGAAGCCGCAACATTCATTCTGATATCAAAGGTCTGTAAAAACCATATAACAAGAGAAGCCAGAAAAATAATGGTAAATGCCTTTTTGGCAAACCCTTTTGCCTTTTCAACGATAAGCTGCCACACGCTTTTTGCAGAAGGGAACCGATAGTTTGGAAGCTCCATTACAAAGGGAACGGGAGCGCCCTTATATTTTGTCCCTTTTAAAATCAGCGCATATAAAATGCCGCAGATAATCCCAAATACATAAAGTCCTGCCATAATAAGCGCCTGATACCTTCTTGGGAAAAAAGCGCTGATCATCAGGGTATAGATTGGCAGCTTGGCCGTACAGCTCATAAACGGGACAAGTAATATAGTCATTTTGTGATCCCGTTCACTGGAAAGCGTTCTGGTAGCCATAATCGCAGGAACAGAGCAGCCAAACCCGATCAGCATGGGGACAATGCTTCTTCCTGACAGACCTATCCTGCGGAGTAATCTGTCCATAACAAAAGCTACCCTTGCAATATATCCGGTATCCTCCAAAATGGAAAGGAAGAAAAACATTGTCACGATTGTCGGAAGCATACTCAGGACACTTCCCACACCGCTGCAGATACCGTCAATCACAAGGGAATGGACTACCGGATTCACCTGTGCCTTTGTCAGCAGACCATCCAGCACCGCAACTACCGCATCAATCCCCATTCCCATCAGATCAGATAACGCTGCGCCGATAAAACTGAATGTCATAACAAATACAAGTGCCATAATTCCGATAAAACAGGGAATTGCTGTATATTTTCCCGTTAAAATACGGTCTATCGCCATGCTTCGCTTATGTTCTCTGCTTTCATGAGGACGGACAACGGTTTTTGCACACAGGGCTTCAATAAATGAAAACCTCATATTTGCCAGTGCCGCCTCTCTGTCAAGCCCTGTTTCTTTTTCCAACACGGACACCAGATGTTCAAATGTATCCATCTTTTCAGGAGAAATGGCAAGCTTCTCTTTCATCAGGCGGTCATTCTCCACCAGCTTTGTAACGGTAAAGCGAACGGGCAGGCCTTTTGCTTTTGCCTCCGGCTCTAAAATGTGTACCGCCGCATGGATACACCGATGCACCGCACCTACGGGATCATGTTCATCATTACTTGCCGGACAGAAATCCACCCTGCCGGGAGTTTCCCTGTGTCTTGCCACATGAATCGCATGGTCTGTCAGTTCTTCAATACCTTCATTTTTCGCTGCTGAAATCGGGACCACCGGAATACCAAGAATCTCTTCCAGCTCATTCACCCGGACAGAGCCGCCATTCGCCCGGACTTCATCCATCATATTCAGCGCAAGCACCATTGGAATGCCAAGCTCCATAAGCTGCATGGTAAGATACAGATTCCGTTCCATATTGGTTGCGTCAACAATATTGATGATCCCGTCCGGATGTGTTTCCATCAGAAAATCCCTTGTCACGATTTCCTCGTTGGAATAAGGTGAAAGGGAATAAATACCCGGCAGATCTGTAACAACCGCTTCTGAATGTTTACGGATCGTCCCGTCCTTACGGTCAACCGTCACGCCGGGGAAATTCCCCACATGCTGGTTTGCCCCCGTAAGCTGGTTAAATAAAGTGGTTTTTCCGCAGTTCTGGTTTCCCACCAGTGCAAAAGTAATTTTTGCCCCTTCCGGAATCTCATTCACCGCATCATGGACATGATAGCTTTTTGCCCTGCCAAGTTCGCCGACTCCCGGGTGTTCCACTGCCGGTATCCTTTGCGTGGCATGGTTTTTTTCTGCCTTTATATGAACCTTCTCCACTGTGATTTTTTGTGCTTCATCAAGCCGCAGCGTCAGTTCATACCCTCTTAACGCGATCTGTACCGGATCGCCCATAGGAGCAATCTTTTGAAGTGTAACTTCCGTTTTCGGTGTAAGCCCCATGTCCAGTAAATGATGCCGGAGCGCACCATTTCCGCCTACACTGCGGATATAGGCGCTTTGCTTCGGCTTCAATTTATCCATTGTTATTTTATCTGCCATTTCAATCCACCTCTTTTTCAATGTTGCAGAATATGTTCCACTCCCTTTTCAACAATCATCTGCACATCTTCATCCACTAATGTATAAAATATCATCTTCCCATCCCTGCGACGCTTTACCAGCTTATTTAACTTCAAGAGATTTAGCTGGTGGGACACCGCAGACTGAGTAAGTCCAAGCTGCTCTGCCAGATCACTAACGCATATATCCTGCTCCATTAAAAGGAGCAGGATACGGATACGGGTGGGGTTCCCAAGCACCTTGAAAAATTCCGTTAAAATATATAAATCGTTTTCTTTTAATTCTTCACCAAAATGACTGTCCTGATATTCTGCCAGAGGAACCCCTTCTTTCTCACAGTTTTTTCACAAACAGGCAGCGGATCGCATTCAGCACCGCAAGGATCATAACGCCCACGTCTGCAAAGATTGCCAGATACATATTGGCGATTCCCACAGCTCCCAATGCAAGGCAGGCAAATTTCACCACAAGCGCCATCGTTATATTCTGGTAAACGATCCGCAGGCATTTCCTTGAAATTTTGATTGCCTTTGCAATCTTGATCGGATCATCATCCATCAGCACAATATCTGCCGCCTCAATTGCTGCATCCGAACCCATTGCTCCCATAGCGATACCAATATCGGCTCTGGAAAGCACAGGTGCGTCATTGATACCATCGCCCACAAACGCCAGCTTTGCCTTGCCCAGCTTCACCCGCAGGAGTTCTTCCACCTTATCTACCTTATCGGCAGGAAGAAGCTCACTGTAGACCTCGTCAATCCCAAGGGAGGCGGCAACCTGATCCGCCACTTTCTTTGCATCCCCGGTCAGCATGACGGATCTTTCTACACCCGCCTTCTTTAATTCCGCAATCGCTGCCTTAGAATGAGGCTTTATAATATCAGAGATCACGATATGCCCCGCATATTTCCCATTGATTGCCATGTGAATGATTGTTCCCGTCTGGTGGCAGTCCTGATAAGGAATATTCAAATGTTTCATCAGTTTATCATTCCCGGCAGCAACCTCCATGCCATCCACTTTTGCTGTCACGCCATTCCCACTGATCTCCTGTATATCTGCCACACGGCTCCTGTCAATTTCTTTTCCATATGCCCTCTGTAAGCTCTTGCTGATCGGATGGGAAGATGCGCTCTCCGCCAATGCCGCGTACTCCAACAGCTTCTCATTCTCTATGGTAGAATGATGGATGCCATTTACTTCAAAGACACCTTTGGTCATGGTCCCGGTCTTGTCAAAAACCACATATTTCGTCTGGGAAAGGATCTCCAGATAGTTGGATCCCTTCACCAGCACGCCCTCTTTGCTTGCGCCGCCGATTCCCGCAAAGAAACTTAAGGGGATACTGATTACAAGCGCGCAGGGGCAGCTAATTACAAGGAACGTCAATGCCCGGTAAACCCATACACCCCAGTCAGCAGACAGTCCCATAAAAAGCATCCGTACCACCGGGGGCAGTAATGCCAGTGCCAATGCCGCATAGCAGACAGCCGGTGTATAAATTTTGGCAAACTTTGAGATAAAATCCTCTGATTTTGATTTCCGGGAGCTTGCATTTTCCACCAGATCCAAAATCTTGGAAACGGTAGATTCCCCAAATTCCTTTGTTGTCTGTATCTTTAATACGCCTGTCATACTGATACATCCGCTGATCACTTCATCACCGACTTTTGCCTCCCTGGGCAGGCTCTCTCCGGTAAGTGCGCTGGTGTTCAGGCTCGAAGCGCCCTCTACAATGATTCCATCAATCGGCACCTTCTCTCCCGGCTGGACAACGATCACGCTGCCGATCCCTACCTCATCGGGATCCACCTGCTCCAGTTTCCCATTTCTCTCTACATTTGCATAATCAGGGCGGATATCCATCAGATTGCTGATATTGCGGCGGCTCTTGCCAACCGCATAGCCCTGAAACCATTCACCGATCTGATAAAACAGCATAACAGCGATCGCTTCCAGGTACTCGCCGTTCTCATAAATTGCCAGCGCCATGGCGCCAATGGTGGCAACAGCCATCAGGAAGCTCTCGTCAAATACCTGGCGGTTTTTAATGCCCTTTGCCGCTTTCTTTAAAATGTCATATCCAATGATCAGGTAATCGATCAGATAACACGCAAAGCGGATCCATCTTCCGGCAGACGGGAATAAATATCCGTCAACTTTATCAAATATTTCCGCGGAAACAAACTGAAGAGCCAGTAAGATCCCGGCGCTGATCAATATGCGGACCATCATTTTCCTTTGCTTCTTTGTCATGCCATCCTTGCGGCCTCCGACAAAAATGAGAAGTATAGCAGCCATGATGATAACGACTGTCAGCAGTATGCTGATCACTAATTCCTGCATGATAAAAGCTCCTTTCAATATATGCTTAATTGTTTAATTATCACTGGTAAAAATGACACCCATAAGCTGCAACGTTGCATTTTACGGGTGTCCTTCCATTTCAGGCGGCTGCCGCTTACAGAAAGATCTCGCAGTCCGGCTCTACCTTCTTGCAGGCATCCAGTACTTCCTTCATAACGGTTCCCGGCTCTTTCCCTTCCTCAAACTCCACGATCATCTTCTGTGTCATAAAGTTGACGGTTGCACTCTGCACTCCGGCAGTCTTACGGGCTGCATCCTCCATCAGATTCGCACAATTCGCACAGTCTACCTCAATCTTGTAAGTTTTTTTCATTGTAAAAGTCCTCCTTATTATTTATAAATTTACAAGTTCAACGATTAATTACTTGTTTAATCATCTTACCTGTAGTATAATCATGATAAAGGCACCCGTCAATATCTCCTGCGCATTCCCGCCCATATGGGCAAAAAGTATTTCCATTTGGGCGAAATGCAACCAGCAGGTATTTATAAGTTTGAGAAAGGAACAGAATATGGAAAATGCAAAACTCCCCCACCAGCACGGTGAAGGACAGCAGATCACCCTGATACAGACGCAGTTAGACCATGTAGATTATTTCCAGACCGTAGCGGAAGTTTTCAAACAGCTTGGCGATACCACCAGGATCCGGATCTTCTGGCTTCTCTGCCATTGTGAGGAATGCGTCCTCAATATCTCGGACATGCTCCACATGTCAAGCCCGGCAGTATCCCATCATTTAAGACCACTGAAAAACAGCGGTCTGATCGTCTGCAGACGGGAAGGCAAAGAGGTATATTATCGTGCCGCAGATACGCAGCAGGGACGTCTGCTGCACCAGATGATCGAGCAGGTTATGGAAATCACCTGTCCTGAATTGTGAGATCTGATCTATGTCAGAAGCATCCACACTTTCCATTTGCTGTCTGAACGGTTTCCCTTCACAGTTTTTCATAATCCGCCTGTAACATTTGAAGCCTTCCCCTTACGACTTACAAACTCAACACCTGGCAACAGAACAGGAGGTATCCTGAATGAATACGATCATAATTGATAAAAACCGTTTCATAGATGAAACTGGCCGTGAACGCATTTTTAACGGTCTTAACCTTGTCTGCAAAGACCCATCGCTGAACTATGTATATGCATTATCATTTGAACAATACCAAAGGCTGTATCGCAGTGGTATCAATATATTACGTTTTGGCATTATATGGGCCGCTATTGAACCGTCCCCCGGGGTCTACGATGACCAATACCTGCAAAAAGTAAAAGAACAGCTGTCCCTGGCACACAATGCCGGCCTTTATTTTTTCCTTGACTTTCATCAGGATTTATACGGTGTTTCTTTTGGTGACGGCGCTCCCGCCTGGGCTGAGAGCACAGACGGACTTCCTCATGTCACTGGTGACCTCTGGAGTGATGCCTATCTGATCAGTCCTGCCCTGAACAGGGCCATCGAGCATTTCTGGCACAATGATACTGTCTGCGGTGCCGGCCTTCAGGATCACTTTATACAGATGATCCGTCATACTGTACGGTATTTCTGCCAGACGCCGGGATTATTAGGATATGATCTGTGGAATGAGCCCTACCCGGGGCCTGCAGGACAGAGCGCACTGGATGCCGCCCTGCAGCTGCTCCCTGCCGCATCCGAAAGCAGGCTGGAAGACCGCGATGCCAAAAAACGGCTGATCGCCGGTCTGACAGATATTGACTTCTATCGTCAAATGACAGCTGCCCTTTCACAGCACACCATTCCTTTTGAACAAACATTCCTTATGGCTTTTTATAAAAAGGTTTCCAATACGATCCACGAGATCAGTCCTGAAGCTTTTCTGTTTACAGAGCCATGCTATTTTACTAATATGGGAGCGCCTTCGGGTATCACACGCCTGCCTGTTTCGGGGCAGGTACTTGCCCCTCACGGATATGATCTGATCGTAGATACCGGCCATGATGACCTGTATGACCCGCAGAGAGTGAATCTTATTTTTGAACGACACAGACAAACCGGCGACTCGCTGGCTGTCCCTGTTTTTATCGGCGAATGGGGAGCTTTCGAAGGGCGCCCCGGCAATGAAAAAGCTGCCCTTCAGATGATCCGGATCCTGGAACAAAATCTGTGGAGTCACACCTATTGGTCCTGGGGGCCTGACATAGAATCCCGGCCGGAATGGAATTATCTGGTCCGGTCTTATCCTGTCGCCACCGCCGGAAGCCTGCGCGCCTATCACTGGGACGGCAAGTCGCTTACCCTGCAATATGACTCGGTTCCCGGAGTTACAGAAGTGTTCGTATCCGGCCTTGGGCAAAGCCGATGGGACCTCCGGACTCTGCAGGGCTGTGTAAAAATCCAGGAGGAAGTGTGGTCAGACACCGGCCATGGTATTCTGTCTATTGTGTCAGATATTGCCCAGGACGTTCATATCTGTTTGGAGAAATAAACAGCAGGGAATATTGTTTTTCTCCACTCCGTTGTAAAATATTTCATGATGATGTAAACTTGTTTCACAGGATCAAAATAGGATAGAAAGGAATTGCAGGATCATATGGAACGTTATTATTCAGATACTTTATGTCAGGGTCTGCGCCTGCTCTATTTTCAGGCAGACCCGGCCAGATTTGCCGAGGGTGTTCAGCTGTTGGAGAAGGCTGTGGCCGCTGAAGAACCCCATGCCTTTTATTTTCTTGCCAGATGCTATGGCTGGGGTGACGGCAATGTGAGGGTAAATGAAAAGAAAGCCAAAAAGCTCTCCCGGCGCGGCATCGAGCTTGGCAGTGACCTTTGCGTGCTGGGTGCAGACCGGATGGATATTTTAAAAGGGGACGTAAAGGCGGCCATGACTGGAACACTGGAGGAAGCCTTCCATAATGTTCTGGTCATGGCCAAGGACGGAGAGCCCATGGCGCAATATGCCATTGGCCTGTTCTATTTCTGGGGCGATATGCTCCTTAATTTTCAGAAGCCCTCCAAAGAAGAGTTCTCCAGATACGAAAAGGAAAATGCCCTGGAAGCCCTTAACTGGTTCCGCCTTTCCTCTCAGCAGGGTTGTATTCCCGCTTTCCGTAATGCTTTCAACAGTGTAAGGAATGGTGTAAACGGTGTGCCTAAGGATCTGGAGGAAGCGCTCCGCTGGGCAGAGACTATGGACGGCAGGGTGGATATGCGGGATTACTACCACTCCTTTATCCTGGAGTATCAGGGTCTGAAGCTCTATGACCATGCGATCCGCTGGTGTGAAAGAGGCGTTCGCGAGGGCATTGGCGTCTGCGCTGTTGACCTTGGGATCGCGTACTTATACGGTGACAGAGGTGTGGCGGAGGATGATGAAAGAGCCCTTACACTTTTCAATATGGCAGCAAACGCCGGAGAGGAATATGGCTACTATAACGCCGGCCGCTGCTATTACAATGGATGGGGCTGTGTCAGAGACTATAATCAGGCCTTCCGCTGCTTTGACCAGGCCTGCCGCCTGGGCCATCCCACTGTCAAAAGCTTTCTGGCACAATGCTATTTCTGGGGCCGCGGGGTCGAACCAAACTATGAGACAGCTGTCCGCATGATGAACGACCTCATAAGAGAAAAGAAGGATTACCCCAAAGTGCTGATGGGCTACTGCTGTCTTTATGGCAAGGGGATCAATGCCGATCCGGCAGAGGGAAAGCGTCTCCTTGAGGAGGCTGCCCAGGCAAACGACGGACAGGCATGGATGTTTTTGGGAGATATGTACGATCAGGGGATCGGCGTGCCCGAAAATATCACCATGGCCGTCTCCTGCTACCAAAAAGCTGCCGCCAAAAAGATTGAAGGGGCCAATGAGGCCCTGGGACGTTACAAGAAGACCTTATTTGGAAAATGGAAAAGAGGACAC
Organism: uncultured Lachnospiraceae bacterium; assembly: GCA_947382625.1. GTDB lineage: Bacteria > Bacillota > Clostridia > Lachnospirales > Lachnospiraceae > Suilimivivens. The sequence goes on from CANDAG010000021.1 coordinate 35,988, forward strand.
CTATCATGAACTTATCCCTGCTGCAAACCCTGAAAGAAAACATTTCCCGGGTCATCGTGGGAAATGATACCACCACTACCCTGCTCCTTACCGCCATGCTGGCCCGGGGGCATGTACTCCTTGAGGATGTGCCCGGCACGGGCAAGACTATGCTTGCCAAATCCCTTGCCAGATCCATCCAGGCGGAGTTCGGCCGCATTCAGTTTACGCCGGATCTTCTCCCCTCCGATGTGACGGGACTTAATTATTTTGATTCCAAGACCGGAGAATTCGTCTTCTCCAAGGGTCCTGCCTTCTGCCACATCCTGCTGGCAGATGAGATCAATCGGGCCACGCCCAAGACACAGAGCAGTCTTTTGGAATGTATGGCGGAGCGGCAGATCACAGTGGACGGCGTGACCCGTCCTTTAGAGGAACCCTTTCTGGTCATTGCCACCCAGAATCCTTTAGAGACTCTTGGCACCTTCCCTCTTCCGGAAGCCCAGATGGATCGTTTCCTTATGAAAATTTCCATGGCCTCCTTAAATGAAACCGAAGAGCTTGCCCTGATCGGCCGCTTCATTGCAAGGGAGCCTCTCGGGGAACTGACGCCGGTGTGCGACAGGGCCTCTATCCTGGCTCTGCAAAAGGAGTGCCAAAATATTTATGTCCATCCCGATCTGCTCAAATACATGGTTTCCATTATCCACGCCACCAGAAAACATCCCAGGGCTGCCTGTGGCGTGAGCCCCAGAGGAACCCTTGCCTTTCTTCGGGCTTCCCAGGCCTATGCCATGGTTTCGGGACGTTCCTATGTGGTACCGGAGGACATCAAGGAAGTGGCCGGGCCTGTCCTGGCTCACCGTCTCAGCCTTGTAGCCGGCGCCGACACCTCCCGTGCCGCTGCTTCGCTCATCGAAGATATCCTTGCCACCACTTTAGTTCCCACAGAAAACTGGGCGGAAAGGTAAAAATATGTTTCTTTTACTGCTTTTGGGCGTCCTTCTTGCCTGGTACCTCTCAAGAAAGCTTTATGCAAAATACTGGCATAAGGGATTGTCCGTAGATATTTACTTTCAGGAGCGTTTTATCTATGAAGGAGATGCTTCCACCATGAAAGAGGTGGTGGTCAACGACAAGCTCCTTCCGCTCCCTGCACTGGAGATCCGCTTTTCCTCCAACCGGAATCTGGAATTTATAAACGACGCCAGCGCCAACACCAGCTCCACTGACCGGAGCTATAAAAGGGATGTTTTCTCCTTTCTTTTTCATCAGCGGATCCAGCGTACCCTGCCCTTTACCGCCCATAAAAGGGGATTTTATCAGATTTATGATGTGAGCCTGACCGGATATGATTTCTTTTTTCATTCCGGCTACTATGCCGATGTGCAGCAGGACACGGTACTGTATGTGTACCCTAAGCAGGTAGACACCCATCGGATCGCCATGCTCTGTCAGGCCATTTCCGGCATGCTGATCTCCCGTAACCGTCTGTATCCCGATCCTTTTGAATTCTCCGGGATCCGGGAGTACCGGAAGGAAGACCCCATGAACCACATTAACTGGAAGGCCTCTGCCCGCACCGGCAATCTGATGGTCAACCAGTTTGACTCTACCACCAGTATTTCCTTAAGCCTGCTCTTTGATATGGAAGACCGGCTGATCCTGAAGTATGAGGATCTGGTGGAGGAAACCATCCGCATTGTTTCTTCCCTGGCAGGACGGCTGATCAGAGACCGGATGTCCTTCCAGGTGATAAGCAATGGCTTTGATGCAAACACAGACACTCCTTTTTCCATGTACTTAAAAGCCGGTGGCGGCAGGACTGCAGAGCTGAACCAGAAGCTTGCCTGTATGGACAGCTCCCGGACTGCCTGTTCCACCGTAGAGCTGATACAAAAAGAGGCGGCCCTAAAACGCACCGACCATACTTATGTTTTTATATCCAAAAACAGGGAGGATGACCTGACCGGCGCCTTACAGGCTCTGACCGGCACAGGCAATCAGATCCTCTGGGTGCTTCCCATACGGACGGCAGATGTTTCTTCCCTGAGCCTGCCCACGATCCCCCATGTTACAGTGATCCCCTGGGAAACAGGATAAGGGTTCACACAAATCAAACCGTGAAAGAAGGTACTATTATGAAAACCTTAAGCCCCGCCAACCAAAAAACTTCACAGGCTGTCCTGGCACTGAATCACACTTTTCTTCTGAAAGCTGTGGGCTGGCTTCACGGGCTTTTGCTTTTCTGGTGTTTTTATCCTTTAGCCGCACAGGTGCTTCAGCTAAACGGACAGCAGGAAAAAGCCTTCCTGCTCAGCGGCATTTTGCTTCTCATTCCCGTCATCTTAAGCTGGTATGCCGTGATGAAGCTGAAATATCTGATCCTTTATATTCTAACCGGCCTTTTGGGTTCTGCAGGGTATGGAACCCTTAACGGATTTCTTGGCTCTGCCCTTGGCGTCAATGTCTATCTGGTATCCGGTTTTTCCTTCCTCTGTTCTCTCCTGATCTTCCTCATACGGGGCTATGGACGGATCAAAAAAGGACAGGTGCAAAAAATGCTTAAGGAGCTTCCCTCCGCAGACCTGACCCGGGTGGATTACAGTCAGCTGGAGGTTCCTGTTTTTCTGGACACCCCCTCACCCCTGCAATGGATCTACTTTGGCCTGCATTATTTATTGGGCGCATTCTTAAAGCTCTCTTTTTACTGGCACATGATCTTCTATCTGTTCCTGATCGATGTGTTTCTGTGCTTCATCTATCAGTTCATGGGCAGCTTTTATGAATTTCTTCAGGAACACAGCCATAGCGCCAATCTGCCGGTAAAGACCATGGAAAAGGTGGTAAAGATCATCTTCGGGATTGCCTGCATCCTCCTTTTGGCCTTCACTCTTCCATCTCTTTTATATGGAAAAGAACCCCTCAGCACCTTAACCTTTGAGGAAAAGGAGGCGCCGGAGGAAGAATGGATGCCGGAACCGGAGCCTGTAGTCCCCACTGGCGAAGCAGAAGACTGGCGGGAGCTTCTTGCCGGCGATGAGGAACCAAAAGAGCCGCCCCAATGGCTGATATTTCTCTCACAGGTGGTATTTTATCTGATATGCGTGAGTGTGATCGCAGCAGTGCTTGTTGCCATTTATCGGGCGTGCAGGAACGCAGGAAAATTTTTTGCCGCAGAAACAGAGGATGAGATCCGTTTTCTGGAAAAAGGATTTTCTGATGAACAGGAGCATCTGAAAAAACGGAAGCTCCCCTGGCTTCGGGAAACCTCCGTTAATTTACGGATAAGAAAAATTTATAAAAGGCAGCTCCGCAGGGCATTAAAGGATCAGCCTGAAGGAAGTGAAACTCCTTTTGAGTTGGAGAATATGGCCGGTTTTTCGGAAGGAGAAAGCCGGGAATTTCTTCATAACTGCTACGAAAAAGCACGCTACAGCGCAGAAGGATGTACCGCAGAGGAAGCAGGCAGGCTCAAAAATCTGCCCTTCAACTTCAAATGATCTTTGGCGGACCCTCTCACATAATCTCTTCATTTCCATAGGTCAGATATCGGACCACCACGGTTTCCAAGGTGGTCTTATAGCTGATGTAGGAATAAATATCCCCGTAGATATCCGTGTACTGTATAAACAGATAATGATGATCCTCCACCGGGTAATCCCAAAGCTTCAGCGTCATGCCATTGCCATAATCAAGAATGACCGGCTCTCCCTCAGGTATCTTTTTGCTCTCTCTTCCGGATTTGTTCAGGGAAATATAGGCAAATATGCCGTACATATTCTCCTCCGATACCTTGAAGGTTTGACCATTTACCTGCGCCGTCAGCCCGTTATTTTTACTGGCGTAAGTAGTGCTGGCTGAGAGCTTGCTCACAAACTCCGTAAAACGCCCGTGATAGCCCATAAGCCATACAACGGAAGCGGTCACTATGGCCACAACACAGACAAGAGCCATCAATGCGATCCAGATCCGCCGATCCTTTCCTGTCTTACGATCCTTTTTTACTTTCTCATATAACCCATCCATTTCTGCTCCTTTCTCCTGCTGCCGGACGGCAGATCATCCTCTGTTTATCCTGAGAATATCAAAATTTCCAGGCATGTAAACAGATTTTCTTCCAACCATACATTTTTGTATCTGAAATGTCATCACGGCTTTATCCTATGCTTCCCTCAGGCGGTTTCCTTATCCGGATCATCACTTTCTGTCTGTCTCACTCTCCAGTTTTTTGAACAGACGAAGGAGCACGATGCAGGCCGTGATCGCCAGAATAAACTCGGCCACAGGCTGGGCATAGGCAAGTCCGTACATAGGATACAGATCATTCAGGATATAAAGAGCCGGTATCTCCAACACTACCTTCCGAAGCAGGGCAAACACCAGAGCCTTCCTGCCAAGACCGCAGGCCTGGAATACCCCTACCGCAAGAAAATCCACTGCAAGAAATACCAGACCAAGACACAGTCCATGGAAAAACCTTGCGCCATACGCTACGATCACCTGGTTTTTCATGAACATCCTGATAAGAGGTTCTGCACCGAAGAAAAATACCGCCGTCATAAACGCCAGGAATGACACCGTGATCTTCAGTGCAAACCCGACGGTCTTCTTCATCCTTGCAATATTTCCGCTGGCATAGTTGTAGCTGACCAAAGGCATGATCCCCTGGGAAAGCCCCATGGCAATATTCATGGGAACCATATTGATCTTCTGCACGATCCCCATTGCCGCCACCGCATCGGCGCCATAGGATGAGGTAAAATTGTTAAGCACCGTCATCCCGGTCACATTCAGAAGATTCTGGATCGATGCAGGGATCCCCACCCCGAAAATACCAAGGACAATCTCCTTGCGGGCGCGGAACATAGAAGGACGGACACAGACAAAGGTTTTTCCGCGCTTCCTGTACAGAAGAACAAAAAAGTACAGACATGCTACGCAGTTTGAGAGAAAAGTTGCCAGTCCTGCCCCGGCCGCTCCCATGTTAAATCCCCAGGGCAGGATAAAAACAGGATCCAGAATCATATTCAGCAAACACCCGCTCATCGTCCCGAGACTTGCATGAAAGGAAGCCCCTTCCGCCCGTACCATATACGCCATGACCACGTTCAGGATCGCCGGAACCGCACCGCAGCTCACCGTCCACTTCATATATGCCCCGGTTGCCGCTGCTGTCTGTTCATCCGCCCCGAGCAGCGTAAGAAGAGGCGTATGGGAAACTGTCACCAGAAGCGAAAACAATACTCCGCTTATCAACGCACAATAAAATCCAAAGGCAGAGCTCCTGTAAACAGTATCATAATCCTTTCTCCCCAAAGCCCGGCTCATCATACTGGAGGATCCTACCCCAAAAAGGTTATTGACCGCATTAAAGGCAAGCAGCACCGGAGCAGCCAGCGTCACGGCGGCGTTCTGGATGGGGTCACCCAGCATTCCCACAAAATAAGTATCCGCCAGATTATAAATGACCATCACCAGAGAACTGATAATGGTAGGCACCGCCAGCCTTACCACTGCCTGGGGGATAGGCATCTGTTCAAATAATTGTGTTTTCTGTGTATTTTCCATAAATATCCTTTCTCATCTTATGAAACTGTCTGTTGTCTATTGTACCATTTCCCGACTAATTTACAAGATTATAAGAATTGTAAATAACGGAAAAACAGATTATAATAACAAAAAGGAAGCCGGAAAGCAAAAGGGGCAAAGGTATGGCACCTGAAAACAAACTGGGAATTACAGATTCCGCAGAGCTTGCAAGAGCGGAAGAAAAAATAAGCAAGAAAAAAGCATTGGAGCTGTTTGAAAGCGGTTCTCTCGATAGGATGGAGGCCGGAACCTACAAGACCCTTGCTGAAATACATCAATATCTCTTTGGGCAAATTTACGAATTTGCAGGAAAAATGCGAGAGGTAAACATTGCAAAGGGCAATTTCAGGTTTGCCCCGGTAATGTATCTCGCCGCTGCACTGAAAAGCATAGAAAGGATGCCTCAATCCACCTTCGATGAGATCATTGAGAAATATGTGGAAATGAATGTTGCACACCCTTTCCGGGAGGGAAACGGACGCAGTATGAGAATCTGGTTGGATCTGATGTTAAAAAAGGAGCTTGGCCGGGTCATAGACTGGGTTAAAATAGACAAGGATGACTACCTCCTCGCAATGGAACGAAGTCCTGTAAGAGATACTGAGATCAAGCATATTTTAAGAAGGGCCCTCACTGATAAAATCAATGACCGGGAAATTTATATGAAAGGGATCGATCATAGCTATTATTATGAAGGATATGATATTTATAAAATAAACGATTTGTAGATATAGTATGAGCGTCTCATAAGGCTGTTAAAGAAATGAGATTGCTTGCCATTTGAGGAGGCCGATTTTCACACTAACACCTTTTTTAATTAAATTTTTTCTTAAATAACAAGACATCCTTCGGATTAGACCATTTTAAACTCTCAAATAATCGAATATCCATCTCCTCCTTTGTTACAACTTCATATCGTTCTTTAACTTTTTCATCCTCTCGAACCAATAAAATATAAAACTCACTTAACTTAAATAATTTATGCAAAAAAATAAGTAATACATTTTGTTCTAACATTGATTCATCATTATTAACAGCATATTCCAAATCATAAAGCATTTCACCCTTCAAGCCTAACACAATAATATCGTCTGTAAATTCTTCCTCCACTATTTTGCTAAAATACTGTGTGTTTTCTATCTGTTCAAAAATAATGTTGCTATCTGTTATATATTGTGGTGGTTCGCATGAATAAATGTAATTTCCCCATTCGATTAATTTCTCTTTAAGTTCTACACTTTCTGCTTCCTTCTTTGGAATTATAATATCTAAAACATAATCCATCTTCTTCCCTCTTTCTTACGGTTCAAATTCTGTAGGACTTTTCCTTATCCATCCACCTTTATCTGGATTATACTCAAAAATGTGCTGATGTGGGTTCTTATGGTGATGTGGGGTTCCATAATCTGTCCAATGTACTTCACTCCATGGAACATCATGCCCATTTACTGTTTGTTTTTTTAACGGGATTGGATTTCCATCAGCATCTCCAGGAATATATACACTATCTCCGCACCTTCCCCCATCCGCAGAACCTGCTCAAAATGAGCCACCTCATTATTCTTAACATAAAAATCAGGATTATACAAGCCTGCTATCAGGATCTCCTTCGCCCCCAGCTCTGCCAGTTCACCTGTTGTCCGGTACAGTCTTCCCCAAGCATTGCCTTTACCGGGTTCCTGCCCGTTCCCATGCCAAATCTGTATCTTCAAAAGCTTAATCCAAAGCTCTATCCCTTCCCCAAAACCATCGTCCACCTACAGCTCTTTTTGTAAAAAATCAGCTGTGTTTTAATCTCAATCCCCTGGCAGTTGATTGATACATTAAACTCCACCTGCGCTGCTCCCATAAAATTTTTGTCCTCACTGGAATGCACTGTTATCTCCTTTATGGTGTGGACTTCTCCCTGATCATCCTGATATTTAAACATAAGAGGCTGCATCTTCCCCCTGGCAGTAAACCAACAAGAGCACGCAATCTCCATCTCTTTTCTTCTGACAAATCCGGTATCGGATTTCTGCAGATCATCCTGTATCACAAACGCCATAACTATCACTGCCTCACATAAAATACTTATATACTATTACTGGGTTTAACCCGTACATATGTTTTATTATAGAACATTCGTTCTGGTTTTCAACTGTTTTTTATTTCCATGCTTCTCATAAAAATTACTCTTCGGCCACTCCTCATAAGGCGACCTATTGATCAAACGCTGTCACGCTTCGCGAGTCAGCTTATTGATAAAAAAATCCCAATGCAAGATAACTGCTTACCTTACATTGGGATCCCAGGATCATTTTGACAGTCTATAAAAAATTGTCTCCTTATTTTTTCAACAAAAGATAATTCTCAACTGCATTGGAATTATCATCTGACAGGGCAAGGCTGCACATGATCTCTGCTCCATGTTTCTCAAAATATTTTGCTATATTCCTCTTCAATACAACGATACTCATAATAAACATCTCCTTTTCTCATTGACTGGTATTTCCTTTTATTTCCTTGTTACGAGTATCATTCTAGTTAAAAGTATTTGTCTTAAAAAGAACCATACTTGACTTTTTCTACGTCGATATTGACTTCTCACATATTCTATATCTGTAACTTCTCTTTTGAAAAGTGTTCTCAATCAGATTAACCAACTTTATAAAAAGGAATTACTCAATCTGACCTTAAGCGATCATTCAAACCATTCAATATCCCAACCATCAAGTTTTCTCCATTGGAATTCATCTTTGAAATCGTTATAGCATTCTTCGCAAATGCAACAGGATAAATCGTCCGGAACAAACCACCACTGATGTGGATTATCCTGCACCGGTTCTAAACAAAATTTACAACGCTTCAGACGGGAAGCATGCTTACAGATTTCTTCACCGTCAGTTGGATTGATATACGCCTTTTTCAAATATTCCACATCATTCAACAAACGCCAATCGTCTTTTTCAACCATAACAGCTCCCTGCAAAACCTGATATATTCGTACTACTATAAACTATTTTGACAAGTATACAATTGTGAGGAGAGAGTTCTCTGTATAGGCACTGCCATCTATGAGCAATTGATACTTATACCTGCCTCCCCGTCCTTGTCTGTCCCTGACTTCTTTACAGACTGATAGATTGCCGTAATGTCCTCCCTGCGAAACGTTGGAAAAACTGCAATGACACTTTCAAGATCCAGCCCACATCTGCACATCGACTCCACTGCCCGCTTATCCTGTTCCTTCATCATTGTCTCCATAATCGTTCTTCCTCCACTCTCTATCGTCAAAATATCTTTTTTCACCACATTCTGCTGTCATCCCACAAAAACGGCGAGAATAGCATTCTTATAGATGCCAGAAATCGTACGTATGTTCTATTATAAAACATTTCCTCCCGTTTGCAACTACTTTTTCATAGTCTTCCCTTTACATCAAAAATCCACTATAATGGTCTTGACTCCCAACGGATAAACTATCCAAAATATCATATATCCTCATGCACTGTAAGTTGAATTACTGATTAAAATAAAATTCAGAAAGGGTATAACAAATATGACTCCAATCTCTATCACCAAATTTGCAGATATGACCGTAAAACACAATAAAAATGTGAACCGCCAGGAACTGATCGCATCCCTTAAAGCTACTCTGGTGGCAAAGAAAAACGGGGCTTCCTGCGTCCTCTGCGGCGCTCCCATCTGGGCGGCAGGCAGCGCCATCACCGGGACAGATATGTGTTTTACCTGTACCACCGGGGAGGCAGACGACAGTGAAGATTATGAAATTGTATAATGCTGCATTTGAATATAATACACCATCACAAAAAATTTTAAGCAGGTGAACTATGCTGGAAAAAAGAATTTTTCTAAAAGGAAATAAATTTAGGAATATTATGGAATTGCAAGCCAATGGTATATTGAAGTCACAAACCTGGAGCATAGCGCAGATTTTAATTTTCAGCTGTTCCCATATCCGGAAGATTTTAGTGAAGAAATTATAGATTTATTCCGGTGAATCTATCGTTATAGTGAGCGAAACAGGCTATTATTACCCAGCCCGCGTATGGATTGGCGATAGTGTGATGATCTATTGTACTCATGAATATGAGGATGATGTGAAAAAATTTAGTTCTATCTTGCAATTAATACTTGATGAATTAAGATGCCATGATTTTGAGTCAGTCGCAATGAAGCTATCGTAATACCTGGAGAAAAATCGAGAAATAAATTTCTAAACTACCTATTGGCACAGTACCACGGGCAGAGCCCGCGGTACTCAGAAACTATGAAAATAGAACGGTTCTCAAATTAATTGTCTGTAAGGGACTATAGACAGAGGATTACAAGGAATCAGTGACATCATTCCAGTATATATCCACCTTTTGCTGAGCTTTTTCCCTGTCCAGCCCAAATTCTTCAATTATTTTCTGAATAATCTCAGCCCGGGACTTATTTAATCCCTGCAAAATCCTGATAACTGACTGGATAGCGGAATCTTTGGATTCCTCTGCCTCTCTTTTGAATTTCTCAGCTTCTCTTTTAACTTCCTCAACTTCTCTTTTCGCTTCCTCCAGTTCTCTTTTGGCCTTCTCTGCTTCTGCCCTGGCCTCTGCCGTATTACGCCTCTCTTCCTGAATATTCATCTTTTCCATATTTTCAAATAGATATCCCATCCTGCGTTCCCTCACTCTGCTTACACATTCCTGTGTTTCCTTATCCGTGGCTCCTATCTTTGAGCACAGGCTTTCCATTACTGAAACGATGACATCTATGACTGTCTCTGGAGTATCCCTTACCATCTCATCCAGCTTTTCCTGGGGGAGCTTTAGGAACTCCGAAACGTCTACTGCATCCTGGATCTTATTAAAGAGCATGATCAGTGACATTTCGTCCCCCCGTTCAAGCAATTCTTCATTGCTATAATCATGGAGTCTGACCACTTCATAGGTAAAGTCCGGTATCCAATCCTTAAACAATTCTCCTTGAAAGATTCTGGAACGAAACTGACGATCTGCCGTCCACGGTGCCTTCCCTTCGTAGTACACAACCGGAATGATAACAGGGTAACGAAAGCCCTTGCGATCCGATACTCCTGCCTTTTGCGCCTTCATTTCTTTGCTGTAATCCAACCAGATACACAACATATATTTCAAAAGCTGCATTGACACGTCATAATCCACCCGGCTTTTATGCTCTGTCAATGAAACCACAAACAAAGGTTCCTGTAACCGGTTACTCTCTGAAGCCTGACTGTCCATCCGGTCAGATGTAGTCCTCTGGTCAGAATTATCTTTCATCTTCACATCATGAATCCGTATCCTTTTCACTGTATCGGATTCAAACTCTGTACCAAGGTAAGGTCTATACCGCTCCGACACATCCTCAATATCCTCTGGCTGCACATTTTTCAAGCATGGGATATCTACATTCCTTCTCAAAAATTGAGCACACAAGATAGGATTGCCTAATACCATTTTACTGTTGATATCACGTTTTTTGTCTGTTTTGTTTGCTATCTGCCTGTCATTTTCCTTCATCCTTTTCCTCCTGTTCAACCTGCCGACAGGAGAAACCCTTTTCGCCTGCCTGCACTTCCTTAATAAAATTGCTTTGAATGAGTGGCGAAAAGCCGGAACTCAAGATTTTCCTTCATGCTCCATTGGAAATACACAAAAGAAAGATGGAACACACCACGGAATTTTAGAAATAGATGATGTGTTATTTTTTATAGTAGGCTTACTATAGCATATCTTCTGATCAGCCGCAAGTGTTTTTCAATTTTCTGCCTTTTCTGTCAACCGCACAGTAACATATGTTACCGCGCGGTCCGGCCGACCGCTTCACAGTTACGAAATCTGCATCATTCCAAGTCTGCAAGCTCCTCCAATAATGCATCCGTAATTTCATCAAACCGACTCTGCTCCAGACACATAAACTCCTCCGCCTGCCTGCATTCCGGGATTCTTTCAAGCGGCAGACGCAGAAGCCTCTGTGCCAGCTCCGGGGCCGCACCGGCCTTTCCGGTCTTTTTTTCGTATGCCTTCAGGATCTGGTAATCCCGGATTCCCCTCTGCAGTTGTTTATAGCGAAGGCTATACAGCGGCCTTCCGTCTTTTCCAGGATAAACAAGCTGCATTCCCCCTGCCCTGAATTTTTGAAAATGATAGCTTTCCCAGTCAAAGGCCTTCTCCGGCCACAGCCAGGCCGCCCAGCGCAGATAGCCCTCTGTCCCCAGCAGAACGGAAAGCCATGGCAGAAAACGGATTTCTGCCGGATGGCAGCTCAAAAATGTGTTGGGATGAGGCGGTTCTATGGCTGTATAATATTGTAGCCGATATTTGTCACGAAGTCGAAGCGCCAAATCCTTATCCTGCAACAACAGCGGAAGATTCACCACATAATCCGAGATGTCTGCATATTCCTCTTCCAGCATTTCCTTCCTGCAGACCGTAACCTTAAAACGGACATGGGGCATCAGGATTTTCAGGTGATCCAATTCCTTTTTGAATACAGCCCCATCTGCCGGTTCATCACAGGCCACCTGCGCCAGGCGGGCCCATCCTCTTTCAAAAAGCTCACGGTCAATGGCACGTATATAATCGTCCAGCTCTCTTCGTTTCCGAATATACCGCATACATCCGCTCTCTTCGTCATAATAGCGGACGCGCATAGCCTCCTTTCCATCCTTTAATACGCCTCCGAGTCCTGCATCCGGCAGAGTCCAGATCCCATACAAGCCGAAAATCTCGATTTCCTGATCCACGCCTTTTTCCAGGCAAAGACGGATATAGCGGTTCATAGCAGAAAAATCATAGTGGAAATCCCCTTCTCTGTCCCTCGTCACCCGGATCATATTATATTCAAAAACATCGGAAGGATTTGTGCGGTACCAGGCTGACCACTGCCCGGACCATGGCGCTTCGGAGACGATCACTGTTGCCGCTCCCTGCCCCAGGGACGCCAAAGCTTCCAAATAGCGTCCCATCAGTACAAAATGTTCCTCTCCCCACAGCCTTGTACCGTAGGTTCTGGCCAGAGAGGTATGATGCTGCCAGATATCCAGGAAAAAACCGCTCCCGGCAGGCAAAACCACAGGAAGCACCCGAAGAGAAAAGGGCAGGCTGCATACAGGTACTTCATCCTCAAAGAGCCGGCATCCCCAGACCCGTACATATCCCTCGTACAGACCGGGCGCCATTCCGGCTCCGGTCTCAATTTCGATCCATATCTGCCCTGTCCGCAGCCTCTCCTGATATTTCCTGGTCTCCCGCAGCAGAATCTCCGCTTTATAATTACCGTCATCATCCCGCACATCCTCCACCAGCTGCAGACTGACCTTACAGTCTTCACTTCCCGGCAGACTGCAGTCGATCCGGCAGACCGGAAACGGCCAGACCTTATGCAGGGCAGGCGCTTTGTCCACCGTGACCATCATATCCTCATGGCAATATAACAGCAGCTGGAACGAAGCCCTGTCCTTTTGACCGCAGCACAGGGCTGCGGATTGGTTTTGTTCAAAGGGGACTGTCCATGGATTATAATTTCCATAGCTTCCCCGGTACATATCCCCCACAAGCGTACAGGCTATTTCCATTTTTCCTCCATTCTGCCATCGTTGGCGGCGTTTGATACGCTTTTGCTCAGCCCTTCAGCGAGCCGATCATCATGCCCTGGGCAAAGTATTTCTGGATAAACGGGTACATACACAATACCGGAAGAGAGGATACAACGATCACTCCGTACTTGAGCATATCCGCAACTCTCTGCATTTCCATAACACTGGCGTCGCCGCCCATATTGGCCGCCTGCTCTGTCTGGATCAGCAGATCCCGCAAAATAACCTGCAGTGGATAAAGCGCCTGATCACGCAGATAGATCAGAGCGTTAAAATATTCGTTCCAGTGCCCCACCGCATACATCAGCACCACCACGCCGATGATGGGCTTGGAAAGGGGCAGTGCGATCCGAAAGAACAGATTGAAATCCGAACAGCCGTCCAGCCGCGCCGCTTCCTCCAGCTCCCCCGATATATTCTCGGCCATATAGCTTCTTGCAATGATCAGGTTATAAACGCTCACTGCTCCCGGAAGTACCAGCGCCCACATGGAATTATTGATCCCAAGCTTATCCACCAGAAGGTAGGTCGGGATCAGACCACCGGAAAAAAGCATGGTAAATGTGATCAGCCCCATCAATATTCCCTGGCCCGGCAGTCCCTTTTTGGACAGTCCATAGGCTGCCATAATAGTAAGGGCCAGATTGACTGCCGTTCCGATTACCGTATAAAAGATAGAATTGCGGTAGCCCAGCCAGATCTTCTGGTTTTCGAACACCTTTACATAGCCATCCAGATTAAAGCCCTTTGGCCAAAAGCTCACATTGCCGGAAGCCACTGCCGCCGGATCCGAAAAAGATGCGATCACAATAAAATAGAGAGGATAAAACACTGCAAGAGCCACCAGAATCAGAATCGTATGATTGACAATGTCAAACGCTTTATCTCCGGCAGACTGAGCCGAAAATTTATGTGAATTAATATTCATATGCACCTCCATATTACTGGCCCCTTACCAGAGCGAAGTCTCCGAAAGCTTGCCTGAAATATAATTGACCGTCACTAAAAGTATCAGGTTGATAACAGAATTAAAAAGTCCCACAGCAGTTGCAAATCCATACTGTGCATCCAGCAGGCCGATTTTGTACACATAAGTCGCTATGATCTCCGATTTTCCCAGATTTAAGCTGTTCTGCATCAAAAATGCCTTTTCAAACCCCAGACCCATTAGCTGTCCACAGTTTAAGATCAGCGTAATGATGATCGTAGGACGTATTGCCGGCAGATCAATATGCCATACCCGGCGCAGCTTGCCTGCTCCGTCCGCTACTGCCGCCTCATGCAGCTCCGGGTTCACCCCTGCTAATGCTGCCAGATAGATGATGGCATTCCATCCCATATTCTGCCAGATACCAGATCCCACAAACAGGAGCCGGAAATATTTCTCTTTTCCCATAAAAAGAACCGGCTCCCCTCCCAATGCTGTGATCAATCCGTTGACCAGTCCTCCATTGACTGAGAAGAAAATATTAAGCATTCCCACCAGCACTACGATTGAAATAAAATGGGGCGCATAGGTAATGGTCTGTACAACCTTTTTAAACCTCATATTTCTTGCATAATTCAGGCAAAGTGCAAGTATAATGGGCAACGGAAAGCCGAGCAACAGCTGCAGGATACTCAAAGATAATGTATTTTTCAAAAGCTTCCCAAACTGATAGCTGCGGAAAAACCGGGTAAAATGTGTAAATCCTACCCATGCGCTGCCGGTAATGCCGTCTAATGCATTATAATTTTTAAATGCTAACTGTATGCCATACATTGGTCCATAACAAAAAACAGCAAAATAGAGCACTGCCGGAAAGATCAAAACATATAACTGCCAGTAGGCTTTGACCCGTACACTCAGACGTTTTTTCTTTTGACAGTATTTTTTTCCTGTCTGTTGATTCCCCATAAACAAACCTCCTTTATCGGGACGGATGCTCTCCGCCCTGTTCTTTCACAAAAAGGCCGCCCCTTCCTTCACAGGCGGCCTTTACTTCCCGTCAAACGCTATCACGCTTCACTGGCCAGCTTATTGATCAGGTTACTGTGCCTTATAAGCATCGTAGGCTTCCTGATAAATCTGTACATACTCTTCTGCTCCCATTGCCTTCAGAGTCTTCACATATTCTTCCCAGGATTCATCCACATCCATTTCCCCGGTCACCCATTTCGCCTTCATCTCTGCCACATAATTGGTCAGATCGGTAAAGATATTTGCCCTCTGCTCCAGCTTCTCCTGGGGCAGACGAAGCATCGGTATGATCTCCTCCGGAGTATAGGGATCGTAGAGCTTACAACGCTCCAGCTTGCGGGCCGTATCCTCCTGGAATTCAATATTGTTGATCATTTCTGTAGTCACCATACCAAATATATAAGCTGCAGGACATGTTTTACAACGGATATCATTTACAGATAATCCCTCAGGAGGATCCATGATCTTATATTTCCCGTTTTCGTATTCCAGGTTGATACCTACTTCTCCATAAATTGCCTGCATGGATGTCTCCACCGTGAAAAATTCATCTGCCCATCGAATGGAAGCTTCCGGATATTTATTATTTTTGGTGATCAAAAAAGCATTCACATCATAACCGGTAGCATATTTGTTCCACAGCTGATCCCCCTCAGGGCCCTTAAGAGGAGCCAACGCCACATAATCGTTATATGCCCGTTCTATACCCGCAAAGTTCTCATCGGTAAAAATAATAAAGCTGCCTACTATTTCCTCTTCCGCCTGCCCTTTTCCAATATATTGAGACTGATCCTGGGTAAATACCTCCGGGTCTATAAGCCCCTCCGTATACAGACGGTTCAAATAGTGGATCCCTTCTTTATACCCCTCCTCCAAAGGGGAAAACAATACCTTTCCATCATTGATCATCAAATGCTGTTCATTATCCACTATGCCAAAGCTTCCGAACAAAGAGTACTCACCTGTGTTACGCTGGTTGCTTCTATAGGTAAGGGGAATCTCATCTGCAATCCCGTTCCCATTAGGATCCTGGGTCTTAAATGCTTTTAGTACTTCATAATATTCCTCTGTAGTCTCCGGAACATCAAGCCCCAGAGTATCCAGCCATTTTTTGTTAATGAAAAGATTATCCGGAATTTTTTCATCAACCAGCTCCTGATAAAAGGGCAGACCGTAGATCTTTCCTTCCGGATTACGGATCACTGCATCCAGATCCGGCTTATCCGCAAGAAGCTGCTTAAAGTTGGGAGCATACTTTTCAATATAATCGCCAAGCTCTACAAAAATCCCCTGACTGCTGTACTTGTTAACCTCCGAATCCGACATACCTCCAATCCCGCTTATGATAATATCCGGCATATCCTGGCTTGCCAGAGCCAGATTCTTTCGCTCTGTCCACGCCGAGGGAGAGACCTGCTCAAAATTGATCTTGATCCCGGTTTTTTCCTCCAGATCTTTAAACACAGGCATTTCATTAAAATCACCGTTCATAGGTCCCACTCCCACCATAACATTCAATTCGATGGGTTCGTTCACAATGGGATATCCGGTCTCATTAATATAGGAAGGAGCTTCTCCAACCTCTTCTGCTTCCTGTACCTGGGATTCCGTCTCCGGCACACCGTCTTCCACACTCTTTGCCGATCCGCCGCACCCTGCCAGCAAAGACATTGTCAATCCTCCCGCAAGAGCGAGAGACATCCATTTTGTCGTATTTCTTCTCATGTACTTTTACCTCCTCGTTATTTCCCTGTGGTTACCTTTCAGGAGCCGCCACGCTCCTCGGGCTGACTTATTGATTAAAATGCATTTTAACTTTGCGCGCCGATGCACATCTCCTGTGTATCGATAGCACTAGGTTAACATACCCAAAATGTTTTGGAAATGCACAAGAATTTTATACATTTTTTCAGATTCCCTCACTTCAAGAATTGCATATTCAACTAAATTTCTGTATACTTTTATCAGTTCCAAAATTTCAGTCCTTCCGGATATGTTTTCAGAAAGGAGTTCTCTATGAAAGAAAAAGTACTGTCTGATCGACAGTTTAAGCTTCTTATTTCCTATTTCCTTGTATTTTTGATTCCGGCCGCCTGCATCTCCTCCGGGGTATTCAGAATCTCGGACAAGATCATTCAGGAAGAATTGCAGTCCAATCACAGCCTCCGGGTATCCACTGCCAGCTACAACCTCTCCAACACGCTGGAGTCCTTCTCCATGGCTGCAACTGCCGCTGCCTATTCCGGATTCGGCCATCCTGTCAATCTGGAAACAGAGATCAGTACCGCTTCCAAGTTGATCAGCCTGCTCAACCGTACTATTCTTTCCTATGATTTCGTACAGGATATTTTCATGATCTACCGCAACTGTCCCTACGTTTACTCGGGACAGACCAGCTTTACAAGAGACAATTTTTACCACTATCTGGAATTTTCCGATTACGAGGCCGGACAGGTCTCCTCTCTTCTGGAATCTGCAGATACGGCCTGCTGTTTTGCGGTTTCCGGCTTGCCTGGCAGTCTTAATGAAACAGAACAGGCAGGTACCTATATTCTCTTTTGTTTTCCCTGTGCCAGAGGAGAATCCACCTGCGGAATGATGGCATTTCTTGTAGATACAGCAAGACTTAACCTGTTCCTGGGCAGTAGCGGCAGTGGAGGATACCTCTATCTCACCGACACGGATTTTCATGCTTTCAATCCTAATCCGGAATACGACGGGCAATTGCAGACCTTTCCGGAGCAGGCAATCCTTCTGGCAGATGAAGAGCCTTTTGCCTCTTATGCAGAGGATGCCTTCATTTATACCTATAAGCCCCTTCTTCCCGGCATTGTCAATCTGGTAGGCATCGCCGATAGCCGCCATACTCTTTCGCGCCTTCTCGCCTTCCGGAATCTGGTCTTTGCACTGCTCTCTGCCCTGTTTGTTCTGGGCACCCTGCTGGTTCTGTTCGTCTGGCGCCGCAAAAACAAAGAGCTTACAAGCCTTACCGATTCCTACGAAAGACGGCTTAAGGAGATCATCCCCCTTCGGCAGCATGAAATCCTCTACGCTCTGGCAGAAGGACGCTACCTTTACGAAAATGATTTTATCATCCAGTGTGAAGAAAGCATGATGGAATTTGAGGCCCCGTACCACTACTGCATTCTCCTGCCCTCCGACCAGACCAATGCGGATATGGAGCCCCTGCTCTCCAAGGCCGCAGGCTTCCATGTGACACTTTCTTACAGCTACTATGTCCATAAAGCCGACGATGTAGGCGTCTGGCTTGCAGGCGCCCATGAGGAGCTTCCCACCGGCAAAACCGGCTTGGCGGACATCCCTGTTTTTATCAGCAGACCGGCCTCCCGTATCCTTGACATCCACAATGTCTACTCCGAGGTACTCAGTCTGCACTATCTGTGGCATTCCTCCCATGGGCACCCCTGGGAGGACTTTGAGAGCGCCGGCCCTTCCCAGCCTCATTATGACCGGCTGTTAAGCCGTATCAATGACTGTCTCTCTACCGCAGACAGTGCGGGACTGGCCAGCTGGGGAGAAAGCCTTCTTTGCGATATGGAGCGCGACCGTCTTTCCCTGGGCATACGCCGGAAATTTTTGCTACAGCTTTTTATCACCTGTCCCGATACCATGCAGCTCCCCTTTTCCATACAGGATATTCTGGAAATAAAGTCGGCGGCGCAATTAGAGGAATCCTTCCGCGCTCTGTTTGCCTGCGGTATGAATGTCCCCCTGACAGAGCATGCAGGTCAGGAGGAAAATCTGGACGCTGACAAAATTGCTTCTTATATAGAAGAGAATTATACGGACCCTGCCTTTTCCCTGCAGCTTTTGGCCGACCATTTTCATGTTTCCAACAGCTATTTAAGCTGGTTTTTCAAGCAGAACAAGGGCGTCACCGTTCTGGATTATACCACCCGGCTGAAAATGGATCTGGCCACCCGGCTTCTGCGTCAAAACCTCTCTCTGCAGCAGGTTTCCCTTCAGGTAGGTTATATCAATGTGAGCAGCTTTATCCGCCGCTTCAAACAGACCATGGGTATGACTCCCGGCGAATACAAAAAGGAACTCTCTCAGGATAACAGTCCTGTATAACAGAAGGACCAAAGGGCAGACTGCATACGCTATGTACAGAAGGTCTGTCTTTTTGTTGCCATTTTTTTAGATAACCCCTGTTTTTGAGGGCTATCTAAATTCTTGCGTCTTCTTTTCTTCCTCTTTGCCCCTTATAATCCGGATATAAAAATATTTACTGTTATGGAGGTTTTTATGGGAAAAGAAGTTGTAGAACAGGGCATTCACAATTACACGGCGGCTGACCGTTACGTTGCCCCGAAAGAAAAAGAAGTAGCAGAAAAACTGGAATGCTTCATGGGACTCAAGCTTGGCCTGATGATGCACTGGGCTCCCGGCTGTCAGCTGGGTACCTACGCATCCTGGCCTCTCTCAGACGGCGACGGGGAATGGTCTCAATCGGAAGTGGACTGGACGGATATCCCCACCTTCAAAGAACAGTATATCAACGCCAATCGTACCTTCAATCCGGTCCGATTTCAGCCTGACAAGTGGGCAGAATTGGCAAAGGAATGCGGATTTAAATATCTGCTTTTTACCACCAAGCATCACGATGGATTCTGCATGTTCGACACCAAAACCACTGATTATAAGATCACCGATCCGTCCTGCCCCTTTTCCGCGCATCCCTACGCGGATATCACCCGGTCTCTCTTTGACGCATTCCGCAGAGAAGGGCTTGGGATCTCCGCCTATTTTTCCAAACCGGACTGGCATTGCGATTTCTACTGGCATAAAGCCTTCGGCAGCGCCCCCACCTGCAATGTCAATTATGACCCGCTGGAATATCCTCAGCTGTGGGAGAATTTCGTGCAATACACCCATACCCAGATCACCGAACTCTGCGAAAATTACGGTCCCCTGGATGTTCTATGGCTGGACGGCGGATGGGTGCATCCCGATAACCGCCATCAGGATATCCGGCTGGATGATCTGGCCCAAAAGCTCCGCCAAAAAAATTCCGGCCTGCTGCTTTGTGACCGCACCTCGGGAGGCCCTTATGAAAATTTCATCACCCCGGAAAAAACCGTCCCCGACACAGCTCTTCCTGTTCCCTGGGAAACCTGTACCACCCTTGGAAGCCGGTTTACCTTTATCTACACGGATACCTTCAAAACCGGACATGAGCTGGTACATTTGCTGCTGGATATTGTGGCCAAAGGCGGAAACCTGGCCTTAAATATTGCGCCCCAGCCCAACGGCGCTCTTCCTGCCCCCGGCGTTGCCTCCCTGAAGGAACTGGGACGGTGGCTGTCTGTTTTTGGCAATGGGATCTACAATACGCACATTTGCTCCCCCTACACGGAGCCGGAGCTGTGCTACACCCAAAAGGAGCATACCGTCTTCGCCTTTTATCTGTATCAGGAGCATACCGTGCTCCCTCAGCGGTTAAAGCTTTCGGCCGCTCAAAGGGTTCTTTCGGTCACCGCCATCCGCACCGGCGTCCGACTAAGCTTTACACAGTCCGACTCCTGCATCTTCGTGGATACCTCCTTAGTGGATATGGAGGAAGCCTTTTATGCGGAAGGATTTGCACTGGAGCTCTCGGCGCAGTGAACGCCAAAAATAAAAATTTTTGTCTTTCACTATAACTAAGCAACAGGGAGCAGCCGCCCTTATACCGGGCAAAACGCTGCTCCCTGTCATTATCCTATAACTCCCACTTATCACAAAGGGAATTTACCTGATCTGCGAACTTTGCCAGATCCTTATTGGCCCGGCCCTCATTCTTGCGGATCACCGCAAGGAGTCTCTGGCCAGCCGCCATAAGCCTGGTAAAGACATCGGAAACTGTCCTTACCTTCTTCTTTACAGGAATCGGCTCCGCCTCGTATTCAAACTTGCCTGTCAACAGATTAAACTCTGTGCCGCTGTAAGGAGCATAGGCCTTGAGACCATACTCTGTGTGCAGGCATTCCACGAAATTTTTACAGGAGGAATCCTCACCATGTACCACGAACACCCTTCTCGGCTTTTCTTTAAAAGCGGTTACCCACTCGATCAGTCCGTCCTTATCCGCATGGCCCGAAAGCCCTGCAAGCCCCTTGATGGAAGCGCGTACATCAATGGACTCTCCAAAAAGCTTCACCTCTTTGGCTCCCTCCACAAGAGCTCTTCCTAAGGTTCCCACTGCCTGATACCCCACGAAAAGAATGGTGCATTCCTCCCGCCAGAGGTTGTGCTTTAAATGATGGCGGATCCTGCCCGCCTCACACATGCCGGAAGCCGAGATGATCACCTTGGGTACCGTGTCAAAGTTGATCTCCTTGGATTCCTCGCTGGTAATGGTAAGGGACAATCCCGGAAATGCAATAGGATTGATCCCGGCTTTGGCCAGACGCACTGCTTCCTCATCGAAGCAGCTCATTTCATTCTTATGAAAAATATTGGTGGCCTCCACTGCCAGAGGGCTGTCCACATAAACCGGGAAATTTCCGTGGCCTGTCACCATATGATCCGCCTTGATCTTCCGCAGAAAATACAGGATCTCCTGGGTACGACCTACCGCAAAGGAAGGGATCACTACATTCCCGCCCCTGTCAAAGGTTTCCTGCACGATGGCCGCCAGCTCCTTTGCAAAATCAGGATGCTCTCCCGGGTGATACCTGTCCCCGTAGGTGGACTCCATCACCACATAATCCGCCTCCTCCGTAAAGGTAGGATCCTTGATCAGCGGAAGATTTTTGTTTCCGATATCCCCGGAAAAAACGATCTTGCGGGTGATATCCCCTTCTGTGGCCCACACTTCAATGCTGGCCGAACCAAGCAGATGGCCTACGTCCGTAAAGCGTATCTTCAGCCCCTCGCAAAGCTCGATTTCCTGGCCATACAGGCAGGGCACGATCCGCCGGATCGCCGCATCCGCATCCTCCATGGTATAGACCGGCTCGTGGGGCGCAACCTCCGCGCTTCTCTTTGCCTTACGGTTTTTCCATTCTGCCTCCTGCATCTGGATATGGGCGCAGTCTCTGAGCATGATGCTACACAGATCCGCCGTGGCCTCTGTGGCAAAGATCTGTCCCCTGAAGCCTCTGGCCGTCAATCTGGGGATCATACCGGAATGATCAATGTGCGCATGGGTCAGCAGCACATAGTCGATCAGGGACTCCTGAACCGGCAGCTCGCAGTTTTCAAACACGTTCAGCCCCTGTTCCATGCCGTAATCCACCAGAATGTGTTTCCCGCACGCATTAAGGTAATGACAGCTCCCCGTTACCTCATGGGTCGCCCCTACAAAAATAAGCTTCATACCTTCTCCCTCCTTTTTGCTACACTATGACACCTGCAGAGATGATATAATCCATCCTTCCGTACATTTCTTTCACCGCCGTAAAGAAAATATCTCTGTCCTCCTCGCTGTTTATATCCCCATGAAAAAAGAATACTCCTACATGATAAAGATGCTCAAGCTCCTGCTTGATCCTATGTCCCATTTCCTTATTTGTGTCCATAAAAGCGATCCTGCAGCCCTGACCGGCATATTTCTCCAATACAGAATACTCTTTGGCTCCTATCCCTCCTGTAAGGACGCATACTTTTTCGTTCTCCATGTGATCCTCTTACCTTTCTCCGTCTGTATGACATATTTTTTAATTTCAGGAAGAAATTCCTGTAAAACAAAAATATTGTAAACCAATTATAACATGCCGGAATAAGATATAGCAAACGCTAAAGGCAGTATAATATGACATTTTCTTATTATTTTTTCATATTACTGGTAGTTGTCCTCTCCATGGACGCGTTTGCCGCAGGCTTTTCTTATGGGATAGAAAAGGTTCGGGTTCCCTTTTTGTCCCTGATGGTCATTGCCCTTTTATCCGGCAGCATGCTCACCGCTTCCCTCCTTGCCGGAAATTTTTTGATGGGTTTTATCCCGGAATCCCTGACCAGAGGGATTTCCTTTACCGTCCTGTTTTTGCTCTCCCTGTATAAATTTTATGATGCCCTGCCGGGTCTTCATCGGACAGGGACGATCTCCCAAAAAATAAATAAAGAAGATAAGGCCGTCCTCTCCTGCCGGGAGGGGGCCCTCCTTGCCCTTGCCCTCTCCATTGACAATATTTCGGCCGGCCTTTGCACCGGAACGGTATCCTTACCTTCTATTATACTACTGCTGCTCACAACTGCAATTCATTTTTTGGCTCTGAAGCTGGGGCTTTTCGCCGGAAGAATGCTCTCCCGCAGCTCACATGGCTTCGCCTGGCTGGGGGGCGCCATTCTCATGGTTCTTGCCTTCCTGCGTCTTGTTTAATCCGCTGCTTTTTTGCTCCATAGAGTGAGAAAGGATCAAAAGCTCATGCACCAGAAGGGGCACTGCGGAAAGGGCCGCAAGGGTTCCCCACTCCGAAAGGCTAAGACGGCTGGTCCCAAAAAGTGTTACAAAGTAAGGGACCTCCGTCACCAGCGCCTGCAGGATGAGCCCGGCCCCCCAGGCCATAAGCATATAGATATTTTCCAGATGATTCATCCGGAAAATAGATTTATTGGTGTCCCGCATCCCCACCGCATGCATGAGCTGGCTCATGCCAAGCACTGTAAAGGCGTGGGTCTGTGCCTGATTTAAGACAGTGGGCAGGCGCAGGATTTTTTCCAGATTCCGTATCGAAACCGGAAGGCCCTGCCTTAGCAGCTCCCCGTAAGGAACCGTAAGAAAGGCAAGCAGGCTGATCAGCCCGATCACTACCCCGTAACACAGGGTGGTGGTTAAGCCTCCATGAGAAAAAAGGCCTTCGGAGCTTTTGCGGGGAGCCTCCTGCATCAGGGCGTCCCCGTCATTTTCATCCATGCCCAGAGCAAGCGCCGGAAGAGAGTCGGTGATCAGGTTGATCCACAGAATATGGCTTGCCTTTAAAGGCGCGGGAAATCCTGCCAAAACCGCCGCCAGCATGGTAATGATCTCTCCAAAATTAGAAGAAAGCAGAAATAAGATGGTTTTGCGGATATTCTCATAAATTCCCCTGCCCTCCTTCATGGCTTTTTCTATGGTGGCAAAATTATCGTCGGTAAGAACCAGATCCGCAGCATTCCTTGCCACGTCCGTCCCCTCTTTTCCCATGGCGATCCCTACGTCTGCAGCCTTCAGAGAAGGCGCGTCATTGACCCCGTCTCCAGTCATCGCCACAATCTTTCCTCTGGCCTTTAAGGCCTCCACGATCCGCACCTTATGCTCCGGCGAAACCCTGGCAAATACCCTGATTCCTTCTGCCTGCTCTGAAAGCCCCTCCGGTCCCATCCTGTCAATCTCCGCTCCGGTCATGCACTCCCTTTTATCCTCTGCAATACCAAGCTCCCGTGCGATAGCAAATGCGGTATCCACATGATCCCCGGTGATCATCACCGTATCCACGTGAGCCCTCTTAAAGCTCTCCACTGCCGCCTTCGCCTCTTCCCTTGGCGGATCGATCATTCCCACAAGACCCGTAAAGACCATATTTTTTTCGTCCTTCAGATCTCCCTTTCTCTTGACGGCAACCGCCAGTACCCGGTAGGCTCTGCCCGCCATCTCCTGCACCGCGGCCTTCGCCCCTTCCTTTGCTTTGGGTGAAAAAGGCATTTCTCTGCCGTTCATCCAGACATTCTGACACAGATCGATCATCTCATCGGCTGCCCCTTTTATATAAGCGATCTTTCCCGAGCTTCCCTTATGTACCGTGGTCATCCTCTTCCGGTCCGAATCAAAGGCTCTCTCATCAATCCGCGGAAAGCGTCTCTCCAGCCTGCTCTTCTCAATCCCATGAGAAAGCCCCAGATCAAGCAAAGCAAGCTCTGTGGGATCCCCGATCCGGTTTTCTCCCACTGACGCATCATTACACAGGATACATCCCTCCAGAAAAAGAGCATCTCTCTCCCCGTCCAGCTCCGAAGCTGCCAGGATACGCCCGCCAACATAACACTCCTTTACCGTCATGCGGTTTTTGGTCAATGTACCTGTTTTATCAGAACACACCGTATTGACTGCCCCCAGGGTTTCCACCGAAGGAAGCCGCCGCACAATGGTCCCCACCTTCACCATCCTCGATACGCTCAGGGCAAGCACGATGGTCACAATGGCAGCCAGCCCCTCCGGCACCGCCGCTACTGCGAGGGAAATAGCAGTAAGGAGCATGTCCCCCACATCCCGCTTCTGCAGCACAGCCACCAGAAACATAAAAGCGCATACTGCCGCCGCAACGATACTCAGCAGCTTTCCGATATCCGCCAGTCTCTTCTGCAGCGGTGTCATTTCATTGCTGTCCGTCCCGATCAGCCCTGCGATCTTTCCGATCTCCGTATCCATTCCCGTGCCGGTTACAATTCCCACGCCCCTGCCATAGGCTACAGTGGTAGACATAAAGGCCATATTGAGCCGGTCTCCGATCCCCTTTTCTCCCCGGGGCAATTCCCCTGCAGTCTTGTCCACCGGAACAGACTCTCCTGTAAGGGCCGACTCCTCGATCTTCAGATTAACGGCCTCCAAAAGCCGCAGATCCCCAGGTACCTGTCTGCCTGCCTCCAAAAAAACAATATCGCCGGGTACCAAAAGAGTACTTGGGATCTCCTGTTCTTTGCTATCCCGTAGCACAAGCGCCCTGGGACTGGAAAGCTGCTTCAGGGCCTCAACAGCCTTGCGGGCCTTGTCCTCCTGAACAACACCCACTATGGAATTGAGCAGGATCACCGCCGCAATGATCGCCGCATCTCCTGCCTCCCCCAGAAAAAGAGAAATGGCAATGGCTGCCATCAAAATATAAATAAGAGGGTCGCACAATTGCTCCGCAAAAAGCGCGATCACGCCCTTTTTCTTCTGTTCCTTCAGCTGATTAGGGCCATACTGCCCCAGCCTTGTCCTCGCCTCCTGCCCGGAAAGCCCCTTTTCCCTGCTGCTTTCCAAATGCCTGATCACTTCTGCCGTATTCTGGTCTGCATACATAGTTAATCCCTCCTGCCTTATGATATGTTCAGGCGGGAGGGATTATGTGTAAAATTTTCCAGCTGTGCGGTTGCAATCCGACAGCACATTTGCATGCCATTTATGGCAATGCAAATGCGATGTTGGATTAGCAACTCACCTATTAATGAGCAAAACGTGGCTGCGTTAGCAGACGCAAGAGTGCGTTAGCACGGGTTTTGCGAATGGATAGGTGGGTTGGAGCAGCCTTGGATGCTCCAACCGCACAGCTGGAACATTTCAAAGTGACGGCTTTGGGTTTATTGGCCGATTACCGGCGTGTAGTTATCAAAGTAGCTGTAATTGCATCGGACACAGGTATAGGCTGTGTAGCCCTGAGTCACCCTGGTAGGCGGTATCACCACTGCCCGGTAGCTATGGTTATTTAAGTCCCGTTCAATGGATTCCGCATAGCTGCTGCCGCAGGTACAGATAAAAGAACGGATCCCCTGTTCCGAACAATTGGCTTCCTTCAGTACATAGGACTGATACTCATGGACATGCGGCGTAGGGGAAGGAGTTGCTGAAGGCGTTGCCGTAGGCTGCGAGGTTGCCCCTGCCGATGCTGACGGCGCCGCACTGCCCTGAGCCGTGGCTGATGGTGCTGCACTGGCAGAAGGACTTGCCGAAGGGCTGGGCGTCAGTTTATTGATAGGCCTTGAATCCAGCACCACACCACAGACCGTACAGGTTCTCTGTTCTGTTCCCATCTTCTTCTCGGTGGCTTCTGCTGCCACATCCCAGTCTGTAGCCACATGACCGGGGGCAGGTATCATTTCTGTATAAAAATCTCCACAGCTACAGCTGTATTTCCGAAGCCCTGCCAGGATACAGCTGGGCTCTCTCTCTGTCTGCGCCGTATACTGATGCACATGGGGAAGATCAAGATCCTCGTCCTCCTCCTCAGAGTCGCTTTCTTTTTCTGCTTCGATGGTTTCCTGGGCTATGATCTCATCACAATAAATACACTTCATTACACGAAGGCCGCTGGTATCTGCGGTGGGCTTGCGCGTAATCTCCCACCCTCCTGCCACATGGCCTGTGGACATTACATCAACATAATAAGTATCCCCACACTCCTTACAGGTATATTTCACACGGCCGGCCTGATAACAGTTAGCCTTCTTGTCAACGGCCTCCTCGTAGTCATGGGTATGGTCTGCGCTGACTGCCGCAGGCTCAGGCGTCGGCGCTGCCTCCGGTGCGGTGTCTGTCTCCGGCGCTTTCGTAGGTACGGCAGCCTCCGGCATCTCTTCCGGCGTCTGCTCCTGTATCTGTTCTCCTGCATCAGAGGACACCTCTGCCTTCTCTGTGCTCTCCTCCTGCCTGGACATGGAATAGCCAATGATCACCGCTGTAGTAATGCAGGCGGCTATCGCCAATACTCCCAGAATTCCCGTTAAAACCTTTACAATCCCGTTCATCTTCCTGCTCTCCGTCTATCTGTCTTTTTGAGTTTGTCTATGATGATAGTATATATTTTCTGTGGAAATTTGTAAACACCTGCAGGGATGTTATTTAATGTTAAAATCAAAAAGGTTACTTTTCACAGGCATGCCAGAACACCAGCCTGGACAGAGGCAAAGCCCTTAAGGAGCCCTTTCAACAACGTCAGTACTTAGCGAGGTTTTTTCGAGCTTAGTACTGCTACGTTGTTGTAGAGCGGGAGCGCGGTGACGTAGGACTTTGCCTCTGTCCGGGCGGCCTGTTGGCGTACGTGTGAAACAATGTCAGTTAGTTAAGTACTTTGAAAACAGAACAAATAATCTGGAT